>PEAN01000068.1 GCA_002753735.1 Magnetococcales bacterium DCbin4
TTCGGGTAATGGGGCGCGTAAAAAACAAAATCAAAATCAACACCAAAATCAACACCCTGGGGGCAATCCCCCAGACCCCTTTTTTCTTTCAAACATTAAATCCGAAGGGTACCTGGGCGGAAACAAAAGAATTCCCACCCCTCGATCAAGGGACAGAAATTTTCTGCGGAACCATCACCACCGGATCCTTGTCGCCAGATTGAGATTCCTGAATGGCAATGAATCCCGATTTGCGCAAAATTTCCTGCCCACGCCCCCCCCGAACCCAATCGATAAAAGGCTGTACCAGCGGTGTATGTTGGTCAAGCGTATAGAAATAGAGTGGCCGGGCCAAAGGATAGAGTCCTTTATGCGTAAAGTTGGCCGTCGGCGGAATACAGGGAGTTCCTTTTTTATCGTCGCGGGCGACGCAGATGGTTTTGACCTCATAAGTCACCGTGGCCATGCTGGTAAACCCGATGGCGCAGGGAGCCATTGCAATCCGATCCAAAAGCTTTTTCGCGTCGCGTATGGTCATCAACCCAGAATTGAAATGACCCCGATCATGCAATATGGTTTCCCGGAAATAGTTGTAATCTCCAGAATTATTTTTCCGCGACATTCTCAGAATGACATTGCCATCACAACCAGGCACCGTGACGCCCAAATCACTCCAGGAAGTATAACTGTCATGACGACCAAACAATTTTGCCAATTGATCCATCGAAATGCCATTGATCGGGTTGGCCTTGTTGACCACGATGGAAAGGGCATCCTGACCGATGATGAAATTTTTAGGCAAAGCACCGAAACGTTGCTCAATCAACCGGGCTTCCCTGGGTTTCAAAGATCGGGTGGTGACGGCCACATCCACATGGCCATTGATCAAAGCGGCAATCCCATTGCCTGAGCCACCACCATCGATCTCGAAAAAAACGCCCGGATTCTCCACCTGATAGATTTTGGACCACGCCTGAACCACATCAATCATGGCGTTGGACCCCTTGATGTGGATCCGGTTGACACTTTCCTCGACCGCCTGAACGGCATTCGTGGTTAAAGTCCAGACCAATCCGATAACAAAAGCCAAAGACCACCGCCAAGATACGGGCATCGATTCATTTCCCTGAACACTAACGGCCATCGGAAGTCGATTCTCCCCCATCATGGCAACACGAATCCTGATGCTATCGGCTCACACCTTTCAACCTGCGACCTCGGGAGATGCCACTTCCAAGACATCCTGATCAATGTTGCAGTGCAGATGGCAGGCTGCCGATTCAATCAAGTCCGCATCGAAGGATTGATTGACAACAAAAATCTGCTGAATGACATCACTGATATTGCCCAGGGCATGAAAGGATTCCCTGAACCGGTCATGGTCATAATGGACAAAAGGTTCGTCCAGGATCAGAAACTGAGATCGGGCGTTTGCCCGGGCAGTCAATGCCTGTGCCAGAGCCAAACGCAAGGAGAGCATCAACTGCCGGCGCAAACCACGAGAAGTTTCCGAAAAATCGACAAAATCATTTTTGACCGGAGAAAAGGCGGACAAATTGAGGTTTTCATCGATACGCAAATGTTGGTAACGACCACGGGTGAACAAAGGTGCGGTTTTGGCGATCAGGCGGCGGAGTTCGATGCTGAAACCAATGGCAATCTCCTGACTGGCCCCCTGGATCAACTGTTGTGCCAGCATGCGGACATCAATGCCGTGGGCCGTCTGGGTCCGGTTTTCCTTGAGCGACTGGCTGCGTTCACGCAAAGCCTGATCCCGATCCTTGCGCTCCTGCTCATGCTGGATCTCCTGTTGCAAACCGGAAAGGGTTGCCGTCAGGGTATTGATCTGATCATTGGCCTGACGCTGCTCATCATCCAGAGCGCGCAGCATGGCTTCCAATATTTGATTGAGCCGGCCAAAATCGGAGTTCCAATCATTGAGCAGAGCCGACAGGGAAGCTTCATCAACCAGATTGCTGCCCTGGGATTGTTGCCATTGTTGCAGATTTTCGCTCCATGGCACCTGATCACCCAGGCCACTCAACCGTGCAATCTGCTGACACAGCGGCAATTGGGCCGTTTCGGCAATGATGGCGACAATTTTTTTCTCTTCTTCAGCACGATCTTCCAGGACTTGCCGCGCTTGAGCGTATTGCGATTTCAAAGCGATGTTCTTGATGATTTTTCCAAGGCCAAGGAGGGAAATCAACAAAAACAGCCCCCCCACTCCCATGGCGGCCTGAAGATAAACGGGCTCCAAATCGGGCACAAGTTTTGCCGCAGTCGTCGCCAGCAGGGTAAACTGTGGATCCTTAGAATAAAAAGAGAGGATGACCCCAATGCCACCCACGGGCACGGCAAGAATCAGGAACAATAAAAACTGAAAGAAGCCACGTCCACGTTGGCGGGAAGCGATGACATCTGCTTCTGCGAGGGCTTGTTGTTCACCGGCCATGCTTTGAGCATCGGTCCCCGAAAGCCAATGGGAACGGCTTTTTCCATCCTGGATGCTCTTATCAACGATGGCATTGAAGGATTGAAGACTTTCCAGGGTCCGCTGAGTCTTTTCCCGCAACCGGGCGACAATGGCGGAAGCCTCCCCCAGATTGAGGGGGGCGAGACCGGCAAGCGCGGATTGAAGATTTTTCAGGTTTTGATTCCAGGCGGCAAGTGACGCCTGTTTTCCCTGCTGGAGGGTCGCGGAAAAAGAACTGGTCGCAGTTTTATATCCTGAAGTCAGGCCATTGAGTTGCTGAGTGCGATTGCTGACTTCTCCCTCCAAAGCACTTTTCCGACCCAAAAGTTCCGCCAGTTTCGCCCGTTTCTGTTCCAGCAACCCCGGTTGCAGATTGAGGGCGGTCAATTCCTGACTGGCATGGGTCAACTCGGTGGCGATCCGATTGACCTGTTCCCGGCCCATTTTAATTTCAGAATCCAGTTGCGAGGAGAGGAGCTCCAATTCTTCAACACCCGCAACCATCCGGACGATCCCTTCAGGATCTTCACCTTCAGGGGCACCCTGGGACAGATAGATGGTTTCGATGAATTGATCGAATTCCATCCCGATGGCCTGGGCAATTGCAGCATTGACCTCCCCTTCGCCCCGGGCGATGGGATCTTCAACCCCTTCGGCATTCAGACGGGCCTGTGGCGGATCCTGCCGGCTGAAATGGCGATACACCGTCAGGTTCTGGCCATCGGAACCGGTGAAGTCGAGGGAAATCCAGCCACGGGCATCACCCCAATGAATCACCTTGGGGGTCTGATCGTAGTCCAGGTTGGCGGTCCGCCCAAAAAGGCCCAGGCAGATGGTTTCGATGATGGCCGACTTTCCCGATTCGTTGTCACCACTGATCAAGATGTTTCCACGCTGTGGAAACGCCACGTCCAGATGGGTGAACTTGAGGATGTTTTCGGCCTGGAGGCGACGAATGATCATGGCTGTTTCTCTCCTGAAGCGAGGCGTTCGTGAACGAGGGCACGCGCCTTCTCGAACAGATCGGCGTTGAACGAAGTGTCCATGGCTTCGAGGCGTCGGCGCTCGCGAATGCAATAAGCTTCAAAAGCGGCGCTTGGCGTCATTAACCGGAAATTGCGTTCCGGTTGGGAAGGAGTATGTTCGGACATAGGAATATTCCACCATGATTTGGGTCGCCCCGTTTCCAGGGCATTTATCAATTGTAACCGGAAGTGTCCAAGTCCAACGAATTGGCCCGACACTTCATCACCACGACCAGTTCCTTGCAAGACAGTGTACTCAAGGTTGATGCCGGTAAACAGGAATAACATGGTCCAAGGCAAAAAATATGGTCACCCTTGAGCCATGCAGGATCATCCCGGAGAAGTCTGCAATGAGCGGTTCAGAACCCCGCCCCCGTTTTCATCAGCCGATCAGGGAATCATGGGAAGCGCGATGGCGGAAACCACAATTTTATTGATCATGAATGCCAATACGATCTTCTTGGGGAAAGGCGGGGAAAGGATGATTCAAGAATACCAATACGACCTGCAAGTCGGGAAAGCGTCGAAGGATTCGGTACGCTGCTTCAAACCAACCGCACCGGGGCATAACCGCTTCCAGGTTCACGCAACGTCGTCAACTGTCCCTGGTAGACGCGGGCGGCGATCCCCAGGACACGGTGACGATAGACAAAAAATCTGAAATCGGTTTTCACCGGCTGTTCGCGGTCGGTGCAACGGGTCAGCGAAGGGGGAGCCAAACGTTGGACCAGCGTCTCCCCGGGCACCAGGGCATCGAACCGTGCCCTGGAGATCTTGCGTCCCAACAGCACCCCCTTGCCACCATGGGAGGTGACGGGTTTGAACACCCAATGCTGCCGCTCCCGCCACAACAGAGCGGGATCCTCCCCCGCCATGAGGCGTGTTTGCAAAACGATGTCCAGGAGCAGTCGTTGTTGCGCCGGAGACAATCCCAGGGATGCAACGACCTGGGGATCGCTCCAAAGGGTCATGCGCCGTTTGTCGGACAACAGGCCATAGGTACGGGGATTGGGGGAGAGGCAAACCCTGCCCGCGAGCCAGGCGGCGCGCACCGGGGCCATGGCACTGGAATCCAGGTAGAAATCACAATGACGATTGTAGATCATGTCCACCCGCTGCCCCTGATGGAACAAAAAACCATCCTGCACCTCAAGGGTTTCAGGGGCGGTCACGGAGGCAGGTATCCCCGATTGCGCAAACAGAGCGGCAAAGGTTTGCATCTCGTGGTACAGGAATTGCCGTTCCGGCGTTTCGTCAAGGATGATCACATGTTCCGGTTTTTGTTTGTGTCCCCGGGAAAACAGGACCATTTCCTCGTTGAAGGAATCCATGATCCGGTTGCGCCGACCGTGCAAGGGAAACGGATGACCGTTGGCATGTTGTTGTGCCCGCCAGGCGAGCAGGGAACCACCGGCATTGGTATTGACTTCGATGAGGCGGGGTCCGTCGGGGGTGATGTGGAAATCATATCCCATCATGACCGCCTCATGGCCCGGTTCAAACCGGGCGCTTTCGGAAAGCAGGGGGGTGACCAGATCAAGGTATCGGGGGAGGCGGTGCAAATGATGGAGCAAACGAATGAAGCGAACGATGGTTCCGGCCTGCTTGCGGGACAGGGTCACGGGACAATGGACGGCATCGAGTTCAGTCATGGGGGTGACCCTGATCAAAAAGTCTGGCGTGGCGGATGGCCGCGATCATCCCCCCCAGAGCGACCCCGGCCATGAGCGCAAACAGGGATTGGGCACCAATCCGGTCGAACAGCCATCCCGAGAGCAACAACCCCAGACCGAGACCCGCCCCATAGGAGATGGAGGAAAACCAACTTTGTGCCGTGGCACGATAGCGGGGATGTGAGGTTTCAAAAACCCGGCGGATGGCGGCGATGTGAAAGGTCCCAAACGTAAAGGCATGCAGCAATTGTCCCAGGATGAGCAACGGCCAGTCAAGCGTTTGAGAATAGATCGACCAGCGCACCGCCGCCAACAACAGGGAACCGATCAGCACCCGGGAAACCCCGAACCGGTGGAGAATGAAATTGGATGCCGCAAGAATCGCAATTTCCGCCAGTACCCCCAGGGACCAGAGGATACCGATGGCCGTTTTGGAAAAACCATGCTGTTCCAGATGAAGCGACATGAATCCATAATAGGCGCCATGGGAGAGTTGCATCAAAAGTCCCATGAGATTAAACCAAAACACGCTTTCGGGATGGAACAGGCGGGGTGGGGCGCAGGGGGAATGGTGTTGGTGGTGCTGTTCAGAATCGGGCAGGCGGGTCGCGATCAAGGTTTGCAGAAGGAGGAAAAAGGAAAGAGCGAGCGGGACCAGCCACAGGCCCCAGCGATCCGTCAGCGGGCCGAGACCCAGGGCCAGGAGGATGAATCCACCCGAACCCCACAGACGAATGCGCCCATAGTCCCAATGGTGCCGGGTCACCGTTTCCATGGCAGTGGTTTCGACGAGGGCGATGGAGCCGACGTGAAAAAAATGGAGCAAGGCGACGGCGGTAGCGAGTAGAAAAAAGCGGGAATCAAGCAAAAACAACCCCGAGGAGAGCAAGCCACCCAGGGACGTGGCAACGATGATGTTTCTGCGGGAATCGCTACGGTCCGCCAAACGACCCCAAACAGGGGGACCCAATAATTTGATGGCCATGGACAAGGAGGTCACGACACCAATCGCCGCAGGTCCATGCCCGACATGAGACATGTACAGCGGCCAATAGGGCATCCAGATCCCCAGGGTGGCAAAATAAAACGTATAAAACCCCGCCAGAGTGACGTAGGAATTCAAGGAATCAAGAATCCGGGCTGATCGTCAAAAACGGAAAAATACCCACTGTGGAACCACCAAACGGGGTTCATGGCCGTGAAATTTGGAATCGAACAAACCATCTCCGTTGGTATCGATCAGGAGATAGGGGACACCATTGGCCGGGATGACCTGGAGTTGAAACAGCGAACCGTTGATGACGAATTCAAGGACCTGGTTGCCCTGTTCATCTTCATATTTGCGCACGATGGTTTCGGGACCGTCGAGTTCCGGGGAGAGATCTTCGCGGAACCGGGTCACCATGGCACCCTTGTGCGGAATGGCATGACCTTTTTCCAGGACGACCGGCTCATCGGCCCTTGCGGGCATGACGGTGAGAAGGGACAAGAGTACGGGCGACAACAGCCGCCAGGACCGGATCCATTCCGGACGAAAACGGTAGGGCATGGTTGCTCTGAGCTCCTTGCTGGACGTAGCATGCAGGTCAAGGTGTGTATTGTGCGACCGCTTGAAGGTCCATGGCAAGGCGTTGTGAATAAGGATGTTGATATTAGGTTTTGATTTCGGTGATCGATCAAAACAAAGAAGAACCTTTGGGGGCAATCCCTTGAGACCCTTTTTTTTCTTAATCATTTTTTTCCAGAGGATCAGGCCATGCACGAAAAGCGCACACCCCCACGATTGTTTTTGATCGATGGCAACGGATACATCCATCGCGCCTTTCATGGTGTGCGCGGTCTTGCCCGTCGTGATGGATTTCCCACCAACGCCATCTTCGGTTTTCACAACATGTTGCAAAAAGTGGTGGAACACCATCGACCCGACTTTCTGGGGGTCGCCTTCGACGCCAAAGGTTCCAACTTCCGCCACGCCTTATCCGAAAATTACAAAGCCAACCGCAAAACGATGCCCGGGGAACTCGCCTGTCAGATCGAACCCATCCATCGACTGGTGGCGGCATTCAACATCCCCTCCTTCGCCATCCCCGGATATGAAGCGGATGACGTGCTGGGCACCCTGGCACGCAAAGGGGAAGAAGCGGGATTTGAGGTGGTGATCGTCTCGGGCGACAAAGATCTGATGCAATTGATCACCGACCGGATCAAAATTCTGGATACCGGCAAGGATCGATGGATCGGTCCGAAAGAGGTGGAAGAATTGTGGGGCGTTCCAGTCCCCCTGCTGACCCAGGCCATGGCATTGGTCGGCGACACTTCCGACAACATTGCAGGGGTCCCCAAGATCGGCATCAAGACGGCGGCACAATTGTTACAGGAATTCGGCGGGTTGGACCCCCTTTTGGCCAGGGTGGATGAAATTCCCCAAAAGCAACGCCGGGAAAACCTGATCGCCCATCAGGAGCAGGCCCGTCTCGCCCTGAAACTGGTGACCATCGAATGCCAAGTCCCCGATGCCATGGCCATCGATCTGGAAACCTTGCGGCGACAACCCGTGGATCGGGACCGGTTGTTGAACTTCTACACCGAAATGGAATTTGCCTCCCTGGCCCGGAAACTTAAGGAAACCGCAGCCCCTTCCCCCCTCCCCGTCACTGCGGCCATCGCCGACCACCCCCCGGTCGATTATCAGAGCGTCATCACCATGGACGCGTTTGAAACCTTCGTCCAACAATTGGAACAACAGCCCCGGTTTTCGATGGATACCGAAACCACCGGAACCGATCCGGTCAAGGCGGAACTGGTCGGACTCTCCTTTTCCTGGGGGGAGGGACGGGCCTGGTATCTGCCGGTGGGACACACCCCGGAGGCAACCCCCGCAGGACAGTTGAACCGCGACCAGGTTCTTGAACGGCTCAAACCCGTATTCGAACGCTCCGACCGGATCAAAGTCGGTCAAAACATCAAATATGAATATGTCCTCCTGAAAAAATATGGCATCCATCTTCGCGGACCCTTCCGGGATGCCATGGTATTTTCCCATCTTTTGCACGGATCCAACCGCCGCCACAACCTGGATACCATTGCCCTGGAAGAACTGGGCCGCACCACGATCACCTTCAAGGAGGTGGCGGGAAGCGGGAAAAATCAGGTCACCTTCAACCACATCCCCCTCGACAAGGCGGTCCCCTATGCCTGCGAAGATGCTGAAGTGGCCTGGGAAGCGGCGGTCAAAATGGAAGCGCAACTGCAACAATGGACCGATTCATGGCACCTTTACACCTCGGTCGAAGAACCATTGCTCGCAGTGTTGGGAGATATGGAACATCGGGGGGTATTGATCGACCAGGAGGTATTGCGCTCCATGTCGGTGGATCTGGGACACCGTTGCGACGTACTGGCCGCGGACATTCAACAGTTGGCGGGAGAACCGTTCAACGTCAATTCCACGCAGCAACTGGGAGAAATCCTGTTCAATAAAATGGGGATCAAGGGGGGGAAGAAAACCAAAACCGGATTTTCCACCGATGTGACGGTATTGACGAAACTCGCGGAACAGGGAAGCCACCTGGCCGCCCGGGTTTTGGAATACCGCTCCCTGACCAAGCTGCAATCGACCTACACCGACAACCTGCGCGAACTGATCCATCCGGAAACGGGACGGTTGCATACCAGTTTCAACCAGGCCATCACCCTGACCGGTCGGCTCTCCTCATCCGAACCCAACCTGCAAAACATCCCCATACGCACCACCGATGGCCGCGCCATTCGCCGGGCCTTCGTCGCGCCACCCGGTTGCCTGTTGCTGGCCGCCGATTATTCCCAGGTGGAGTTGCGTCTTCTGGCCCATCTGGCCGATGTCGGTCGCCTCAAGGAGGCCTTCGCCGCCGATCTCGACGTTCATTCCGCAACCGCCCGGGAATTGTTCGGTGCCGACGGTCCCACCGAACGACGCATGGCCAAGACGATCAATTTTGGTTTGATCTATGGCATGAGTCCCTATGGCTTGGCCAAACGCCTGGAAATTTCCAATTTTGAAGCGGCACGTTATATGGAGGTCTATTTCAACCGCTATCAGGGGGTGCGTGAATTCATGGAACGAACCATCGCCTCGGCCCGGAGTCTGGGTTACGTCACCACCCTGGGGGGACGACGTTGTCCCATCCGGGAAATCAATCATGCCAACCGCAACCTGCGCGAAGTGGCGGAGCGCACCGCCATCAACGCCCCCATTCAAGGTTCCGCCGCCGATTTGATCAAAATCGCCATGATCCGCCTGCACCATCGGCTCGAAAACGAAGGACTCAAAAGCCGGATGATCCTTCAGGTCCATGATGAACTGGTCCTGGAAACCCCGGAAGAAGAAGTGGAAACGGTCAAGGAAGTCATCCGATCGACCATGGAAACGGCCATGGAACTGACCGTCCCCCTGAAGGTGGACATCGGCACCGGCTACAACTGGGGGGAGGCACACTGAACGGCTGTGGCGCTTTTTCTGCTCACGGAAGATCCCGGGTTCCCCGCCGCATCCCTGGCGGAAAAGAATGGATTGCTGGCCATCGGTGGCGACCTGTCGCCCCGTCGTTTGCTGGCCGCCTATGCCGGAGGTATTTTCCCGTGGTTTTCCGAGGGCGATCCCCTGCTGTGGTGGAGTCCCGATCCCCGGCTGATCCTGGAACCGGACCGGTTGCACATCCCCGGCTCCCTGAAGAAAACCCTCAAACGGGGCACCTTCGACATCACCTGTGATGCCGCCTTCACCGAGGTCATCACCGCCTGCGCCCGGGCAAACCGACCCGAGGCCAACGGCACCTGGATCACCCGGGAGATGATCGCCGCCTATGTCCGGCTGCATGAACTGGGATTTGCCCATTCCGTGGAAGCCTGGATGACCCGTGATGGCGCCCGACAGTTGGCAGGGGGTTTGTATGGCATCGCCCTGGGGGGATGTTTTTTTGGTGAATCGATGTTCCATCACCAGCCCGATGCCTCCAAGGCAGCATTTGTCACCCTGGTCCGAAAATTGTCTGACTGGGGCTATTCCCTGATCGATTGTCAGATGACCACCCCCCATCTGTTGCGGTTCGGCGCCCGGGAAATTTCCCGGGAACAGTTCCTTGCACGCCTGCACGAAGTTCTGTCCCACCGGGTATCCGAAGATCGTTGGCAGTCCATGGCTTGAAATTTGCTTGAGACACATGATGAATCACGCTTGACCCGACCCCCTCGGGGGGGATGGACTAATGACGATTGGGGAAAAATCATGATGCCTGTTCAATCCCAGGGACGCCTTCTGCCACGTTTTTCATGGAAAGAACGTTACCGCGGTGCATGGATCCTTGGAACGGTTCTGGGGGGTGTGTTCATCGCATCCTGTCAATCCACCGACATCAAGGCCTCAAAATCCCACTTTCTACGTCCCACCGATCCACCCGTCCATATCGCGGCCGGGAGCGATATCGTACCTGAAGTGGTGGCGGAAATGAAAAACGGGGCGGAACCGGGCCGACGTGATGAGGTGTACACCATCACCGTCACGGAAATGCCGGTGCGCGACCTGCTGTTCGCCCTGGCCCGCGATGCCAACAAAAATATCGATGTCTATCCCGGAATCACCGGAAGGGTCACCTTGAGCGCCATCGATCAAACCTTGCCGCAAATCCTCGACCGGGTGGCCAAGCAGGTGGGAATCCGCTATGAAATTGACGGCGAAACGGTCATCGTTTCACCGGACCGCCCCTACCTGAAGATCTATCAGGTGGATTACATCAACGTCATGCGCGACTCGGTGAGTGCCAACAAGGTCTCCACCCAGGTCTCCACCTCTGCGTTGACCTCTTCCGATTTGACGGGATCCGATTTCAATCAATCCTCCAGCAGTCTGTCAACATCATCGACCAACCGGTTCTGGCGTACCCTGACCCAGAACATTCAGATGATCATCGGCAGTGAAAAGATGAGCAACAATGGCATGACCTCCGCGACGAGCGTGGCCGGCGGCGAAACCGGATTGGGAACCGGAACCTCCTCCTCGGTCATCCCCGCTGCGGGTGCGGGCGATCTCCTCGGTTCCGTGGTCCCACCGACCGGTCAGGCGACCGAAGAAGGTGGGAACCCCCCTGCCGAAGGAGATCACGTCGGCATTGCCGCCATCAATCCGGAAGCGGGATTGATTTCAGTCTATGCCTCTTCGACCCAACATGAGCGGATCCAAAAATATCTGGATACGGTGTTGGACAACGTCCACCGTCAGGTTTTGATCGAATCGACCGTGGTCGAAGTCGAGTTGAGCGATGCGTTTCAGGAAGGGGTCGATTGGAACAAGGTGTTCAACCAGGCAGCGGGGATGACCGTCAGTGGTGCATTTTCCAAAATGAATCCCCTGGATGAACCCCTGGATTTCTTCACCATTCAACATGATGGTGATACCGGTTCCAACGGCACCATCAGCGTCGCGTTGAAAGTCCTGGAAACCTTCGGCAATACCAAAGTGTTGTCGTCGCCCAAGATCATGGCGCTCAACAATCAGGCAGCTCTGCTCAAAGTTGTGAAAAACGAAGTATTCTTCACCCTGGAATCGAGTGCCAGCAATAACAGCAACACGACCGGAACAAACACCAACACGGCAACGGCGCAGATTCCAGTCTTCAATACCAAGGTGCATACCGTACCGGTGGGATTGATCATGTCGGTGACCCCGCAGGTATCCAGCAACGACATCGTCAGCCTCAACGTGCGACCGACCATCTCCAGGATTTATGATTGGAAGAAAGATCCCAACCCCGCCCTGAAAAGAAACACATTGACAACGGGTCTGGAAGAAGATGTCGAAAGCAAGATTCCCCTGATCGAAGTGAAGGAAATGGAAACCTTGATGCGGGTCCATTCGGGACAGGTGGCAGTCATGGGCGGTCTGATGCAGGATGTCACGGCAGAGGATACCAATGGCCTGCCAGTCCTTGGCCGCATGCCGGGATTGGGATTTCTCTTCGGCAATCAGGCACGGTTGACCAAAAAATCGGAGCTGGTCATCTTTCTGCGCCCGGTGGTCATGAGTCAGGGCAAACCCAGGGATACCAGCATGGCGCAATCGCCGAGGAAGCCACGGCAGATGGCCGCCCAATCGGCGCAACCGGTCAAACCGGAGCAGAAACCGGCACAAACGCCCCCCTCCAAGGATCAACCCCTTCAGGAGAAGGGTGGCACGCCGAATCAAGACAAGGGAAATGAATTGACCCCGCCGCCTGCCGAACCGGCGGGTACCGGGGAAGCACCTGCGCCAGCAGCGGCCTTGGCTCCGGGGGATTCCTATCTTGACTTCACCATGCCAGGTGGTGCGGTTGGGATGGGCGGACAAAACCCAGCGCCAGCCCAAAGGACACCTGCGGCGGAAATGGATCGGAATATCACGGCCAATTTCGCGCCCCCTCCGACCCAACCCGCCTTGCCACCCGAGGTCGATGAAGACCCCATGCTGCCAATGGATTACAATGACCGGCAATATGATCGCCACCCTGGCACCTTGGGACAGCCGGTCATGGCACCCGGTTCGGGCAATGTTTTCCTGGAACTGGGATCGTTCAGACAACAAGCGTTGGCTGACAATGTGCAATCCCAGGTCAGCGCCATCGGACTGCCGATTCATCGGGAGCAGGCGATGGTGGCCGGGACCTCCTACCAACGGGTCCGTTCCGGCCCCTACCGTAGCAGACAAGAGGCAAACCAGGCGCGTGACCGTATTTCCAGCCTGACCGGCATTCAAGCGAAACTGGCGTCCAATTGATCCCCACCCCGTCGCATCAAAACCTTCCCCCTGGATTCCCACCCGTATGGGAATCCAGGAGTCACAGCCCAACTCAATGATCAAGACAACAGGAAGGGTCCGGGGAGCATCCCCAGACCCTTCTTTTTTGATCATGAATGCCATCCTGACCTGAATAGCGAAAAAATCTGAATGGTTGCGGACAAAAGGTCAGGTCGAAATCATTTCGTTACAATTGAATCGATGATGACCCCTGAAGTTTCGGCTCCATGGCCTGACGGAACCTCGATTTGGCAGGGTGGCGGCAGGGAAACCGACGATTGCCCGCCTCCTTGGCCGTTTTTTTCCCCGGTTTGACGAAAAGCCTCGTCAGGTTACGATTCTTTACCGAATAATCAATCGTATTTTCAGGATATTCAGGTATAATAAACCAGCAAGATCGGGGTGGACCGGACCAAGGGGGGAAACCATGGCCTCCGGTCTCTTTCCATGTTTGTCAAAGGTACCCGGCAATGATCAAATTATTGCAAAACAAATGGCTCGTTGCGATTCTCATCATCCTTGGCATTGCGGTGGCCGGGGCCTTTTTGTTGATGGCACCCCAGACCTCCACGGAAAACAAGGGGATCACGCTCGACAAACTGCCGCAACGGCAAAAACAACCGGATGCCAGCAAGAAGGAAGCCCCAACCGCACCCACCGCGCCAGCACGGGAACCGGTCGGATCGGTGACCCAGAACAAAGGCTTGGCTTTTGCTGAATTTGAAAAGGAAAAACGGATTCTCGAAGAAGGTGCCCCCATTTTTCAGGGAGATCGGATCGTCACCGGCAGCAAGGCCCGCCTGATCCTCAAGATGAAGGACGATGCGGTCATCGCACTGGGCGAGGACAGCGAATTCCTGGTGCAGCAATATACCTTCAAGGTCCGGCCGGACAACACCGTCAGCGAAGAGGATGGCAACAAGGGGCAGGTGGAACTGACGCGGGGTCTGGCCAAATTCACCTCGGGCAGACTGGGTCAACTCAAAACCAAACCCTTCCATCTGGTCACCCCTGTGGCCACCATGGGCGTCCGCGGCACCCAGGGGTTCATCCAGTTGAACGGGTCGGGCGATGCCATGGGGATCGAGGTCATCACCCTTAAGGATGAAGTGCTGGTCTGGATGGAGGAACCGGCAAAAAACCTCAGCTCCTCATCGGGAGAACTCCACTTTTTGACCGCTTTCATCGCCGAAGCCATTGCCGCCGATTTGAACAAGGAACCCGCCTCGGTCAAGAAAAATCAAATGTTGTCCGGTTCACGCACGACACCCCCGGTCATTGCGGCAGCGCCCAACGACAAGCTCCGGGACGCCCATGTCAACACTGCCATCAAAAAACTCCCGGTTCAAGCGGTACAGGCATTGAGAAGCAAGGTGGCCCAATCATTGGTGGACAAGGGGGCGGCGGCCAATGTCGAGGAGGCGGTCAAACATTTGGATCAACACCCGGAAGCGGTGGAAAAACTGGTGGAACAGGCAGAAGAAGCCTTGATGGAGGAGACCAAGGCAGATGTTGAAGCCCAAGTGGAAAAAGACAAACAATTGGGGAACATCGAAGAAGAGATCAAAACTGCGGAAGCGGCTGGCGACACGAAAAAACTTGCGGAGTTGAACGAAAAGAAACTGTCCTTGGAAAGTGATTCCCATGAAATAGACCGGATCATCGCGGGGATCGATGCTGAAAAATCAGCAAACGCGGCATTGGAAAAGACCTCCGCCAAGGTCGAAGCGTTTTCCGAAGAGATCACCAAAAAGGTGGCGGAAGGTGCAACTCTGAAGGATGCCCTTGAAAACAAAGCCACGGAAGCGCGTGAAGAAAAGAAGACAAAGGCCAGGGCACTCGGAATTGAAGATTATGACCTTGCCAAAAAAACGGCAGACAAGGTTCGGGAAGAAACGAATATCAAATTTCCTGGAGCAGCGGCGACTCCACCCCCCGAAGGAGGAGAGAAACCGGCCCCTGGAACCGGGATTGTGCCCCAGGAAACCCCAAAAACCGGAACAGGTGATGGCACCATCGGTGGAGATGCCGGCAAAAAGGATGAAGGGACCGCCGGGACCCAACCAGCGGATGCGAAGGGAGGAGAGAAGGATGCCACCAAAACCGCTCCGGCCACCGATACCAAACCAGGCGCTGCGAGACAGGATCCCAACAGTGTTTTCGCCGATATTGCCAAATCGGCAACCACCACCACAGCCGGCGCAACCGGAAGCACATCTTCAAACGATACCAACAACAAGAGCACCTTTTCCCCAACGCCAATCACATTCAACAAACCACCTGTAATGGCAGCGCAAACCTTTGCCATCAATGAAAACAAACCGATCAACAGTGTGGTTGGAACCCTGGTCGCCACCGATCCGAACAAGGCCGATGTGCTTCAGTTCACCTTGACCCCCACGGATACCTTCGCCATTGATGCCGCGACGGGGGCGATCACGACATTGGCGGCCTTGGATTTTGAAAAGACGAGTTCCTACACCTTGACGGCGACGGTGACCGACAATGTCCCCGACAACAGCAAGGACAAGAAAATCACGACCATCACTGCCACGATCACGATCAATGTCACCAATGTCAACGAACCTCCGGCGATTGTCGTACCGGGCGCCCTGAGCGTTGACGAAGATGACACCTTGAAGGTTGCAGGCATTTCGGTGACCGATCCGGATGGTCTGGCCCAAACGGGGACGACGGCGGTGGAACCGGGCGAATTGTCGGTCAAGCTGGAAGCGGGCAAGGGGAATCTCGCCCTGACCGACACCTCGGGAATATCCGTCGTCGCCGGCGCCTCAGGGACCAAAACCGTAACCCTCAAGGGCAAACTGGCGGGCCTGAACAATGCTTTGAGTAAACTTGGATATGCCCCGGAGAAAGATTATCACGGCAGCGATACCCTGAAAGTTGACGTGGACGATTTGGGAACCCAGGGTTCGGGAGGCCCCCTGACCGCGAGTGCCAGTATCGTGATGACCGTCAAACCGGTCAATGATCTGCCGGTATTCGCCCCGACCGAATACAAGTTCACCCTGGATGAAAACAAACCGGTGGGAACCATCGTTGGATCGGTCACGGCCACCGACATCGAAAAAGAGACCATTATTTACGACATCACCAAAGGCAATCTGGGCAACGCCTTCACCATCGACCCCGCCTCTGGTCAGATCACGGTCAACAAGGATGCCAAGATCGATGCTGAAGCCAATCCGGTGTACACCCTGGAGGTGGGTGCCAAGGATGGCGTCGCCGCGTCACAGGCGGGCGCCATTCCCGCCAAGGTGGTGATTGAAATCAGGAACATGAATGAACCCCCGATCTTCAAGGATTTGCCCACCTCCATTGGTGCCCTGGAAGATACCATCAAGGTGTTGAACGAGCTCCAGATCGATGATCCCGATCTGTCCCCGACCAGCACTGAGACCCTCAAACTGACCCTGTCCGTCGAACATGGGACCCTTTCGACCCGACCCGATCACAGCATCGCCGAAAAATCCCTCACCCTGACCAACACCCTTGCCAACCTGCGCAAGGAGTTGGAGCGATTGAATTATCGTGGCGATAGCAACTTTTTCGGAGTTGATACCCTGACCCTGAAACTGGATGATCAGGGCAACATCGGTGCGGGCGTTTCAATCCCCACATCTGCGACGGTTTCCATTTCGGTGACGGCGGTCAATGATGTGCCGACCCTGAGTTCCATCACGGATACCATCATCGACGAAGACAAACCGACACGCGCCATATCCTTCCAGGTCGGCGACCTGGACACCCCGGCCAGTGAACTGGTGGTCACCGTCGCCTCTTCCAACGCCGATCTGGTCCCCTCGGCCAATCTGCTCCTTTCGGGGACCGGTACCGACCGGACCCTGACGGTAACCCCCGCCCTCAATCGGTTTGGCGAAGCGGTCATCACCCTGACCGCTGCCGACAAGGTCAATACCAGCCAGACGACGACCACCAGCTTTAAATTGACGGTGCGACCGGTGGCGGACAAACCGGTGATCACCTCGGCCACGACCAACGAAGATGTGCAAACCACCGCAGGATTGGTGATCACCCGCGCCGGAGTCGATGGCGACGAGGTGACCCATGTTCAAATCAAGAACATCGTCAATGGAATCCTTTACAAGAAGGATGGCACCACCCGTATCAACGAAGGCGAGTTCATCACCATCGCGGAAGGGAACGCGGGATTGAAATTCACTCCGGGAGCCAATCTTAATTCTGCGGGGGGGACGACGGCGTTTGGATTCGATGTTCATGGAGCCACGGCGGCAGCGACCGAAAATGTGGGCCCCGACCCGGTGACGGCAGCCATTTCGGTCACCAGCATCAACGATGCCCCGATCATCACCAAACCGGCGAACCCGACGGTCATCGAGGATACCAAACTGGTGATTTCCGGGTTGAGCATCGCCGATGTCGATTCGGGGAGTGCAGCCATCCAGGTCGTCCTTTCGGTGACCCAGGGGACATTGACCCTGGCCAAGACCGATGGGATTTCGATTGAGTCCGGCGCCAACGGATCGGAAACGATCACTTTTACCGGAACGCTCAGCGGGGTCAATGCCGCACTGGCGGGAATCACCTATCTGGGAAACCTCAACAGTTTCGGCAGCGACACCTTGACCATCAAGGCCAATGATCAAGGCAACAGCGGCACCAACAGCACCGCCTTGACGGATGAAAAAACGTTGACGATCACCTCGACGGCGGTCAACGACGCCCCGGTCATCACCCGGGGGACGACCACCGCATTGACCTTTACCGAGGGCAACGCGGTGGGCAACAACACCGCCCTGGTCATCGACAGCAAGCTCACGGTGACCGATGTCGATGATACCACCCTGACCGGCGCCATCCTGACCATCAGTTCAGGTTTGGATGCATCGAAAGATCAACTTGATTTCACCGCAACCAGCAGCATTGCCAAAAGCTGGGATGCCACCAATGGCATCCTGACCTTGACGGGATCGGCGACGGTCGCCGACTATCAGACCGCCTTGAGGCAGGTGACCTTCACCTCGATGAGCGATGATCCAGCGGCAGGAACCCGGACGATCACCGTCAAGGTCAGCGATGGCAAACTCGACAGTGCCCTGGCCAGCTATTCCATCACCGTGGTTCCGGTCAACGACGCCCCCAGCCTGACCGCCGGGAGTACCTTGAACTATACCGAAAACGATGCCGCGACCATCATTGAATCCGCCTTTACCGTCACCGATCTTGACAACACGACCTTGACAGGGGGCACCGTCACCATTTCCAGCGGCTATCAGAGTGACACCAACGATTATGATACCCTTGCCTTTACCGACAGCAATGGCATCACTGGCAGTTGGAATGCGACGACCGGGGTTTTGACGCTCTCGGGAACCGCCACCAAAGCCATCTATGCCGCCGCCCTGAAGACGATCACCTTTGTCCATACCGGCGACAATCCCACCTCCACTTCCCGGACGATCACGACCATTGTCAATGACGGCAGCGCCAGTTCGACGGCGGTCACCAGCACGGTTGCGATGACGGCGGTCAATGATGTTCCGGTGGTGAAGACCACTGCGAGCATTTCGGTCAACGAAGGGATCGATACGGTACAAAACGTAGCGACGGTGATCGACAGTCAGATCACCATCACCGATGCGGAAAGCGATACCCTCACCGCTGCAACGATCGTCATCGATACCAATTTTGTCAACGATGAAGACGTCCTGATTTTCCCTGCCACCCTGGGCAACATCCAGGCGGACATCACCAATGGCAGCGACAGCGGCTACAACGGCTGGAATGCCACCACCGGCACCTTGAAACTGACCGGTTCCGGGACCGTTGCCGAATATCAGGCCGCCTTGCGGACCATCCAATACCACAACCTTGACAGCGACGTTCCCACCGCCTCGACCCGCAAGGTATCCTTTCATGTCACCGATTCAGGTCAAAGTTTGGCAGCGACCGCGTCGGTCACGATGGTTCCCCAGAATGATTCACCGTCGTTGACCGCCGGTACCAACCTTCTTCCCAGTTATACCGAGGACAGCCCCACCAGCAAGCATGTCGATGTCATCGATGACGGCATCACCCTGGCCGATGTCGATAGCACCAACCTTGCAGGGGCCACGGTGACGATCACCGAGACCTATGACAGTGGCAAGGATCTCCTGGCCTTCAGCAGTAATTATTCCTCGGCCACGATTACCGGGAGCTTCAACGCCACGACCGGCGTCTTCACCCTGAGCGGGACCGATACGGTCGCCAATTATCAGGCGGCGTTGCGGGCGGTGACTTATGCCAACACCAGCGATCACCCCACCGCGGGGAGCCGAAAGGTTTCTTTTGTCATCAATGACGGTGCCCTTTCCAGCAATACCACTGAAGTCACCTTCACCGTCACCCCCGTCAACGATGCCCCGATCATGGTTTCGGGCGGGACGATGACCTATACCGAAAATGATGCGGCGACGGTGATTCATTCGACCCTGACCATTTCCGATCATGAAGGGGACGGCCTGACCGGGGCCACGGTGCAGATCACCGGCAACTACAGCAACAGCGAAGATGTCCTGGCCTTTGCGACCATCGGTTCCATTTCCGGCACCTGGAATGCAGCCGATGGCACCTTGACCCTGAGTGGATCGGGGACGGTTGGTGAATACCAGGCGGCATTGCGGACCGTGACCTACGCCAATTCCAGCGACAATCCGACGACACTTGATCGCACCATCAGTTTCACCGTCACCGAGTCTGCGCCGACGGTCAACGGGACCACCGCCTTGACGAGTACCGCCGTCAGCGCCACGGTCACCGTCGTTGCGGTCAATGATCCGCCCGTCCTGACCGCCCCGACCGCAACCATCACCTACACCGAGGACAGCCCCTCCCCGATGGTGGCCATTCCCATTGATCCGAGCAGCCAGTTGACCATCACCGATGCAGAGACGAATACGATGGACAGCGCGACGATCACCATCTCCAACATCCCCACGACCACGGGCGATGGTCCGGCGGATGAATTGCAGTTCACCACCCAGAACGGCATCACCGGTACCTGGAATGGCACCACCAAAACCTTGACCTTGTCGGGAACCGCCTCGCTTGCCAATTATCAAACGGCCCTGAGATCGGTCACCTATTACAACAACAGCCAGGATCCCGGGGCGGGAACCCGTACCCTGACCTGGATTGTGACCGACAGCGGTGGTGGCAGTGCCACCAGCACCTCGGTCACCAGTTCATTGACCGTGGTTGCCATCAATGACGCCCCCACGATCACCAACGGCGCTTCAGCGATGTCCTATATTGAAGACGAGGAACCGGACAATACCGTCAATGAAAATCATCAAAAGGTGATCAGTTCCACCGTGACGGTCAGTGATGTCGACAACGGCAGCATCACCGGGGCCACGGTAACGATCACACCTGCCACCTATCAAAGCGGGGAAGATGTCCTGGCGGCCACGGTTCAAGGGAATGTCACTGCCGCCTGGAGTGCTGCAACAGGTGTCCTGACCCTTTCCGGAACCGACACCAAGGCGGTTTATCAAGCCGTTTTGCGGAGCGTAACCTATCAAAACACCAGCGACACCCCCAATACCACCAGTCGCAACGTTCAATTCGGTGTCACCGATGATGGACCCTCCAGCAGTCTGACCGCCGATTCGACCGCCAACATGCAAAGCACCGTCAGCATCACGGCCACCAACGATGCCACGGTTGTCACCGCAGGCGGCACGTTGACCTTTACCGAGCAGGCGAATGCCACCACGATTGCCGATCAATCGGACCTGGCCAAACAACCAGCGGTGGTTTTGGATGCGACGGTGACGGTTTCCGATATCGAAGGCAACACCATGACCGGGGCCACGGTTCAAATCACCGGCAACTATGACAGCGGCGAGGATCTCCTTGCATTTACCACCATCGGTTCCATTTCTTTCAGTTCATGGAATTCAACCACCGGGACCTTGACCCTGACTGGATCGGGTACCGTCAGCCAATACCAGGCGGCATTGCGGACGGTGACTTATCAAAATACCAATGTCGGCAATCCTTCCGCTTTGGCCCGGACCGTCACCTGGACCGTGACCGACAGCGAGGCGGAAAATACCAGCAGCAACAGCCCGACCTCTGCCATCACCGTGGTTCCGGTCAATGATTCGCCATTGTTGTCGGGTGGCGGTACGGTTTTGGGTTATACCGAAAACGACGCAGCTTCCGTCATCGATACTTCCGTCACCATCACCGATGCGGAAAACAGCACCATCACCGGCGCCACCGTCACCATCAGCACCAACTATCATGCCACCGATGTCGGCAACAACACGCAGGACGCCCTCTCCTATGCGGGTAATGGCAGCAACATCAATGCCGGGGTGTGGAATTCGACCACCGGGGTTTTGACCTTGACCACCACTTCGGGCCAGACCGCCACCCTGGCCGATTACATGACTGCGTTCGACAATGTCAAATACGTCAGCACCAGTGACGCCCCACATGCCGGAGCAGGCAATCAACGCACCATCACCTGGCAGGTCACCGATTCGGGAACGGTGAATTCCAGCAGTACAACGACCACCAGTGGTGTTCTGGTAACTGCGGTCAACGATGCACCCACCGATATTCAAATCAGCAATAATGGTCTCTATGCCGCATCCCCGGTAGGAACCGTGATCGGTTCCCTGACCGTGACCGATCCCGATCTGACAACCGACACCTACACCTATACGTTGACGTCGGGAACGACCGAATTTGCCCTGGTCGATGGCAAAGATACTTCGATGTACACTGCCGGCAACCTCGCCGTAAATCTGGGCACCTTGAGTAATGGTGTTTACACGGTAACTGTGCAGATAACTGACAACAGAGATAATAACTTCATACAATCTCCCATCACATTTAGCAAAACATTGAGCATTACTGTCGTTTCGGCACCCTTCACCTCCAGCAACATGACCTCGGTCGGCGATGCCTCTGCGGTCGCCACCATCGCCGCCAATGCGAGAACCTTGTTCAATTCCGTGGTTTCCAGTCTGGCGGGGAGTACCCCGACCAGCATCAGCCTGACCAACGACAATCTCAGAACCATGATCCTGGCCAAGCTCAATCAACAATTGACCGGAAGCACTTCGGGTCTGGAACACATCGGCACCATCATCGACATGATGGGGGTTTCGGTGACCAATACCCCAAAAATCGAGGTGACCTTCCGAATCAAGGCATTGAGTACCATGCATTCCCGACTGCCCGCTTCGGTGCGGACCAGTTTCTGGAGTCTGGTCGATACCATTACTCCTTATGGCGCCGGTTATACCTTTGACCTTAAACTGACCGTAGTACCCGTCATCAATGGCAACACCATCACCTATGACAACACCAGTTCAAAACTTGAGGTGTTGCATTTAAAAATGTTGCCGGATGTCCTGGCGCCATCAACACCTTATTCCATCGCCCTGGATACCCTGGTTTCCAGCTATAATGGAGTTTTGACCAACCTTAAGAACGATGGAACCCTGACCTTCTTCCTCGGCGGTGCCGTTCCCAAACACATTGTCGATGCCGCATTGGGCAGTGCCTCCGGCCCAACCGAATATCAACAAATGACGGCGCAAGGGGTATGGATCACCTCAACCGGAAATTCCGTCAGCGCCCCCACATCGGGTACAGGTGTCCGTCTGGACTATTACCTCCCCGGCAACATCAACAGCGTCACCTTCAATACGGGCAACATCACCTTGAGTCCACCATGAGGGAGGTGGCAGAAGCAGGGTCAAGAATTGTTTGCACACTGTTCTCATGTTTGCTAACATTTACGAATGAACTGGACGATTGTTTACTATTCGGCAAAGGTAAAAGCGGAAATCGATGATCTCCCGGCAGGGATTCATGCCAGTCTGTTGCGATTGTACAATTTTTTGATCCTTCATGGGGTCAATCTCCGTTTGCCTCATTCCCGCGCCATGGGCAATGGACTTTTTGAATTGCGGCCCAAGGGAAAAGAAGGGATCGGTCGCGTGTTTTATTGCACGCAAGTAAGCGCAAAAATCGTCATTCTTCACTCTTTTATCAAAAAAAAGCAGGAAACCCCTGCACGCGAGCTTGAGGTCGCAAGAAAACGGCTCAAGGAGGTGCGCCATGAATCCTGATCGTTACGACCCCGTGCCCCACACCAGGGAAGATACGGACCGTTGGTTGGCCGACCCGGAGTGCAAAGCAGCCTACGATGCCCTGGAAGAAGAATATTCTGCGTTAACGGTTTTTTTGGAAGCCCGTAAAACGGCGGGGGTGAACCAGGAAGAGATTGCCCAACGGATGGGAACCACCAAAAGCGCCATCTCCCGTCTCGAATCCTCCCTGGGAACCGGACATACTTCACCCTCCCTGGCCACTCTGCGCCGCTATGCCACCGCCGTTGGTTGTCGGTTGGAACTCAAACTTTCGCCCCGTTGATTGTTCTCAACCCTGGCTTTGAGTCTCCTGTTGGCCTGAACACCTGAAAGAACCGACTTGGAGACGAACAAGGAAACGACCTGCTGGCACTGTCTGATCGGCGAGGCTTTGAAAAATTTATTGGAACCCGTGGGGATTGAGGTACGTTCAGAGGTCCAGGTCGTCTCTGCCCCGCCCAAGGCGGATTTGATCCTGATTCAACGCAAATCGCAAGGATGGACCCCCGAACAACGTGTGCGCTTGGCGGATGGATTGCGCGACCTGGAGACGGATCATATTCTCATCA
>PEAN01000069.1 GCA_002753735.1 Magnetococcales bacterium DCbin4
GCCGTGTGCGGGAGAACCGCCCGCACGGTTCGGAGGGAGGGGAGGTCTTGGCCTTCCCTACCCCTATCCTTTTTTTTTTCAATAATTTTTTTTGAATGTCAACAACATGCCCTGACAGGCATTCATCCTTAGATGGAGAAGACACAGTGACCAAGGCATCCCCGGACCGTCAGGTCGCCCTGAGTGCGGCCCAACCCACGGGACAACTGACCATCGGCAACCTTTTTGGGGCCATCCAAAATTGGATCCCCTTGCAAGATCATTATGATACCCTGTATTGCGTCGTCGATCTGCATGCCCTGACGGTACGCCAGGATCCACAACAATTGCGCCAACGCATCCTGGAACTGGCCGCCATCTATCTGGCCGTGGGAATCGATCCGGAAAGAAGCGTGGTGTTCATTCAAAGCCAGGTCCATCAACATGCGGAACTGGCCTGGTTGCTCTCCACCTTTGCCCAGTTGGGCGAACTGGAACGGATGACCCAGTTCAAGGACAAGGCACAAAGACACCGACTCAACGTCAACGCCGGTTTGTTCACCTATCCCGTCCTCATGGCCGCCGATATCCTGCTGTATGGCACCCATGTGGTTCCGGTGGGCGAAGATCAGAAGCAACATTTGGAACTGACCCGGGATATCGCCATCCGGTTCAATAATCTGTATGGCCCCATCTTTCAGGTTCCCGAACCCATGATTCAAGCCCAAGGGGCGGCCCGTGTCCGTGACCTGCAAAATCCGGAAAAGAAAATGTCCAAATCGGCCGAGTCGGAACTGGCGCGGGTGATGATTCTGGATGATGCCGCCACTGTTTTGAAAAAATTTAAAAAAGCCGTCACCGACAGCCTGGGGGTGATCCGTTTTGATGAAGCCGGGCAGGCGGGGGTCACCAATCTGCTGACCCTTTGGTGCGCTGCGACGGGGAACAGTCGTGAAGCGGCCCTGGACCATTTCAGTCATCATCAATACGGCAAGTTGAAAGTGGAAACAGCCGAGGCGGTGAACGCCGTCCTCGATCCCATTCGTCAACGGTATCGCCACTTCATGGAGGATCCGGGGGAGTTGCAACGCATCCTTGATCGGGGCGCGGGGCAGGCGGCGATCCGGGCGGAAAAAATCATGGTGCGGGTGATGGATGCCTTGGGTTTGCCGGTCGGGTTGCGAGGTCATCGTCATGGCTGAACCCATGCGTTTGCAAAAATGGCTTGCCCAGGCGGGGTTGTGTTCGCGTCGGGAGGGGGAACGGTGGATCGGGAGTGGTCGCGTTGCCGTCAATGGCCAGGTCGTGACCCAGCCCGGCTCGCTGGTGGCTCCGGGGGACCGGGTGATGGTGGATGGACATCCGATTGCCGCGAAAAAAGGAAATCGGCGGGTCATCGTGGCACTGAACAAACCGCCCAGTGTTTTATGCACCCGTCATGACCCGGAAGGGCGCCAAACCATTTTCGATCTGTTGAAGGATATTCCGGAGCGGTTGATTTATGTGGGCAGATTGGACATCAATTCAGAAGGGTTGGTGTTGTGTACCGATGATGGCGATCTGGTGCATCGTCTGACCCATCCGTCGGCACGGATTCCCCGTCGCTATCGGGTGCGGGTTCATGGCCGGATCAGCGAAGCGACCTTGAAACAGTTGCGGCAGGGGGTCGTGTTGGACGATGGTCCGACGGGTCCTTTGGACATTGTGGTGGACCGTGACACCTCTGCCAACAATTGGTTGACCATGACCCTCCATGAAGGGCGCAATCGGATCATCCGGCGTATTTTCGATACCCTGGACATGAAGGTGTCGCGGTTGATCCGCGTGGCGTTCGGCCCGGTGGCGTTGGGTGAACTGGCACGCGGGCATTGGCGTTATCTGTCGGAGTGGGAAGGGCGGCAGTTGCTCGCCGATCCCATCCCACTTTCCACTCCGGAACCGGCGGGTCAACCGCCGCCGCGTCCCGTCAGGAAACCGGCTCCGGTGCATCGCAATCGGGGATCGGTTCGGCAACGATGATCCTCCCTGATCCTCCCCGGTTGTTCCACCAATTGTATGAGCGTTATGGTCCGCAACATTGGTGGCCGGCCCAGACCATGACGGAGATGATGGTAGGGGCCATATTGGTGCAGAATACGGCCTGGACTCAGGCTTCCAAGGCGGTGGGTCAGTTGGCGTGTCGGGGGTTGCTTGATTTTGCCGTCCTCCATGCCACTCCGGATGAGGAATTGTGGGAAACGATTCGACCCGCCGGTTATTTTCGCATCAAGACGCGACGTCTCAAGGCATTGGCCGCCTTCATGGTGTCCCAGGGGCCGATGGCGCAGGTGATTCATGCCGGGAACCAACAGTTGCGGCAGCAATTGTTGTCCGTTTACGGCATTGGCAAGGAGACGGCCGATTCCATTGTGTGTTATGCCGCCGGGCAGCCGGTGTTTGTGGTGGATGCCTATACCAAACGTTTGTTCATGCGTTTGGGTTGGGTGGATGGGTCGGGGGACTATGACACCATGCAACGGATGGTTCATGCGACCATGCCGGCGGATTCGGGTCAATTGGGGGAATTCCATGCTTTGATTGTGCGCAACGCAAAGGAACATTGCCTGAAACGCCCCCGATGTTCGGGGTGTCCCGTCGCTTCGTGTATTGAACAACAAAAAGATTGAAAACTATTAAGAAAAAAAAGGGGTCTGGGGGATTGCCCCCAGGGTGTTGTTTTTGATTTTGCTGTTGATTTTGACTTTGTTTTTACATCCCCCACAGGGGGTCTGGGGGACGAAATCCCCCAAGATTCAATGATAAAATTAACTTAAATAAGTTTATAAAAGGTTTCACCAAGCTGCGATAAGGTGGATTCTTGGGGCACCCTGTTGGGTTAATCCGGGTTGTCTATGAAATCCCCTTTGAATTGAAAAATTCCTTGTATTTAAGATCGTGGCGGTTAATGTGGTTGAACAGCCAGTCCAGCAGGAAGAATTGCAGATCGACGGAGTAGGAAATTTTCCGTCCTGAAACCTTGGATTTTAGTTCATCCAGGCCAAGGATCAATTGTCGATGTTCCTTCATATGTTCTTCTTTCCTGGGATAATCCATCCGGGCGAACAATTCTTCTTCGGCATTGAAATGATATTGTGTATAAGCTTTCAGGTCACGGAACACCTTATCTAATTGCACCAAATCGTTGGGTTGCGGTTTTCTTTTGCGCAATTGATCGACGATTGCGTTGATTTCCAGGATATAATCGACCAATCGTCCATGGTCCGTGTTGAATTTGGCGACGCCAACATCTTTCAGTTTTTCTTTCATTTTGACATCATATCTAGATGGGTCAGTACAAGTACCGGGCGTTTTTTACGGACTGACATGTCGGCATGGGGGAAAGGAATCGTGACCAGCATTCCAGGCTTACAGGTCATTCCATACCTCATCGGTGGGGTTGTCCCAAACTTTGCACATGGATGCCTGTTGGGCATGTTTCAAAAGGCTGAACTCTTGATCCCGCTGATGGATATGTTCTAAATACCCGATGAAGTCCAATACTTCCTGTGCAAGAAATGGGGATAGGTGGCTCACTTTATGTTGAAGTTTCTGGGTAATGTCCATGATGGCGATCATTTTTCGGTTATTCTTGCACTTTGATGGACAGGCCTTTGTCAAGGATGACTGAGACCCTTGAATGAACCTGATAGGCATCATATCGCGACCCGAGGGGAGACGGAAAGGTTCATGTTGATGTCCTTTGACTTCCTATCTGATTAAGGTGAGGAACCGAACCATGGCCCATCCTGCCGTCATTCAACTTTTGCCCGAAATCCTTGCCAACCAGATCGCTGCCGGTGAGGTGGTGGAACGTCCGGCATCGGTGGTCAAGGAGTTGGTCGAAAACAGCATCGATGCCGGGGCGACACGCATCGAGATTGAAATTGACCAGGGGGGCAAAAGGTTGATCCGGGTGGCCGATAACGGCCATGGGATCCCGGCGGCCGATGTGCCCCTGGCGTTGCAGCGGCATGCCACCTCAAAAATTACGCGGGTGGAAGATCTGTTCAACATCCGTACCCTGGGGTTTCGGGGCGAAGCGCTCCCTTCGATTGCCTCGGTGTCCCACATGGAACTGGAAACCCGGACCGAGGCGGCGGCGGAAGGGATTCGCATCCGTGTCCAGGGGGGGAAAAACATGGAAACGTCCAGTCTGGTGATGGCGCCGGGGACCCGGATCAGCGTGCGCAATCTGTTTTTCAATACCCCTGCGCGCCTTAAATTCATGCGGGCGGAAAAGACAGAAGCCAGTCATGTCGCAGACATGGTGCAAAAATTCTCCCTGGCCCATCCCCAAATCGCCTTTCGCCTGCTGATCAATGGACGGGAATCGTTTCATATTCGGGAAGGGGAAGATGAACGGGCGACCCGGCAACGGCTCAATCGGATCATGGGGACCGACTTTTCCGATCAATGTATTCAGTTCGAAGGGGAACAGGAGGGGATCCGGCTCTATGGATGGATGGGGCGTCCGTTGTTGCATCGCGCCAATGGCCTGGCGATGTATTTCTTTGTCAATGGCCGCCATGTCCGCGACAAAATGATGCAACATGCCGTGCGCGAAGCTTATCGGGATACCATTCCGCGTGACCGGTTTCCCACGGTGGTCCTCTTTCTCGACCTGGATCCGGGGGACCTGGATGTCAATGTCCATCCCACCAAGCAGGAGGTCCGGTTTCACCATGGTGACCTGATCCATTCCATGATTCGCCGCACCCTGGGCAAGGCCCTCGAAGAATTTCCCCTGCGGCCCGACCCGGCGTCGCTGCCCCCCACCATGGAATCCCCGATCATCGATGCCACATTGCCCGAGCATGTTTCCAAACCGGTCCATTGGCCCGGTGCCGCCGATGCCACCCCAGGTCGCATGGCGCCATCGACCATGCGTCGCGATGGGTCGTTCGGCGGCATGGGGGGCATCGCCAAACCGTCCAGGGAACCATTGGTCCGATCAGAACCGGCTGCCAGGGTCGCGGAGTCCTGCGCACGGGAAACCCAATCGCCAGGCCAGAACGCTTTGCCCCATCTGGTGGATTCGTTGCCTTTGGGCGAGGCGCTGGCGCAGATTCATGGAACCTATATCCTGGCCCAAAACCAGGAGGGGTTGGTCCTGGTGGACCAACATGCGGCGCATGAACGGATTGTCTATGAACAGTTGAAGGGATCGATGGCGACCGGCCGTGGGGTGCAACGCCAAATGTTGTTGATCCCCGAAATCCTCCATCTCTCCGGCGCCGAGGCGCAGACACTGCAACGCCACATCAAAACGTTGGAACAACTGGGCATCGTCCTGGATCCTTTTGGCGAAAATGCCTTTGCTGTGCGTGAACTCCCCGCCATGCTCGGTCCCTCAAGCATCCGCAATCTGATCCTCGACATCGTGACGGATCTGGAACAATTTGGTGGCAGCGATGCGTTGGAAACCCGGAGGGACCAACTTTTGACCACCATGGCATGCCATGGTTCGGTACGGGCCAATCGCCGTCTTCAGTTGGCTGAAATGAACGCCCTGTTGCGTCAGATCGAAGGGACGGTGCGCTCCGGCCAGTGTGGCCATGGCCGTCCGACCTACATTGTTCTATCCTTGGCCGAGATTGAAAAATTGTTCGGCAGGCGTTGAATTGGAAGGTGCGTGGAGGTGACGGATGCGTGAACTGATCCATATTGCCACCCATCGTCGTGAAGTATTGATCGATGTGACGGCATCGGTGCGCGCCATCGTGGCGCGCAGTGGGATTCGCAATGGCCTGGTTTCGGTCTATGCCCAGGGAGCAACCGCGGCAATCATGATCCAGGAAAACTGGGATGATTCCGTTGGCCTGGATGTGATTCACCTGCTGCAAAAAATCATTCCCAAAGGCGTTTGGCTCCATGATCGCCAGGATGGCAATGGCGATGCCCATCTCAAGGCGGGGCTGGTGGGTCCGTCACAGACCATTCCCTTGATCGATGGGCGTTTGGGGTTGTCACAGTGGCAAAATATTTTTTTATGTGAGTTTGATGGTCCCCGCGAGCAGCGTACCATCGTCTGTACCGTGTTGGCCGATGATTGACCCGGGTATGCATGCAGTGGGTGGCATCAACGCGGGAGGCGGATCAATCGTAGCGGGAGGCCACCTGGATGGCGGCTTGCGCCATCGCCGTCAAATCCAGATCATGCACCGGACAGGCTGAGGATTGAATGCCTTTCTTTTTCTGGGTTTCCGTGCATTTGCACCCTTTGAGCACATGGGGCCGGATGGCCTCGGCGACTTGATTGATGATGGCTTCCTCATCAAGCGTGCCACGTCCCATGCAACGATCACACGGGAAAAATGAGGCACGGGTCCCCTCTGGCGGGGCAATCAATCCGGTGCCATGACAGGTTTTGCACAAATGCAGGTGTGAATAATTGATCTTCATGATGCACGATCTTTCTTAAGGTTGAAGTCACGGAGCATCGTCCGTGGGTTGCGGTAGGTCATTCAAAAGAAGGTGATTTTAATAGGATGTTTGGGCAGCGGATCTTGTTATCCAGCGAAACGATGGCCGACGTTCAAGGTGATGAAAATGTTCACGGAAATGTTTCAGAGGTGATCCGTCTGGACGACAGACTGACTTTGGACTACGAAGGTTATAACGGACAGAACGATCTCATCCTGCCCTTCATTAAGAGTGAAGATGGTAACAGCGATTCAACCCAATGGCAATGAATTTTTATCAGGTTGTCCACTATTCTTTTGGTGAACGGAGAGGGTTCAATCTGTTTCTGCCACGATAGGCGATCAGGAGCAGGACGATTCCGGCGTAGGCGTAAGGTTCGCCGTTGTCGTGCGATGCCGCCAGGATGAAATGCAACGCAACCAACAGGTTGATGAGAAATACCGTTTGATGCAGGCGTTTCCATGCGCGATGTCCCATCCAGCGCCGAACGCGATGCAGGGAGGTGATGGAGAGCAGGACCAGCAACACAAAGGCGATGAGTCCCAAATAAATGAACGGGCGTTTGTGAATGTCGTTGAGGATGTCGTCCCATTTGAACACCCATTCCAGCCAAAGGTAGGTCATGACGTGGAGGGTGGCATAAAAGAAGGCATACAGGCCGATCATGCGCGAATAACGCAGCAAGGATCGGCGGTGGGCCAGTTCGCTCAAGGGGCGCCAGGCAAGCGAGATCAATGAAAAATTAAAGGCCCAATCCCCCAGATAGCGGTTGATGAATCCGACCGGCATCTGTCCCAGAGAACTTCCCGGCGCATAGCCGGTGATCAATACCCTGCCAACCAGCCAGGTGATGGGGACCAGACAGAACATGAACAGCAAAGGTTTCATGTCGGGGCGATGGTGTTTGATCAGGGTATGGTCGGCATGTTCGTCAATATGGTTGGCGACCATCCAGAGGGCATACATGGTGAGGAACAGGTATCCCGATCCCATCAGTGTGAAGGGGGTTTGGGGTCCGACGGCATCAAAATAATAACCTCCGCTTTGGACGAGGAAGATCAATCCCAAACCACTGGTCAATTGAAACAACCGTTGCATCGGTTTGAGCAACGGTTGTGGCGTGAGTTCAGCCGCCAGGGTCTGGGCGGCCATCAGGCAACCGGAGTGACCGACTCCGATCATGATCAGTGGGCCCAGAACCGGTCCGTTGAATGGATCGATGATGCGTGACAGCAACAAAAAACCCATGGAACCGATGGAAAGACTGATGCCGAGGGTGGAGATACGGCTGGACCGGGCCATGAAATAACGCCAAAAGGGGATGGCGGCCAGCAATGCCAATCCCGTCAGCAGTAACAACCAACCCGCATGGGCCACAGCGGTGCCCCGGGTGATTCCTACAAGGTCGGCAAACGAAACACACCAGAGGGAAAAGAACAGGTTGACGCCGATAAAATCGGCACGGACAAAAAATGCCGTGGCCAGGGACAATTGCAGGCGAACATCGGCGGAAATGACATCGACCACCCGGCCAAAGAGGGATTCATCGGCAACGCCGGGGTTCGCAAGGTTTTCGGGATTCAATGAACGCTTGATCATGACCGCTGCGACCAGCGAGGCCAGAATCGGGATCATCATGGCCAAAAACAATCGGGTCTGCGTCAGGGGAATCTGCAACAGGATACCACCGACCACGACGGCACCAACGACCATCATGACCATCATGGCGGTCAGAAGATGGGTCGTGTGACGGCGGGTGGGCAATTGCGTGGTCAAAGCGGCCAGTTGCCACTGCGCCATTTCGGTGCCACAGGCCACCAGGGTACGGCTGAAATAATAAACCAACAAACCACCCAGGCCGATTTCGGCGCCAAACAGGTGACTGAACGGGGCCAGCAGCGCACCGATGCTGGCAATCAGAAAGGCCAGTATCAGGGGATGGGTTCGGATGATGGAATTCAGCGAAATGGTCAGGGCCAGCCCGACCAGTTGGGTCATGACCAGCAGATGAGCATTGATTGTGCCAGAGTTTTCAAATGAAATACCAAAATATTCGTCCAGAAATAAAGGTTGCAGTCCGACGGTCACCGCAATGACCAGCGAAGCCATGGCACTGGCCAGATAGAGGATTTCCGGTCGGTTCACGGAAAAAGGGGGAGTGATGGTGGCCATTATTCCGAATCGGCTTCTTCGTTGCCATGACGTCGGGTGGTCGGGTTCCACAACCCTTCCATATGCGAATTGCGCAGTTGGCAGAGTTGTCCATTGATCGACAGACTTTGGCCATAGCGCAAAGACCGGGTCTGTCCCAATTCCTGAAAGGCGGTCCCCTTGGCGTAGAATCCGGATGCAACCATACATTTTTTTTCTTTCAAATACCATTCCGGGGCCAGATTATACCAGGAGGGATTGACGCCATCGTCGATGAGTATGTTGACGTTGTTACGACCGGTACGGGGATCCCTGCCTGCAACCGCCATGATTTTTCCCTGGAAGCGGGTGGTGCGGAATTGTTCATGCCATTCGGAATTTTGTGGTATCGCCGGGGCTGTGCGCTGTAAAACGGGAACGGTCATGGCGACGGGTACTCCCTGGGGCCTGGCCGATGCTGCGCTCCCGGGGGTGATTCCCGGCGTGGCAGGGGTCACGGGTCGGGCAAGGATACGGTGGCATTTGGAGCAGGCTTGGTGTTCGCGTCCATCGCTGTGCGGTGACATGGTTCCACTGACAATGGCCGGAACGAAGGGGATCGCCAAATCCCTTTGGGGATTGATGATCGGGTGGCAACTGGAACAGGCCCTGCGGTTGCGCTCGCCTCGGTGGGGCGAAGGGGCATCCGCAGTAATGGGGGGGGCATGGTTGTAACCGGGATCTTTCCAGGGATCGATATCCAAAACCGCCATGAGAAACAACCCGGTCCCCAGCATCAAACCGGTGGCCATGATCCATACGCCAAATTTCGTATGTCCACCCATGGGTTTCAAACCGGATTGATAAAAGGGGACCTGGAATGGGAAACGTCCGCTGTCTGGAACCTCGCGACCAACCCATCATCAATCTTCAATTCTAGCAGAACAATGAATGACATGACGAGGAACTGCATGCAATCATCCCGATTGGCTGGCACGATGATCATGGTCTGGATCGGGTTCGATTGTCTCGACTCAGGTGTTGATTGTGCTTGCTCCCGGACTCAGGCTTTGTTATTAAAGGGGCGGATGCATCGTCTCAAACGATGAGGTTCCAAGTGTCGGGGTGTGGCTCAGACTGGTAGAGCACTGCGTTCGGGACGCAGGGGTCGGAGGTTCAAATCCTCTCACCCCGACCAAATACATATACAGTCTGTATTTCGACTTCATCGAAGTGGTTCGTTGTTTCCACGCCCCCCTGTACGTACTGCACTCCTGTCATAAGCATGCTATTCCACATTTTTTCTGAAGCTTTTTCTGTCAAGACGATTTCCAGCATGGTATCTTTTCAGAAGAGGAGGCATGAAAAGTGAGTACATCGATTGCATTTGATACCCTGGCCTATGCCAAGAAGCTGAAATCGGTTGGGTTCACCGAGGCACAGGCCGAAGTTCAGGCTGAGAGCATGGTTGCCCTGATGGAGGAACGGCTTGCCACCAAGCTGGACGTTGCGGTTGTTCGGCGCGATGTGAAGGAAATTGAATCCAATCTCAAGCTGGAGATTGAGCATGTCCGGCGCGATATGAAGGAAATGGAAATCGGCCTCAAGCGTGATATGAAGGAGATGGAATCCGGCCTCAAGCGTGATATGAAGGAGATGGAATCCGGCCTCAAGCGTGACATGAAGGAGATGGAATCCGGCCTCAAGCGTGACATGAAGGAGATGGAATCCGGCCTCAAGTTGGAGATTGAACATGTCCGGCGTGACATGAAGGAAATGGAATCCGGTCTCAAACTGGAGATTGAGCATGTCCGGCGTGACATGAAGGAGATGGATTCCAAAATGGAGACCCGCTTCAAGGAAACGGATGCCAAACTAAAGGAACTTGAGTTGCGCATGGTCATCAAATTGGGGGCCATGATTCTGGCTGCGGTGGGAATGTTGGTCACGGCAAACCGGCTTTGGCCCATTCCCGTCCAATATGTGCCGTCTGCGACCGTCCAGGAACTGCCATTCCCTGTTGCCCCGAAGCCTGTCCCTCCTGTTGTTTCCCCCTCGCCTTGAAGTTCCATCCAGCAAGATAACCCTTATCCAGGTATGAAATTGATCCGAAATGTATGCCATTAGGACGCGGTATCAAGGGGTCAATGAAACACTTGAAAGGGTTCTTATGAACATTGTTCCATCCATCATGGTTGCCATGCTTCTGCTTCCGGGCCTTGCCCACGCCGCAAGCGTTTATGTGGGTGTCGGTGCCGGTGTGGATCAATACATCGATCCGGCCCCCTCCGAGGACGAAGTGGTGGGGTTTCTGATCCAGGCTGGGATGACCGGTGTAAGTGAAACCACTGAATTGACGACGGTCGGCGGCAAGTTGTTTGCCGGTATCCGCTGGCCGCTGGGACCGCTTCCCGACGCCCCGAATCTGGGTATTGAACTTGGATATGTCCGATTCGGCGACTATAAGGCCGATTATTCCTTTGATCGGGGCAGTATTTCCGTCCAGAGCGAGATTTCAGGTTGGACCACTTCCCTGGTTCTGGATAAAAACATTGCGGAAAATACAAGTTTGTTCGGCAAAGCGGGTGCCTTATTGTGGGATGTGGATCAATATGGAAAAATAGCTGCGACGGTGGGTAGGTCCAGTAGTTCTGTGTTCAATGACTCCGGAGTCGGTTTTACCGCAGGTGCCGGAATCGAGTATGCCCTCACCCGCCAGTTTCACTTGCGCTCGGAATTGGAATACTTCTTCGATGTTGGCCAATACGACACGACGATGGCCACGGATATCGGTCAACTCAGCGTCAGCGGCATGTATGGATTCTGATAGGGAATTTATTGTCAGGTTCAAGTTCCGTATTCTGCGTCACTTTGATCTCCCGTGGGCAGTTCAACCCATACGGTGGTGCCGCGTTCCGGTTCTGATTCAAAAAACAAGCGTCCTTTGTGATTTTTGATGATGGTATCGGTGATCGACAACCCCAATCCCATGCCGCCACTTTTTCCTTTGGTGGTGAAAAAGGGGGCGGTGATGCGATCCAGGAAAGGTTTGGGAATGCCATGTCCCTGGTCGGTTACGGTGATTTGAACCTTTCCCTGGTTGGGTTGTGGCCGGACATCGACCGTGACGCTGCATTCGGGGTTGGGTAATGCCTGCAAGGCGTTTTGAATCAGGTTGATGAATACCTGCTCCAGTTGCAGGGCGTTGCCGCGCACGGTGATGGGACCCAGGTCACAGTTCATGGCAAAATGGTGGGTGTGTTTCCCGATCTGGGCATGCAGGATCGAAATGGCTGAACGGAGGATTTCCAAAATGTCCAATTCTTCCTCAATCTTTCCTTCATCCTGCCGTCCCATGTGTTTGAGTACATCCACCGTCCTCTTGATCCGCTCCACATTGCGCCCAATGCCATCGATCAAACGGGGCAACGTGGTCATCGCCTCCTCCAGGGACATTCCCCCCAGTTCAAAGTCCCCACACTGCTGCCGATAATCATTGAACACCGGAACCATCTCCCGCCAAAAGTTGCTCAAGGAAGATGCGGAAAAGCCGATGGCATTGTTGGGATTGTTGATTTCATGGGCGACGCTGGCGGCCAGAATTCCCAGAGAGGCCAGGCGGGCATTGCGGATCGCCTGGACCTGAAGGGTCCGTTTTTCCGTGATGTCGGTAAAGACCATCATCACGGAGTGCGGCAGATTTTCACGCGAAATGGGGGCCATCCGGATTTCCCACCAGGTGTCATTTTCGCAAACGACCTGAAGTGAGGCTGCGGTATTGGTGCTGATCACCCGGCGCAGGCAGCGTTGACATTGCCGGAAAATATCGTCTGGCAACACATTTTTCAATAATTGCCCGATCACCATGCTGGGAAATTTTTCCGGTTGCTGCCGATTGAGAAACTGAACCTCCTGATTGCGGTCCACGGTCAAGATCAGATCGGGGGAGTTGTCGAACAGGGCACGCAATTTTTCTTCCGCATTCTTACGTTCGGTAATCTCGCCCCTCAGGGCGACATTGGCCTTTTCCAAGGCTTGGGTCCGTTCCAAAACCCGTTGTTCCAATTCTTCATTCAATCCGCGCAGGCGGGATTCGATCCGTTTGTATTCAGTAATGTCCTGAATGAACCCTTCCATTCGTAAGGGTGTCCCTTGGGCATTGCGGATGATTTCACCCAGAAGATGGACATAGCGGACAACCCCGTCCGGCCGGACGACACGATATTCCATGGAATAGTTGGCTCCGGGATCGGCCAGAACCCGGCTCATGGCGGTCCGCTCCAACTGTCGGTCATCGGGATGGACCGCCCAGAGAAAGGCTTCATAGGTGGCGTGGAATTCCTGGGGCTTCAAACTGAAGATGCGATAGGTTTCATCGGACCAGGTGATGACGTTGGCGGGAATATCCCAATCCCAACTGCCCAGATGAGCCAGTTCCTGGGCGCGGGCCAGACCGCGTTGACTTTTCTGCAATGCCTCCTCAGCATTCTTCCGGTCGGTGATATCGAATAAAAAGGTGACGAAATAATCGACCTTGCCATCTTCGCCGCGGACGCATCGCAGCGAAGTCATGGCATGAAAGGGTTGACCATCCTTGCGGATGAACCGTTTTTCCCGGGTATAACCGGCAATTTCACCATGCAGGGCACGACGGAATTCGAGTAATTCTTCCTCCAGATCATCAGGATGGGTCAGTTCCACCCAGTTGGTGCGTCGCAATTCGTCAGGGCTGTACCCCAATATTTCGCACAGACGTTGGTTGAAACGCAGCCATCCCGTCTCCAGGGAGGTGTCGGCAATCCCGATCAGACCAACATCATAATATTTTTGAAACCGGTTGCGGATGGTGATGACCTCCCGGATCAACGTGTTGCGCTCGCTCCAGAACAAAATGACCAGAAACATGGAGGAAAAAAGAATGACCAGGGCGATGATTCCTGCCTGAGGCCACAGGGTGTCGTGGAACGAAGTCAGTGGGCGATGAACCACCAGAATGAATCCCGACTCTTTTTCTTCATGAATGGCAATGATTGCAGGAGTTCCGGCGGGGTTGATGCCGATCCATGATTTGGCAGGGGTTTTGGTGCCCCATTGCTTTAAAGATCGGGCAAAGGGATGTCCGAGGTTAAGTAAAGTACGGGTGCGTTCGAGCAACAGTCCATCCGGTTGGCGGAGCAGCAGGTCGAACCGTTCACCTCCTTCCAACTCCGGGGGACGCAGGTGAACAAATTTTTGTACGAGCGATTGATCGATATGCGTTTGTACCAGATGTCGGGCAAACAAATCGGCGAGAAGGGAAAGACGGTTCTTTTCCTGAGATTCGTGCGTCTGAAACAAAACTGCGATGCCGGATGCCCCGATCATGATCAGGACGACAACCGACATCAACAACAGCACGGGAAGACGTTTGTTGGCGTGTTCCAGCCCATCCTGCGCCGATGGTATGACATCGGTATCTGGTGTTGGTGACATCCGAAGATGGGTTCAGGCCGGAGGAGGGTGGATCGCAGGGGGATCAGATCCCCCTGCGACCGGTACATCATCAGGGTTTACGTGGAATCACCACGGTATGGTCAAATTCCAGGACCACCGCCGGATGATACTTGCCCTCGGCATCCTTGTAAGGGAACTCGCGGCAGGATTGATCCTTTGCAGCGATCATACGGATCCGCAATGCCCCGAAATCGCGCCGTCCCGGCAGTTCATCCTTGCTCAGGACTTCGCTCCATGAATACACCGTGTCGCCGGCAAAGATGGGGGCGACATGCCGCCCACCGTTGATGGCAACCAGTTTGAAGGCGTTTGCCAAGCCGTTGAAGGCAAAGGACCGGGCCAAGCTGATGACATGGCCACCATAGACAATCCGTTTACCGAATCGGCCTTCTTTTTCAGTATGTTGATTGAAGTGGACCTTGGCGGTGTTTTGATAGAGACGCGTGGCGGTCATATGGTCCGCCTCTTCCACCGTCATGGCATCGACGTGATCGATCTTTTCCCCTTTTTCGTAATCTTCCCAAAAATGGGGAGATCCCGCCAGGTTGGTATCATACTTGGCAAAATTGAGTCCTGAGGGGACCACAAGGTCATTGATGGCCACCGCCTTGGGCAGATCGGGTACCACTGCATTGGGGGCGGGTGCATTGAAGTCTTTTTTGCGGACCATCACCCAGCGGCAATATTCCAAAACGGTTTCGCCGCGTTGATTGGTGCCGACCGACCGGACATAGACGGTGCCCGTTTTATGGTCTGAGTTTTCCTTGACCCCGATCACTTCGGACACGGTGCGAATGGTATCGCCGGGATAGGCCATGGCATGAAAACGGCCAGCGGCATATCCCAGGTTGGCGATGGCGTTCAGGGAGACATCGGGAACCGTCTTGCCGAACACCATGTGGAACAGCAACATGTCATCCACGGGTGCCCGGGGCAACCCGATCGACTGGGCCAGGGCATCGGAGGATTGAATGCCGAACCGGTTGCCATAAAGCGCCGTATAAAGCGAAACGTCGCCCTGGGTGATGGTCCGGGGGGTGGCATGATTGATGATCATGCCAATGTGGAAGTCTTCAAAAAAGTTGCCTGGATTGGTCTTGTTACTCATGATTTATTCTCTCCAGATCGGCGTTCATGGCCGAAATGATGTCAGTCTCTTCCGGGTTGATTACACCTTGGGATGGTTGGAGGCCAGAAACGCCTTGGCTTCGTCCTTGCGCTCAAAGACATGGGGCGCAATGTTGCGTTCCGACAGCGTTTGGTCCAGCTTCATCCGCATGAAGGCGCTGGTGGCGTAGCGGGTGATGGTCGTGTAATGGTGTTCCAGCATGTAACGGTCCATCTCGGCGTAGTCGTCGTAGACGTTTTCGTTGATCCGGAAGGAGTCGTAGTTGATGAATACACCGACCCGCTTGCCGATGGCGGTACAATGCTTGACCAACAGTTCCCGCAGGGATTCGACATCTTCGCTGACGCGCATGTACAACCCTTCCAGGTTGATGAACAGAATGTTGCGTACTGCGTCGTAGCTGATCCGTTCGGGCAGATCCAGGTTGAGGAGATTGGCCTCAAGGTTCATGGGCTGTTCACGGAAGATCCGAGGATCCATGGTAACGGGATCGCGGACGATGGGTTGAAAGTCCATGTGGGCCAGGATGTCGCGTTCGATGTCGATTCCCGGGGCGACTTCGGTCAGGACGAGGCCACGACGTCCGCGCCGGAACACGCACCGTTCGGTGACGAAATAGACCGGTTGTTTGCGTTCCACCGCATAATCGCCGCTGAAGGTGACCTGTTTCACCGCCTTGACGAATTTACGTGCCTTTCCTTCCTTGACGATCCGCAGTTGACCGTTCTCAACCTTGATTTCAAGTCCTCCGGCGGTAAAGGTACCGGTAAAGATCATGGAGCGGGCGTTTTGACTGATATTGATGAATCCACCGCAACCAATGATGCGGTCACCGAACCGGCTGACGTTGACGTTGCCGCGTTCGTCCACCTCCGCCATGCCGAGACAGGCCATGTCCAGACCACCGCCGTCATAGAAGTCGAACATCTGATTCTGATCCAGCACCGAATCGACATTGACGCCCGCACCGAAGCTGGAACCGTTGGACAATACGCCACCGATGGTTCCCGCTTCCGAGGTCATGGTGATGTATTTGGTGATTTTTTCCTCATTGGCAACCTGGGCGACCCCTTCGGGGACACCGACGCCAAGGTTGACGATGCCGTTGGGGGGCAGTTCGAAGGCAGCACGGCGAGCCATGATCTTGCGTTCGTCCAGCGGCATGGGGGGGAGGGAGTCGAGGGGAACCCGGAGCCGTCCCGCCAACGCCGGATCGTACTGGGTGCCGCAGTTCATCATGTGGTTTTCCGGTTTGTCGGCAACCACGATACAGTCCACCAGAATCCCGGGAACCCGGACATCCCGTGATTTGAGCGATCCCGCCTCGGCGATCCGTTCGACCTGGGCGATGACGATGCCATTGCTGTTTTTAGCGGCCATCGCCTGGGCCAGATTGTCCAGGGTCAGGGCCTCTTTTTCCATGGTGATGTTGCCATTGGGGTCGGCAGTCGTTCCCCGGATGAGGGCGACGTCCACCGAGTCAACCTTGTAGAACAACCATTCTTCGCCGTCGATATCGACCAGCTTGACGATGTCCTTTGTCGTGACATCATTGACCCGTCCCCCTTCCAGCCGGGGATCGACGAAGGTGTGCAGACCGATCTTCGAGAAAAATCCCGGCTTACCTGAAGCCCGGGTCCGATACAACTGGCAGATGACCCCCTGCGGGAGGTTGTAGGCGTAAATTTTGTTTTCTTTTGCCAGTTTGACGATATTGGGGACGCGACCGAAGTTGCCCGAAACAAAACGGCGCAACAATCCTTCGTGTCCCAGTCGGTTGGTGCCACGATTTTTGCCATCCGACTGTCCGGCGGCCCCGATGAGGGTCAAATTCCGGGGTGCGCCAGTTTGAAGAAAACGTCGCTCAAGGGCTTCGATCAGGGTATCGGGATAGCCCGTTTGCACAAATCCGTTGCAGCAGATCGTGTCCTGATCCTTGATCAAGGCAACGGCTTCATCCGCGGTAACAATCTTGCTTTGCATTGCATGGTTCTCCAGTAGGGTTCACCAAAGACTGTGATCAGGCGAGTTGCGCCGAGGCGGTCATCGTGGTTTTTCCATGGGGGCCAATCGCTTCCAGCTCCACCGTATTGCCACTCTGGCGACCGATCAAACGGAATGGATTCAGGTCAAACAACGGTGCCCGTCCCTGGAAGGTAAAGCCCGTCACCTGTTTTCCACTTTTGGCACGGGCCATTTCCAAAAGCATCAAGGCCGTCAATGGACCATGGACGACCAGACCGGGATAGCCCTCCTCCTTCATGGCATAAGGGCGATCATAATGAATCCGGTGGGCATTGAAGGTCAGCGCGGAAAAGCGGAATAAAAGTACCGTGTTGGGCGTGACATCCCGGACCCATGCGTTGGGACCGGGATCGGGAAGGGTTGCCAGTGGAACCGGCGCTGGAACCGGAGGACCGTCTTCCTTGTAGACGATATCCTGTTCTTCTTCGACGCACAGTTCATTGTTTTGCCGGATGCGATACCGCGCCGTCACGAACACCAGATTGCCGCTTTTACCCGATTTTTCCGACACGTTGAGAATTTCCCCTTCACGGACGGCAGGTTGGCCGATGATCAGGGGGTGCAGGAACTTCATCCGGGCACCGGCGAACATGCGCCGGGGCAGGGTTACCGGCGGAAAAAAACCACCACGTTTGGGATGACCATCATGGTCAATCTTCGACATTGGGGCCTTGGGGAGAAAGTGGAACCAGTGCCACAGGGAGGGGAGGGGATTGCCACTGGCAAAGCGTTCACCATCCATATCCAACATGGCGGCGACGCATTCAGCAACAACGCCCGAAATCACCTCTTCGCGGACTTCCTGGGATCCGATCCAGTCGGTCAAAGGTTTGTTTTGTTCGCTCATCATAAACTCTCCACGGGGCCGGCGACGATGCCCGCATCGCGCAAACTTTTGATTTCAGCTGCACCCAGTCCCAGATCCTTCCCGAGGATGTCATCGGTATGTTGTCCAAGGATCGGGGCGGGTTTGGGTGGTTCACGGGTGAAGGCGCTGAAGTCGATGGGGGAGCCGGGAACCAGATAGCTGCCGATGCCCGGTTGTTCCACCATGGAGAACAGCGGATTCTGGGTCGATACCCGGGAATCCTCTTCAACCATCTGCCGGAATGTCCGGTAGGGACCCCAACAGACCCCTGTGTTGTTGAATTTGGCCTCAATCTCCTTCAGGGTGCGTTGGCGGCACCATTCGCGAATGGGGACCGAAATTTCATCGCTGGCTAGGAAGCGATCTCCTTCCTTCTTGAAATTTTTACCCAACCGGGTTTCGATTTCCTTGAAGGCGGCGGTCAGTTCGGTCACCTTGGCCAGTTCGGTCCACATGCGGTCGGTCACCACCACAATATAGATCCGCCGACCATCCTTGGTTTCATAATCACTGCCATAGGCACCGTACAGATAGTTGCCGTAACCTTTACGATCCTCATGGTTGATCTGCACCTCCGAAACGTACCCCAGATTGGCGGTCATGGCGAAGGCGATGTCGGAGAGTGCAATCTTGACGAACTGCCCTTCCCCGGTCAGGCGGCGATGGCGCTCGGCTGCCAGGACCGCCAGGGCCAGGTTGATTCCGGCGATGGCATCCCAGGCGGGCAGAACATGGTTGACCGGTTTGGGGTTGGGATCGTCATGGCGGTTTCCCGTGACATAGGGGAAGCCGCAGGCGCAGTTGACGGTATAATCGACTGCCGAGGTACCGTCGGAACTGCCGATCAGGTTGACCATGATCAGATCTTTGCGATGCTTTTTCAGGCTTTCGTAGCTCATCCACCCCTTGCTGGCGGGGAAATTGGTCAGGAAGATTCCCTTGCCTTCACCCGGTTCGGTAATCAGCCGGGTCAACAGCTCCTGGGCCTGGGGTTTGGATGAATCGATGGCGAGCGACCGTTTGCCCTTGTTCAACCCGGCCCAATAGAGGCTTTTGCCCTCTTTGGTGATGGGCCAGCGGCGGGCATCCATGCCGCCGACGAGGGGATCGAAACGAATGACATCGGCCCCCAGTTGCGCGAGGGTCATGCCGCTTAAGGGGGCGGCAACAAAGGCCGAAGCTTCGACGATCCGCAATCCTTGTAACACCTTGAACATGATGTACTCCTTTGCCGACCCGTGGGATCAGAAGCCGTAGGCGGAAGCCCGCTGGGGATCCTTGGTGGCGACCAGCCGGGCCAGGTCGACGATCACCTTGGCCTGTTTCCAGGTGGCATCGTCCTGCATTTTGCCATCGATCATCACCGCACCCGATCCATCCGGCATGGCTTCGAGGATTTTCTTGGCGAACAGAACTTCTTTCACATCGGGGCTGAAAACCCGTTTGGCAATGTCGATCTGGGTGGGATGCAGGGTCCAGGCACCGGCGCATCCTTGGAGGAAGGCGTTACGGAATTGGGCTTCACAGGCCGCTTCATCCTTGAAATCACCGAACGGGCCATAGAATGCGCGCAGACCATTGGTGAGGCAGGCATCGACCATGCGGGCCACGGTATAGTGCCAGAGATCTTGCTGGAAGAAGGCGCGTGGAGATCCATCGGCGGTCGGATCGGCCAGGACACCGTAGAAGGGATGTCCCCCACCGACGCGGGTGGTTTTCATCCCGCGCGAGGCGGCGAGGTCGGCGGGACCAAGGCTCATGCCGTGCATTCTGGGGCTGGATTGGGCAATGTCACTGACATTCTTGACCCCCTGGGCCGTTTCCAAAATGGCATGGATCAAGATCGGTTTTTGCACATGGTGTTTGGCTTCGAGTTGCGCCAACAGTTGATCGACATAGTGGATGTCCCAGGGACCTTCGACCTTGGGAACCATGACCACATCCAGTTTGTTGCCGACGGCACCGATGATTTCGATCATGTCATCGAGGAACCAGGGGCTGTTCAAGGCGTTGACCCGGGTCCACAATCCGGTACCAATCGCCTTGAAATCGACCGCTTTGGCGACTTCGATGAATCCTTTGCGGGCCGCTTCCTTGGCTTCAATGGGGATGGCGTCTTCCAGGTTGCCCAGGAGAACGTCCACGTTCTTGGCCATGTCACCCGCTTTGGCGCGCATTTTTTCGTTGTGGGGCGGCAGGAAATGGATGGTCCGCTCCAGAGTGATCGGCAGTTCCCGCATGGGCATGGGGGCGCCAATGGCGAGGGGCTTGTAAAAGGCGGATGGGGTTTTCATGATTACGCTCTCCCTTTTGGATTCATGACCCTGTGGGGCCACGCTTTATCGTTATGGTGTGAATGATTTGCTGGATACGGTTAAAAATGCTCAAGAATTTTTCTTGGCGGCCAGTTCTGCTTTTTGCACCACCGCTTCTGCCTGCCGGATGGAGGCGATATCGATCATTTTGCCGTCGAGGCTGACCGCACCGGCACCTTGTTTTTCAGCGTTGACCATCGCTTCCAGGATGCGCCGCGCCTGTTCGACCTCTTTGGCCGAGGGTTTGAACAGTTCGTTGGCCATGTCCACCTGGCTTGGATGGATGACCATCTTGCCTTCGAATCCGAGCGTTTTGGCCCGTTTGGCGCTGGCCATCCAACCATCGGGGTCTTTGATGTCGGCGAAGGGACCATCGACGGGGCGCAGGCCATTGGCACGGGCGGCGGCCACGATGCGGGCGTGGGGATAATGCCACATGTCGAGCCAATAACGGTGGCGGACCCCCTGGGCATCGGCGTCACCCAGGACATGATAATCAGGATTGGGGCCGCCGATCATGGTGATTTGCATGCCAGTGGCGGCGGCATAATCGGCGGAGCCGAACAGAATGCTTTCATTGCGCGGGGAGGCGGCGGCGATGGCATCGATATTCTGCATCCCCAGAGGGGTTTCGATGAGCATTTCGATGCCGATTTTTTTCTTGATCCCCTTGGCCCGTTCGATTTGCGTCAACAGCATGTCCACGGCGTAGATGTCGGCGGCACATCCCACCTTGGGGACCAGGATCAGGTCGAGTTTGTGTCCCGCCTGTTCAACCAGATCGACCACATCGCGATACATGTAGTGGGTATCCAGCCCGTTGATCCGGACCGACAGGCTTTTGCCGCCGAAATCAAGATCGTTGATGGCCGCGATGACATCCTTGCGGGCCTGTTCCTTGTTGTCCGGGGGGACCGAATCCTCCAGATCGAAAAAGATGACATCCGCACTGCTGGTGACCGCTTTTTCGATGAAGCGGGGTTTGGATCCGGGGACAGCCAGCGTGCTGCGGTTCAATCTTTGTCGGCGCTGGGGTATGGTTGTGAAACTCATCAGCCTCTCTCCTCCATCCTGGTTGCCGCTGTTTTGTGTTTCTTTTCATATCTCTATATAGAACACAAATCGGGCCAAATCCGTCATTTTTGAAAAATTATAGATACCATCATGGTTTGGAATGAACTCCATGCCCATCCCCCCCTGGAACAAGGGGTGTCGCTTTTTGTTACAAGAGCGGTATGGTATGGGATGGAAACCGATATAACAATTTGCTGAATATCAAGAATCCAACAACAGATCAGAATGTCGCAGGATGAAAAATGCGACACCCCTTTTTTACGCTTCTGGAACCATCAACTGGAGGAGGGGGGCGTGTTGTTGGGCGCCGTAGACATCGGTTTCGCCGAAGGCGCCTGAGGTCAGGGGGCGTTTGAGGGTGATCTTGATCGCCAGGGCGGGTTCGTAGTGGATCACCTTGAGGATGTCCGATTCGGCAATGCCGTACAGTCGGGCCATGGTGGCGGGGGTGAAAATCTTGGCGTTCCTGCTGGCTTCAAACCCGGATTGATCTTTGAAAATAATGTCCAGGGTCAGCTCGTAGGGACCCGCATTCTTGCTGCGGATGACATGGACCGCCCGGGTGATGGGGATCAGGGTCATGGGTGAAGCTCCAGTGCCGACAGGGGGAAATGGGCGCGGGGATCGCTGACGGCCATCAGATGGTACAGGCTGAATTCATAGGCGGCACCCATGGCAATATCCGACGGGCTGTAGGGAAAGGCAAGGTTGCCGGCGGTCGTCAAACGTCCCGGAAAACCATAGTGCAACAAGGTGCTTCGTAAAAGAGAGCAGGCGTTGTCGGCGGCTGCCTGATCGGGGGCCATGACTTCCAGGACCAATCCCAGTTCATGACCGGGATGGGGGTGCGGTTCCCAGGGGCCCATGACGCCGTTACGACCGTACACATGAAAATGGATTTTGGCGTTGGGGTCAAGATTGGGGCGGCATTGTCGTTGAACCTGTTCCAGGACATCGTCCAGGGCCATGATCAAGCCGGGATCGCGGATCCCGGCGATGCTGATGGTGCGGTACCCGGTACACCGGGCCGCCTCCAATTTAACGCGGTAGGTGGTATCGGGGACAAAACGACTCCCTTCGACCCGGACCCGGCCATGATCCCACTCCTGGTAGCGGACCTGTTGCAGATCCAAAACCCCTCCCGGTCCCGGAAGGAAGAGCGGATCGCTTTTTTCATACAATGAATGGGCGGCAACCGAGACCCGGGTGAATTGGCGGGCAGGATTGAGTGATTCCAGGGTGAACCCCTGGTCATCCAAAATTCCCATGACACAATCGCTGCCGCTGCCGGGGAGGGCGGCGATGGCGGAACATTCCAAAATCTTGCCCATGTGCAATGCAGGGCCTGGATCCATGTCGCGTGCCAGGGCCAGTGCGGCAAAGGGGACGGGATCATAACAACGACCGCAGACGATAATGTCAAAACCTTCCTTGAGGGCGGCGACCACCGGTTCCGCACCCATTTGGGCGACGATGTGGGTGGAGGCGTGGATCGCTTCCAACGTGGCCGGGGGGACATTGGTCAGGGAGGAAACACGACCTTCGGCCAGTGCCCGGGCAACCTCGGCATGGGTGAAGTCGGAAGGGATGATGCCCAGGCGATAAGAAACTTTGTTTTTGCTTGCAATTTCCTGGATGATCTCCAGGGTCCAGTCAAGATGGGGCCGGGCACCACTGCCCCCGGCTGTACCAATGATCAGGGGGATTTGCGCCCGGGTTTGGGCCTCCAGGAGTCGTTCGAGGTCATGCTTGACCCCTTGTCGGGAGACAAAGGGTTTCCCCGATCCCAGATAATAGGGACCCGGATCGGTGCTGCCACCGTCTACGGCAATGAGATCAGGCATTTGGTGCATCCCGGTGTTCAGGGAGGCATCGGGAAACCCATATCCAAGTATGGCCGTCGGTGACAGTACTTTGATGCCCATTGTACCCACGTGATCAGGATCAAGAAAAAATTATAAAAGAATAAAGGGGTCTGGGGGATTGCCCCCAGGGTCTTGATTTTGTTTCAATTCACAAAAAGATTCAAGAACGGATAA
>PEAN01000007.1 GCA_002753735.1 Magnetococcales bacterium DCbin4
TTCCCGCAAAAAGCACGCGGGAAGATCGCTTCGGGTGAAATGGCGCGTAAAAAACAAAATCAAAATCAAAGTCAAAGTCAAAGTCCTGGGGGCAATCCCTTAAGCCCCCTTTTTTCTTTCAATATTCCTATGCATATCAGTCAATTGCCTGCCATCCTCTCCAGTTAATGAATGTAACAAAGTAGAAATAAAAGCCATCAAGGCAGATTCCAAACGCTTTGCCGATTGGTGCAGTGAACGGGGCGTTCCTTCTCTGCCTGCCGATCCGGACACCCTTCGAGCCTGCGTCGATTGGGGGGCGGAAGAATTCAAACCGGCAACCGTCAAGCGGCATCTTGCTTCCATAGCCCACCTTCACCGGGCAGCTCGTCTTCTGGATCCCACCAAGGACAACAAAGTCAGGTTGGCCGTCAAACGGATGAATCGGACCAAGGGCACGCGCCAGAAGCAGGCAAGGGGGTTGACCATGGTAGACGCTGCAATCATCAGGTCCAAGGTCGAAGGAACGGTAAGAGATACCAGGGATGTGGCCATGATCTTGGTGGCTCGTGACATACTGGCTCGGTCAAGTGAACTTGTAGCCATGAACCGGGAAGATGTCCAATTTGACGAAGATGGTGCTGGGACTGTTTTGATCCGCAAATCCAAGACAGACCAGGAAGGCATGGGGGCGCAACGGTGGATTTCTCCTGATACGGTGCAGGCGTTGAAAAAATGGTTGCTGATCGCAGGAATTGACAAAGGGGCCATGTTTCAGGCGGTAACCAAGGGGGGTAACGTCAAGCGGGGAACCAGGCTTTCCACCACTGACGTTTACCGATCAATCCAAAGGTTGGGTTCAATGGTCGGTCTTGATTTATCCGGTCATTCGTGCCGAGTGGGGATGGCCCAGGATTTGACCGACAACGGTGCCGAACTGGGGGCAATCATGCAGGCTGGCCGTTGGAAGAGTCCGACCATGCCCGCGCGCTATTCCGAACGCTTGGCAGCAGGTCGGGGGGCCGTGGCAGACCTTTACAAGAAAAAGGGGGTAGGGTTCAGGGAAGACAGCGAAGAGAGGAAGCCACTGCCCCCCGCACAGGACCGGCGACCGTAGAGAACCGTCGGGATGCGGCCCGGTTCAATACGCTCAATTAAACGATACAAAAACGATTTGCTGAAGGCAAATTCAATGTTGCTGTCTGGTGGAGTTTTAAAGCGATGACGCAACGTGAGCGTCCCGATACGCTTTCAAAATGGCGTTGATCTTGGTTTGATAGCCTTTTCCCTGGGATTTGAACCAATCCAAAACATCCCCATCAACGCGCACGCTCAACATTCTTTTTTTGGGGATTGGGTTTAATCCCTGTCTGACAACACCTTGGGCAAAGGCTTCCGGGGTCAATTCGGGAGCATCGGAGAAATCAATCTCCTCATCGCTCATCGAGTCAAGCCGATTCCAATCCGTCTGGGATTTGTGCAAAGTAGCTTCTTTGTTCATTTTTGGTTGCTTTCCTGGCAGATATGATGCGGATGTTGTCTTTTCGCTCCGTATGGATGACAACCATGACATGCTGCCGAACCATCCTAAGTGGAGATCAATCGCGCTTCTCCATAATCTCCAGGATCATCAATGGTGATGGTGTATCCCTCGAAAACAGCCTTGGCATCCTCAAAATCAATGCCATGTTTCCGGATGTTGATTGCACGTTTTTGCTCGTCCCATTCAAAGATCATGGCGTTCATTGTATCTACATGATGTCAATACATCAACAAGAAAATACCTGGCCGAAGACAAGCCGTATTTTGACTTGGGATCTTGTGACCAAATTGTGACCAAAGCATCTGTTGGTCAGTTTGGGCATGGTTTGGCCAGGAGAACGGGAAGAATGGAAAATTTCCTTTTTGTTCCTGGTATTGGTTGGTATTTATGGGTGCTCTTGCGTTCGTGATGAAAAGGCTTCTGGCGGGTTCGAATCCCTGCTTCTCCGCCATTTCAATCGTTTAATATCAAGGCTTTAAAAAACGTGCCGTCAGGTCTGGGACCGTGTTGTTGGCAGCGCGCATCCTGGCTCCACAGACCAGACTGGCGACCACTCTTTGGTGGGAAACCACTTCGTTTCCGGAAGAACCATCAAGACCATCTCACTTTTCCGCTTTTTTGCATCACAGCTTTTCTAATTCTACTTTGTCATATTTATTATCAGGGATTGTTGACACAGCGGACCTGTCCGCGTTGGAGGAGGGAAGCCTTCGCATCTTCGATGCCCGGTCCCTGGACGATGTTTTCTCGGACAGGCAATAACGCGACCGAGGAGATTTTTCGGCGAATTCTTTCGGTAACCGACTGATTGATCGGAATGGACGGACATTTCTCCATGGCCCGGGACCCCTGACTTTCGACGAACACTGGGGTAGGATGGATGGCTGTTCCGCCTGCCATCGTTGATTGGATTACTGGGATAAAAGGGATGAATTATTCGGAAATCCTGCATGCCTTGCAAGGCGCCAGCCTGTTTGATCTGTACCGTCTCCGGGTCGGAATTGACGGCATGTTGGATCAGCCGGAGCGGTTGTTGCCGGTCACTTCACCCCGGCATGGAGATCTCCTATTTCAGCGGCAAGGATAACAAGCAGGTTGATGCCGTGGTGGAAGGGGTTCACCGGGTCAGCGTTCATGTGCGGGACAAGGCCGATGGCAAAAAATGGAGCGTTCCTCTCTATGCGGTCAATCTCAGCGGGGCCAATACCGATATTCACCCACGTCAGGGACAGACCAGACTGGACAAAAACCTGTTGAAGGTCGGGGAATCGGTCGGCTTCCATGATCGTGACAACCGGGAGCGGTATGGGAAAATTCTCCAACTCAATCAGAAGACAGCATCCCTGCTGACCAATGATGGGATGCGTTGGCGGGTGGCCTATGGCCTGCTGTTCAAGGTCATGGAGGCTGAAGGATACCAGGAACCAGAGATCGGGTTGATTGAGGGCGAAATCATCAAGGAATGAACGGTGAACATCCTTAAATAAAGATCGTCCTCATCGCATGAACGCCTTCTTTGCCGCTGTGGAGCGGAGGGATATCCGGCAGTGGCACGCCCAGGCCCTGGCCAGGGAAGCGGGTCTGCATCACCTGGATCGGTACCATTTTTGGGAATGGACTCCGGCTGGAAGAGTGATTCTCAATCTGCATGAGGCCGGGAGTAGTGACATTCTGGAAAATTGCTGCACCCCGAGAAATGGCTTCCAGCTTTGACTCCTCTTCGGGCACGGCGTTCAACGAGCCATCCGGTTTTACACAGCGGGCAACGACCATTGATTCCGCCATCCCTATCTTCTCTTGGACCTGGATTCCCTTGGTTGTCAGGGACTGTTGTCGAACAGGTTGGATACGTGGAACACCCCCAAAAACTTCCACGTTTGCTTTTTCTCCGGACCATGAGCTTGCCGCAATCGGGACAGGTTTGAGAAGGGTCCGGGAGCGCCGCCGATTGCTGATCTGCGCCTTTGGGTGGAGAACGGCCAGGCCTCCCATGGTCAGTACCGGAGATGGACGGATCGGGAAGGTTCTTGAAGGGATTGATCCCCAATTCCTGCCGCTTCTTCACATTTCCGATCAGTTTGTTCAGCCACAGCTCGGATTTGTTCAGGAACTCATCCAGGGATCCGCTGCCGTTGGCGATGTCATCAAGGATCTGCTCCCAGACCGCCGTGGTGGCCGGGTCCGTTACGCTGTGAGGTAATGCATCGACCAACGCCCGGCCTGCTGGCATGCTGACGAGATTCTTCTTTCCTTCCTTCGCGAGCAGGCCCCGTTTGATCAGCGTCTCGATGATGGCTGCCCGTGTTGCCTCCGTCCCGATACCTGAGGTGTCGCGAAGAATTTTGCGAAGACGAGGGTCTTCGACGAGTTTTCCCACCGACTTCATCGCCTGAATCAGGGTACCTTCCGTATAGCGGTTGGGGGGCTTGGTTTGTTTGGCGATCAACTCCGTCTTTTCCAGGCTGGCGTCTTCTCCTGTTTGAACATGGGGAAGACTTTGATCATCCTCTCCATTCTCCGAGTCCTTCTCCTTCCTTGTCTGCCCCAACGCCCGTTTCCAGCCAGGGGCCTGCTCAACTCGGCCAGTTGCTCGGAAGGTCTCTGAGTTGACCAGGGTATCGATGATGGTGGCGTCGTATTCATGAGGTGGAAAAAACTGCGCCAGAAAGTGGCGGCGGATCAGGTCGTAGACGTATGACTCTTCCCGGTTCAGCCCGTCAACCTTCACCTTGGCAGCGGTCGGGATGATGGCGTGGTGCGCCTTGATTTTCTTGTCGTTCCAGGCTTTGGACCGGGTCTTTGGGTTGGCGACATGGACCAACGGAGCAATTCCGGGATCACTGTCCGCAATGGCCTGAAGAACCTTCTGGGCATCCTTGAACTGCTCGGTCGGCAGAAATCGGCAGTCCGTTCGGGGATAGGTGACGGCTTTGTGCTTTTCGTACAGAGACTGAGCGATTTCGAGGGTTCTCTTGGCGCTCATATTCCACCGGCGGGATGCCTCCTGTTGCAGGGTGGAAAGTTCAAGAGGGAGCGGAGGGGGTTCGTTCACCCGTTTGGTCTCGGCCTTGGTTATCTTGCCGATCTGCCCCTGAACCTTCTGGGCGACCATTTCTGCGATTGTACGATCCAAACAACGCCCTTCATCATCTGCATGTTTTTTCGATGGCACCCACTTGGCTTTGAATTCGCCGTTGGCGACACGGAGGAGGGCAATGACGTCAAAGTAGTCTACCGGCTTGAAATTTTCTATCAGCCGGTCACGATCCACCACCAACTTCAATGTGGGCGTTTGGACCCGTCCCACACTCAGCACCCCATTGTACCCGCCCTGGCGCCCAATGATCGTATAGGCACGGGTGAGATTCATGCCGACCAGCCAATCGGCTCGGGATCGACCCAGCCCCGCCTGGTACAAGGGTTCGGTTTTCTGCCCGGGCCAAAGGGAGGCAATGGCCTTGCGAATGCTGGCGTCATCCAACGCCGACAGCCAAAGCCGAGAGATTTTTCCTCGGTAACGGCATCGCTCAAGGATTTCACGTCCAATGGTTTCACCTTCCCGGTCAGCGTCGGTGGCCAAGATGACTTCATTTGCCCCCTTCAACAGGTCATTGATGATTTTAAACTGTTTGCCGCCTCGGCGAGTCAATTCCAGCTTCCATTCTTCAGGGACCATGGGGAGCGTATCCAATCGCCACTGCTTCCATTCCGGTTTGTAGCGATCCGGCTCGGTCATCTCCAGCAGGTGGCCGATGCACCACGTCACGCGAACGCCCATGCCTTCAACATAGCCATCACGTCGGAACGTTGCGCCCAGAACTCGACCGATATCGCGGCCCTGAGATGGCTTCTCACAGAGGTAAAGAATCACGGCTGTCCCTCCTCAACCGAACACATGACGCAAGAAAAATCTTACGATTCGTGATGATTTTTTTACGGCCTGTAGGTCATGAGTCGGTGCTCAGGTCATGCCTCCGGGTCTCACGATCCTCCACGCGGATTGCAAGGAAAATGCCTGAACCCGCAAGGTTGAGTACATGAAAAGTGTTGTATGGTACATATTTAAAAATTTTGTCTTGACGATGGGGCGTCCCTCATACAACTCTGTATTCCGGGAGGATCTTCCATGCAAATGCGGTTTCGTCAAACAGTCTACCGCCCCTGCAACTGGCTTATTCTTGTTGCAACTTTGATTTTGGCTTTGATCCCAGCCCCGGGATGGGCCGGCGTGATCAAAGTCGGTATGAGCACCGCCCTGAGCGGACCGGCGATGGCGCTTGGTCAGGGAATGAAACTCGGGGTGGAGATCTACTTTGCCGAAATCAACAAAGCGGGTGGCGTTCATGGCAACTCATTACAGCTCATCGTTCTTGATGATGGCTACGAACCCGGTCTGGCCGCCCCGAACATGCGTCATCTGATTGATCAGGAACAGGTGCTCGCGGTACTCGGTAACGTCGGTACCCCGACCGCCATTGTCACCGTTCCCATCGCCAAAGAAAAAAAGACCCTTCTGTTCGGGGCCTTTAGTGGATCCGACGTGTTACGTCATCAACCACCGGACCGCTATGTCATCAACTTCCGTGCGAGCTATTCCGAAGAACTATCCACCATGATCGATGGCTTGTTGGGTGCGGGTATCAAACCCGAAGAGATCGCCTTTTTCACCCAAAACGACGGCTATGGCGATGCGGGATACCGAGGGGGCGTTCAGGCGCTGACCCATCGGGGGTATGGACCTTTGATCGAACAGCTTGCCCATGGTCGTTATACGCGCAATACCCTCAATATCGAAGATGGTTTGAGCACGATTCTGGAAGCAGAAATTGAACCCAAGGCCATCATCATGGTCGGTACGTACAAACCATGCGCCGTTTTCATTCAAACCGCGCGTGCCGATTTGCCCGATACCCTTTTTCTCAATGTCTCTTTTGTCGGCAGCATTCCGTTGCTCCAGGAGTTGGGTCCCCTCGGCGAAGGGGTGATCGTCACACAGGTGGTTCCCAATGTGACGAGCGATGTCGATGCCGTACGCCACTATCATCAGGCGCTCAAGGAATATCAACCGGACGCCCAGCCCGGTTCCATCTCCCTGGAAGGCTATCTGGTGGCGAAAATTTTTGTGGAGGGGGTGCGGCTGGCGGGTGAGAACCCCACTCGCGAGGGTTTGGTTGATGCCATGGAACGAATTTCAAATTTTGATCTTGGGACGGGCCAATCGGTTTCTTTCAGTCCGATGGAACATCAGGCCAGCCATAAGGTTTGGCCGACCGTCATCAACCATGGCCGATACGTCGATCTCGATTGGTCGACGATCAATCGTTCACCAAAACCTTCCAGCGCACCATGAAACGGTTCGCCTTTACCCTTCATCACCTGCTGCTGTTCTGGTCGGTGGTGGGCCTGTTGTCCGTTCTGGTGCTTGGCGGTGCCGGGATCGTGGCCATCGACCGCCTGAAACAGGCTCAGGGAAAACTGCTCCAGATCGCCCTCCCCTTGGAAACGAGCAGCCTGAAAATCAGCCTGTTGGTCAACCATCTGATTGAAAATCAGAATGCAATGAATCAGGTTCGATCCCTCAAGGGGATCGACGCCACGGAAAAGGAATTGCAACAGGGGAAGGCATTTCAGGATCTTTTGGAAACCATCATGCCGATCCGGCGACATCTGGGGAGCTCTTTCGAACAATCGCTCCATGAACTTCGGGATTCCTTCGGGATTTTCCAGCACCAGCGCAAAAGGTTCATCACGATGATTCGGCGCGATCTGGAATTGCATGAGCGATTGGCGCTCAACGCCTCGCTCATTGATCGCGCGATTGATGAAGTGTCCAAGGATGCGGAGCACATCCGCGGCAAAGTCCGGCTTGCAACGGTTCGGGAAAAGCGCCGGATTCGAAATGTCCTGAACGCGGAAAGCACGGAGGGCAATAACGAGGAACTGCGCCGTCTGTCCCGGAATCATCTCCTTGGCCATGGGGCGGTCATCTGGCAAACCGTGGTCCGGATCTCCTCCAGTGTTGCGACGCTCGGAATCCTGACCCGCCAGATCATGCTCGAAGAGAGCCCGGATGTGTTGACCAGCATTCTTTACAATGAGATGACCCCGCTCATTCAATCGACCTACCGCACCTTGGATGATCTGGGGATTCAGGTTCGGGAATCGCCGACGTTGACCGAAACCGTTCAAAGATTGAAACGATCCTTTACCAGGTTGGATTCCCATTTGGTCATTGGGCCGGATTCGGCCTACGCTTTGCGCCGGGCGCGGTTGGCTTTGGATCGCCAGCGGATCCAGGTCCAGGAAAAAACCTCCAGGGCTGTGGCGGCTGTGACCAACAGTCTTGAAAAATTTTCCGATTTTGCTCTGCGCACCCGTGAAGAATCCGCGCTGCTCTCCGAACAGGTCGCAGCGACCAGTCAGACGCTGGTGTTCATGTTTGGCGGTTCCATGGCCATCTTCATGGTTGTTTTCGGCATCCTGATGACCCGACGCATCATCCGTCCCATGGCCTTGCTTTCCCACACCCTGGTCGATCTTGAAAAGGAAGGGAATTTTTCGGTTCAGATCGATTATTCCCGCCAGGATGAAATCGGACAGGCCGTTGGGGCCATGAACCGGTTGCTCGGTAATCTGAAAACTGCCTTCTCCGATATCAAAAATTCTCTGGATTCGGCGGCGGAGGGAACGTTTGAACCTTGTAATACCGTCGTTCTGCAAGGGGACCTGAAAATCATCAAGAGCAACATCGACCGGCAGATCAATACACTGGGCAATATCTACCGATCCCAGACGATCAACAACCTCCTTCTGGAAACCGCTCTTGAGCCCATGTCCCTGGAACAGCAACTGGATACGGTGCTGCGGATCATTTTTTCCACCTCCTGGTTTTCTTTCAAACCCAAAGGGGCCATCTTCCTGGTTGACGAACGAAGCGGTCATCTGGTCCTTTCCGCCCATCGCGGGTTCGATGACGAACATCTCAAGGTCTGCGCCCGCATCCGTCCCGGCCAATGCTTGTGTGGCAAGGCACTGCAATCCAAAGAAATGCTTTTTTCTTCCTGCATCAACGATCTTCACGAAATCCATCTGGAAAACATGCAGCCCCATGGTCACTACGTCGTTCCCATCATGGCCCGGGAGCAATGTTATGGTGTGATCAACCTGTATGTTGAAGAACATCACGTGAAAACTCCGGAGGAAGAAGCTTTGCTCGTCGTCTTGAGCAATACCATCATCGGTCTGATTGACCGCCGGCGCATCGAAACCGCCCTGAAACATCAGGCGGAATATGACAAGCTGACCGGTCTGCCGAATCGGGCACTGTTCCAGATCCGGCTCAGTCAGCATATGGCCATGGCGGCCAGGAGCGACCGCGAGGTGGTGGTCATGTTCCTGGATCTCGACCGTTTCAAGTGGGTCAACGACACCATGGGTCATGAGGCGGGTGATCAATTGTTGCGGGAGGCTGCGGCGCGTATTCAATCCTGTATCCGTCAGTATGATACCCTCTGTCGTCTCGGTGGCGATGAATTCACCATCGTTCTTCCGCAATTGACCCATGTCTATTATGTGGAATTCGTGGCCCGGCGGATCCTTGAAGAGTTGGCCAAACCGTTTGCGCTGAAACAGGGGGAAGCCAACATCTCCGGGAGCATCGGCATCGCCATCTACCCGGGGGACGGCGAAGATTTGGAAAAATTGATCAAAAATGCCGATACGGCCATGTATCAAGCCAAAAGCCTGGGGCGCAACACGTTTCAGTTTTTCACCATGGAAATGCAGGCCCGGGCCGCCTCTCGGCTTTCCTTGGAGAAGGCTTTGCGGCAGGCGTTGGAACAGGGCGAGTTTGAACTTTACTATCAACCCAAACTCAACCTGACCAACACTCGGGTGACCGGCATGGAAGCGTTGTTGCGATGGGCCAGGCCGGGATTCGGTTTGGTGCCGCCTACCGAATTCATCCCCTTGGCCGAAGAAACCGGGTTGATCATTCCCCTGGGTGCCTGGGTCATTAAAACTGCCTGCCAACAAAACAAATCCTGGCAGGATCAGGGATTTGCCCCGATGCGGGTGGCGGTCAACCTGTCTGCCCGACAGTTTCGGCAGACGGAGGATCTTTTTGTCACGGTGTTGGATGCCTTGAACGTTTCAGGGCTGGAGCCAGAATTCCTTGAATTGGAGATCACGGAAAGCATGGTGATGGAGGATATGGAAAAGGCAATTCAAATCATGAAAGAATTGCAGGCCATGCGTATTCATATATCCATTGACGATTTTGGCACCGGCTACTCGTCTTTGGGGTCGTTGAGGCGATTCCCACTGAAAAGTTTGAAGATCGACCGTTCCTTTATTCATGATCTGGCGGGTAATTCGGACGATGCCGCGATTACCCGTTCCATCATTTCCATGGCGCGGCAACTCAACCTCAACGTTATCGCGGAAGGGGTTGAAACCATGGAACAATGGAATTTTCTGAAAGAGAACGGTTGCAACGAGATACAGGGATTTTTTCTGTCGCGGCCCCTTCCGGTCCAGGAGTTTGGCCAATTCCTTGAAACGCATGACAATCGGATCCCGAGTTCCGATGATCTCCTTCAACGATGAAAGCCATGTCGGCGTCAACGTGATCATGTCCCCGGTTACAGGCGCCCTTCCGGCAGCGCCGTTGGGAAGCAGCCGGTGAATTCCTCACCGGGGTAGACGCATCCCTGGTGTACGAATCCCACCCGCGCCAGTCCCGCCGGGTTGCACGCCCCAACGCGGCCGTCCGGTAGGAGCACCACATATCCTCCATCCGCCCATCCCCACAAGGCCGCCATCTCCTGGCCGGTGGCCGCGTCCCAGATACGAATGTTTTCCCCGGCGCTGATGATCCGCCGCCCATCGGGGCTGAAGGCGACGGCGCGGACCCAGTCCTCATGACCTTGAAGTGTTTGAATGCATTTGCCGGAGAGCGGGTTCCAAAGTTTGAGGGTATTGTCGTCGCTTCCCGAGACGATGGATTTGCCATCGGGGCTGAAGGCGACGGCTTGGACTGGGGCTTTATGACCTTGAAGCGTTTGAGTGTATTTGCCGGAGAGCGGGTCCCAAAGTTTGAGGGTATGGTCGTCGCTTCCCGAGAGGAAGGATTTGCCATCGGGACTGAAGGCGACGGCGAGGACAAAGTCTTCATGACCTTGAAGCGTTTGAGTGCATTTGCCGGAGAGAGGGTCCCAAAGTTTGAGGGTATGGTCGAAGCTTCCCGAGAGGAAGGATTTGCCATCTGGACTGAAGGCGACGGCGCGGACTGAGTCTTCATGACCTTGAAGCGTATGAATGCATTGTCTGGAGCGTGTGTCCCAAAGTTTGAGGGTATGGTCGAAGCAGCCCGAGAGGAAGGATTTGCCATCGGGACTGAAGGCGACGGCGAGGACTGGGGCTTCATGACCTTGGAGTGTTTGAGTGCATTTGCCAGAGAGGGTGTCCCAAAGTTTGAGGGTTTTGTCTAAGCTTCCCGAGAGGAAGGATTTGCCATCGGGACTGAAGGCGACGGCGCGGATTGAGGCTTCATGACCTTGAAGAATTTGTGTGCATTGCCCGGAGTGTGGATCCCAAAGTTTGAGGGTTTTGTCGAAGCTGCTTGAGAGGAAGGATTTGCCATCGGGACTGAAGGCGACGGCGAGGACTGAGTCTTCATGACCTTTGAGTGTTTGTATGCATTGTCCAGAGTGTGGATCCCAAAGTTTGAGGGTATGGTCTAAGCTGCCCGAGAGGATGGTATTGCCATCGGGACTGAAGGCGATAGCTTTGACCCAATAATCATGACCTTTGAGCGTAAGTATGCATTGTCCAGAGAGTGGATCCCAAAGTTTGAGGGTATCGTCGGAGCTTCCCGAGAGGAAGGATTTGCCATCGGGACTGAAGGCGACGGCGTGGACTGGGTCTTCATGACCTTGAAGCGTTTGTGTGCATTGTCGGGAGCGGGTGTCCCAAAGTTTGAGGGTGTGGTCATCGCTCCCCGAGAGGAGGGTGTTGCCATCGGGACTGAAGGCGACGGCGCGGACTGAGTTTTTATGACCTTTGAATGTTTGTATGCATTGTCCAGAGCGGGGATCCCAAAGTTTGAGGGTATGGTCATTGCTGCCTGAGAGTAATGATTTGCCATCGGGACTGAAGGCGACGGCGTGGACTGATTTTTTATGACCTTTGAATGTTTGAATGCATTGTCCGGAGCGGGTGTCCCAAAGTTTGAGGGTGTGGTCGTGGCTCTCCGAGAGGAGGGTATTGCCATCGGGACTGAAGGCGATGGCGTTGACTGAGCCTTCATGACCTTTGAGTGTTTGTATGCATTGTCCGGAGTGGGGATCCCAAAGTTTGAGGGTATGGTCGAGGCTGCCCGAGAGGATGGTGTTGCCATCGGGACTGAAGGCGACGGCGCGGACCGAGCCTTCATGACCTTTGAGTGTTTGTATGCATTGCCTGGAGTGGGGGTCCCAAAGTTTGAGGGTGTGGTCGTTGCTCCCCGAAAGGAGGGTATTGCCATCGGGGCTGAAGGCGACGGCACGGATGCCATCTCCATGGCCACTCTGGAGGCAAGGACTAAATGTGGAAAGGCTGACTGCGGCAGGGCGATCCCAGCGGGAACAGGCATCGAGGGAGGTTCCGGAAAGGCGATTCTCCTCCAATTCCGCCCATGCCAGGCGGGTTCGTGCCAGTTTTGCGTGAACAAGGAGGGCACCCCGCAGGTTGGCCCGTTGCAGGAAAGAGGAGGTCAGGGTGGCTCCCTCCAGTCGGCTGTGGGAAAGGTCCGCCCCCGCCAGATTGGCTGCGGTCAGGTCGCAGCCGGAAAGATCGCAGCCGGAAAGGTTCACCCCCGGGGCTTGAAGGTGGCGCAAATCGGCCTTGTGTAATGTCCCCCTCAGCCGCGCCCCCGTGAGGTTGGCCCGGCTCAGATGGGCATCGGTTAAATCCACGCCCTCCAGTTGGATGTGGGAGAGATCCATCCCCTCCAACCTCCCTCCCGGCAGGTGCCATGCTTTGGGCCGGGGGGCGCTTTCCGGGCGCTCCCGCTGCCAGAGCAGGGCGAGGCGCAGGGCGTTTTCGCTTCCCCGGGGAATATAAGCCCCCTCCAGGATTCGGGTGATCGAGGCGGTCACTTTTCCTGGCCCGGAGGGATCCTGAAGATCCAGGAGAAAGCGCATCGCCTCCTGTGAAAGGGGGTTCAGCGCCAGCGCTTCCCCCCTCCCTTCGGCCAGTTCTTTGTTCAGGGTACGGGCCAGGAAAAATTCCAGGAACGAAGTGTGGGCGAAACGATAGTTTCCTTCCCCATCCCGGGACAGAAAGGAGGCGGTGCGCAGCAGGGTGTTGAGCCGTTCGTGCAACTCCTCGAAACCCGGCACCGGTGAATCCAGGGACAGGGTACGGGCATGGGCCATTTGCCATTCAAAGATTTGTTGGTGTGGGCAAGACTGTCGCTCCCGCTCCCAGAGCAGGCGGGCCATCGCTTCCATGGCCGGGGGGATGGTGTAGGAGAGGATCCCCATCTTTTCCCGGTCCCGTTCCAGCCAGTGTTCCACCACCCCTTCGTAGATGTCTCCGGCGGTCACCTTGGTGCCAGGTCGCGCCCGGCGCCGGATCCATTCCAAACTGTCGGTGATGAGTTGCAGCAGATAGGGGCGGGTGGCCAGGTCCAGCAGGTCATGGACTTCCTTGAACAGGGTCAAGGTGCGTTCCCCCTGGCCGGGGAGGATCCGTTCCAGATATTCCCGGATCCGTTCTTCATCAAAAGGGAGGAGGTAGAGGAGGCGAAGCTCTTCTGTCCGGAAGCCGTCCCGGGTGAGTCCCCGCCGCGCCCCGCCACCAATGCGTACCTCCTCGTCGCGACGGTTCAGAAAATAGTGGGTGCGGCTGGTGATGAGCACTTTGCCCTGGGAGCCAGCTGGGGCCGCCCGCCGCATCTCCTTGAGTAGAAAATTGCCATCCTTGGCACTCATGGCGGCAGCCTTTTCGTCAAAGCCATCGAAGATGAGGCACAGATGGCCCGCCTGCACCATGGCCAACACCCCCTCCACTGGCAAATCTTTCATTTGTGCCCGCAAAAGGAGTTCTTCCAACATTTTTTCCAGCTTTGGAACCTTGCCGGACTCCCAGGGGACATCCCGCATGTCCAGATAGATCGGAAGGGGGGCACGGATGGGATTCTCCTTTGCGTTCCGCCGTTCGTGGACCAGGCGGGTGAACATGCGGCAGAGGAAGGTCTTGCCCATGCCCAGATCTCCCAGAACGGCGCAGAAGGGGCGGTTCGGCTCCTCCAACCAGTGGATTAAAAGATTGAGTGCGTTGGGGTTTTCCACCTCCCGCTCTTCCAGGATCTCCCTGGCCCGGGGGATGATCCACCGTGTATCATCATAGACCTCCTGACGACCGGCGCGGGTGTGGCTGTTGCGGCTGACCTGTGCCCCCAGCCGCCAGACTGCCAGGAGTTCCGGCAGTTTTTTCAGGTCGCATTGACGGGACTGGTCGAATTCTTCTTGCAGGTGGTCGATGATCAGTATCCCCTGCTCCCTGTTCGTTGAGGGGATCTCTTGCCAGTCGGGTTCCGAACTGGTGGGAACCAGCAGCCGCAGGGGTTTGGCCTCCGCATGGGGCAGTTCACAGTCCATCCATCCCTGTTTGAAATGACATTTCATCCGTGCCAACACTTCAGCCGGGAGTTGTGTGTGGAGGGTTTGCATCATGCCGGCATAGAGGGGATTGGGAACCAGGATGAACCCACCCCCCTTTTTTTCCGGGGGGAATTCCTTCAGGGAGACCAGCCATTGTTTCCAGTCGGGATTGGGTTCCAACCAGTGCCCTTGAACGTAAAGGGGATCCCCCTTGCGCCAATGTTGGGTCAGGAGGCGGAGATGCTCCTCCTTCTCCACCCCCTCAACGACCAAGGGTTTGCCGTCCAGGGAATGGCGCTCCAGGGTCCTGATCACTTCATCCAGGTGATGGTCGATCTTCTGCGCCAGGGGTTGGAACAGTTTGTGGGAAACCTTGGTCCAGAGGGCGAGGGATTCCAGGGTGACCCGGGGGTTATCGTGCCATTCGTTCAAATCATCCAGCACGATGGAGAGTTGCTCCCGTTGCACCAATGCCCTGATGGCATCGCCCTCATCGGGTTGCAGATCTTCGTTCACCTCCACCAGGATCTGCTCCTTGAAATAATCCCCGTAACGATCCAAAAAGCGGAGCAGCAGGTGGGAGTGGAGCATCTCCCGGTCCAGGTTGAGGGTGAAACGGAGTTGGGTGAAATTTTTGATTCCCTGATAACGGGCCTGGTCCAGCAGGAAGCGGGCGGTCTCCACCCCCACCACCGCGAGGATGAATTTGACCAGGAGTTGCCGTTTTTTTTCCAAATCGGTCAGGGGCGGCGTTTGGGCCAAGTGTTCCGGCAGCCGGGCCAACTCCAGCACGCGGGGAAAGCTTTCTCCATTGGGGCCGATCCCCAGCAGCTCGAATCCGACCAGGGGCAAAGATCCCGTAAATCGCGGCCTGGCTTGCAGGATGGGGTCCAGTTTGGCACCCAGCCGGGCGAAGAAGCGTTGCAGCTCCTCCCCCAATCCCTCCCAGGTCGCCGCATCTGCGTGACGAGCGAAGCGTTCCACCTGTTGCGGAAAAGAAAGAAAGGGGATGTGGTCCGTGATCGCCGCCTGTAGGATGTAGTGTTCCGGTGGGGTGTCCCGGTGGATGCGATGGGCCTCCGACTCAACCCGTTTCATGATCTCCGGGTCATAGATCCGGGGTGCGGTGCTGGTCAGCCACACACGCTTTTCCGCCACGGGCCGGTTGTCGGTCTGGGAGCAGAGTTGTGACTGCCTGGACTTCAGATGCTGGTTGAGGTTTTTCTTGAAGTTGTTGCGGAAGCGGGTCATGGCATCACTGGCGGGCAGCCCGGGATAGAGCTGATCCAGCAGGGTGGCGAGGGGGAGGGTCTCTTCGGTGTGTCGTTCCAGGAGTTGGGTGTAAAGGATCACCTTTTCCCGAAAATCGGGGCGCAGTCCGGGCAGGATCTTTTGCAGCAGTTCCAGGGTTTCCTGCCGGGAGAGCGGCCGGTTGGCGGTCGGGGTCTGGTTCATGGTGCCTCCTCCGGTTGAGATGGTTCCCGAACGGTTCGCGAACTATTCGGGATGATAACTCTGACAACAAATGATGTCAAGCCTGCCATGGTGCAGCCTTCATTCTTTTTCAAGCCGAGGGCGAACCCGGGTTCCGGCATGCCTGCGACCCTCCAAACCGGTGCGACGCGACCGGGGAGATCAATATTATTTGCAAAATGATTGACAATCGTTCATGGTGACCGACAGGAGGAACTTTGGGAGCTGGAATTCAAGGGTGGGGTTGGTCGAAACCAGGGTTGGAGTTGGCGATGCTGGAAGGGGTTGATCTGACGGTAGTTGAATCCCGGTCATTGATGCACCGTATTGAAGTTGCCATGGTCAGCCATGATGAATGGTTGGCCGAACTGTATCGTGCGCTCATCTGTGGCGGTTCCCTGAGCGAGGAATATACCGCTTCGGATGCCTTTGAACGCTGCAAGTTCGGGCAATGGTTACGGATGTTGTGTCAATACAACGAGAAGCTGGAAAGCCTGCCCCTGATCAAGGATATCGATTTCCTGCACCGGCGCATGCATCAGTCGGTCCAGGAATTGTTGATCTATCACGGTTCCAACAACGTGGATCGCACTGTCCTGGCGACCTTGTATGACGAGGTCATCGCGAAAAAGATGGCCTTCCGCTGGTTGGTGGCGGCATTGGATCATCTGATCTGCTACCAGATCCTGCACACCGATCCCCTGACCAATACCCTCGGTCGCGAAAAACTGATTGCGACGCTCAATCGGGAAATTGCTGAAATCGCAAAGAATCCCGCGCGTGAATCCTTGATCGCCATGATCGATATCGATCATTTCAAAAATATAAACGATACGTTTGGGCATTTGGTGGGTGATCGCGTTCTCGTCGAGGTGACCCGGTTCGTCAAGGCCAATCTGCGTCCCACCGATCTGGTGTTTCGTTATGGGGGGGAAGAATTTGTCATCTTTCTTTCCGGCACCTCCCAGACCTGGGCGGGCACCTTGCTGGATCGTCTGCGCCAACGGTTGTCGCTCTATGAAATCACCACCTCTCCCGTGACCCTTCCGATCAATGTGACCGCCTCCTTTGGCGTCACTCGATTGACCGGGAACGAAAGCGTTCAGGATCAATTGGAGCGGGCGGATCAGGCGATGTATCTGGCCAAGACGCAGGGACGCAACCGGGTCGTGATCGCCTGAGAAAAAAAGCCCGAGGTCATGCCTCGGGCTTTGCCGCCCGATCTCAATCCTACGGGCGGTACTGGTCGATGATGCGATTGATGTCGTAATCGGCACGGCCACCCACACCCTGGATGATCGCCTCCATCCGTTCATCCAGCGTCGGACGCGAAACCTGGTACAATAATCCCATGGGTGCCCGACCGCGACCGCTGTCATATGCCAGCGCCATGGCGCTCCCCAGATCGGTGACATCGTGTTCCTTCGGGATCGGCTCGACCATTTCCCGGTAGGATTCCACCGTGTCCATGCTGTTGAACGAAGGACATTGCGAATAAATATTGATATACGCAAATCCTTGATGCTCCAACCCCCCCTTGATCAGATCGGCACAAACCGAAGGCTTTCCGGCAAACCCCTGGGCAACATAGGTGGCACCATAGGTCAACATGTACAACAGCGGGTTCATCGGTAGTTCAGGCCCGCCATAAGGGGTGGTATAAGCCTTCATTTCCGGGCGTGAAGTCGGTGAATACTGCCCTTTGGTCAAGCCATAGATGCCATTGTCGAACAACACATAGGTCAGGTTGCAATTTTTCCGGGCCATGTGCGGCATGTGACCGCCACCGATGGAAAATCCATCACCATCACCGCCCAATACCATGACCGTCAGGTCGGAACGGGCCAACTGGGCACCCGTGGCCACCGGACCCGCCCGTCCATGCAGGGTATGCATTTTGTAGGAGTGGAGAAAATACGGGGTCCTGGACGAACACCCGATCCCCGAGATGCAGATCAATTGGCTCGGATCGACCCCGGCCCCGGCCAGGGCACGATAGATGGCGTTGAGAATGCCGTAATGGCCGCACCCTGGACACCAGACAACAGGAACCTCCGATTTGTAATCGGCGGGCTTCATGTCAACTTTGTTGTATGTTCCACAGAACATGACAATATCTCCTTGATTTTTTTCATTATTTGATTCGGTGTGAATGGAATGCCGCCGCAAATGGTAAAGGAAATGGGGTTGATTGCGGTTTCAGCACGAATGAAATGGGAAAGTTGTCCCTGATAATTGACCTCCGGAACCAAAATTTTGTGGCAGGTGCGGGCAAAATCTTCGTATTGCCGCACCGGCATGGGATACATCAGTTTGGGATAGAATCCTTTGACCTTGATCCCTTCCCTGCGCAACCTGGCAATCGCCTCGCGCACGACGCCGATGGTGCTGCCCCAGGCGATGACACCAACCTCTGCTTCTCCGTCGCCGTCCACCTGTGCCGGTGTGAAGGAATCAACCACCGTGCTCAGTTTGCCAAACCGTTTGCGGTGCATCGCTTCATGATTGGAGGCGGAATAATTCGGCGCCCCCGTCGGTCCATGTTCCAGACCGGTCGCCACATGCATGGCCCCCGGTGTTCCCGGATCGGCCATGGGGGAAATGCCGTCTTCGGTTTGAAGATAGCGTTTGTACTCCCCCAGACCATCCCAACGTTTGCGATCCACGATCCTGACGGCATCCGGTTTGGGGGCGGGGACCGTTTGGGTGGAAAAAGCCAACGATCCATCCGAAAGCAAAATGACGGGACATTGATAGTGTTCGGCCAGATTGAGCGCCTCCACCGTCATGTGGATGCAATCGTTGACATCCTCGACCGACAATACGATCCGTGGTGCATCGCCATGGCTGCCATGAATGGCCAGGAACAAATCCGACTGTTCATGCTTGGTCGGCATGCCGGTGGCCGGTCCGCCCCGTTGAACATCGACCACCAACACCGGCGTTTCGCTCATGGAGGCCATCCCCAACATTTCGCCCATCAGGGCCAGCCCCGGTCCCGAGGTGGCGGTCATCGCCCGTTTGCCCGCATACGAAGCCCCCAATACCTGAGAAATGGAGGCGATTTCATCTTCCGCCTGAATGAGAACCCCTTCGACCTTGGGAATGTGGGTGGCGACGAATTTGGCGATTTCGGTGGCAGGGGTGATGGGATAGGCGGAAAAAAACTTGAGCCCCCCCATGATCGCACCCAATCCCACCCCGGCGTTGCCGGAAATGATCAGAACATCCCTGGGCTCCACCGGATCGTCGATTTGCCACGGGTCGGTCTTGACCACCGTATCCATCAACCCCTTCCCCTTCTTGAAGGCGTTCAGATTGAACTCCAGGGCATTCCCCCCCTTCGACTCAAACTTGTCGGTCAGGACGGTGATCAGCGTCTCTTCGTCGATGTTGAACAAAACCGATAACGCCCCCAGGGCCACCATGTTTTTTGAACGATGGGAATTGAGTTCCTTGGCCGTTTTGGACATGGGGATGGGATAGGCATGGACCCCGTCCGGAATCACGGGGGTGAACCCATCGTCGGCATGGTCATAGACCAGGGCGGTTCCCGGAACCAGCAGGTGACGGTTGAATTCAAATGCCTCTTCGTTCAATGCGCAAAGAATGTCGAACGAATCCCCGGGGTTGAATACCGGTTCCCGGGAAGTGCGCACCTGATACATGGCATACCCTCCCTTGATCTCCGCCGGGAATGTTTTAAAGGTATAGACCTCCTGGCCGACCCGGGCACATGCGGCGGCGATGAAATCACCCATGGAGATCACCCCTTCTCCACCTTGCCCGGCAATTCTGATGACAAGATCTCTCTTTTCCATCGAACACTCCTTTGTCATCCACGACATTCAATAAAAAACAGGCCCCGGCCAGATACCGATCAACAGCCCTCCCAATACCGTACCGCTTGAAGACAGCTTGATGAATTAATGAACCTTTTCAGCACGCAACCAACCATGATGATCCGATTCGTGCCGATGGTACACACTGCAACAACAAGATTGGGGCCAGATTGGATTATTATGTTATTTTTATGTAACATATTGTTTTAACAATTATTTTATCAATGCCTCTCCAAGCCTGGACAAAGAGGGGAGAAAACGTGATGCTCCAGAAAGCTTAAAATACCGGCATGAACGCTGACTTTTAAGGCAGTTTGAAGATTTTGGGGGCAGGCGTGGTGTTTCATGGGAGCACCCATGAACTTCAACTGTCCCATTGATGGAGAAAACAATCCCTGTTTTCTGTATGGATTTGCATACCAGAACCGAGTTCCTTTGCCGATTTGGTATCTATTCTGCCTATGAAACATTAAAGTATCTGATCATGCCCATGGCGATCTTGGAATAGATCATTTCTTGAGCAGGAAAAGGTCAATTCGTCTGAATGCGGCAGAAGGCTGCCTCATCAACAAGCAATCTGATTAAAGGATGCGCACCATGTTGGCCATCGCAAACAGCACACCTCTTCCCAACGGTTTCTATCGTCCCCAAGGGGTCCACGATGAACTCGGTATGGGTTCCGACCAACGGCACAATGGCAATTCCCTTCTGTTGTCCTACCTGGATCAGCTGGGACAGAAGGAATTGAGCCGGCGGCAGGGGGTGGCGGAAATGGCCATCGTCAATTTCGGCATCACCTTCACCATCTATTCGGAAGGGGAGAACATCGACCGCGCCTGGCCGTTCGATATTATTCCCCGGTGCATCGCGGAAACGGAATGGCGGCGTCTGGAGTCGGGTTTGATTCAAAGGACTCAGGCGCTCAACGCCTTCATCAACGATTTGTATAACGGACAGAAGATACTCAAAGATGGCCGTTTTCCCGGTGAGGTGGTCTTGAACTCACGCAACTGGCGTCCCGAATTGTGCGGCGTATTGCCGAAATTCGGGGTATGGGCCCATATTTGCGGCAGCGACCTGCTGCGCGACAAGGATGGGGTGATGTATGTCCTGGAAGATAACCTCAGAGTCCCTTCCGGGGTCTCCTACATGTTGGAAAACCGGTTGCTCACCAAGCGGATCCTGCCCGAACTGTTCCGAAATCAAAGCATCCTGCCGGTCGATGATTATCCGAGTCAGCTATACGACATGCTCGCCTCGCTGTCGCCGCGTTCAGGCGACAAGGCGCGGGTGGTGGTGTTGACGCCGGGAATCTTCAATTCCGCCTATTTTGAACATGCCTATCTGGCACAACAAATGGGGGTCGATCTGGTCGAGGCGCGGGATCTGGTGGTGGATGAGACCGATACGGTCTACATGAAAACAATCCATGGCTTGAAACGGGTCGATGTGATCTATCGGCGGGTGGATGATGATTTTCTCGATCCCGAGGCGTTTCGTGCCGATTCGATGCTCGGGGTCCCGGGGTTGATCCGGGCCTGGAAACGGGGACGGGTCGGGTTGGCCAATGCCCCGGGAACGGGGGTGGCGGACGACAAGGTGGTCTACAGTTACATGCCGGAGATCATCCGCTATTATCTGGATGAGGACCCCATCATTCCCAATGTGCCCACCTGGCGGTGCCACATCCCGGAAGAACGGCGACATGTGTTGGCCAACCTCGATCAACTGGTGGTCAAACCGGCCAATGAATCAGGGGGATATGGCATGCTCATGGGTCCGCACGCCACTCCTGGGGAGCGGGAAGAATTCATTGGCCTCATTCAGGCCAACCCGCGTAACTATATCGGTCAGAAAACGTTGACGCCATCGACGGTCCCCACGCTGGTCGATGGCAGGATCGAACCGCGGCATGTGGACCTGCGACCGTTCATCCTGAGCGGGAAACAAACCTGGGTGACGGCAGGGGGGCTGACCCGTGTCGCCCTGCGGCGGGGTTCCTTTGTCGTCAATTCATCGCAGGGGGGGGGCAGCAAGGATACCTGGGTCATCGCCAATCGTGACAGGGGGTAATGATGCTTTCACGCGTTGCCGAAAATGTGTACTGGATGGCACGGTATCTCGAACGGGTCGAGGATACGGCACGTCTGGTCGTGGCCACCCATCACGCCATGCTGGATATGGCACCTGTCAACGATGTCCAGCCCATGAACTGGGAACAATTGTTGGCCATCACCGGCAGCCGGGAGGAATTCTTCAAACGAAACTCCCGTGCCGATGAACAGCAGATCACCAATTTTTTGATCCGGGACGATGAATATCCCGGTTCAATCCTGAAGGCGCTCCATTTCGCCCGGGAAAACATGCGTACCACCCGGGAATTGTTTCCCCGGGAAGGATGGGAATTCCTCAACCGTCTCTTCCTGGAAACGCGCTCCGCCGGCAGTCGCGATTTCCATGCCGCCAACCGGCTGGAATTTCTCGAACTGGTGATCAATGAATGTCTCCGGATGACCGGTCTTCTGGATTCGACCATGGTTCGAGACGAAACCTTCAGCATGTTTCGCCTGGGGCGGTATCTGGAACGGGCCGACATGGTGACCCGGATTCTGGACGTGCGTGGGGCGTTGATGCTGACGCGGCACGAGGATGTGGACCGGCCATTGCGTAATGCCTTGTGGTTGACGGTCCTGCGTTCGCTCTCGGGGGATCAGATGTACCGGCGGCGGGTGCGGCCCCGGATCCGGGGGGTCGATGTATTGGCCTTTCTGCTCAAGGATCGAGCGTTTCCGCGGGCGTTTCGTTATGGGGTCAGCGGGGTGGCGCACTGTCTGGAATTCATCGGGGGTGCCCATGCGGCCCAGGGGATCATCGCCCGCATCGAGGAGCAATTGTATCTGGCCGATATCACCCGCCTGGCGGACAATACCGGCCTCCATGATTTTCTCGATGGCCTGCAAATCCTGTTGGGCGAATTGCATGCCACCATCAGTCGGACCTATTTCAATCAGGAGGTGGAAAAACCATCCCCAACCGATCTGGGGTCTTCCCCGGTCGGCATGTCATCCAGGGGTAGAACGTCCACCGCGACACTCAACCGGTGTTCACGACCACCGGTCACGACCCCTTTCACCGGGGGGACATCGGCATAATCCCGGCCGACCGCCAGGACGATATGGCGCTGGCCCGCAGGGATGGCGTTGGTGGGATCGAAACCGAACCATCCACTGCCGGGGAGATAGGTTTCAAACCAGGCGTGGGAGGCATCCGTGCCAAGGAGTCTGGATCGGCCGGGAGGAGGGGTGGTTTCAAGGTAACCACTGACATACCGGGCGGCCAGTCCCTTGGCACGCAGGATACCGATGGCGACATGGGCGAAATCCTGACATACCCCTGCCTGTTGCCGGAGCACCTGGGTCAGGGGGGTCGTGACCGAGGTGGCCCCCGGGGCATAATGGAAGGAATCGTGAATCCGTTGCGTCAGATCGGTGACCGCCTCCAGAAATGGACGATCCGGGGTAAAGATTTGATCGGCCATCAGGGAGAGGTCGGGATGCGGCATGACAAGGGGTGAGGCGAGGGAAAAAAATACATTCCGCCGTGTTTCCGGACTGGGATCGCCCCCCTGAATCTGACGGCATACCGTCTCCCAGGAGGGCGAGGGGATCGATGCATCTGCGGTATCGATCACACGGTTCACCTCGCTGTTGGCGGTGATTTCCAACGTACCGTGGGGCCGGTGGATTTCAAAATAATGAATCCAGTTGCCGAAAAAGTCGCGAAAGGAACGGATCAGATGAGGCTCGGGACGCAGGCGCAAATCAAAATGAAGGCAGCGTTGATCCTCCCGTTCCACCGGTTGCAGCTGGACCCGGTTGTGACACAGGGAGACCGATTCGGGATAATGATAACAGGTGGTATGGCGGATGTGATAACGCACGGTCACCCTTCGGTTCTTGTCGTAAAAAGATGATGGGGAGAATCGGCATGGCGAAAATAGTTGTTGCTTGCGGTTTCGGAAAAAATGGGCAACAGATTGCGGATGCGTTCGGTCAATTGCATCAACGCTTCGCGCCGTCCGGTTTCAGGATCGATCCGGGCCAGGGTTGCGGCATCCGCCAGGCGGATGGCGGCCAGGCTTTCAAACACCGTCCGCCCCAGGGCGGTCCGATAAAGGGTGTGTCCCGTGGGGCGCGGGGTCTGACGGGCATGTTCTTCCATCAGGGTCAGTTGAAACACCAGGGAACGGGGATCGGTATCGTCCTGAAGCAGTTTGGCCAGGACCGGTTCCACTTCGAGACGGGTCTGGAAGTGCAGGCGAAAGCTTTCCAGGCCGTCGTTCAGTGCGAGCAGACGTTCCAACATCGCCATTTCATCGGCCCGGGTCGCCCCTTTGCCCAGGCAGGTTTCCAGGAGTTGGGCCAGAAACATGGCCCGTTCCAGCCGGCGTCCCAGATCGAGGAACAGCCAACCCAGATCACGGTTCATGTTTTCCCAGGTCAGCCCCGCCAGCGCCGTCAATCCCTGCAACAGCGGACCCAGATCCCACAGCAGATGGTTGATGTCATCCCCTCGTTGCCGTTGCCAGCGTCCCAGGTGGGTGCTGATGTTGTCCAGAATCCACCAGGTATCGGAGGAGAGGCGGTCGCGCAGGGAAAAACTGGCTTGAATCAACGCCTGGAGCGAATACGCAAGCGAACCGGTACGGGTCGGGTCGATCAGGACCGAACGCAGTTCATGATCGGGGTTGGACCAATGGGATTGGGCGTCGGGGTTGGTGAATCCGGGATAGGTGCCGGTGACATGGGTCAGGGTGGTCAGCAGGCGATGGCGGCAGTATTGCCGTTGTTCGCGGCCAAGCCCGATTTCCTCTTCCTCCCTCAGGGTGGTGGCTTCACGGAACAGACGGATCACACTTTCGGCCCGTTCCGCATAGCGGCCGATCCAGAACAGATTTTCCGCAACCCGGCTGGGCAGACCCACGGGGGGGAGCGGCTCGTGGGAGGGAGCTCCCATCAATTGTTCCGGCGGCGGGTGTCCCTTGCCGCCCATGACCCAGACATCCTTGGTCGAGCCCCCCTGGGCGGGGGAAAAGGAGGCATCTTCCACTCGGGAGGTGGTCGGCTCCGATTCCCGGGGTGGCGAAACCCGGGCCAGCCCGCCCGGCATGACCAGCGAGGTGTTGCCGTCGTGATGCAGAAAGGCACGCAGGAGCAGATGGCGTCGGCACATCCCCTGGGCATCGATTCCCGGCACGATGGAGGGGTGGATCAGGGGACGGGCGACAAAGCGGGCGGGGTGGGTGAGCAGTTGCCGACGCAATGATTCATCGGGGAGCAGGCCGTTGAGGGGGAGGGATAATTCGGGTTGCAACGGGAGAATGGCCCAGGGGAAGGGGTCGTGGTTCCAGGATGAGAGAACATGGTTGCGTGCCGCTGAATCACCCAGCCACAGGGTTTCAGGGTTGTTCAGATGAAGATCTTCACCAAGGAAAAAGCGGCACAGTGCGGGAAGGAAAGGTTGCAGGCCAAGGTTTTCCAGGATGCCGCTGCCCAACGGATTGGCCATGACGGTATGCCCTTCGCGTTGCACCTGGGTCATGCCGACGACGCCGAGGAGCGAATCCCCGCGCAATTCCAGGGGATCGCACCAATCTTCATCCACCCGGCGCAGGACCACGTCTACCGGCAGGAGGCCGTTGAGGGTCTTTAGGCACAGGCGGCCACCGCGGACGGTCATGTCGTTGCCCTGGGCCAGGGTCAACCCCATGGCATGGGCGAGGAAGGTATGTTCGTAATGGGTTTCATTGGCGGGTCCCGGCGTCATGAGGACGATATGCGCATTCTGGGCCGCCCGTGGGGTCAGTCGTACCCATCCGGTACGCATGGCCCGGTAAAAGGGTTGCAGCGGTTGAATCGAACCGAAGGTCGAGCGTGCCGGATACAGACGGTTGGTCAGACGGCGGTTCTGGAGGACATAACCATGGCCCGAAGGGGCCTGGGTCCGGTCGGAGACGACCTGGAAACGGCCATCGGCAAGGCGTACCAGATCGGCGGCATAGATGGGGAGGGTCAGTTTGCGGGTGGAACCGCTCCAGAGGGGAAACAGAAAACCCCCGTTGCTGAAGATCAGTTCCGGCGGGAGGATCCCCTCGGACAGAACCCGTTGCAGACCGTAGAGGTCGCGCAGGAGCAGCGTCAGGAGGCGATGACGTTGAATCATCCCCGCTTCCAGGCGTTGCCAGTCGGCATGATCAAGCAGCAGGGGAAGGGGGTCGAAGGGCCAGGAGCGTTGTTGGGTCGAACCGGGGCTTGGAACCGCATAGACCGCTCCCGACTCCCGGAGCAGGTGGCGGGCCTCATCCCAAAGCCGTCCGGGCCGTTGGGGGCCTCCGGCATACAGGTGATCGAAAAATGATCGCCAATGGGTTCGTGGTTCCGCCTGTCCGGCAAAGGCTTCATCGTAGGCGACCGAACCAGGTGCGGAAAAGACGGTCACGAATCGAACACTCCTGGGGAAGATGGGAACAGGTCTTTGTACTGTTTCATCGGAAGGGTTTCGGAAAAGGTTGAACGGATCAAAAATAAAAAAGGAAGCTTTCCATGACCTATTGTGTCGGCATTTTGTTGGATGATGGAATTGTCCTGGCTTCCGATTCCCGGACCAATGCGGGGGTCGATCATATCGCCTGTTATGCCAAGACCCATTCGTTCACCTGGGAGGGCAGGCGGCATCTGGCCCTTCTCTCCTCGGGCAATCTGGCGACCACGCAGGCGGTGATCAGTCGGTTGCAGCGGGAAATCCAGTTGAGCGAGGAGAAGGGACCTTCCCTGGCCAATGTTGGCAACATGGAAGAGGCGGCGCATCACGTCGGACGCACCAGCATCGCCGTTCAGGAACAGTACAGCAGCAAGGCCCATTCCGAGGCACGGTTCGATGCCACGTTCATCCTGGGGGGGCAGATTGCCGGGCAGCAGCCGCAACTGTTTCTCATCTATCCCGAGGGCAATCCGATCATGCCGCCCCCCTACAGTCCGTTTCTACAGATTGGTGAGACCAAATACGGCAAACCGATCCTGGACCGGATCATCACCCCCAACCTTTCCCTGGAGAATGCGGCCCGCTGTGCCCTGGTGTCGATGGATTCGGCAATGCGTTCCAATCTTTCGGTCGGTCCCCCTTTGGATCTCCTGATCTATCGCCGCGATCAGATCGATGGCGGCATTCATACCCGCTTTGAATCGAATACCCCCTATCTGGGTGCCTTGCGGAAAAGCTGGAACAACGGCCTGAAACGTTTGTTTCAAAGGCTTCCCGAATTCACCTGGGAACATGCAACCCGCCACCCCCCTGAAAATTCTGGAGAAGCCTCATGACCCTCCGTGTTGCCGTGCATCACCATACCCATTATCGCTATGATCGGTTGATCATGCTTTCTCCCCATGTGTTTCGCCTGCGGCCCGCGCCCCATTGTCGGACCCCCATCGAGTCCTTTTCCCTGAAGGTGCAACCTGACACCCATTTCATCAATTGGCATCAGGATCCGTTTGGCAATTTCATTGCCCGGATGGTGTTTCCGGAACGGTGTCGGGAACTGGTGATCGATGTGGAATTGATCTTGAACATGGTGACCATCAATCCGTTCGATTTTTTCCTGGAGGAGTATGCCCGCACGGTTCCGTTCACCTACGAGAAGGGATTGTTGCGGGAACTGGCTCCGTATCTGGTCATCGATGAGGAGCGTTCGCTTCTTCTGGAATGGATGAAAGGGCTCAAACCGGAACCGGAAGAGGGGACCATCGATTTCCTGGTGCGGGTCAATCGCCGGGTCTGGCGGGAGATCAGTTATACCATCCGGTTGGAAGCGGGGGTGCAGAAGGTTGAGGAGACGCTTGCGAAAAAGACGGGATCCTGTCGCGACAGTGCCTGGCTGTTGGTGCAGATCATGCGGCAATTGGGGTTGGCGGCACGATTTGTTTCGGGGTATCTGATCCAGTTGACGGCAGATGAAAAATCATTGGATGGGCCTTCGGGTCCGGAACAGGATTTTACCGACCTGCATGCCTGGTGCGAGGTGTTCGTTCCCGGGGCGGGGTGGGTGTTGGATCCGACTTCGGGGCTGTTTGCCGGAGAGGGGCATATCCCGCTCGCCTGCACGCCGCATTATGAAAGTGCCGCACCGGTCAGCGGTGTGACCGACCGGTGCGAGGTGAACTTCCGGTTCAAGAATTCGGTGCGCCGGATCAAGGAAACCCCCCGGTCCACCAAACCTTATTCGGATGCGCAATGGGAGGCCATCGATCATCTGGGGCAACGGGTGGATGCCGTGTTGCGGGAGGAGGGGATCGAACTGTCGATGGGGGGTGAACCGACGTTCGTCTCCATTGACGACATGGATGGTCCCGAATGGACGATTGCTGCCGATGGGCCACATAAACGACGGCTTGCTCAAGACTTGTTGCAACGATTGCGCGACCGGTTCGCCCCGGGGGGGTTGCTCCATTTCGGTCAGGGTAAATGGTATCCGGGAGAGGAATTGCCCCGTTGGCGTTACGGCTGTTTTTTCCGTACCGATGGCCGGCCACTCTGGAGCCGTCCCTGGCCAGAGGTGGAGGAGGTGACCACTGTGGCCGACATGGATCAGGGATACCGTTTTCTTCAGATGTTGGGGAAATTCATGGGGGGGGTCGAACGGTTCATCCTCCCCGCATATGAAGATGTGTTCTACCATCTGTGGCAGGAGGGGAATCTTCCGGTCGATGTCGATCCTTTGAAGTCGGATTTGAAGGATCCCCTGGAACGGCGGCGGCTGGCGCGCCTGTTGCGTGGTGATCTCGGGGCGCCGGTGGGGTATGTGCTGCCGTTGGATCATGATCAGGATTCCGGTTGCTGGATCAGTGGACCGTGGCGTCTGCGGCGGGATGCCCTGTTTTTGATTCCCGGGGACTCCCCCCTGGGATTGCGCCTCCCCCTGGGCAGTCTGGAGGCGGCGCCCGATGCGCTGCATGAAGCGGATCCGGAACGTTGTCCGTTTGCCCCCGCCCCTCCGTTGCCCCATGGGTTTCAACCGGGGCGCTGGCGTCCGGGGTTCGTCCGTACCGCCATTTCCATCGAACTGCGGGAAGGCCGTTTTCATCTGTTCCTCCCCCCCATGACCCGGCTGGAAGGTTTTCTCGCCCTGATCCAAGCAATCGAGGCGACCGCCAACGCAACCGGGATCGACCCGGTCCTGGAAGGGTATCCCCCTCCGGGGGATGAACGGTTGGAACGATTTTTCATCACCCCTGATCCGGGGGTGATCGAAGTCAACATCCATCCTTCACGTTCCTGGGAAAGTCTGAAGGAAAAAACCATCGGTTTGTATCACGAAGCCCGGTTGGCGCGGTTGGGGACGGAAAAATTTCTCGTCGATGGTCGTCATACCGGGACCGGAGGGGGTAATCACATCACGGTCGGTGGTCCCTCGGCGGCGCAAAGTCCGCTGTTGCGCCGGCCCGATCTCTTGGCGAGCCTGGTCACCTGGTGGCAACATCATCCGGGGCTCTCCTACCTTTTTTCCGGGTTGTTCATCGGGCCGACCAGTCAGGCCCCACGGGTGGATGAGGCCAGGAGCGACAGTCTGCATGAACTGGAAATCGCCTTGAGTCAGATTCCGGAAGGGCCGGTGGCCCAACCCTGGCTCGCGGATCGCCTGTTGCGCAATATTCTGGTCGATCTCACCGGCAATACCCATCGGGCCGAGTTTTGCATCGACAAGCTTTATTCCCCCGATTCCCCTTCCGGGCGTCAAGGGTTGCTGGAATTGCGTGCTTTCGAAATGCCGCCGCATCCCTGGATGAGTCTGGTGCAGGCACTGCTGTTGCGGACCTTCATCGCCTGGTTCTGGCGTCAACCCTATCGCAGGCCGGTGATCCGGTGGGGGACGGCGTTGCACGATCAGTTCATGCTCCCGTTCTTTGTTGAAGCGGACATGCGGCAGGTGGTCGATGAGCTGCGCTCGGCTGGGTTTGATTTTGATTTCGACTGGTTGCAACCTTTTTTCTCGTTCCGTTTCCCCATTCTGGGTTCGGTCCGGTTCGGACCGGTCATCCTGGAACTGCGGCAGGGGCTGGAACCCTGGCATGTCCTGGGGGAGGAGACGACCCGCAATGGGACTGCCCGGTTTGTCGATTCTTCGGTGGAGCGATTGCAGGTTCGGGTTTCGGGTCTGATCCCGGAACGTCACGCGGTCGCCTGCAACGGCCATCGCCTGCCGTTGCGTTCCACCGGAGTGGAAGGGGAATTCGTCGCCGGGGTCCGCTTCAAGGGGTGGCAACCCCCTTCGGGGCTGCATCCCCTCATGCCGGTCCATTCACCCTTGGTGTTCGACGTCATCGATCTGTGGAATCAGCGTTCGGTCGGCGGCTGTACCTATCATGTGGTCCATCCGGGGGGCCGCAGTTATGACCGTTTCCCCATCAATGGGCTGGAGGCGGAATCCCGGCGCTTCAGTCGGTTTTGGGATCATGGTCATTCCATGGGAATCTGGCAACCGGCTGCAATTCCCCCTGTCGGCGGTCGTTTCATCCCCGAAGGGAGTGGCCAGCCCCTGCTTCGGGATGATCCTTTGACGGTCACCCGGGAACTGGTCACCACCCTGGATCTGAGGCGGGTACCGGGCACGCACAGTCTCCTCCAATGAATCTGAATCATCATCAAGAATAGCGTCTGGTCCATTTGCCTCATGATGTTCTCATGAACAAAGCATGACGTGTCGGCTTCTGGGTATCCGTTGAAAACATTGGAAACAGGATCCTCCTGTTTCCATGAAGCCTGTAGGCGGCAAGTGAATCGCATCTGGAACAATGTTCATTCACCGTGATTCCGGTACCCGCCGGATCACGGGTTTTCCTGGGTACATTTCTTTCTTGATTGGTAATTCCGAGAGATATCCTCTCTGTACTGAAAAAACTGACTGTAGACCGTTTTTTCAAATCCCAGTTGAAAGGTAACTGGATTAAATTTTTTGCTGTTGAGAAAATACGCTCTTCCGGCTTGATCCGGAAGGTCGCCATTGAGGCCATCACCTGGTATCCGGCCAAGTATTCCATATCATCGATCCTGTATCCTGCGTTCCATCGATCCAACTGCCAATCGAGGTTTGCCTTCATCTCAAAGGCTCAGGGACTCATCTTGAACCAACGATGAAAAATGTTCCCAGCAAATCGCAGCCATCATTGATTACATTCCAAGAAGGGGCTCGATCTTTCGGCCATCTTCCTGAATTCCTGGCGACAGCCATCGTAAACATTGGAATGGTTTTGTCATGCGTGGATTTCACTTTGCCTACAGTAGTTGGCAATAGGGTGTATCCAAAACGGCAACCTCTTTGGCTCATTTCTTCTTCAATGCCTTGTCTGTATTCGTATGTTCTACAGCTACCGCCCAATTAAATGTAGATGAAGTATATAACAGAATGTATCGAATGATCTCATCGCTGTAATCATAACGGAAAGGCAGGTGAAACACCTTGTCATTATTTAGAGTTATGACTCAAAGTTATTAGTACATGATTTGCCCTTGACTTTTTTAAGAAGATGCCATACTTTCAATCAAGGGTGCGTTTATTAAATCTCCGTTCATTGATTCTGTCATTCGGACATTGAAAATAAAAGAGCTATTCTATTGATCGAATCGAGCAGAATGGCATCCTGTTCGTTGTTTCCCGGGCAGACGTATGCCCATGATGCCAAACGATCCGACGACTCGAACGTCTCCATCTCCACACCGATTCCGACAATGAACATGGCTGCGCCAGCTTCGTCGATTCCCGGCATTGTCTGGATCAGATTGATGGCTCCATTCATCGATTTTGCGACCGGGAATCTTTTTGATATGGCGGGCATTGACTTCCAGAGCAATGATTCCGTTCGGTTCAAGGGCGGTGTAGGGGTTCCTCAATTAGATGCCGGTGCTTGCATGACGACAATCCCGGCTTCCCACTCCTCGACCCATTCCGCCAAGGCGCGACGATCCGGCTTGAAGCCGCTGAATTCCTTGGTTTCTGAATGGATGATCCTACCCATCGTTCTACAATGACACAGGTGGTGATTAGCGGAGATTGAATGCCATGCGATTCATGTTCATCTATCCCAACATTACCCGGCCCAGAACACCGCAGATGGGTATTTTGGCATTGGGTTCCCATCTGAAACATCACGGAGTGGATGTTGCGGTATGCGATCTGACCTTTCATGAAGTGGACCAGTGGGTGCGGGTGGTCATGGAAGAGATGGATCGATGGCATCCTGACATGGTTGGGATTTCATTGCGGACGCTGGAATTTTCTGCGGCACTGCCCATTCTGGAGGCGGTGGGGGACCGCAAGGGCAATACCCTTGTGGTGGCCGGGGGGCCTCATGCCACCTATGTTCCGCAGGAGGTGGCACCGCTGGTCGATTATGGGGTGATGGGCGATGGCGAAGATGCCTGTCTGGCCATGGCGCGGGTCATGGCTGAGGGGCGTGTGGAACGGATTCGTGAACTGCCCAATGTTTTTTTCCAGCATCGGGAGGAACTGGTCAAAAATCCCGTCGGTCCGATGTTTGATCTGGCCCTCGCCCCCATCCCCCATTATGAATTGTTCGATGAACGGCACTATACCGATCATTGTTTTCTGCGTCTGGTTCCAGGAGCCAAGGTCTGTGGCGTGTTTGAAGGGAGCCGCGGCTGTCCTTATCTGTGTACCTATTGCAGCAATGCGGCCTTGATGGAGATCAACAAGGGGGCGGGTAAATGGCGGCGTGAAAAGAACGCCTTGCAGTTGCGGCGGGAAATGGATGCGTTTTCATCCCGCTATGGGATGGATATGATGTATTTCATCGATGAGGTCGTCATGACTTCCGACAGACGGACCGCTGAATTGCGGGACCATCTTGGCGGAAAGCGGACTCCTTTCATTTTCATGGAGCGTCCCGAACTGATCCGCGAAAACCGGGTTCGCGACCTCAAGGAGGCAGGGGCCTGGTCCTGTTCCATCGGAATTGAAAGCGGTGATGAAGAATTTCGCAAGCTGATCCTCAAACGCAACATGCCGGACCGTAAAATTCTCGACAGTTACCGTTTGATGCGGGAATATGGGATTCGTACCCATGCGTTTGTGATGATGGGGATGCCAGACCAATCGGAAGCGGTGATGCGGGAAAGCATCCGCCTGTTGCAAACCATCCAGCCTGACAGCGCTCAGGCCACGACCTTTTATCCCCTTCCTGCGACGCAACTGTATGGTCGGGTCATGGAGATGGGGCTGTTCGATCCCAAGGTCCGGCCCAGCAATTATTACAGCCTTTCGGCCTTGAATTATTCTTCCAGTCACAAAGAGAAGATTGCCATGTACGCCGATATGGTCAATCTGGAACTTTGGCGCGATTCACCGATTCATCGCCTGACGGTTCAATTGTGCATGATCATTCCCCAAGCGTTCAGACTGGTGCGTTGGTATCTGACCAGCCCCCGGGGTCATGTCCGTTACCAATCGATCCGTAAGATGACCGCCAAACAATTTTTGCTCAAGATATGGGGGAAGGTGACGGAAAGGTTGTGATCAAAAATTGATCCAGAGGGGGATATTGGAGCGGGTGAAGGGAATCGAACCCTCGTCTTAAGCTTGGGAAGCTTAGGCCCTACCATTGGACGACACCCGCATGCCGTGACCACCAGCAGGCACATTATGTTGCGCATCATGGTTGCGGGTCAACCTTCGTTTGAGGGTTGGATGCAAATTTGTCCGAAAAAAGGTTTCCCCTGTCGGCGTCATGGGATAGAAAGGTAGAGGTTTACTGGATTGCAACCTTCAATGACCATGATTGGCAAATATCATGAAAGAAAACAAGTTACCATTATTCGCGATCATTGATCGGATTCCCTGGCTGCCATTGGTTGCCATCGCTTTTTTCATGGGCATCGCACCGGTTGCCCCGGAACCGCATCTTTGGGAGAAACTGAGGATGCTTGCCAATGGTACCTTGAGTCGTCCGCTCGATATTTTTGATCTGCTGATGCATGTCACCCCTTCGTTATTGGTTCTTATCAAGGGGATCCGGCAATTGCGCGCAGAGAAGGGGACTACTTCATGAACCTGATTTTGATTGGGATGCGTGGTGCGGGTAAATCCAATCTTTCCCGCAGGCTTTCCATGTTGACCAAACGTCCGGTGATGTCTACCGATACGTTGATCTCCTACGAACATCAGGGCCGGACGATTCCGGAAATCCTTGCCGGCGTGGGTGGCGACTGGCGGGCCTTCAGGGATTTGGAAACCCGGGTCGTGCACAAGGTGGCGGCCATGGATGAGGTGATCATCGATACGGGGGGCGGGGTGGTGGTGGATCTGGATGATCAGGGCCGTGAAATCTACAGTCATCGTAAAATGGATGTGTTGAAAAAAAATGGTCGGATATTCTGGCTTGAAGGGGATATTTCCCGACTGGCTGCCAAGGTGACGGCCGATCCGCGCCGTCCGCCTTTGAGTGCGACGGAGCGTGAAGAGGTCATCATGCGTCGTCGTTTGCCCTTCTATCAGGAAGCGGCGGATCATGTGGTCAACATCGAAGGGATCCGGCGTGAAATCCTGGCGTTCAAAATTCGTTTGCTGGCCGATTTCTGGCCCATGTCCTGACGGGTGGATGTTGGTTCGGGCGGAGTGGTTGATTTTATTTTCGGGCTATGGATTGTTGTTTTCACTGTGGTCAGGTTCTATCATGAACCGGATACGGTTGGCCTGAGGATGCCATGGGGAAATCCCCTTTCAACTCCATGGACCGCCCGGGTTGATTGTTGAGTATCCAAATTTTTTGGAAACGAGCCGCTTTCATGACCGCCAGCCAGGACTTTCTGTCATCACTGACCCTCCTTTATGTGGAGGATGACCCGGACATCCGCGTGCATATGGTCAAGTTTCTCTCGCGACGCATTGGCAATCTGGTGATTGCCGAGAATGGCCGTGAGGGTTTGGAACAATTCTACGCCATCAATCCCGACATCGTCGTGACGGATATCATGATGCCGGAGATGGATGGATTGGTGATGGCCAAGGCGATTCGGGACAAAAGCCGGGACATCCCCATTGTGGTGATGACGGCGCACAATGATGATGAATATTTCATCCGTTCCATCGATCTGGGGATTGACCGCTATGTGTTGAAACCAACCAATCCCCGGTTTCTGATCGAAGCGGTGGAAAAATGTGCGCAACTCCTGTTCAGCAACCGGCAAAAGGAGGAGGCCAATCGTTATGTCCGTTTTCTCCTCGATGCCCAGCCCAATCTGCTCATGGTCATTACTGCGGGTTGTGTCGAATATGTCAACCATGCCTTTCTCGATTTTCTCGGGTTTTCTTCCATTGATCATTTCAATGAGGTGGTCAAGAACGCGGGCGATCTGATGTTCAATGCCGAGGGTCGCAGCATCAATGAAGAGGGATATTGGCTGGACCTGTTGATGGGGACACCGGAAAAATTTTCCATCATCTATTTGAAAAACCAGCAATCGGAAATGCTGGTTCCTTTTGCGCTCAAGACCAATTCATTGCCGGAGCAGAATCGGCATTTGTTTTCCTTCATTGACATTACCCATATCGAAAATGAAAAACGGCAGTTGGAGACGCAGGCATTTACCGATGCCCTGACCGGGGTATGCAATCGCGCTCGGTTGCAGGGGGTTTTGGAGGCGGAGTTGCATCGTGCCAGGCGGCACAACCTTCCCATTTCGGTGATTTTGGGGGACATCGATTATTTCAAGAAAATCAACGACACTTATGGTCACCAGGTGGGTGATGATGTGTTGCGGAAATTTGCCAAAGTATTACGAGAGAATGTTCGGATCGAGGACATCGTTGCCCGTTGGGGGGGAGAGGAATTCATGGTGGTTTCTCCCCTCAATGATGTGAATGCGACGTGCAAGCTGGCGGAAAAGTTGCGGCGATTGATCGAAAATGAGCGCTTTCCCAAGGTAGGGCGTGTGACGTGCAGTTTTGGGGTTTCACAGGCGAAACGGGAGGATTCCATCCGGACGTTGACCGAGCGGGCGGACAAGGCATTGTATGAAGCCAAGACCCAAGGTCGCAATCGTGTCGAAAAATACATGTGAGTTGCAGTCAGCGAAAAACCTCAGGCCGTGCATTCGATGGAATTCATCCCCCTTTATTACCAGGATAAACTTGACCTGATCAATCCCGAGGGCGATGTCGGGATCGTTACGCTTTGGTCGCCGATCAAGGTGGTCAAGGACCATGTTGCCGCCGCCCACATCGACCTCGATCCTTCCACCTCCCGGATCGCAGTGATCGGAACCCTTTATGGGGAGGGATTGCCTGAGTTGTTGCGCAATCTTCTGTATAACCCGCAATTGAACCATCTGCTGCTGTTCGGGGTTGATCTGGGGCGGTCACGGGAACACCTTCTGGGTTTTTTCCAGCACGGATTGGAATTGACGACCTGCCTTGGGGCATCGGTCCATCAAATTGTCGGCACCTTGCACAAAATGGACGGTGCGATCCAGCCCTGGGATTTTCATGACCGGTTGAACATTGTGGATGGCGGGACTCCGGCGATGCCCGGGGCGGCGGCAAAAATCATTGATTTCTTTGCCGGGTTGCCGCCGCAAAAGGTCATGGTTGGAGAACGGCGCTCGATTCCCATGCCGACCCTGGCACTGATACGGTTCCCTTCCGATCCGCGCAGTCACACCATTCTGGCCCATACCCCCATGGAAGCCTGGAAAGAATTGATTTTTCGACTCTACCGCTTTGGCCATCGGGTCGATCTGGGCCGGGGGGAAGAGCGTATCGAGTTGCAGACGGTGAAAGCCACCATCCTTCATCCCAGGGAAGAATCGGATGCGGTTCTCCGGGAGCATGGTTTTTCCCTGGGGCAGTTTCAGGAGTATCAACGCCGAATCCTCGATTCTGAACTCCCCCCCAATCAACATTACGGCTATGGACACCGGCTGCGTCGCTATTTTGGTCATGGAGACCCCACCCGCAATGCCGATACCCTGGCCCGGGCAATTGTCATGCTTCGGGACCATGCCGAATCCCGTCACGTCTATATCGCCCTGTGGGATACCGCCCGGGATCTGCTGATCCCCAACGAAGGTCATCCCTGTCTGGTTTCCCTGTTCTTTCGCAAATTTGACCAGCACCTGACACTGACAGCGGTGTTCCGTACCCATAACGCCCTGCGTGCCTGGCCCGAAAATGTGTACGGACTCATCGCCATCCAACGTCATGTCAGTCAGGCCGTCGCCATGGTCCCGGGGGCGATCACCCTCATCAGCCATTCCATCAGTATCGATCCCCAGGGCAATGGTCTGGAACGGGCGCAGGCGATCTGTGAATTTCGCAATCGTGAACGGATGGACAGCGATTATTTCAAGCCCGATCCTCACGGCGATTTTCTGGTATCGGTCGATGAAGAACAGGCCATGATCGTGGTGGACCATCGTTTTGAAGGGCAGCGTCTGCATCGTTATTCCGGCCAGAGCGCTGAAGCATTGGAACGGCAATTGGCGGCTGACCTGGCCCTTTCCGATATTGCCCACGCCCTCTATCTGGGACGGGAACTCGGTCGGGCTGAAGCCCGGCTGCAAAAACACCGGCGCCGTTCCGAAAAAACATAGCCGTGAATATCTATGGCATGTCGATTGCTAGAGAGAAGGGTATTACCCCTCTCTCTCTCTGGCCCGATGGCTGTAGCTGCCGGGCCACTTTTTTTTTGTATTCCCTTGATGATTTCCTTGAATGTCGCTCACCTCTGGCAAGATTGAACGTCTGATTTTTTGTTCGTTACGAATTTCCGCCCAGCCAACGTCCCGTCATTAAATGGTAGAAAATGTGACAAATCGTCAGGATAATGACGCCCGTCAGCAACAGGTGCGGAGCGCCGTGGACCGCCACATGGAAGAGGAGGATTAAAAAAACGGTCAGGGCATTGACCTTATTGGAAGTTTGGTTTAAATAGCGCATGAATGTTTATCGGGAAAGTCGGTCTTTATTATAAGAGACAATAATGGCCCGGTGTGACTTTTTGGTGGGGGGATCCGGATCTCTGGTTCATACTTCTTGATCAAAGATAAAAAAAGGGAGATATTTCCTTGAAGAGGTTTATGAACGCTTGCTAACTTTTTCCTGGATTGTGTATGATGTCACCATGGTGCTGTTTGCCGGATCGATCCCGATCAATGAGTGGGAAAGGGCGATTCTGGATCGGCTTATAAATAATAAGAATTATAGAAGGCAGTGTAACCTCCATGTTCAAGTGTAAAACCCCCTTGCAATGCCTCCATCGGCGGAAAATCATTTCCAATATTGTTTTAACGTTTGTGGCGGTTCTTGGTGGCTGGCTGGTGGTATGGGGCCTGATCAGCCAAACCCAATAAGGTCAAGCAACCATGGTGGGTTCCTGTGGTCTGGATGGGTGATCGACCCATTGAGTTGAACGAGGCGGTTTGACGGTAGGATTCATGAGGTGCGTCCGCTCTTTTGCCAACCTTGGGTTTTGTTTGGGCGGGGTCATGGTTTTTCAAAAATCCCAATGATTTGGAATCTCAGGTGTTTCCTGCCATCAGTGAGGCGATTCGATCACACGCATGGCGGGCAAACGGAATGCTGCAGGTCAATCCTGGAGAAACCGCATTGAGGATATGAAACGACCGTTGATCGCCTTCAAAGTGAAAATCCATCACCAGGGAATGATCGCCAAGGCGTATCAGTTGTGCCCGGATGCCTGCCGGTCCCCAGTGCCAGGCATCGATGGGTCCAGGAGGGATTGCCAATGCCGAGGCAAATTGCAGCATGGTCCGTTTGCTCATTTTTTTCATTTCTTGCAAGGCCAGATGACGGAACCCGAACCGGTTGTTCAGGAACAATCGTCCTTCGCGAACAAGAATATCCATCATTTCAATGGGGTTGAACCCTGACCATCCCCGATAATGTTCGCGCCAGAGGGCGGGCAGGGCGGTGGGACCGATCTTGATGCCGCCATCGACCGTGACGGTATAATGGACCCCCAGAAAAGGGTTGTTCAAGTCGGGTACCGGATAGATATGGGTGCGGATTTTGTCCGGTTTCATCCCCAGTTTCAGATACAATCCCTTGAATGGAAGTATGGCCATGTCCTTGGAAAAACCGAAATTCCGGGCGATCTGATCGGCGTACAGACCGGCGGCATTGATGAAGTAACCACATGTCATCACTTCGTGACCGATCCGGATTCCCGTTGCGGTACGGCCCCGGAAAGGGGCATGGAAAAAAAGTTTGATCCCCGCCGTCGCCGCTTGCGTCAACTGGCTTGCCATGACCGCCTTGGGATCGATCACGGCGGTTGCCGGGGCATACAATACCGCCAAAGGGTTTTGTAATGCCGGTTCCATTTTTTTGGCCGTGGCGGGATTCATGGATTCCAGGATCACCTGATTGGCCCGCGCCCGTTCCTTCAATTGTTCGACCCCCGCCAAATCCTGTTCCGATACCGCCACGACCAGCTTGCCGCATGGGTTGATGGGTAATCCATGTTCCAGACAATATTCCCGCATCAGGCGGTTGCCTTCACGGGTGAACCGGGCTTTCAGGGAGTCGGCAGGATAGTAGAAACCGGCATGCAGAACACCGCTGTTGCGACCACTGGCATGGTGGCCGGCACCCGCTTCCTTGTCGGCCAGAGCGATCACCGCGTTGGGGAAACGCCGTCGCAACTCCAGCGCGATATTGATGCCGATGATTCCTGCGCCGACAATCAAATAATCAACCCTGATCGACATGGTTCTTTCGTCCATTCCTTATTCGAACTGGAAAAGGGAAATATTTCACTTAAATAAATGTTCATTTTAAACCATTGTTTCTCACAGGTGCCGCGTAGTAGAATTTACTGATGGGATCATAACATGCTTCTTCAGACATGGTGCGCCACCAATGCTGAAATATCGTTTTTTGCGGAACAGTTTTCTACTCTCCCTGTTGGCAACGGTCATCGTACCATCCTATGCTATTTTTATCTTGTTTCCCAATGTTACAACTTTGTTGCTGAAACAAACCGAACAGTCCGCAATCCGGATCGCCACGCACCTGCAACGATTGATTGTCGTTGATGGATCCGGCATTCACCCCCTTGCCGCCGCATTTGACGAAGAAATCATAAAAATTTCGAATGATTTCGGTCTATTCAAAAGTCGGTTGTTCGATGCCCGTGGCAAAATCATCCATTCATCGGATTTAAGTGAGATCGGTCAAGCCAACAAGCATGATTATTTTCATCAGGTCGTTGCCAAGGGAGAAATTTTGTCCAAGACGGTGATCAAGGAAAAGAACTCGATGGAAGGGGAACCGTTATCCATCAGTGTCGTTGAAACCTATGTTCCCATCATGATCGACAACCAGTTTCAGGGTGCGTTTGAGATTTATTTTGATATTACGGTCGAGACGGACAACCTGAACCGGATTCTCTTCCAGGGATCGATGATCATGGTGCTCTCCAGTCTGGCGCTGACTCTGATGATTTTGGTGGTGCGTCGTTCGGTGGTCCGGCCCATAGCCCGGGTGAGTGATGCCATGTCCCGCATGGCCCAGGGTGATCTCGATCACCGGGTTCCCGTCGCGGGACACGATGAAATTGGCGACATGGCGCAGATTTTCAACCAGATGTGTCAGCAGTTGAAGCATGCTCATTCGGGGCTTAAACAGGAACGGGACAAATTGAATACCATTCTGCTCGGGGCACGCGAGGGGATTATTTCGACTGATTCCACGGGGGGTGTGGTGTTGGTCAATCCGGCGGCCGAGGTGTTGCTGGGGAAAACGCAGCAACAAATCGTCGAGGATGGTTTTACCCATATTTTGGACGATCCTGAATTTGTTGCCAGTTCGGTACAGCGTTCGAGCATCGATATTCCAACGACCGTGGTCTACAACCAGAAGGTACTCAATATCCATGCCGCCACCATTCAGGATTCCCAGGGGAATTTGATTGGTTCCATGGCATTGTTGCGTGATGTGACGGCTGAAAAGCAACTGGAGGAGAAACTGCGCAACCTGTCGTATACGGATGCCTTGACCGGATTGCTCAATCGACGACGCCTGGATGAATTGCTTCAAAGCGAGTTCAGCCGGGCAGATCGATATCGCCATAATTTTGGGTTCCTCATTATTGATGTCGATCATTTCAAACGGTTCAACGACCAGTATGGTCATGATCAGGGTGACCGGGTGTTGATCCACCTGGCCAAAGTGATGAAAAATCATTTTCGAGCCGTCGATAGCTGCTGCCGCTATGGGGGTGAGGAATTTGCAGTCATTCTTCCCAATACCCAACCGCAGCAGGTAATGGAGGCTGCCGAACGGTTTCGGCAGAAAATTTCCCAGATGGAAGTGGATGGGTTGCGGGTAACGGTCAGTATTGGCATTTCCAATCACCAGCATTGTCCCACGCTGGATCATCTGGTCAAGGAGGCCGACAATGCCTTGTACAAGGTGAAGCAACAGGGGCGCAATGGGGTCCACATGTTCCATCCGTAATTTATTATGATCAAGAAAAAAAAGGGCTCTTCTGGCGTTAAATGCGGGTAAATACATCGTTTCACTGCAATATAATGATTTTAAATAAATATTGAAAGAAAAAAGGGGGCTTGAGGGATTGCCCCCGGGGTTTTGACTTTGACTTTGACTTTGACTTTGTTTTACCTTTTCGCACTGGAGATCTGGGGAACGAAGTTTCCCGGGCCTTTGTTTTTTTGATGGATATCTTTATGGCTGAAGGTGCCTGCCTTGCAAAATCTCAAGGATAAAAAATAAAAACCTTTGGCGAATTCATCAGATCCATTTTTTTCTTGGTCATCATGATCACCAGACCCGGGGCAACCATGGCACAGATTCTCGATGGAAAAAAGATTGCCGCAGACCTTCGCGCCCGGTTGGCGGTGGAGGTTGCCACCCTGAATCAGAGCCGCCACATCGTTCCAGGTCTGGCGGTGGTTCTGGTCGGGAACAATCCCGCTTCCGAGGTTTATGTGCGCATGAAGAAAAAGGCGTGTTCCGATGTCGGGATCGCCTCATTTTCACATGAACTCCCGGCCGACACCTCCGAGGAAACGTTGCTTGAACAAGTCGCGCTGCTCAACCAGGATCCAAGGGTTCATGGCATTCTGGTCCAATTGCCCCTTCCACCCCGGATTCGTGAAGCGCAGATCATCCAGGCCATCGCCCCGGAAAAGGATGTGGATGGTTTTCATCCCCTGAATGCAGGTCTCCTGGCCATCGGTCGTCCCGGTCTGCGTCCATGCACCCCCATGGGGGTCATGGCTTTGATCGAAGCCGCGGGGGTGGACCCCGCCGGAAAACATGCGGTGGTCATCGGTCGTTCCAATATCGTCGGCAAACCGGTCGCCATGATGCTTTTACAGGCGCATGCCACGGTGACCCTCTGTCATTCCCGTACCCATCAACTGGAAAAGGTCGTTGCCCTGGGTGACATCGTCGTCGCTGCGGTTGGTCGGCCCCGTTTCGTTCAGGGTTCATGGATCAAGAAGGGGGCGGTGGTCATCGATGTCGGTACCAACCGTCTGGCGGATGGTTCTCTGTGTGGCGATTGCGATTTCGCTTCGGTCCAACCCCGGGCAAGCGCCATTTCCCCCTCGCCCGGGGGGGTGGGTCCAATGACCATCGCCATGCTGTTGGCCAATACGGTTCAGGCGGCAAAACAATCTTAGAATTTCAAAAGTTTCTCCTACTTTCCCGTGGATGGCTCTGCTATGATGCCGCGTCATAAAGTTTGGGGAAACCTTTGGCGGAATCCACTTGCCCGGTCCAATGGGTCGGGTTGCAGGATCCTGCATTGACTTTCTTTAATTTTTTGGTTATGCTTTCAATAATTGTCAGTGTTCATGTTTGGTGCGTTTTTTCAATGCCGCCCTGATCTTCCGGATGGCTCCCTCCGGTGCTTCATCTCAAGTGGTCAGGATCAAGAAATAGGAGTCAATCTGCCATGCCTTCGATCGGTGAAATCTCAAGCCCCCTGTTGCAAAACTCTCATGGCCCAACCCTCAATTTTTACGCTGGTGGCGTTGGGCAATTGGCGAAAGGGACCAAAATCGCCAATAACGAAGCCCGTGTGACGCCACGGGACAAGGCGGATGAAATTCAGCAGGCAAGCCGTAATCCCCGGACGACGCCACCCAAATTGGCTGGGGAGACGCTTCGGTTCAGCCGTAACGCCCATTTCACGCCGCCTCAGGATTCGGCGGAAATCCGTGCCAATGCACGTGCTGCCCGCAACCCCCCATCCGTTCCGGGTGGCCCACATCTTGGCAGCGTGGATATCCTTGCTTGAAGAATGATCATGGTAAAAGTTTCCGTTTCCGCGGTAATGAAAAAGAATTGTTCCCAAGGTTTTGATCTTGATTGTGCATCCCTTCGCTGGACGGGGGAGGGATGCAGCCTGCCAGGGTGTTGATTTTTCTGCCTGAATGGCACTTTGTTCCAAGAATGCGTACCATCGATTTCATTCCGGGTTGTCCATGGGGCGGCCCGGATGATGCCACGCCAAGCCGGAGGAATCACCGTCAACGGGGCACGAGACGGTTGAAAAGCCTGTTCCGGAAGGTTATTCTGATTTTCCCAGCAACGATCAGCCAAAGCATGAATACATGGAAGTCACCATAGAAGAGAAAGCCACATTTGATCGGGAACTCAAATTTGTCCTGGCGGCGGTCGAAGTGGACCGGCGGATCGATCAGGAACTGTCCCGGTTGTCAACCACGGTCCGTTTGCCCGGGTTTCGTCCCGGCAAGGTTCCCAAAAAAGTTTTGGAAGCCCGGTTCAAGGATCACATCACCAGCACCATCGCCGAGGCGTTTTTTCGGGAAAGTTTTCCCGAAACATTGTCTAAACATGAGCTCAATCCGGTGGATCAACCTGAACTGGTCTTTGGCAAGCTGGAACGGGGGCGGGATTTTACCTACAGCGCCAGTATTCAGATCTATCCCAAGGTCGAACCGACGGGATATACCGGACTGGCACTGACGCAACCCAAGGTTGACATCACCGAGGCGGACATTGACAAGGTTGTGGAGGAAATCCGCAACAGTCACAGCCGTTTTGAAACGACTCCCGGACGCGAAGCGGCCAAGGGGGATCAGGTGGTGATGGATTTCGAGGGGTTTGTCGACGGCACTGCGTTTGAAGGGGGCAAGGCGGAGAAGTATGTCCTTGAACTTGGGAGCGGTCAGTTCATTCCCGGTTTCGAAGACCAGATCATCGCCGCCAAGGGGGGTGATGCGCGGGAGGTGAAGGTGACTTTTCCCGCCGACTACGGCAAGCAGGATTTGGCGGGCAAGGATGCGGTGTTTCAATGCACCATTCACGAAGTTCGTGCCCGGATTCGCCCCGAATTGGATGATGAACTGGCCAAGAAGGCGGGTGTGGTCGAAGGGGGGGTGGTCAAGCTGCGCGAAATGATCCGGGAACGTTTGGAACGGGACGCGTCGGTTGATTCGGAAAAGAAGGTGCAGAAAGCGGTGTACGATGCCTTGTTGGCGGCCAACGTTTTTGAAATTCCCAGCCGACTGGAACAACGCGAACGGCAAAACATGCTGGCGCAAATGAAACGGGAATATCAGGCACGGAGGATCGATGTCTCCAAGATGGGGGTCGATGACGAACAGCTGCTCAAATTGTTTGGCCAATCGGCGGGAACACAGGTTCGTCTTGAACTGGTGTTGGCCAGCATTGCCGACAAGGAAAAAATTGAGGTGGATGAGGCCCTGGTCGAGGAACGTTTGAATGAAATGACGGTGGCGTTTGGGGATCGGGCTGCCGAGGTACGGCGCATGGTACGTCAAGACCAGGAGCGGATGGAAAGTTTGCGCCATACGGTACTTCAGGAGATGGTGGTCGATTGGATCATCAAGAACAGCACCGTGACCCTGGAACCATGCAGCTTGGATGAATTGATCGGTGGGCAAAAAGCATGAAGTGGGAAGATCCTGCCGGGCTGACACTTTTTGTTCCGCTTTAGTGGTATTTCTGGCCCCATGGAACGTTTCCGACATGATGCCTTTTGGCAGATCTCTTTGAAAGACAATAAGTTGCGGTCTTGTGTCTCCTTTGGTTTGAATCCTGCATTTGGAACAATGACGAGGTGATGGATGAATTTGGTTCCAATGGTGGTGGAAACCACCAACCGCGGAGAGCGTGCCTATGACATCTACTCCCGTCTCCTGAAAGAGCGTTTGATCTTTCTGATCGGCAGCATCGATGACAACGTTGCCAACCTGGTGATCGCGCAACTTTTATTTTTGGAGTCGGAAAACCCGGAGAAGGATATTCATCTGTATATCAATTCTCCAGGTGGGCATGTCACAGCCGGTCTTGCCATTTACGATACCATGCAATTCATCCGTCCCCATGTCAGTACGTTGTGTCTGGGTCAGGCAGCGAGCATGGGGGCGGTGTTGTTGGCCGCCGGCAGTCCGGGAAAGCGGTTGGTTTTGCCCAATTCACGGGTGATGATTCATCAACCTTTGGGTGGTTATCAGGGGCAGGCGACCGAAATTGAGATTCATGCCAGGGAAATGGCAAAAGTTCGGGAACGTTTGAACGGCATTCTGGTCAAGCATACTGGCCAACCCATGCGGAGAATCGTCAAGGATACGGAGCGGGATTATTTTTTGAGTGGGCAGGAAGCCTGCGAATATGGACTGGCGGACAAGGTGATTGAAAAAAGGGAGGTGCCACCGGATCAATGATTTGGGTGGTGCCGTGTTCAACGCCCAAGTCTGAAGATAGAAGACGGTACTTTCAGATCGAGAGAAATCATGGCAAAAAAAAGATCGGAATCAGGAAGCGTTCTTCATTGTTCCTTCTGCGGCAAGACACAGCATGAGGTACGTAAACTTATTGCCGGGCCGTCGGTATTCATATGCAACGAATGCGTGGATCTTTGCCAGGATATCATAAAGGAAGAAAAAGGTCCCGGGGCTGAAGGCAAGCAAAAGGGAGGTATTCCCACACCACAGGAAATCAAGGAAATCCTTGATGATCATGTGATCGGTCAGGATCATGCGAAGAAGGTTCTGTCGGTCGCGGTTTATAATCATTACAAACGGTTGGGTCCGGGCAACAGCAGCAGCAATGATGAGGTGGAAATCGCCAAGTCCAACATATTGCTGGTCGGTCCCACGGGTTCGGGCAAAACCTTGTTGGCCCAGACCCTTGCCCGGATTCTTGATGTCCCCTTTACCATCACCGATGCCACGACCCTGACGGAAGCGGGGTATGTGGGTGAGGATGTGGAAAACATCATTTTACGTTTGCTCCAGGCGGCGGACAATGATGTCGAGAAAGCGCAGAAGGGGATCGTCTTCATTGATGAAATCGATAAGATTTCCCGCAAGTCGGACAACCCTTCGATCACCCGGGACGTGTCGGGCGAAGGGGTGCAACAAGCACTGTTGAAGATCATCGAGGGGACGATTGCCAATGTCCCGCCCCAGGGAGGCCGGAAACATCCGCAACAGGAATACCTCCAGGTTGATACCACCAATATTCTGGTGATTTGCGGTGGTGCATTCAATGGTTTGGGCAAGGTGATTGAACGTCGTTCCAACAAGCATCATGGGATCGGGTTTGGTGCCGAGGTCAAGTTTACTGCGGGTGATCGGGAGATCAATGATCTATTGCCGCTCCTGGAACCCGAGGATTTGATCCAATTTGGTTTGATTCCGGAATTTGTCGGTCGGCTGCCGGTGATTGCCACGTTGACCGATCTGGATGAAGCGGCGTTGATCCGGATCCTGGAAGAACCCAAGAGTGCATTGATCAAACAATATCGTAAACTGTTGGAGTTGGAAGGGGTACGACTGACGTTTACCGCAGAAGCGGTGAAGGCGGTTGCAGCCAAGGCGGTGAAGCTGAAAACAGGGGCCCGTGGCTTGCGGGCGATTTTGGAAACGGTATTGCTGGATGTCATGTACAACATACCTTCGCTGCCCGATGTTCGGGAAGTGGTGGTCAATCAGGAAGCAATCGACAACGAAGCCGAGCCTCTGCTGATCTACGAAGAGCGACAGATGGAGGCCCAGGCTTGAGAAAGGCCACACCACCATGAGCATGTCACTCGGCGCATCGGGCAACACCGTCAGGATTGCGGTGCTGCCCTTGCGCGATATCGTTGTCTTTCCGCAGATGATCGTGCCGCTGTTTGTGGGGCGGGAACGGTCGATCCGAGCCTTGGATGCCGTGACCGCCAAGGAGGAGGATCGGCGCATTCTGCTGGTTACCCAGAAAAATCCTGCAACCGACAATCCTGAAGAAGCGGATATTTACGACATCGGCGTTGAAGGTTCCATCCTTCAGGTATTGAAATTGCCTGACAACACGGTCAAGGTGTTGGTAGAAGGCAATCGGCGCATGCGCATCAAGCGTTATGTGCAGATGGATCCGTTTTTCCAGGTGGAAGCGGAATATATTCCAACGCAGCAGGGCGACCTGACCGAGGCGCGTGCGATCATGCGCACGGTGGTGGCCCAGTTTGAAGCTTATGCCAAGCTGAATAAAAAGCTGGCACCCGAAGTGTTGATGACGTTTCAATCCCTGGAGGATCCGGAGCGTCTGGCCGACATTGCCGCAACCCACATCAATCTCAAGGTTCCCGACAAGCAGGAACTGTTGGAACTGGATACGGTTTATGACCGCCTGGAGCGGTTATTGCTGGCGTTGGAACAGGAAATCGATGTCTTGCAGGTTGAAAAGCGGGTGCGGGGCCGGGTCAAACGGCAGATGGAGAAGAGTCACCGGGATTATTATCTCAACGAGCAGATGAAGGCGATTCAAAAGGAGTTGGGAGACCGGGATGATGACAAGGATGAGCTGAACGAACTGGCCAATCGCATCAATGAAGTTGGGATGACCGAAGAGGCCAAGACGAAGGCGGAAGGGGAGCTTAAGAAGCTCAAGCAGATGGCGCCGATGTCGGCAGAAGCCACAGTCGTGCGCAATTATGTGGATTGGTTGGTGTCGCTCCCCTGGAGCAAGTCAACCGAACTCAAGCATGACCTCAAGGAGGCGGAAGCCATTCTTGAGGAAGATCATTGGGGATTGGAAAAGGTCAAGGAACGGATTCTGGAACAGTTGGCGGTGCAACAGAAGGTCAAGAAGATCAAGGGTCCGATCTTGTGTCTGGTGGGGCCTCCGGGTGTCGGCAAGACCTCTCTGGCCAAATCGATTGCCCGCGCTTCGGGGCGGGAATATGTTCGCATGTCGCTGGGTGGCATTCGTGATGAGGCGGAGATTCGCGGGCATCGTCGAACCTACATCGGCTCGCTTCCTGGCAAGATCATCCAGTCGATGAAAAAGGCGGGTTCCAACAATCCGCTGTTTTTGCTTGATGAAATTGACAAGGTCGGTTCCGATTATCGGGGGGATCCTTCTTCGGCATTGCTGGAGGTGTTGGATCCGGAACAGAACAATACCTTCAATGATCATTATCTGGAGGTTGATTATGATCTGTCACAGGTGATGTTCCTGACGACCGCCAACAGCTTGAACATCCCCCGGCCGTTGCTTGACCGCATGGAAGTCATTCGCCTGGCGGGTTATACCGAACAGGAAAAATTGCGTATTGCGCTGAAATATCTCATCCCCAAGCAGATGGAAGCCCATGGTCTATCCGAAGGGGAATTCCACCTTTCCGAGGGGGGAATCCTGGACATCATCCGCTACTACACCCGGGAGGCGGGGGTCAGAAATCTGGAGCGGGAAATTGCCAGCCTGTGCCGCAAGACGGCGCGCATCCTGTTGACCGAGGAGGGACGCGAAGGATTGAGCATCGGTGCCAAGGGATTGGGCAAATATCTGGGGGTCAAGAAATATCGCTTTGGTTTGGCGGAAGAGACCGACTTGATCGGCGTGACCACGGGATTGGCCTGGACCGAGGTGGGTGGCGAGCTGCTTTCCATCGAGGCTTCGATTTTGGATGGCAAGGGCAAGTTGACCATCACCGGCAAGTTGGGTGATGTCATGCAGGAATCAGCTCAGGCGGCCATGACCTATGCCCGTTCCCGGTCACGGGATTGGGGCATGAATGCCGAGGACTTTTTTCAAAAGCATGATTTTCATATTCATGTCCCTGAAGGGGCGACGCCCAAAGATGGCCCTTCGGCAGGCATTGCCATCACCACCACCATCGCCAGTATTCTCACCGGCATTCCGGTGCGCAAGGATGTGGCCATGACAGGCGAAATCACACTGCGGGGTCGGGTTTTGGTGATTGGTGGACTGAAGGAAAAACTGCTCGCCGCCCATAGGGCGGGGATTCGACATGTGTTGATTCCTCATGAAAACGTTAAGGATTTGAAAGAAATTCCTTTGACGATTCTCAAGGATATCGAGGTCCATCCCGTCAGTCACATGGATGAAGTGTTGAGAATGGCGTTGATTCGCGAGATTTCCACGGATAAAAAAGAAGCTCAGGAGGAAAAGGTCGCTCCGGCGGCGGTTCTTCCCGAAGAAATTGCCCGTGTGGAGCCTCCTTCCATCACCCATTGAAAAAGAAACTTGACACTGCGCGCGCTTGCGTCATATACCAAGCGATGTACAGGGTTTGCGTGGGCTTTTCCGGTATTTGCACATTCGGATCAAACCAAGGGCTTCGTCTGGGGGCCATATAATCAAGACCAAACATGGGGAGGGTAGTCCTTTGAACAAAACCGAACTCGTTGATGCCGTAGCATCCAAGACAGGTCTGACCAAGGTTCAATCGGCGGAAGCCATCGATGCTGTTCTGGTCGCGATTGAGGGGGCTTTGAAAAAAGGGGATCAAGTCAGTCTGGTTGGATTTGGAACATTTAGTGTTTCGGAGCGGGCGGCGCGTACGGGACGCAATCCACGGACCGGTGCTGAAATTCAAATTCCCGCTGCCAAACAGCCAAAGTTTCGTCCAGGGAAGGGATTGAAGGACGCTGTTGCTTGATTGGATATTCATGTTGGCAACAGAGTCGGGGCGGGTAGCTCAGCTGGGAGAGCATCGGCCTTACAAGCCGGGGGTCACAGGTTCAAGCCCTGTTCCGCCTACCATTCCATAAACTTTATCAACAACGGTGTATGAAAATCGAACGATTGAGGGTTTTGGCCTTGCAGAACCTTGGGTTCGCGGTTATATTCTCCAATCAACGGGGGCGTAGTTCAGCTGGTTAGAATGCCGGCCTGTCACGCCGGAGGTCGCGGGTTCAAGTCCCGTCGCTCCCGCCATTAAATCATATCGTGTTATTGGAAAGCGGGCGGGCTGATCATGGGCGTGCCCGTTTTTTTTGAGGATTCATAAAAGGTTGTCTGTGCGTTTATCCGACCAGGACATTCTTGCGGCCATGAATCAAGGTCGGATTGTCATCGATCCGATCCCTTCCGACGATTGCTTTGGATCGTTTTCGGTTGACGTTCGTTTGAGCAACGTGTTCCAGACCTTCCGCCATGTCAAAATGCCCTACCTTGATCTTTCTGATCAGGAAAGCCTTTATTCGGTGTCAGAAGCATGCATGGAACCGTTGGTCATTGGTGCGAATGAACAATTTTTTCTGCACCCCGGTGAATTCGCCCTGGGGATGACTCAGGAACGGATCGGGATCGCCGATGATCTGGTTGGTTGGCTGGATGGACGCAGCAGTCTGGCCCGGGTCGGGTTGATGGTACACATTACGGCCCATTCCATTGATCCGGGTTGGGACGGACATATTACATTTGAATTTTTCAATGCAGGGCGCCTTCCTTTGGCGCTCAACCCGGGTTTACGTATTGGGGCGATCTCCTTTGAGACGCTCTCTTCCAGGACGACGCGTCCGTATGGGAGCAAGAAGGGGGCAAAATATTTCCGTCAGGATGCACCCCTTTCCAGTCGGATCCACCAGGAAAGGTGATTGCCCTCAGAGTTTTGATGTTGGTCAACCCATGAAGATCAAAACTCTGGAGCGACACCAAAGATTTTTTTGACCCAATGATTCAGGCACCGACACCCAAATATCGTGCAATCCCACGTCCAAGGGTCACCATCCGCGCAAACTCCTCGGGTGTGGCACTCAGGGCATGATCGCGAATATGGGTGTCTGACTTGTCCAGGGTAAAATGTTTTTCAATCACCCTGGCCCCCCGGCTGATCGCCAATAGCGGGCATTCGATTCCCAACGTATGGTCGGAATAGCCAATGAAAGGCGAGGTTGTAAAATCCTTGGGCATTCCTTTCACGTCCCACGGAGCGGTGGGATATTTTGAAACACACCAAAGATAATGCAAATTATGGGTGGGCGGAAACGGCAGCCCCTCCTGATTCCAAAAGCCCAGAGAAACAAACGTTTCCTTGCCGGTTGCCAGGATTTGCCGTACCAGATCGGGGTAATCTATGACCGTGCGTGAAGCAACCTTGTAACGTGGCAGATCAAACGGTTGAAGCATGGTGAACGCTTCGGGAACAATCACCGAAAACATCAAATCAATTTCGATGAAATCGGCCCATCGTTTAAGTTCGGTAATGATCTCGGGAGTAATCTGGTTGATTTCTCCCGGCCCCCACCGCCAGCCCAATTGAAACTTGACAATATCGGCACCGACCTCCTTGGCCTGGCGGATCAGTTCGTAGGCGACGGCAAAATTACCATTATGATTCATCCCCGCTTCGGCAATGAACAACATGCGCTGTACTCCAATCCTTGGGGGTTACGATTTCTGTAATTGATCATCGAAATGTCGTACCGTTTCTTCGTTCTTGGTGCGATTGGAGTCATGCATCCGATAGCGGTAGAACGGAAATTCAAGACGAGCGATTCGATATTTGAGTTCAAAACGTTTGCGCAACTCATGCCCTTCACGCATTTTGAAGGATTCATTATACAACCCGATGTCAAACAGGCATTCTTTACGAAACATGATGCCGCAGGCAATTTTTTCCTCAAAACAATTGAATCGACCGATCACCTGTTCTTGCCTGTTGACTTTCAGGAAGTCGCAGGCAACGGCTTGATAATCCCGATTCATATCGAGAAACAATTTCATGATATACAAAAAGTTGCGTTGCACATAGTCATCGGCGTCCACCCGGACAATATAACGACCCAGGGCATGCTGAATGGCATGGTTGAGTGAATTGGGCAAGCCCTGGTTTTTCTCATGAATGATCGCGCGCAAATTACGCAAGATGCTCAGGTTGGCAATGATGTCACGCGTATGATCGGTACTGCCATCATCGATGACTAAAATTTCAAATGCTTCGGGTTCCAAGCCGTTTTGATGGCTGATGCTGCGGATACAGCGTTCCAGCCATTGGCCCTGATTGTAACAGGAGACGATGACAGAAATATCCGGAAGATAATCACGTTTTTCCATCATGACGGGCGGTGTTCCGGGTTCAAGGGTCAAGGGAGGGGTCTCTCAGTAAAGAACCGTCTCTATCCGCGATCCAAACATGTTAAAGATATACTTGGTTCATGGGGCCTTCAAGGGGGATTTCCTACCCATGGTTTCAAAGGTTGGGAAGTGTCCAAAGGGATGGGGGGGAACTGCGGGCGTTACGGACCCCGTTGATGTTCCGACAAACCCCCGTTTGAATGGACCGTTCGTACATTGATCCGTTGTTTACGGGTTCAAGGGCAGTTGCCTTGATCTTGAAACATCTACTGATGATTTTCAATATGATTTCGCTGTTGACTTTTTGTTCTCAAGGGGCATCATGTTCTACAGATACGTCTGTTTCCGGAGTGATCCAACGGCAATGAGGGAGGATACGGGGAATTTCACGCCTGGCCGATCCATATCAACAGGAAGACATCGACAGAAGGAGGAGCATCGTGCTTTCCAGCGCCATCGACAAGGTCAAGACCATCGGTTTCAAGACGCGTTACGACAACTATATTGGGGGGAAATGGGTTCCGCCGGTCAAGGGACGCTATTTTGAGAATATTTCTCCCATCAACGGGGAACCGCTGTGTGAAGTGGCCCGATCAACAGCGGAGGATATTGAAAAAGCCCTGGATGCCGCTCATGGTGCGGCAGATGCCTGGGGACGAATGCCAGCCGCCGGGCGGGCCGCCATCCTGTTGAAGATCGCTGATCGGATGGAGGCCAATCTGGAGGCCCTGGCCCATGCCGAAACTCTTGATAATGGAAAACCCATCCGCGAAACCTTGGCGGCGGACATGCCGTTGGCCATCGATCATTTTCGATATTTCGCCGGATGCGTGCGTGCCCAGGAAGGGAGCATCTGTGAACTCGACCCCACGACGGTTGCCTATCATTTTCATGAACCCCTGGGGGTTGTCGGACAGATCATTCCATGGAACTTCCCTGTTTTGATGGCTGCTTGGAAACTGGCTCCGGCCCTGGCGGCCGGCAACTGTGTGGTGCTCAAACCGGCTGAACAAACACCCATGGGGATCATGGTCCTGATGGATCTGGTGGGCGATCTGCTGCCTCCCGGCGTTTTGAACGTGGTCAACGGTTTCGGTACCGAGGCGGGCAAGCCTTTGGCGTCCAGCGCCCGCATTGCCAAGATCGCCTTCACCGGAGAGACCACCACCGGTCGGTTGATCATGCAGTATGCCTCGGAAAACATCATTCCCGTGACTTTGGAATTGGGTGGCAAGTCACCCAACATTTTTTTCGCCGATGTCATGGCTGAGAACGATGCGTTTTTGGACAAGGCTTTGGAAGGTTTTGCCATGTTTGCCCTCAACCAGGGTGAGGTCTGCACCTGTCCTTCCCGCGCCCTGGTCCAGGATTCAATCTATGACGCCTTCATGGAGAAGGCCATCGAACGGGTTCGGAAGGTCAAGCAGGGCAACCCATTGGTTTCCGATACCATGATCGGCGCCCAGGCTTCCTCCGACCAGTTGGAGAAGATCCTGTCCTACATCGATACCGGCAAGCAGGAAGGTGCCCAGTTGCTTCTTGGTGGCAAGCGGGCCAGGTTGGGTGGCGGCCTTGATAAAGGGTATTATGTGGAGCCCACGGTCTTTGCCGGCAACAACAAGATGCGCATTTTCCAAGAGGAAATTTTTGGGCCGGTGCTGTCGGTGACCCGATTCTCCACGGAGGAGGAGGCGCTCGCCATCGCAAATGACACACTGTACGGCCTGGGGGCCGGCGTATGGAGCCGTGACGGCAATCGTGCCTACCGCATGGGCCGGGGGATCAAGGCAGGCCGGGTCTGGACCAATTGCTACCATCTCTATCCGGCCCATGCCGCGTTCGGTGGCTACAAACAGTCGGGCATCGGTCGCGAAACCCACAAGATGATGCTCGACCATTATCAGCAGACCAAAAACCTGTTGGTCAGTTATAGCCCCAACGCCCTTGGTTTCTTTTAAACAAAGCAGAAGGCGGAACCACTTCGCCCTCCGATCATCTGTGGTCGGGGGGCGGGGATCCGACGATGTTTCATGGATACGCGACGCGTTGTTCTCACCTCTGCGGCCGAGAAGTTGATCGACACGCTGAAGGAGGTTCACGGCCCATTGATGTTTCACCAATCGGGCGGCTGTTGTGATGGCAGTGCTCCCATGTGCTATGTGGCGGGCGAGTTCAAGGTTGGCGGTCGGGATCTGCTTTTGGGAGAAATCGCCGGCTGCCCTTTTTACATGGGTGCTGCCCAGTTTGATTATTTCAAATTTTCCCAATTGATCATCGATGCCGTTCCGGGGCGTGGCGGTGGCTTCTCCTTGGAAGCCCCCGAGGGGATGCGTTTTTTAACCCGGTCCCGCCTTTTTACCGAAGAGGAATTGGCTGGGTTGGTGGATCCCCGACCGGTGGTTTCTTGAAATTTGATGGCTCGGCTGTGCCGTCATAATAATTATTGAAAAAAAAAAGGGGTCTGGGGGATTGCCCCCAGGGTGTTGGTTTTGATTTTGATTTTGATTTTGGTTTTACAGCCCCCACAGGGGGTGTGGGGGACGAATGCCCCAAGGTTTTGTTTTTTCTTTTCCCGAAGGGATTTATCCTGAAACCAAAACCAGAATCAAAACCAAAATCAAAACCAAAACCAGAATCAAAACCAAAACCTGGAGGACTTCGTCCCCCACACCCCCTGTGGGGGCTGTAAAACCAAAATCAAAATCAACACCCTGGGGGCAATCCCCCAGACCCCTTTTTTCTTTCAATAATTCTATTGAATGTCAATAGTCCCTGGAAAATGGAATGAGTCGTCAGGCATTCTTCTCTGGAGCAAGGGTGTGCAGGATGGCGTCAAACGCGAATCTGGCGGCCTTGTATTCTGAATCCACCGTCAATCCCGCAATGTGCGGGGTCACCACCAGGTTTTCATGGGAACGGGCATGGCGTAACACCGGGTGCTGGCGTTTATCGCTCAAATATTCGTCGCTGATGACATCCAGCGCCGCCCCGGACAGATGACCCCGATCCAAGGCGTCCAACAGCGCCGCTTCATCGATGATCTCGCCGCGCGATACGTTGACGAACACCGCCCCCCGTTTCATGGCGGCATACCACTCTTTGGTGACCATGCCGCGGGTGGAATCGTCCAGATGGACGCTGATGAGCACGCAATCCGCCGCACGCAGCACCTCTTGGGCGGAATGGACCTGGAGCACCCCCGTTTGCGCAATGGTCTTGTGGGGATCGAAGGCGAGAATGTTCATGCGAAAGGCCTGGGCATAACGGGCGATGTTGCCGCCAATGCGTCCGAAACCAATGATTCCCATGGTCTTCCCGTGAAATTCCACCGTCCGTAATTCATTTTCCACGTCACGCCAATAATTTTGTCGTACCCGGGCAATGGCCATGTGGACACGGCGCATGATGGTCATGATCAGCGCCCAGGTGAATTCGGAAGAGGCATAGATGGTGTTGACGACTGCGGTATCTTTCAGGCAAGCGACCGGGATCCCTTTTTTTCGGCACCATTCCATGTCGATGTGATTGCTGCCGGTCGAAGGGGTGGCCAAAACTTTCAAACGGGTGGCGAGTTCAAGCAGCGGACCGTCCATCAGGTAGGGGGGGACCGGGGAACACAGCCAGGCATCGATATCGGGGAGGATGTCCACGATGGTCTGGCGGTTGGCACCGTAGGCAAAGATGCAATCGACGACCCGGGCCATCTCCGTGCGCATGTGCGGCAGAAACGACATGTTGACCGTGACCAGCACCAGGGGACGCCCCCCCTGAATGTGTCGCTCGATGATCACCTGCTCTTTTTTTGCCGGTCGGTTGCCACTGTGACCATCACGCAAAAGGCTTTCGACCATTTGCATTTCCCACGGTTCACGAACCAGCACCGCGCGTTGCGGTGGAATGAGGGTGATGTGCGGATCCAAACCGCAACGTTGCCGTTGTTCGATCAGCAGGTTGCGACGCATGGCGAACAGGGTACCATTGAGGATGAACCGTGGCTTCCGGTCTCCCGATGGTGCCGGCAGGGTGTCGGGATTGCCGCTGATTTGTTGACCACCAGGGGTCAAGGCCACCGCAACCGGTGGTGCGGCTGCGGGGGAAACCCCAACCACGGAATGGACTTCAGCATGCGACAATCGTTCCAGTGCATGATCGATATCGCTGCCATCGCGTAATGGGGCGGTGAACGGCAGTTCCACGATGATGTCGGGCTGCCTGCCATGAATCCGTTCCCAGGTCGTGACGGCCAGGGCGAGCATTTCCGCGGCGGTGGTTGGTTGCCGGTGCGGTTCTTCTGGAAAAGGAAAGAGAACCTCCGCGCCATATTCTTTGGCGATGTCGGCGATCTCGGCACGGTTGGTCGCAACGATCAGGTGATCGACCTGCTTGGCATCCTGGGCTGCGCAAATCGACCATGCCAACAAAGGATGACCCAGGAGTGGGTGTAACGGGGCAGGGAAATGATCGCTTTCCAGGGCGTGAATGATGGCCAGAACAGATGGACGATGGGATACGGTCGCCGACATTTTTATCCTCGAATGTTCAGATACGGGCTGGTTGAAGTGGTTCATGGCGTCTTAAAGGGTCGGGGACGACTTCGAGCAAACCTTGATGCTTTAAGTCGGAGACGATGTCCAGCAATTCCCACATGGGTTGTCCGATCAATTCAGCAATGGTCAATAAATCTTTCTTTCCATTGGCATAGACCAATATATGGCGCATGTTTTGAATGTACGCCCCTTTATTTCGCGTGTAAAGTGTGGGATAGAGTCCGCGTTTGCCCAACTGGGGTTCGCATAAGACGGTATTGCGTAATGTTTCATTATGTTCAAGACAAAGAATGGCGCGTTGAAATGCCTGGTAGGAACCGTACAATCCTTCAGGGCTGATCAGATCAAGATTGTCCAGGGAGGTATGGTATTCCGGATATTTGCCATAGGCACTCCGGAGCATGCAAACGATGGGGAGTTCGATCCTGGCGTTGCAATATTGCCGTTCATCGCTGCCGCGGTTGAGAAAGGTGTAGTGATTGTATGTGGGGGTATGATGTTTGAGTACATGGCGGGCAATGCGGTCGGCCAGGGTGTCGCCACTGCTGGAAGGAATCAATGAATAGCACCGATCATCGCCAACGCAGGATACAACGAAACCACTGATGACATGTTCTTGCAGGTGTTGCAGATGTTGGCTCAGATAATAGATCGAACCGATGGTTTCCGGGAGAAAAAGTATTCGATAGGTATGATGGCGCTCTTTCAATTGCATCAGCCACCGGGCCAGATGCGTGACCACCACCGGTCCGGAAAGTTCATTGTTGGCCATGGAGGGATGGCAAATATTGGTCGAGAATAGAACTTCTTTATTTGATCTCCCCGGCAGGATCCATTCGGCAAACGTCATGGATCCCGGACCGAGATCACTGTCGATGACAACCCGATAGTCTCCCTGTTCAAGCTGACTTCTTTGGGTATGGGGGAGACAAAATCCCCAGGTTCGGTGGTAGTAGCTGGTGACATAGGGGATGGCATCAGGAAGGTCTGGAAGCGAGTGGAGGTGGGGTTGCAACGCCTCCAGGGAGAGGATTTTGTCTTGAGGTTCCGAATATCCTACGACATGAAGATTGCTGCATTGATAGTCGATGATTTTCTTTCCCCTTGGATCCAGAACATAGGCATCCCGTATATTCCACTCGTCCGGTACCGTCCAGTCGAAGCAGGGTGTACCCGTGGGGACTTCGTGAATATTCAAGTCAGGCAGGTATTCCTTGATGATTCCCAAGGTTTCCCGAACACCCTGACCTGTCAGGCTGCGACCCATCGGAAAGAGCCTTTTCGCCAAATCGTACATTTGATCAGCCAAGGACAAATCGGTCACGGGAATACCTCAACGGTGAAATTTGACTTGTGTTAACAAGTCCAAGGCTACATTTCCTTCATGTTCAAGTAAAGAGAAGATCTTTCTCCTTGTCTCGGGATTGAGCGGGACGTTCAATGGTGATGATCAGGAAGAACCATTAAAATATTCATTGCCTTTCCTTTTCCAACTGGCCCAGAATCACCAAGGGTTCAAAATGGCAATGATCACCTTTCGGGTTGCAATGTTCAGGGATATTCATGACTCAGACGATTGAACGCGCATCGGCCTCAGAGGGTTCTTCGGAAACCACCATGACGGTGCAACAGATCAATGTGATCATCAACCGGCTGTTGCAATTGTCTCTGGAACCCCTTTCCCTGAGCGAATATCTGGATGAAGTCATCTATCTGCTGACCGCCGCTCCCTGGTTGCCCATTCAAAACAAGGGGGCCATTTTTCTGTGGGATGAACAGGCGGGTTGTCTGCAAGTGATGGCGCATGTCAACCTGAGTCCCGATCATCTGGCGTTATGTCAAAACATCGACCTGGGACAATGTCTGTGTGGCCTGGCGGCGCGATCACGGAAAATCATCATTTCCGATGGCGTGGACCAACAACATCAACTCCATCCCCTTGGTTTGGAGGAACATCGGGATTGTTGCATTCCTCTGTACACCGAGGATCGCATCCTGGGGGTGCTGCATCTTTATCCGATACCCGATCATGTCTTCAATGAACAGGATCTGACGTTTTTCCGCGCCATTTCCAGTACCCTTGCCAGTGCCATCATCCGTTTTGGCCAGGAAGAGGCGCTCAAATCAGCCAAGGCCAAGGCGGAGGAGGATGCACGTCGGTTGATCCTGCAGCATGAAGAATTGTTGGCGGCGGATCGGTTGCGGGCTTCGGTGGAGCATATTACCCGCCATGATCTGAAAACCCCTCTGGCGGGAATCGTCAGTTTTGCCGACATGCTCCTTGAACAGCCCGACCTGGATGACACTACGAGGAAAGGATTGGCAATCATTCTGGAAAGCGGTTACCGCGCCCTGCATATGGTCAATCTGTCTTTGTATCTGTTCCAGATGGAGCAGGGAACCTATCAGTTGAATCAGGAACCCATCGACATGGTGTCCGTGATCAACAAAATCCTCAGAGAGTTGGCGCAACAGATCGAACGGGCGCGCACGCCCATCAAGATTTTCCTTCAGGACCACCCCCTGGAGAAGGGAAACCGTTTCTTTTTCCTGGGAGAGGAGCTTTTGGCGTACTCCATGATGGCCAATCTGATCAAAAATGCGGTGGAGGCGTCCAAACCGGGGCAGACGATCACGATCAGGATGCTCCCGACGCCTCCATGGGCGCGGATCGAGATTCATAATGTTCAACCGGTCGATCCGCGGATTCGCGACCGGTTTTTTGAAAAGTTTGTCACATCCGGGAAAAAGTTCGGTACCGGCTTGGGGACCTATTCGGCCAAATTGATCGCCGAAACCTTGAAGGGATCCATCACCATGGTCAGCTCTGAGACGGAAGGGACGACCTTGACCATCGTCCTTCCCATTCCGGGTTCGATACCGGCATGAATCATGGTGCATCGTGGGGCAGGTGGGTTGCAGGATCGATCTGCCATTCTTCAGGGTGTTCACTGGAGACAATGGTATAACCTTGCTGCTTGTCCTTCCATTCCATCAAATCGATCTCCCGGGGTCCGATCTTTTTGCCATCGCGACCGTCCAACAACAAACGAATCCTGGGATGAAGCAATTGGTTCCGGTTGGTTTGGATGACGACACCGATCAACTGGTTTTCCAGGCGAACCAAAGATCCCACGGGATAAATGCCGATGTGACGAATAAAGGTCTGGACCAGGTCGGCATTGAGTTGATGCTTGCTTGCCATTTCATGGATTTTTCTGAGGGCGTTGGTGGCGGACCAAGCCTTGCGGTAAGGGCGATGGGAAGTCAAAGCATCGTAAATATCGACGATGGCGGAGAGTTGTTGGAACTGGTTGTCCTTGCCGGGAAGATTGGTCAACGCATATCCGGAACCATCCAGACGCGAATGATGCGCCCCGACAATGATCAAGGCGGTTTCTGGGACTCCAGGGGTGCGGACCAACAATCGATGGCCGAGTTCGACATGTTTTTGCACCTGCCTGAGTTCATATTCCGTCAGTTTTGAGGGTTTGTTATAAATTTCCTCCGGGATCCGCACCATGCCGATATCGTGCATCATGCCTCCGATACCGGCGGCGATGACGGCCCCTTCTTCAAATCCGAGTGAACGGACGACCGCCATCAAAAAGATGCCGACGTTGACGGAATGTTGCAGAAGATAGTCATCCCGACGCTTGATCAAACTGAGGTTGAGCAGGGCGTCATCGTTGTTCAACAACGATTCCATCATCCTTTGGCTGATGTCGTGAATGGGTTTCATGGCAACCTGCCGTCCCATCCGCACATCTTCCAGGGCGTTGGCGACCAGTTTTTTTGCCAGTTTCTTGATTTCCGCCGCTTTATTCTGCTCTTCCCCTATATGGACATTGGGAACGGAAAAGGGTTTGCTTTCCGATTCGTCCAATAATTCTTTAAGTTGCGCTTCAAGCTGTTGCTGAACATCGACGTCGATGGGTGTTGTTTCCATATCTTCGGGCTCTTGGCTATATTCATTCGCATATTGATTCAGATTACATGAAATGTCTTTCCTTCAGAATGTTTTTTAGGGCATGGCGTCGATTTTCCCCTGCCGTTTTTTTTTTGACCCGCATGACCGCCTCGAAGTATTCCAGGTCTTCCCCATGAGGCCATGAATATTCATGTGTTGGCTTGATGATTGCATGATGGAACGGGGTCACACCTGATTTTGTTGTTTTGCCCGTAAGGCATCCCGTTCCAAGGGGGTCATGGCGACCTTCATCTTTTTAGGATATGAATGTGATGAAACAATATCCACTGATTTTTCAGGCAACCATATCGGCGATCATGTTGGGGATGATTTTTGCGGCGGCGGCCAAGGCCAGTCCGGTGCATCGCAAGGGATGCGAATTCCCCTATACCGGGGTCGAGGTGTGTTGGGAGGCGACTGCGGGTTTGGGGACCAGTTTTGCCCCTTTTGACGAATTGCATGTATTACCCATTTCCCGGACGGTCGCAGGACAGGAAGAAATCCTGGAGTCTTATACGCGTGATGTGTTCAAGCAACTTTTACCGGGAAACCTGGCGGAATACCTGGTTCCGGAGTGGGTCCCCGTCTATAATCTGGAACAGGCCCTGGCTCAAAGCCGCGAAGCGGGTTGGCCGGCCGTGTTGTGGATTTCCCCCCGCATCCTGAAAAACAGCAGTGCTGCCGGGCCGGGGGTGGTGGATTGGGATGTTTATCTGTTGGCGCGTGGGCAGTTGATCAGAAACCTCCGTATCCGGGTCTCTTCCGATCCGATCCCGCGGGATGACGCCGTGGAAAAAGGGATGACCATGGGGACGATCATGGTTGCTTCGGGCGCCGCTTCCTCGGGTGGATTCATTGGTGCCGCTGCGGCAACCGCCGCAATTGTGGGTACTGCCAACGCCAAACCTCCTGAAACGGGAAAACCCTTGGAACTGATGACGGAATTGGCGACCAGACAGCTTCTTTTCCTGGCGCAGTATCCGATTGAAACCTTGAATTATCCGGGTGCGCCATTGCCACCCAAGGATGATATGCCTGCCATGGATCGGGTTCATGGCTGGTTCAAAAAGGCTTTTGCCGCCAAATAATCACCCGGCTGACAGGCGATATTCGTGTTCAGATCGATCAAAAATCTGGTGTGGGTGTTCGATGCGGAATGGATTCCCGATCCTCAGGCGGGAAGAACGCTTTATGGTCTGGCATCGGATCTGGATGATCGATCGGTGATGCAGGAAATGTGGCGCCGCAATGGGGCGACCGAGGAAGATCCGACGCCGTATTTGAAAACTGTGATGTGCCGTCTGGTTTCCATCGCCATGGTGCAACGGCAGAGTCACCGTGATGGCCGTGTCCAGTTGCGGTTGTTGACCTTGCCGAAAACAGAGGTGGGTCGGATCACCGATGTGGGTGAACGCAATCTGGTCGAAACCTTCCTGGGTGCTTTGGGTGATCGTCAGCCGCAGTTGGTGGGATTCAATTCCCTGGGCGCCGATCTCAGAATTCTGGTGCAACGTGGCATCATCCATGGATTGCATCTCCCCAATTTTGCCCGCCGTCCCAATAAACCATGGGAAGGGGTCGATTATTTCGTCAAGGGGGGGGAATGGCATGTGGATCTCAAGGACCATGCCGCACCGGGATGGGGGCCGGGAACGCCATCGTTGCACGAGTTGGCGGTATTGTCGGGGATCCCGGGGAAGATGGAAACCCATGGACAGGATGTCCCCCAGCTATGGTTGGAAGGAAAGTTGGATGCCATTATCGCCTATAACGAATTCGATGCATTGACCACCTATCTGATCTGGTTGCGCATGTGTCACTTGATCGGCCTGTTCGATCAAACGCAATATGATGAGGAACAGGAACGGGTTCGTGCCTTGATTCGGGAAGAAGCGAGTGGTAAACCCCATCTGTTGAACTATCTGTCGGAATGGAATCGCCTGTCGCAACAGGGTGACCGTGTGGGTCGGGCCTGAGGAAACAACGACCGCCATGCATCGAGGTTGGTCCATGAAAGGGTGATGGATTTCTGGTGATGAAAGACAATTCTTCGATGGACAAGGCCAGGGTGGTGCAACGTCTGCTGGAGCATGAAGGCCGGGTGATGTTGTGTCTGGATGCCACCTGTCAGGGAGTGGAGGTGCCACGCCGCTTCGCTTCTGATCCGGGGTTGATGTTGGTGATCAATGTCAACATGCCTCAGGCCATTGAAATCGGGCCGGTGGCCATCGAATCGGAATTGCGCTTCGGTGGCATGCCTCATTATTGCATCATCCCCTATACGGCCCTTTGGAGTGCATTCAATCCCGATTCCGGACATGGGGTCTTGTGGCAGGATTCCATTCCGCCAATCATCCGTCAGCAACACGGCGCTTATCCGACAGGACCGCTCAAACCTTTGCCCGACGATGATCAGTGGCCTTTGCTCGGCAAACCCCAAAAGCCGATAACGGGTCAACCCGATCCCCGAAGTGGTGTCCCTGCGTTCAAGGTGATCGAGGGCAACAGCGAAGCGCCTCCGCCAGAACCGGGGCCGGGTCGTTCCCGACCCAAACTCAGGGTGGTCAAATAGATCCGGTTGCCGTCGCTTCCGTCAAACCCGACCCCCTTTCGTTCATGACCCGGGAAAAATCCAAACAACAATTTTTTTGTGAATCCTGCGGTGCGGCATCCTTGCGCTGGGAAGGGCGTTGTGGTGCGTGCGGTGCCTGGAACACCATCAAGGAATTCCGTCCTGCGCGTTCGGGGGGGGGCAAACGTGCGTCGGGTGGCGGTGTTGTGGTGCAACCGCTGTTGTTGTCCGAGGTCCAACCCGATCTTCCCTCCCGGCGTTTGATGGGTGTCGGATCGGAGTTGAACCGGGTGCTGGGGGGAGGACTGACGCCTGGTTCGGTGGTGTTGGTGGCGGGGGATCCCGGGATTGGCAAATCGACGTTGCTCATGGAGACGTTGGCCGGTTTTTCCCATTCCTGGCCGGTGTTGTATGTTTCGGGTGAAGAGTCGGTGGCGCAGTTGAAGCAACGGGCCGACCGTCTGGGCGTGCGGGGTGACCGGTTTCCCGTATTGATGGAAAATCGTCTGGAGGTCGTGTGTCAGGTGGTGGAGGAGGTCGGGCCGGAAATTTTGGTGGTCGATTCGATCCAAACCTTGGGCAGCGAATCATCCCCTTCGGCGGCGGGGACGGTCAATCAGGTGCGTGAGTGTGCCGGTCAGTTGATTCATTTGGCCAAAACCCGCAACATGGCGGTTTTTCTGGTGGGACATGTCACCAAGGATGGCCAGATCGCAGGTCCTCGGGTTTTGGAGCACATGGTGGATACGGTGCTTTATTTCGAAGGGGAACGTGGGCATGACTATCGCATTTTGCGGGCGGTGAAAAATCGATTCGGCCCTTCCAATGAAATCGGCGTCTTTGAAATGTGTCAAAGTGGTCTGAAGGAGGTTGCCAATCCTTCGGAATTGTTTTTGTCGGAACGGATCCGGGGGGCGGCGGGTTCGGTGGTCTTTCCGGGGATCGAGGGGACGCGGCCGGTTTTGGTGGAGATTCAATCCTTGGTGGCTCCGAGCGTGTTTCCGCAACCGCGACGCAATACGTTGGGATGGGATCCCAACCGTTTGGCGATGTTGACGGCGGTTTTGGAAAAAAGATCGGGGTTGAGCTTTCACAATCATGATATCTTTTTGAATATTGCGGGTGGCTTCAAGGTTGCGGAGCCGGCGGCGGATCTGGCGGTGGCGGCCTCTTTGTTTGGTTCCTTGAAAAACTTGAGCCTCGATCCCGGTTTGGTGGTGGTGGGCGAGATTGGATTGGGGGGGGAGGTGCGGGCGGTCAGTCATGTGGCGACGCGTTTGCGCGAAGCGGCCAAACTGGGTTTTGAACGGGCGCTGCTCCCTGAAAAAAGTATGAAACATGTGACCGATGCACCCAAAATGGAGCTGATTGCCGTCTCTTCGGTGGAAGCGATGATGCGCCAGTTACCATGATCAAGAAAAAATTGGACTTAAGGAATTGCCCCCAGGGTGTTGACCTTGTTTTTGAATTTAAACAAAAAGGTTTCCATGATTGATCTTTTTACTTTGTTTTTAAAGTCAAAATCCTGGGAGCCATCCCTCAAGCCCCCTTTTTATTCTTGATCCCATGTTCATTTTCCTGGATATCGGCTTCACCCTCCTCGGTGGTCCCGCTCAGGGACCGGCGGGGCGGTTGGTGAAACATTGGAATCTTCCCGCAGGTGCCAAAGATTGGTTGAATCGTGTACTGTTTGAAACCCCCCTTGAGTCCCCGGGGGATTTGGCGCAACGGATGGTGCATCATTTCGGTCTGAAGGAAACGAATGTTTTGCCATGGGTCAAAGATTTATGGGAACGCCAGGTAACCGAAGCCGAACCGCTTCCCGGTGCCCGGGCCGCGTTGCAGCAATTGCGCGAAGCGCAGATTCCTTTCGGTTTCATCACCAACATCTGGCCGCCATTCCTGGCGGGATTCGCCCGGTGCTTTCCGGAAGAATATCATGCGTGCCCGATGTTCGCCTCGTGTGCTCTGGGATTGGCCAAGCCCGATCCTCAATTGTATCGAACCGCCCTGCGCCAGACCGGCACCGATCCCCGGGAAGGGGTCATGATCGGCGATACCTATGAAAATGATGTGCTGCCGGCTCATGGGTTGGGGATGCGAACGATTTGGGTCCTGACCCGTCCCGACAAGGAACGTTCCGACCTGGTGGCGGTATTGAACGGGGAAAAACCGTTGCCGGGAAGGACGCTCACCGGTATGGAACAATTTCATCCCCGGCAACTTCAGGCGTTGTTCACATGAATATCACCCGCATCGAAACCTTCGACGAACATGAACTGTTGACCCGTTTGGCGACCACGCGTTTGCGTGGCCATGGTCAACCGTTGATCTATGCCAACGCCCGGTTGGAACTGGTGCGCAAGGTCGATCCCGCCACCTTGTTTCCCGCTCAGCGTTATGTCCTCGACCAGGACCATCATACCATTCGCGATCTGTATCATGCGTTTCAGGAGCGGGGGATCGACCTGTTCGGTCTGGAGGGGGGGGTGTTGTTCTGGCGGGCCGATCCCGAGGCCCCCGGTGGTGAGGAGGGTCCCATTCCATTCATTCCTCCCATTGTGGAGATGTCGCATGAACCGGACGGGCGCATTGTGCCTTTGATCAACGATGGGATGCATCGGGTCTATACGGCCATGAAGATGGGCCGGACCCTCAATATTGTTCTGGTTCATGATGTTCCGGTCGAATATCCCTATTATGCCCATGCCCTGTCCAAGGGGTGGGATGAGGTGGTGGCTCTGGCGGAACTGCCCGATCAATTCGTCAAGAAATCCTACCGGGATCCAGTGCAATACAAGGCATTGTTCCGTGATTTCAATGCCGTCTTCGATGGCATCCAGAAAGAGCGGAAAAAAACCAATCCCGGGGAGTTGCGGCCTGGAGCGGGATGAAGATCCTCCAGGGGATTCAATGGATGCCAAACCACGATCATGTTGCCGAGGTGATCTGTCATGTCACGGGAGATGAATGGATGGCTTGCCTGTCCCGAATGCGACGTGTTGCATCAAATCTCCGCGTTGACTGCCGGTACTGAAGCCTGTTGTTGCCGTTGCGGCGCGGTGTTGGCGAGCTGTCGCCCGGGTCATTTGGAGCGTGCCTTGGCGTTGACGATGGCTGCTGCCATGTTGTTCGCCGTGGTCAATTCCCATCCCTTGTTGGGGCTTGATCTGGGGGGGCGTGAAACCTCCATGACGTTGTTGGCGGGGGCATTGGAACTGGGTCAGCATGGTATGTGGGATGTGGTGATTCTGGTATTTTTGACCAGTTTTCTATTTCCCCTGTTGCATTTTTTGGCGTTGCTCTATGTATTGATCCCATTGGCGCTGGATCGTTGTCCTCCGGGCGCCGCGTTGTGGTTTCGTGCGGCGGAGTTGTTTTCTCCCTGGGGGATGATCGGCGTTTATGCGTTGGGGGTGTTGGTGGCGGTGGTCAAACTGTCCGACCTGGCGACGGTGGTGCCGGGGGTGGCGGTTTATGCCCTGGGTGGATTGTTGTTTTGCAGCACTGCCGCCGGTCATGCGCTGGACTCCGCCGATGTCTGGCACCGCATTGAACAGGTCATCGAAAGAAAAAAGGGGTCTGGGGGATTGCCCCCAGGGTGTTGATTTTAGAAATAAAATAAAAAGCTAAAGCATGGAAACCTTTTTGTTTGAAGTCAAAATCAACACCCTGGGGGCAATCCCCCAGACCCCTTTTTTCTTTCAATCATTGAATCCGGAATTTTCCCCCATCGGAGAACCGCCATGAACAGGGTTCCGGTTCTTCCGACCGCCCGGGAATCGGGGTTGATTCGTTGCCATGCCTGTGCTTTGGTGAGCGTGGGTCGGGACCACCATTCCTGTCCCCGTTGTCGGGCACCCCTGTTCATGCGCAAACCCTACAGCCTGCAACGAACCTGGGCATTGACGCTCGGAGCCGCCATTCTTTACATCCCCGCCAATCTGTTCCCCATCATGACCGTGATCCAGATGGGGCAGGGGGAGGCCAAGACCATCCTTTCCGGGGTGGTGGCGCTGATCGAGGCGGACATGTGGCCATTGGCGATGATCGTTTTCATGGCCAGCGTGGTGGTCCCCCTGGGGAAAATCTGTATCCTGATATATTTGTTGCTTTCGGTGCAGGTCGGCTTGAAAACCCATCTCAAGGAACGGGTCATCCTTTATCGCTTGATGGAAACCTTCGGCCATTGGTCGATGGTCGATATTTTTCTCGTCTCCATCCTGGCATCTCTGGTACAAATGGGAACCCTGGCCACCATCGAACCCGAGATCGGGGTTTCTTATTTTGCGGCGGTGGTCATTCTGACCTTGTTTGCCGCCCGTGCGTTCGATCCACGTTTGATCTGGGACCGTGCCCATGACCAGAGGTGAGGGGGATGCCCTTCAGGAATCATTGATCACCCTGCCGGATGTGCCGCCACCCGAGCCGGTGATTCGCCGTCGGCGTTCATTTTCCCTGTTCTGGTTGATTCCCCTGGTGGTCGCCCTGGTCGGCATCTGGCTGATCCATGATACCCTCTCTTCCAGAGGCCCCTTGATCACCATCACCTTCAACTCCGCCGAGGGGATCGAGGCGGGCAAAACCCGGGTGCGGCATAAGGCGGTCGATGTCGGACGGGTTGAGTCGGTCTGGTTGAGTGCCGATTTTTCCCAGGTGGAATTGTCAGTCCGCCTGGAAGCGGGCACTGAAAACTTTTTGGCCGCCAACGCCAAATTCTGGGTGGTGCAGCCGCGTTTGTCGCTTCAGGGGGTTTCGGGATTGGGAACCCTGGTTTCCGGAGCCTACATCGAAATGGAACCGGGAACCGAGGGGCCGGTCAAGGAACAATTCAAAGGATTGGAAGGCCCCCCCCTGATCCGTTCGGGGGTGGAGGGCATCAAAATTCGACTTTCCGCCGAACGACTGGGCGGGTTGGCGGCGGGTTCGCCCGTGTACTATCTGGGGATCCCTGCGGGGGAGGTGCTGGGGTTCGATTTGAACAGCAACAAGGATGGGGTGATCGTCCATGCCTTCATCAAATCGCCCTATGATCAATTGGTCATGCCCAACAGCCGTTTCTGGAAGGTCAGCGGCGTCGATCTGTCACTGGATGCCGAAGGGGTGCGGTTGACCACCTCGTCGCTTGCGGCATTGTTTCTGGGAGGGGTTGCCTTCGAAACGCCGACCACCCTGGAACCCCTCGAACCGGTCCATACCGGTAACCTTTTTGTCCTGTTCGAAGATCAAGGGGCGGTGACCGAATCGAGTTATCGGCGCAAAATTCCCTGTGTGATGTATTTCGACAGTTCGGTCCGTGGCCTCAAAACCGGGGCACCGGTGGAATTTCGCGGGATCAAGATCGGTTCGGTCCGTGACATCCATATGGAATTCGACCCGGCCAAGGCATCGTTCCAAATCGAGGTGCAGGTGGAAATTGAACCGGAACGGGTATCGGACATCGATCAGCGCAATTCGATGGAATCGGCCAATGAACTGTTGCAAACCCTGGTGGATCAGGGATTGCGGGGCCAGTTGGAAACGGCGAACTATCTGACCGGGCAGTTGTTCGTCAATCTGGTGATGCGTCCCGATACCCCCATCCATCTGGTGGGGATGCAGACGCGGTACAAGGAATTGCCGACGGTCCCTTCCAATCTGGATGAAATCAGCGCTTCGGTGACGGCACTGTTGAAAAAATTGCAAACCTTTCCATTGGAGGGGATTGGGAAAAACCTGAACGAAACCTTGGCCGGTCTGAACAAGACGGTCAATGCCCCGGTGGTGCTTGAAGCGGCAGGGTCCATGCGTGATGCCCTGGTCGCCTTGAAATCGACCATGACCCGGCTGGACGGCAAGGTCGATCCCCTGGGACGCGATCTGGTCAATGCCACCCGGGCGGCGACCAAGGCGCTGGCATCGACCGACCGGTTGATGGTCAATCTGAACGAACTTGCCGATCCCGATGCCCCGTTGAATTATCACATCCTTGAGCTGACCCGGGAACTGACCATGACTTCCCGTGCCATCCGTACATTTGTCGATATCATGAATCGGCGTCCCGAGGCGCTGGTCTTCGGCAAGGAGAAAAAACAGGAATGAACATCAAACGTGATGGGTGGTTGTTCTGGGCAGGGCAACCGCATTTAAAAATGACAAGAAAAAAAAGGGGTCTGGGGGATTCCCCCCCAGGGGGTGACTTTAGAAACAAAGTCAAAAGCGGAGCATGGAAACCTTTTTTTTTGAATTCAAAAACAAAGTCAAAACCCTGGGGGCAATCCCCCAGACCCCTTTTTTCTTTCAATCGTTTTTTTCATGACATGCCAATTTCAAATGCGATTCCCCTGTTGTTCCGGAGGGGGTGGTTGTGGTTCGGGTTGTTACTGCTTTTGGCGGGTTGCGCCTCCATGGTCACGGGGGAAGGCTCGCCGCCGACCCGCTATTACCTGTTGTCGTCCATGGCGGAACACAAAAGAGGAAACGTGCCACATAAGGTCCGTCTGGCGCTGGAACCGGTGGAACTGCCCGATTATCTGACCCGTCCGCAGATCGTCTATCGCCAGGGGGATCACCGTCTGGCCATGGAGGAGTCTGATTTGTGGGCCGAGACACTGGATGCGGGTTTGGCCCGGGTCATGGTGGATAATCTATCCATCCTTTTGGATTCGGATCAGATATGGAGTCTCCCGGTCAAAAGGACGCAACCGCCTGAAATGCGATTGTGGGTGCGGATGCTCCGGTTTGAAGTCGATGCCGGAGGTCGGGCGTCGCTTGCGGCACGGTGGAAACTTCAAGGGCGTGAGGGCCAGGAATTCATGAATGCGGCGTTGACGGAACTTCAGGGTCATCAAATTGATGTCCGCGACAAAGATGCCCAGGTTGCTGCATTGAGTTCCATCCTTGAGGAATTCTGTCGCCAGGTTGCGGCCCGGGTGGTCCGGAACATGGGGGAATCCAGGCGCGCCCCTCCAGGGGATCGATAACCCGGCTATTGCCCTTTTTCCACCTTGTCCAAGTCCTGTTTGTGTTTTCCGGTCAGGTCAACAGCGGAGAATTCCCGGGTTGTCGGCAAGGTTAGTTGAAACTCCGGCAATTCATTCACTTGAACCTGCACCGTCTCAGTGGTCAAATCGAGGACATGTCCTCCCTGGGTGCGATCACGGCTGATGAAATGAAAATGAAACCCGGGGACATTGAATCCGGCCATGTATTCAGGAATCCAAAAACCAACCAGGGTTCCGGTCACGGAGTCGAATTGGAACGTCGCCTGTTTGGCTGCAACTTCGGCCAGAGGGAGATAAGGCGGGGTTTGACGTGGAACGCTGCGGGTCTTGACCGTACGGAAAAGACCGTCCATGCGAAACGCATGGGGCAGATTTTTCTTTTCGATCATGGCCATCAACGATGCTTGCAGGTCACGGTAGGAATGTCCTGAAGGGATGGTTCGGGCCGGTACCTGGTCATCGAAGCGGCAAATCACTGCAAAGGGGGTTTGCAGCGTCGGGGGGACACGCACTACCTTTCCCGTACTGGGAATCTGATAAAATTCACCATCCAGGGCGATCATTTCTCCGTCCAGGGCATTGAACGTTCCCAATCCCAGGGTACCGTGGGTCGCTAATTCTTCCATGCGCAGTTGTCCATCATAAAATCCCTGCAAGAGGGAATTGATGGTGGCATATTGGAAGAGTGGGCTTGTTTCAGGTGCTTCGGCATGAACTGGCGCGCAGAAGAGACCCAATCCCAGGAGAAACACCAAAATCCACGATCCCGCCTTGGGAGCTGAGGGTTGGATGGGATGGGCTGATCGGATCGGATTCATGAATATCCTTTCGTAAACTGGAAACCTGTCCCAGATCACAACCCGTCTGGGATCCATTTTTTCCATACATCATTCTGGAATTATTTTGACCTGTTCATTCACCGGATGCAGCCAAAGTGGGCCAGGTTTGGTTTTTTTAACAGGTACCTTCCGGAGCAAACGCGAAAAACCCATGAAGCAAAGCGTCCACTACGGTTGTGTGGAAATTACATAAAAATGATGTATTCAATGTTGGGTGTGGTTGGCTGCGACCGATGAACGAATATGACAATGTAGATTTCAGTGATGGCATGAATTCAAATAATTGATCATTTGCTTTACGTTTTGCATTTCCACTTTCGCTGACGAATGATGGAAACGACGCATTTTGTATTGGTTACAATTTTTAATGGAAGATGACAGATTACATTATTGCGTGTCAATCCGCGTCCAATCAAGAATGGATCAAAAAATAATCACACCAATGGATCAGAGTGTGATAAAATGGATTCGTCAGTCTTGATTATGTAGTTTACCCGGCAAAATTTGGCCGCCTCTTGAATCATCATGATTTCTAATGCCGTGTGGGGTTGGTGGATCCAGGTGAATCAACAGCTTGATATGTTCGAACTCGTCGATGACATGTATGCCGAAGACCGGTTATTCGCTGAAGACCGGTTATCGACGGCTGTGGTTGCGGCCCCGTCCATCTGGAAGATATTGGTCATCGACGATGAGCCTGATATTCGTCAACTGACTCGTATGGTATTGCGGGGTTTGCGGTTTGACGGACTTGGCATCGAGGTGATCAGCGGCTTCAATGGTCGGGAAGCCTGTGCCATCATGGAGCAGACGCCCGACGTTGCGGTATTGTTGCTGGATGTGGTCATGGAGACCGACCAGGCGGGTCTGGAGGTGGTGCGCCATATTCGCGAAGAGCTTAAGAATGGTTTTGTCCGGATCATTCTTCGTACCGGCCAGGCGGGTCAGGCTCCGGAACCGGAGGTGATTGCCCAGTATGATATCAATGATTATCGCGAAAAAACGGAACTGACCAGTCAGAAGCTTATTACCGCTGTGACTTCGGCGCTCAGGGCCTATCGCGATTTGCGGCTCATTGAAAATTTGGCGATGAACCTCAAACGGGAACGCGAAAGCCTGAAACGGGCACAGGCGATGGCCCATTTTGGCAACTGGGAATGGGAACTCGATAGCGGTCACGTCACATTTTCCGATGAAATGCTCGCCATTATTGGTCTGAGCAGGGTGGCAGCACCTACAGGCATTGCCGTCTTTCTTGATCGTATCCATTCGGAAGATCGCATTCGTGTGGAACAGGTGCTTTCCAACATGGCCGCCATTGGGGAACGTTCCGATCTTGAATGCCGGATTGTTCGTCCCGATGGCAGTATACGGACGGTGCATCTGGTCTGCGAAAGCAATCATGGGGATCATGCCGAACTTTCCCGCATGTTGTGTACCGTGCATGACATCACCAATACGCGTGAAGTGGAAGATCGCCTGAAGATTGCCACGACGGTGTTTGGTGGGGCGATGGAGGAGGTGCATGAGCATATGCGCATCGCCACCAAGGTATTGGAAAATGCCATCGAAGGGGTCATGGTCACCGATGACAAGGGGGTGATCCGAAGCGTCAATCCCGCCTTTACCCGAATTACTGGATATGATCCGGTCGAAATGATCGGCAATCCCATGAAAATCCTCCATAACCGGCATCTGGATGTGGCGTTCCACGAACAGTTGTGGAAATCGCTTATGGATGTGGGCATCTGGCGGGGGGAGGTGTGGAACCGGAAAAAGAATGGTGAAGCCTATCCGCAGTGGGAAACCATCATCGTCATTCGTGACCGTGAAGGAAAGGTCACCAACTTCATCTCCATCTTCCATGATTTGACCGAAATCCGGGCCAGTCAGAAAGAACTGCATTTTAAAACCTATCACGACACCCTGACCGGGTTGCCCAACCGGGATTTGTTTGCGGATCGTCTCAATCAAGCCGTGGTCAATGCCCAACGCAACAATGGCAAGGTGTTGGTGATTTTTCTGGGATTGGACCATTTCAAGAAAATCAACAATTCCCTGGGGCATCAATTGGGCGACCAACTGTTGAAGGATGTCGCCGCCCGTTTGCGTACCTTCATTCGCGAGGGGGATACCCTGAGCCGGTTGGCGGGTGATTCCTTCGGGTTCATCATGCGCGAAATACGCAATACCAAGGATGCCGTGTTCGTGGCGCGCAAGATCAACAATGCCCTGACGGAACCCTTTACCATCGAGGAACACAAGCTGTTCCTGACGGCCAGTACCGGGATCACCCTGTTTCCGGAAGATGGCCAGGATGCCTCTACCCTGATCAAAAATGCCGACATGGCCCTGAATCGGGCCAAGGTCACGGGTCGTGATACCTGTACCTTCTACAAGGCCACCATGGGCGAACAGGCCAACCGTCGCCTGAAAATGGAAAAAAATATGCGTCAGGGGTTGGAGCGCGATGAATTTGTCCTGTTCTATCAGCCCAAGGTATCATTGAAGACCGGTCAGGTGGTGGGGATGGAAGCCCTGGTCCGTTGGCTTCAGCCCGATGCCGGGATGGTCTCGCCCGGTGAATTCATTCCGGTGGCCGAGGAGACGGGATTGATCCTCCCTTTGGGCGAATGGATCTTGAAAAGTGCCTGCCGGCAAAACCGCATCTGGGGGGACGCCGGTTTCGGCAATTTGCGCATGGCAGTCAACCTGTCGGTCCGTCAGTTTCGCCAACATGATCTGTTTGATCGGATACGGATGATCCTGGAGGAGACCGGTTTGCAACCATCGCTTTTGGAATTGGAGATTACCGAAAGCATGATGATGGATAACGTCGAAGCGGTCATCACGACCATGACCCGCTTGCGCTCTTTGGGGTTGTTCATTGCGGTGGATGATTTCGGTACGGGGTATTCATCCTTGAGCTATTTGAAACGGTTCCCCATTCATACCTTGAAGATCGATCAATCCTTTGTGCGTGATTTGACGCTTGACTCTGATGATGCCGCAATCATCAACGCCATCATTGCCATGGCCAAAAGTTTAAAATTGGATGTGGTGGCCGAGGGGGTGGAAACGGAAGAACAGTTGAATTTTCTGCGTGCGGAACGTTGTGATGAAATGCAGGGGTATTATTTCAGCAAACCTTTGTCGGCCCATGAGTTTACTGAATTGTTGAAAAGTGGTCGTCAATTGAAGAATTCTTGAAATTGCGAGGTCCTCATGTGCCAACAGGATGAAGATTATGTCGCGTTTATGGCCATGTTGCCGGACCTGCTTCGGGAACATGCGGGACGCTGGGCACTGTTGCACCATGGCGCACTGGTGGACTTGTTCGACTCGGCAACGTCGGCGCATCAGGAAGGAGAACGGCGTTTTCCTGATGGTGCGTTCAGCCTGCAACAGGTATCGGGGTCCATTTTGGCGTTGAATTGGATTTCCTGCTGCGGCAGTTGATGATGCGGCATGTGGGCCAATGGGATCAACGAGTCATCAGGCCGTCTTAGCCTGGGTTTTCTTGCGATAGAGGGCATGAATCAATCCATCTGACAGCCCGATCTGCGGCACGAAGATTTGTTGAATGTTGGCCCATGTCATGACATTGGTAAAAATTTGTCCTGCCGGAACAATGACATCTGCGCGGTCGGGTTTGAGTCCGAGTTTGAGCATCCGTTCTTCGAGGCTCAGTTGTGATAGTTCATTGTGAACCTGAAGGATCCGCTTCAGGGAAACAGGCTTGTCGTTTTTATGGTTGGTGAGTGAAAACAGTTTGTTGATATTGCCTCCGGAACCGATGGCAGAGATGGTCGTCAATGCATGGCAATGTTCTTCGATCCATTGTTTCATGTGCAACCATCGTTTGGGCGACACCAGGTTTTCCTTGATGCGAATGGTGCCAACCTTGAAGGATTTTGAGGCTTTGAGCAGGCCATCCTGATACAGGGACAATTCGGTGCTGCCGCCACCGACGTCGACATAAAGAAAGCTGCCGTTGAGGAAACGGCCATCCATTTGGTTGAGGGCGATGAATTCCGCCTCTTTGGAACCGTCGATGATTTGGATTTCCAAACCTACTTCACGGTGCACCTGTTTGATCAGATCGTGACCATTTTTGGCTGTGCGCATTGCCGAGGTGGCACATGCCAGGTAATCTTCGACATGACAGGCGGCCATGAGTGACTTGAACGCGGCCATGGCATGAATGAAATCCTTGGTTTTTTCTTTGGAGATCACACCCCGTATAAAGGCATCCTCCCCCAGACGAACCGGGACACGATAAAGATCCGCTTTTCGGATCAAAGGTTTCCACTCTCCCACTTCGAATACGTTGGAGACCAGGAGGCGGACGGCGTTGGAACCACAATCGATGGCTGCAAGTTTCATCATTCCATCCATACGGGGTTAACGACTGCTTTCAGGCGAAACCCGTTGTGTTCCCAGGTCATGGAGTCGGGAGATGTGTGTTTTTGTTCCAACACCTGGTAGTCATCCTTGCCATCAAAATAGATCAACCAGCTCCGGAGGGTTTGTGTTGCCATTTCTCTGGCCGTGACAACTGCTTCATTATAGGTCATGAACAGGCTCCTGGTAATAAAAGTTCATGAAATGGACCTTCCTGCCGTGGGTAGGTGAATGAAGAAAAACGCAGCAGGGTTTGCACCGCACCGGCAGGGTTTGCACATTGAGGTTGATTTGATTGCTGACCGGTGGTGTTGCAGTCAGGATGAAGCCCGGATGAAACCCAATTCCCATGGCCTCCTTGACGAGGGAAAAGATACATTAAGAAAAGCCTGATGGCAAGATATGGCGGTTTTATGATCTGTTGAAAAGGGTACGATTGTCTGTCGGGAAGGGGGGTGCCCCTTCCCGTTTCCGTGTGTTCATCCAGGTTTACGTATGGGTGTCGGTATCGGCCAGAATGGTATAGATGCGCCGTTCCGTCAGCGCGTGGGAACGTGCAAGGTCGGCAACACGTGCTCCCTTGTTGTACTGGTCGATGATTTCCTTGTTGCGTAATGCACGCAATGCGGGCGCGCCACGCACGACCGACAAACTTTCTCCGCCAAAACGACGGCTTAATTGCCGCGCCGCCTTCAAGCCCAACAAATTGGCCAGCCGATGTTGTGCGCTGATGCGCTTGGGGATGAAGATTCGGGTCCCTCCACAGTTTGTGACCAGTTTCAAGGTGTTGTCCAAGCCAATGGCGTCGCGTATTTCCTTGAGGGATTCAGGGAAACGGGCGTTGAGCAGGGGATGTTGCATGTTCATTCGAGAGACTCCCGTATTTGAGGATTGCAGTTGGCAATGATCAGCTTAAGCATCAGGGCGTGCAAACGTTGGCGCCTGGGTTCAGCAAATGCGGCGGCTGACTGTCTGATATGCCGGATGCTTTGTTCCATGTCATGTTCGATGGCGGCGATGCTGTGGAACAACATGTTGATTTCAAGCATTAATTTAAGTGTATTATGGCCAGTTGGGTCGTTGGCCGGAATGGGTTCTTCCCCGTTTTCCTGTTGATTCATGACTTCCTCCACAAAGACGAACCAAAAATAATTATAACGAACTATTGGTTCGTGAAAAGTGATTGAAGGGACAGTTTCGGTTATCTGCGGGCATTTGTCAATATTTTACGAACTAACGGTTCGGAAATAATAATTTGAGTTTCGGTAATGGTAAATGCTAGACTGAAACAGTTCATCAATGGTAAATGTTGGTTCGTCATTATCAATATGGTTCATCTACATATATTTTTTTGGAGTCAATCATGTCTGAATCCTTTTCGTCAGGTAAGCTTAAGGAACGTTTGGAGTTCGTCATTGGCAAGGAGGCCCCGTACACCTGGGCGACTCGGATCGGACTGGGGAAATCCACGCTTGCGGGGATTCTCAACAACGGTGCGTGCCCCCGAACCAGTACGCTCATCAAGATTGCGATGAATACCAATATTTCCATCAATTGGCTGTTGACAGGAAAAGGATCGCCATGGATGGAGCACTCCTCCACTTTGCTTCCAGAGGATCCCATGACCATGGCCCGGGAACCGGGGGAACCGTATCGGGTTGCGCCACAATCCTATGTGGTGGTTCCCCGTTTCAGTGTGACATTAAATGGGCAGGAGAACGATTCGTTTCATAGTGGTCAGGTTGTGGATCATATCGCCTTCAAGTCGGATTGGATTCTTGGCGTCATGGGGCTTGACCCCAATAAAATCGTCCTGGTAAGTGTCATTGGTGATTCCATGGAACCCACGTTGAAGGGGGGCGATTTGGTGTTGCTGGACCAACGGGATCAAAGCATGCGTAACGATGCCATCTATGTGATTCGCAGGGATGAGGATTTGGTGGCCAAACGGTTGCAACGGGGATTTGATGGTTCAATTTCCATCAAGAGTGATAATGCTGCGTATGAAGATATCAAGGTGCCGGCGGAACAGGTGGGACAGCTTTCCATCGTTGGCAGGGTGGTTTGGTCAGGGCGGCGAATATAAGTGGAACATGGAAAAAACGACCCAAGGCATGTTGATATTCAATCATTTTCTGAATGTCATCATGCCCTGGAGTATCCTTTGAACGATTGGAATGGATTACGTTTTTTTCCAAGGATATTTTCTTTTCCAATTGGAAAAGGTCGTGGCATTGGGCAATCCCAACAAGCGCGTCGCCAAGGATTTGTTGCCGCCACTTTCACGCAATGCTTTTTCAAAATAATGATCCGCAACCTGTGTCAACAAATCGGTCAATTTAAAATCACGGCCAAATTCCCGCCCAAGAATGGTGGCTGGTGGCACAATATGAATGCCAAACATGGCCTCTTGAATATCCTTGGATTTGACCACATTGTTTTCGCTCCACAAAATGGCACGCAGCAAAGTGTTGTACAGTTCACGAATGTTTCCTGGCCAACCATGATGCAACAAGAGGGTGCGCGCATTGTCGGTGAGTTTCCGCTTTTTATATCCCGTATGCACCAACATGTCGCGATTGATCATGGAAACAAATACCTGAATCAATGCCGCCAAATCCTCCTGGCGTTCACGTAAAGGGGGGATGGTGAAGACGGCAACCGCCAAACGATGAAACAAATCGTTGCGAAACCGACCGCGGGAAACCTCCTGCAACAAATCACGATTGGTGGCGGCTAAAATGCGGAAATCAACCTTGCGTGGATGCACCGAACCCACCGCAATCACCTCGCGTTCCTGAATGACCCTGAGCAATTTCACCTGGGTCGACAAGGGAAGCTCCCCGATTTCATCAAGGAAAAGAGTCCCTTTGTCTGCTTCGGCAATATATCCATTGCGTGCCAGAACTGCTCCGGTAAAGGCCCCCTTTTCATGGCCAAACAGCTCTGCCTCGACCAGATTTTCCGGGATGGCGCCGCAATTGACACAGATGAAAGGATGGTTTTGCCGCGCGGAAGCATGATGAATCATTCGTGCCAGCACATCTTTTCCCGTTCCCGATTCCCCCTGGATCAACACCGGAAAATCAAGCGCCGCGACATGACGGGCACGCCTGACCAACGTTTTCATTACGGGACTGTCATAGACCAACTCGTGTGGAAACGACGTCCCATCAAAGGGGGCGTCGATCAACCCATGATGATGATCCGATGCATCACCTTCATCATCGGGTTCGGTAACATTCAAAATCCATTCGGAGGGAGATACCTGTGGGGGAAGGGGCATAAAACCCTTTGGATAGGAATTCCTGCGGGCAGAAAAGATCTGGCCACTTCAGAACACAGAGAAAAGCATCAGTAACCGGCTTTTTCCTTGTTGTCCTGAAGTGGCTTGTGTGTCCTTTCCAATGCATGAACCAAATGGCCACGTCTCCATGGAGAAACAGGTCAAGGCTTAATGGACCTGGCCTTTGTGTTCCTGGATGGCGGCGATGGCTTCCTGTACCATTTTATTGGTTTCAGTCTTGGTCATGTTTTTGGCGATGAGCTTTTCCGTCGCCAGCATGGCGATATCGACGGCGACGTGATGCAGCTCCGTCATGGCTTTCTGCTTGGCGGTTTCGATTTCCGCCAGGGCGACGCTTTTCTTCTTGGCCAGTTCCTGACTCAAGGACTCCCTGGCCATTTCCCGGTATCTTGCCGATTCCAGACGGGCTTCTTCAATGGTCTGTTCAGCCATCCGGCGAGCGGCATTCAGTTGTTTTTGGGTATCAATCGCCGCTTTTTCCGCAAGGCGCCTGCTTTGTTCCGCATTTTCCAGGTCGGAACGAATTTTGTTGCCACGCGCATCAAGAACCTTTTCGATGGCCGGCAGGACATGCGTCTTGAGCAGGTACAGCAGAATGAAAAACGAGGCGATGGACCAGAAAATCTGATGTCCAAACACCGAAGGTTCAAATTGCGGCATTCCTGAACTGGCGGTATGCTCCGCAGTGGCGGCAACAGCAGTGGCGATCATGGTGTCATGCCTTGCCCATGATGATGAACGCGACCACCAAGCCGTAAAGGGCAACCGCTTCCACAAACGCCATGCCGATCCAGATGTATTTGGCAAGTTGTGCCTCGGCGGCGGGTTGACGGGCGATGGCTTCGATGGCTTTACCGAAAAGGACTCCAAGTCCCACACCGGATCCGGCGAATCCGAGTGCGGCAAGTCCCATTCCGATCAAAGCAGCGGCTGTGGCATCCATTGAATCTCTCCTTCCGAAGGCAGGCTTGAAAATGAACAGGGGTCTATGTGTGCCACGATCCCATGCCGCTGTCAATGCATGTGTATGGAGTCATTGATGTAGACACAGGTCAGGATGGTGAAGATATAGGCCTGGATGAAACCGATGAAGATTTCAACTCCGGTAAAAACAACAGTAAATCCGAAGGGAAGCCAGGCACCCCACCATGGCAGGGTGATGACGTAGAAAAACATGACCGCAAGCATGGTATGTCCTGCGGTCATGTTGGCGAACAGACGAACGGCCAGCGAAACCGGGCGGGCGAGAAAAGAGATGATTTCGATGGGAACCATCAACGGCATCAACAGTACCGGCACTCCGCTGGGAACGAAAAATTTAAGATAATGGCTGCCATGGAGATAAAAGCCGTAGACGAACGAAAAGGCAACGATGGACATGGAAAATGTAGCGGTCACGATCAATTGTGAGGTGACCGTGAAGGAACCGGGAATCAATCCGGCCAGATTGCAGAAAAGAATGAAGTAGAACAACGTGAAAATGTAGGGAAAGAAGGGACGCCCCTTGTCCCCGATGATTTCGGTCACGATGCCATGGATGAAAAGATATCCCAACTCACCCAGGCTTTGCATCCGTCCGGGGACGGTAGTCGGATTTTTGAAGGCCAGACGGAAGAAGATCATGACCAGGGCGATGGCAATCCACATCCACAGGACGGAATTGGAAATGGAGATATCCAACAGCCCCAGAAAAGAGACATCCACCTGTTTGGTCACCAGGAAATGGTGTAGCGGATCCATTTTGGGTGCCACGGCAGCGATGGCGTGGTTTGTGACATCCGTGGAGGTAACGGTTGAACTCATGATTCCTCTGATGCCTCGATTGAGTGTCAGGTTGAAGGTGGCGTGGACTGGACCAGGCGGTACGCATTACGCATTCCGGCAGCGGCGCCGAAAAACAAGAACACCACCGTTCCCCAAGGATCCGAATGAAGCCAATGATCCAAAAGGTACCCCAACCCGGTACCGATCATCGTAGCCACAACCAATTCAGTCCCCAGGCGCATGGCCAATCCCGCTCCCGAGGATCCCATTCCCGGATGTCGGGGCCCGGGGGCAACCGTCCTGGAATCGCTGTCCGTTGGTGCAGTTGGTTTGGTTCCAGAACTCGGGTCGGGCGTTGCCAAGGGTTTATACCATTTCCTTAGAAGCCTGTATCAGCGATGACATTCACGATGATTCCATCATTTCAGGGGGACATCCTAAAAAACCTTTGCCCCGCTGTCAACATTCGTGTCCCGCCATGAGGTGAATATGATCAAGAAAAAAGGGCGGGGGGATGAGGTCCACCCGATATTGGTCCTGCACCTGGATTCCGCCTTGTCACATTGATTCACCAGGGACTGATGATTCCTTTGGAATGTCAACCGGGGCCTGACCGCACCCAAGGCTCTTTTTTATGATTGTGATCGATCACCAAAGTCAAAACCTTGGGGGACTTCTTCCCCAAACCCCCCTGTGGGGGATGTAAAATCAAAACCCTGGGGGCAATCCCTTGAGATCCCATTTATTTATTGATCAAGATGACAAAAACCATGTATCCCGAATTGGATGCGGTTCAATCCAATCCCATGTCGGTGCATTTTTTGCGCAAGGTGTTGCGGTTGAGTCCCAGAATGCGTGCCGCTTTGACGCGATTGCCGCGGGTTTCACGCAAAACACGCGCAAACAGGGCCGTTTCCATTTGGCGCAGGACGATTTCATGCAGATTGGTGATGTCGGCGGCATTGAATGTGGCAAAGTGACGTTCGACCAGGGCGATGACACAATCTTCCAGAGAAGGACCTGGAGGGGGACGGGAATCCCGGGACGGTTCCTGCGTCAAGGAATGGATCAGGGGGGGGGTGTTGTTGGCGTTTTCGGTTCCGGTGCCGATGAAATCCAGGCGGTCGGGTCCGATGGTATCGTGCGGGGCCAGGATCATCAGGCGCTGAATGAGGTTTTCCAATTCGCGGACGTTGCCGGGCCAATTGTAGGATTGCAATACCGCGATGGCCTCGGGGGTGAACCATTTGGGGGGGATGTTGACCTTTTTGGAAACCTGGGCGAAGAAATAATCGCACAACAAGGGGATGTCCTCGGGGCGGGAACGCAGCGAGGGGACGCTCAACGGAATGACGTTCAAACGATAAAACAAATCTTCGCGAAATCGTCCGCTGGCAATCGCCAGAGGGAGATCCTGATGGGTGGCGGCGATGATGCGGACGTTGGCGCTGATGGTTTCGGTTCCGCCGATCCGGGTGAAGGTTCCGTTTTGCAATACCCGCAGCAAACGTGTCTGGGCTTCCATCGGCATGTCGCCGATCTCATCGAGAAACAATGTCCCTTCACGCGTCCGCTCGAAATGTCCGGTACGCCGGGAAATGGCTCCGGTGAATGCCCCCTTTTCGTGGCCGAACAATTCGCTTTCCACCAGATTCCTGGGAATGGCAGCCATGTTGATGGCGGTGAACGGACCATGCCGCCGCGGACTGTGGGCATGAATGGCCCGGGCCACCAACTCCTTGCCGGTCCCCGACTCCCCATGAATCAATACCGTCATCTCCGAATTGGCCAGCCGGCCAATGGTGCGAAACAACTCCTGCATCGCCCGTGATGAACCGATGATCCCGCCGAAACGGTCCATGTCCACCCCCTTTTTCGGGGAGTGGGGGGTGCTGCCGTCCAACGCCCGACCGACCAGTTCCACGATCTTGATGATGTCGAAGGGTTTGGAAAGATATTCAAACGCCCCTCGTTCAAAAGCCCCCACGGCGTTTCTCAAGGTACTTTGCGCGGTGATGACGATGACGGGCAGTTCCGGCCGCAGTGTCTTGAGCGTCTTCAACAGATCCAGCCCCGAACCGCCCGGCATGACGATGTCGGTGATCACCAGATCGCCGTCACCGGGCGTGGCCCGGGCGAGCAGATCTTTGCAATTGTTGAACGTTTCGACCGCAAAACCTGCCTGGGTCAAGGCGGTTTCAAGCACAAAGCGGATCGATGCATCATCGTCGGCGACCAGAATGGTTTTTGGATGGTGGCTCATGTCAGGGTATCGGCAGAAAGATGCGGAAAATCGTACGTCCCGGATGACTTTCCACCTCGATCTGACCGCCATGATCATGGACGATCTTCTGACAGATGGTCAGCCCCAGGCCGGTTCCCTTGATTTTGGTGGTCACAAACGGCAGAAAAATTCTTTTTTTCATTTCATCCGGAATGCCAGGGCCGTTGTCCTGAATTTCGACGATGATCTGTTTGCGTCGCCGTCCCTGTTCGAACCGGATCCGGTCGGAAATGCGCGAAACCATGTGCAGGGTTGGATGTTGGACCCCGCGCAGGGCTTCCAGGGCGTTTTGCAGCAGATTGAGGAACAACTGCACCAGTTGATCCCGGTCACCGCGGATGAACGGAAGTGAGGGGTCGAAGTCGATGATCGGCTCCGGGGTCATGGGGCCGATGATTTTTTGGACATGATTGAGGATTTCATGAATATTGGTTTCTTTTTCCATCACCGGTTGATTGTCTGCCAGACCCAGCAATGAATCCAACAAACGGCTGATCCGATCCACTTCCGAACGGATCAACTGAGTGCAGGTGATGGCGGAGGCGCTGGGGGATTGCATTTCGATCAGTTGGGCGGCACCGCGGATTCCCGCCAGGGGGTTTTTGACCTCATGGGCAACCGACATCGCAAGGAAACCAAGAGAATCGAGCGTTTCGTTCAATCGTTCTCCCGCTTCCAGGCGTTCCGAATCACCCATTTCCTCCAGTTGCAACAAGGTTCCCATGGGTACGCCTTCGGCACTGCGGATGGGAACGACCGTCAGGGAGACCGACAGCAGTCGGTCGGGGGCGGGGGCGATGTGGGACGAACGGCTGCGAAAGGGCATGTTCAGGTTTTGGGCGCGATGGATCAGATCCAGCGCCACCGGATACCCGGGCAAAAGCATTTCGATGGATTGTCCCAACAGCCAGCGGCGGGTTTTGCCAAACATCCGTTCGCTGGCGGCGTTGACGTTTTGCACTGTCATCTGGTTGTCCAATGCCAGCAGGGCCATGTCGAGGTGGTCCCAGAGCATGGCCAGGGGAAAGGGACTCACTTCCCGTGATTTTTCTTCGGGTTTGACGGTCGGCATCATTGGACTCGGTGTTCGGGTTGAGCATCGAAGAATTGTTGAATCATGGTGGCGGTGGTATCGGGGTCGGGCGAATGGTTGATGGCGTCACGGAAACGGGCCCCTTCGGCCAGACCCCGGGTGTGCCAGGCAAGGTGTTTGCGGGCGGCACGGTTGCCGATCACCGGCCCCATGTGTTCGATCATGGCATGGAAATGGTCCATGACCAGGGTGCGCCGCTGATCCAGTCCGGGAGGAGGGGTCAGGGTGCCATGGTTGAGGAAATCGGCGACCTGGGAAAAAATCCAGGGTCTTCCCAGCGCGGCGCGACCCATCATGATGCCATCCACGCCGGTGACGGCAAGCATCTTTTGGGCGCTCTGTCCGTCAATGACATCGCCATTGCCAACGACAGGGATGGTGAGGGTTTGCTTGATGGCGGCGATGGCGGTCCAGTCGGCGGTTCCATGATACATGTCGGTCCGTGTTCGACCGTGGACCGTGACCATGCGGGCGCCATTGTCCTGGGCCAGACGGGCGATGGTCAAGCCGTTTTTGTGTTGATGGTCCCATCCCAGGCGGATTTTGACCGTGACCGGGACGGTGACGGCCCGAACCACGGCGGCGATGATGGCGGCTGCCCGGGATTCATCCTTGAGGAGTGCGGCTCCGGCGCCGTTGTTGCAGATTTTCTTGACCGGACATCCCATGTTGATGTCGATGATCCGGGCGCCAAGCCCTTCGTTCATCCGGGCCGCCTCGGCCATGACGGCAGGATCGGATCCCGCAATCTGCACTGCGAGGATCGGTTCTGGATGAAGGGTACTGGCAATTCTAAGGCTTTTTGGAGTATGACGGATCATGGCCTGGGAGGCGACCATTTCGGAAAAGGCCAGATGTGCTCCAAATCTCAAGGCCAGATTGCGAAACGGGGCATCGGTCACCCCGGCCATGGGGGCAAGGATCAGGGGAATGGATCTGCCCTGTGACGTGGTGCGGGAAAAAAGTTGTGAAATGGCATCCATGGATCGGCCGTTGATGTCGTAGCCCAATAATTAGGCGATTTTATCATTTTTTGTAAGTTTTTTTCAAGCGAAATGAACCAACATCCCTTTTCCGATCTGCAATCCCGATTTGTCACTGGCGCGGTGGACGCCAAAGGATTTCCTGTCGCCTCTTTTCCGGAAGTTGCTTTTGCGGGGCGTTCCAATGTGGGGAAATCGTCGCTTTTGAATCATCTGCTCAACCGGAAAAACCTGGCGCGGGTCAGCCGGACACCGGGCCGCACCCGGGAAATCAATTTTTTTTCCGTGGCGGAGCGGTGGATGTTCGTCGATCTGCCCGGGTATGGTTATGCCAAGGTTGCCCGTGACCAGAGGCGGTCCTGGGACCAGGTGATGGATCGTTATCTTGGTCACCGTTCCGCATTGCGGGTGGTGGTGATTTTGCTTGACTTGCGGCGCGGAATGACCGATTTGGATCGAGGATTGACTGATTTGCTGGCACAAAAAGGGATTCCCTGGCTGCCGGTGGCAACCAAGATCGACAAACTCAAATCCAATCCCCGCCGGATGGCGCTGCGGACGCTTCAGGAAGTGGTGGTCCGGATTCCCGGATATGGCTTGCCGCCGGTGGTGGCGGTATCGTCTTTGACCAACGAGGGGATGGGGCTGTTGTGGCAACGGTTGGTGGAGATTTTGGATACCGTCCCCCGGGACTTGGAATGACGGGGCGGGATCCCCTTTCCGGCCCGCGTGGACGTGCGGTGGCGGCGGTGCTTCAGGTGATGCAGGAGGGGCTTCCCCTGCGTGGCGCGGATTGGCTGGAGGGATTGGAGACACGCGACAAAGGGTTGGCGGTTCAGATCGCCATGGGTTCGTTGCGGCATTATTCGCTGTTGTCGGCCCAATTGACCCGATGCATGACCCGTCCACTGTCTGCCAGACGTTATTTCATCTGGGCGGTTTTGGTGACGGCTTTGTTTCAGGCCCGTTTCCTCCGGGTTCCGGCGCGGGCGGCGGTGCATGAAGCGGTCACGTTGGTCAAGAAATCCCGGGAGCGGGCCATGGCCCCCTTTTGCAACGCCGTGTTGCGCAAGGCGGTATTGTTGGATGCCGATGTCGTTCTCCATGACATCACCGATCCCATCGAACGGTTGGCCCTGGAAACCGCTTATCCCATGTGGCTGGTGCGTCGCTGGTGGCATCAGGTGGGGGAATCGGTGTGTCGTCAGCGCCTGGAGGCGGGAAACCAGCCTGCACCTTTGACCTTGCGTTTGCATGGCGATCCCGTGGCGCAGCAGGCCACCTGGCAAACATTGTCTCCCTTGGGGGCGCGCCTTTGTCCGGATACTCCGGGGGCGGTTGTGTTCGCGGCGGCAGGGGGGGTGGAGGGGATTCCCGGATATGCTGCGGGGCGATTTGCGGTAGCCGACCAGGGGGCGCAATGGATTCCACGATTGTTGCAGCCGGGGCCGGGGCAACGGATTCTTGATGCCTGTGCCGCGCCGGGGGGGAAAACAGCCCATCTGGTGCAATTGGCAGGTGAGGGAGTAACATTGACGGCGGTGGATAAAAGTCCCGCCCGCGTGCGGCGTATGCGGGAAAACCTCAAGCGATTGCGGGTGGAAGGGGTGGAGATTGTTTTGGGTGATGTGGCCGATGACCGGTTGCTGGTGGGACGGACGTTTCACCGTGCCCTCATCGATGCCCCCTGTTCCGGGACCGGGATTATCCGGCGGCATCCTGATATCAAATGGTTGCGCCGCGAGGGTGATCCGGCACGGTTGCAACGTGAACAACTGGCAATCCTGGAGGCGGTTGCCCGGAAGATGGAACGGGCCGGGGTGATGGTGTATGCCACCTGTTCCATGGAGCCTGAAGAAAACCGGGAGGTTGTCCGCATGTTCCTCTCCAAGCATCCCCAGTGGTCGCTGGATCGCATTGTTCCTGAAACGTTGGGATTGCCGTCTGGATGGATTGATGTCGAGGGGATGTTTCAAACCTGGCCTGGACTCTGTGACATGGATGGATTTTTTGCGGCCAGGCTGGTCCAACATGGTTGAAAGAAAAAAGGGGTCTGGGGGATTGCCCCCGGGGTGTTGATTTTTTTGACGTTACACCTGTGTGGCATTCATCTCCAGGTGGATGGGTTAGGACGGATCAGTGGAAGCATTTCTCCTTGAGTATGGGTATTTGGTGCTGTTCATCGGGACGTTTCTGGAGGGGGAAACGATTCTTCTGGTGGCGGCCTACCTGGCTTCCCGTGGTTATCTCGACTTGTGGATGTCGATCCTTGTGGCGGGTACGGGTACCTTCCTGGGGGATCAGTTGACGTTTTGGATTGGACGGCGTTTGGGCAAGGAATGGTTTTGGAAGCGTGAACGCCGCTGGACCAAAGGGGTTCGGCGGGTTCTTGAGCTGATTCAGCGTTGGGATATCTGGTTTGTCTTGAGTTACCGTTTCTTCTACGGCGTGCGCAACGTCAGTTCGTTTGCCCTGGGGATGAGTGACCTTTCCTTTATCCGGTTTTTGGTCCTCAATTTCATGGCTTCTTCCATTTGGGCACTTTCATTTGGTTTTGCGGGCTACTTCTTTGGCAAGGCGGTCAATCGGGTTTTAAGCCAGGTGATGGAATATGAAATGTATATTTTGTCAGGATTGGGCATCCTGGCGCTTACGATCTGGCTGATCAACCGGTTGGCGGCAAAAAAGAAGCAGGCCATGTGAAGGATGGTTTTGTGGCATGAAGATCAACAACCCCCTGATGGGGGTTCGTGTACCATGACAAACCACGCGACCCCGAAACGATCCTGCACCATGCCAAAACAGGGAGACCAGAAGGTTTTTCCCAGGGGCATCTGTACCTGTCCGCCTTCGCTCAAGGCGGTGAAGATCCGTTCTGCCGTACCGGCATCGGTCAGCGACAGGGTCAATGAAAATCCCTTGAAGCTGGCCTGACCGTCACACCGTCCATCGGAAACCATGACCATGGTGTCACCGATGCGCAGGTTTGCATGCATGACCTTGTCGCCGGCATCCGCGCTGGGCCAATGCTCGGGGGGTTCGGGGCTGTCCCGGAAACGCATGAGAAACGTCACTTCGGCCCCCAAAACGTTGCGGTACAACGTGATGGCTTCATCACAACGTCCTTCAAAAAACAGATAAGGTTCGACGTTCATGGTCCATCCTTTCCGGCCAGCCCGACGAATGGGGGGTTACTTCGTGGGTTCGTAATAGCAATTCTTTGGTGATGTGACTTTGCCTTTTTTCTTCATCGCGGTGACGATCTTGCCTACTTCCTTCGGATCCAGCCCCGTGATCGCGGCCACTTCGGCATTTTTGAGCGGTTTGCCTGCTTTTTCCATGGCCTCAAGAATGATTTTTTCTTTGTTTTCCATGATTCTATCCTCAAATTGTCAGATGCCGGTAAAGATCAGGTCCACGGCGGCGATGATCTCACGGCGTAGGGTACTCAATGAACCCACCACTTCTTTCAGTTCGGAATGCCGAACCGCAGCCATTTCCGCCGTGGAAAGGAAAAATGTCCCACCGGCCAGGTCAACGGTTGGGTTGAGAATACGGACCAGTGGCGTATCCGGGCAGACCGGATAAAGCGGAATAACCACCCGGGTTTTCAATGTATGAAGCAGATCGCTCTGCACTTCTACCAGGAATGCCACCTGGCTGCCGCTTCTGCGGTATTCATAAAGGTCGAACCGAGCCATCAGAAAAGTCGTTCGCCATCGCTGAACGGGCCATCTCGTTCGATGCGTTGGTTGTAGACCTCAATGGCGGTTCGGTTTTCCTCCTGCCAGGTGTGTCGTTTGCGTTCGGCAACGACCTGGGCGAGATGGTTCTCCAACTCTTTGGAAATATTGATTTTCAATGCTTTCGCCTGGGCCGCCAGAGTGCTGTTGATACGCACGTTGAGGGGACGCTTCGGGGCAAGTGGATCGAACAGCGGCGTTTCCATGGCAGCCAATTCCAAGATATTGAAGCTGTGTACGCATGCATTGTACGCACAGTTTGCCGGCAGAGCAATATTCGGGGTGAACGTTCACACCGTGGATCCATTTCGTCGGGGCCCATCCAGACACCCGTCTGCCGAGATGATCACGGCAGCAAAGGCAGGCCCAGTTCGGCGAGGAATTGGTTGTGGCGCTGTTTGGCCGCAACGATCTTTTCCTCGGCGGCCATGAGGTCGGCATGAACTGCGGCAAGATCGATCTCTTCTTCCGCTTTTGCGGTGCTCACGTAGCGCGAGATGTTCAGGTTGAAATCATGCTCGTTTTCGATGATCTCCAATGACACACACCGCGAGTAGCGGGCTTCTTCCTTGCGGTGCCGGTAGGTGTCGATGATCTTTTCAATGTGTTCGGGCAAGAGCTGGTTTTGCCGCTTGCCTTTCTCGTAGTGTTCGGCGGCATTGATGAACAGCACATCATCCGGCTTCTTGCATTTCTTCAGCACCAGGATGCACACCGGGATGCCGGTGGAGAAGTGCACAGTTGTCCATTACGGTCGGCATAGGTTTTGCCCAGCTTGTCCGAGGCCAGGCTGATTTCCGAGAACAGCCCACGGAAGGTGCTGTCGAAGGATTCGTTCTCGATGTATTTGAAGCCATTTTGCAGTGAGGCCAACAACGCCTCGTCCTGCGTGCGCGCCATCTCGGTCAGGCTGGTCCACAGGTATTCCGGGCGGATCACGTAATGCACCTTGCGGCGCATCTGCTTTTCGAGTTGCGCCGTGTCGTTCGGGTTTTGCGTATACCACACCGCCAGCGGCGCACGGTGGTCGCCTTCGGGCATTGTGGGATAGTCCGGCCCAAGCTCCTTATGCGCCGCCGCTTCAAAGTTGTCGGACAGGTGGCGCAGGAACAGAAAAGCCAGCATGTAATCGCGAAAATCGTCCGCGTTCATCGCCCCGCGCAATTGGTCGGCAATATTCCAGAGGATTTTGCCCAGCTTCTGTTTTTCGAGTTCGGTCATCCGTGGTCCAAAAAATCTGGTTCAATCGATTTGCGGGTTGTCCTGTTATTGTGTTTTACGATCCGTCATGATACAAGGCCGGTGCGATGTTTGATCTTGTTTTCCAGTGCTTTCAACTCGGCTTCGTCCTGCGCATCCGCCGCTTGCGCCTCTTGGGTTTTGCGGTGTTGGTCGTAGTTCAGAAACATCGGGGCAATCTGTTGCTCCATCCGCATGTGGCGCATGGACCCCGCCCCGGCCAGGAGGGGGAAATCATTCGCGGTGATGATTTGCCCAACGTTCTCCTGCCAGAAACTCATGTGGGTGATGGTTTGCCGTTTGGCGCGCAATTCGGCGGTTTCCAGAAAGATGACCACCAGTCGGTTCAGGGTGTCGATTTCATCTTCGGTCAAATAATTCTTGGCAATTATAATATCTTGCTTGCGTACCCGCGCGCCTTTCCAACTGAGCAGGCCAAAGTGTGCATCTGCGGGGTTGGCGCGGGCGAGGATGATTTCGGCGGCGGTTTGCCGTGTCACCGCGTACAATAGCAGGTATTGCACCGTGGCGAAAAATTGCTGGGTAGCCCGATCGGACTTGTCGTAATCGACTGCCAGTGCGAACAGGTCGCGCACCTTTTGATAAAACCGCTTTTCCGAGGCACGAATGTCGCGGATGCGCGCCAGCATCTCATCGAAATAGTCCGGGCGGCCATCGGGGTTCTTGAGCCGCTCGTCGTCCATGGCAAACCCCTTGCGCAGATATTCCGTCAGCACTGTACTGGCCCATCGGCGAAACTGAACCCCGCGCGGCGAACGCACGCGGTAGCCCACCGCCAGAATGGCGTCGAGGTTGTAGAGGGTGACCGGGCGGCGCACGTCCCGGGCACCCTCGGTTTGAACTACCGAGGATTCCTCGGTAGTTGCTTGCCAAACCAGTTCACCATCGGCATAGATATGTTTGAGATGCAGCCCGATGTTGTCCGTACTGACCTTGAACAGCTCCGCCATCTCACGTTGCGTGAGCCAAACCGTGCCCCGGTCGGCCCGCAGTAGCAATCGGCTTTGCCCGTCTTCGCTGGTGTAGAGGATGAGCTGCGTCACGCCGACTCCTCGTCCTGCGCGGGGAAAAGCTGCTGCATCAAACTCTTTTTGTGGCGCTTCAAGATCTCAAGCTTTTGCTCTTGGGCGGCGATGAGGTCGTCGAGGGAGGAGAGGCAGTCGGCGATTTTTTGTTGTTCTCTATGGGAAGGGATGACCACCCTGATACTTTCCAACGTACTTTTATTGACAGAGGGAACGGCACCACCACAATGGGCGTTCAAATCAATTAATTGCGAGAGTAGGAATATGAAGTAATTGTCAGCAAAACTATTCTTAGCGCTGATCCCTGCCGCATTATTGTCTATCAGACATTCAGTCGCGGTGAGTGCACGTCTGTTAAGTCGCAGTGCCTCTCCAATCTTTGCAAAGACCGTGCTGCCTGTAGGTAGTGGCTTTGCCCTCAGCTGTATTAATTCTTCATCGTCAATATAGTTGCTTGCCTTGCACAAGATCCCTCCTTGTTCGGCAACGGCCCTTGAAATGTCACTTACTTTGCAAAATGGATATTTGCCTTTTATTTTTCCCTGTAAGACCTCAGGAAATCCATAACCTTGAAGGACATTACAAACATCTCCAAGCTTTTCGTTTTCCCACTCCCCCGCCTCCCGAAACTCCGGAAACCGCAGCCGGGGCACCAGGGGGCGTTTCTTCTTCCCGCTCATGCCGTGCGCTCCTCTTCGTAGGCAGCCAAGCCCGCAATTTCTCGCCCCTGGGCCAGCTTGTGCAGCAGGGGGGCGAGTTCATCCATGAGGTTGAGTTCGGCCTTGGTGCGCGCTTTCCAGCCCAAATCCTGACTGGCGAAAAGATCGGAGATGTGTTCGCCGTCGAAGATGTGTCGGCGCAGCACCGCATCGACAAACTCTTGCAGTGCCTGCGCCTCCAGCTTGTGGCGGATGGCCAACTCGGTGATGGCCTTGGTTTTCTTCTCCGTCTTGAAGCGCTCGAAGCCGTCGCGGACGGTTTTTTCATCCAGTGCCTGCCCTACCGGCAGGCTGTGGATGTAGTCGGCGATGTCGTCGCGCTCCTCCAGAAACTTGGCATCCGACCGGATGAGGCCGATCAACTGCTCACGGGTCATGGTGCGCCTGCCGGGCACCGGCTGGGTCGAACGGGCGATGAGGCCCATGATATAGTCATAATCGATGATGGCGCTGGCAAAAAGCACGAACTCGAAAAATACCAGGTATCGGCGCGGTTGCTGACGATGAAGAGCTGGATGAAACACAAGAGCGTGTTGCCATAGCCATTGCCGGGGTCATTCTTGTAATCGATGATCTGCTGCATGGCACGGCGCGGATTGACAGAGAGGGTTTTCAGCTCGATCTGCACCACCGGCACGCCATTGATGAGCAGCACCACGTCGTAGCGGTGGTGGCTGCTGTGGTTGTTGATGCGAAGCTGATTGACCACCTCGAATGCGTTTTTGCACCAATCCTTGATGTTGACGAGCGTGTAGTTGAGCGGGGTGCCATCGTCGCGTTCGAAGGCGTTGATGCTGCGCAACATCTGCGCGGCATGGAAGAGGTCGGGCGTGGTGATGCTGTCCAGGAGGCGTGCGGATTCGCCTTCGGTGAGCTTGACCCGGTTGAGGGTCTCGAACTTGACGCGGAAGTTGGTCTCCAGAGCGGCGCGGTCACGGATGTCGGGACGAGGGGTGTATTTAAGCTCGACCAGCTTGCCGATGAGGTCTTGCTCGATTTGGTGTTCTGATGTCGTCATCAATCCATCCTTAAGATGCCGAATTTAAAAAAATATTAATAAAAAAAAGGTGCCTTAAGGGATTGCCCCCAGGGTTTTGATTTTGGTTTTGGTTTTGATTTTGATTTGACATCCCCCACAGGGGGTCTGGGGGACGAAGTCCTCCAGGGTTTTGATTTTGATGCGTATCTTCTACCTGAAAGATCAACTATTTGACCGAATTTTTGAACATGCGGCCTTGAAGGATGCGCATCAGTCGAACGTGTATTCCTCAAATACCTGTTCTTCCCTGGCAAGACGGATCACCTTGATCAGGGAATAGGGCAGATCGGGGTTTTCCTCGGCAATTTTGCCGATCCGGGACCAGTATTCGATCTGCCCGGGCAGGGAACGATGGAAAACCTGGCCATGGCGTTTGGCCTCGGCCACCAGTTCATCGGAAAGTTCTATGTTTACAGGCATCCCATTCTCCTTCAATGTTGGGTTCATATTAATCCAAAACGGACCGGGAAGGAACCTGAGGAAAGGAGTAAAAATTACGGAAACGCATGTCTCAAACAGGCATCGAACTGCATGACCGCCCACAAGGGTTGACTGAATTCTCGTCGGCCTTGAAGGTGTTCGTCGATCATCCATCCTAAAAATTCAAGATTCAATCCCCCCGGGGTGGCCAGACGGGGTTCGGTGGTGAGTTGTTGGAGACGTGGCGCCAGGGGGTGTCGCAACCATTGGGCAATCGGGGCGATGAAGCCCATTTTGGGGCGGTTCAACAATTCTTTTCCCAGCAGTCCGGTCAACCCCTCTTTGAGCAGGGATTTCCCGACGCCACGGTGCAGTTTGAATTCCGCCGGGAGTTGGAGCATCCAGGTGACCAGTTCATGATCGAGCAGGGGGACGCGGACCTCCAGGCCATGGGCCATGCTGGCGCGATCCACCTTGGTGAGGACCCGTCCGGCGAGAAAGGTTTTGAAGTCGAGATATTGTAACCGTGCCAGGGGGTGTTCGGGGGCGAAGGGTGCCAGTTGCCGAAAAACTTCCCGTCCCTGATACCCCTGAAGCGATGCATGCAGGGCAGGGGAGAAAAGTCGTTGGCGCAGGGCTGCGGGCATGATGGAGACCGCCTGGAAATAGCCGTCAATGCTATCGGTGGCAAGCGACTGGAAGGTCGATTTGGCCCGGAACATCCGGGGGAGGCGGTCCCCTTTGGGATAAAACCGCCCCAGGGGGCCGAACAACATCCGGCGCAGGTTCAAAGGGAGAACCGCCTTGACCCGTTCTTCCACCATGACCCGCCGATATCGGTCGTACCCCGCCATCGCCTCATCGCCGCCATCGCCCGAAAGGACCACCTTGACCCGTTTCCGGGCCATGTCGCAGACCATCCAGGTGGGCAGGGAGGAATGGTCGGCGAACGGTTCGTCATGGTGCCAGGCCAGACGGTCCAAAAGATGAAAATGGGTCGGATCCGCTTGTTCCACCTCATGCCGCAAACCGTGTTTCCGCGCCACTTCGGCGGCCCATCGGGTTTCGTCGAAGGCGGGATCGGCAAACGAAACGGTGCAGGCGGTGACGGGGGCGCTTTGGGCCTGGGCCATGAGGGCGGCCACGGCGCTCGAATCAACCCCGCCCGACAAAAAAGCAGCCAGTTCGACATCTGCAATCATGTGGCTGTGGACCGCTTCCCGCAACCGCACCATCAACTCCTCCCGGGCCGCCGCCCGGTCGGGGTGGGGGCGGGGTTCAATGGCCAGATCCCAGTAACGTTGTGGGGGCGGTATCGATTGTCCCGTTGTGAGTTCCATCTGGTGTCCGGGGGGGAGCTTATGGGCGCCAGCAAACAACGTCAGGGGGTCGGGCACATATCCCAGGGCAAAAAAACATTCGATGGCCCGTGGTTCCAGGATCCGCTCGAACCGGGGATGGGCGGTGATCCCCTTGAGTTCCGAGGCGAATGCCAGCCAGCCATCCTTGAGCAACGCCCAATGTAAAGGTTTGATCCCCAACCGGTCGCGCGCCAAAAACAGGGTCGATTTCTTCCGGTCATGAATGGCAAAGGCGAACATCCCGCGCAATCGATCGGTCAGGCCGGGTCCCCAGGCTTCCCAGCCATGGACCAGGACTTCGGTATCGCTGCGGGTCGCAAAACGATGGCCCAGGGCGATCAATTCATCGGTCAAGGTTTGAAAATTATAGATTTCGCCGTTGAAGACGACGGCGATCTGGCCATCTTCGTTGAACAGGGGTTGTCCGCCCCCCTCCAGGTCGATGATGGAGAGCCGCCGATGACCCAGGCCGACGCCGGGGGCCAGGTGCAACCCTTCACCATCGGGTCCGCGATGGCGCTGGCTTTGGTTCATCCCCGCCAAAAGATCACGTTCCGGGATCCGCATCCCGGTCAGATCAAACAATCCTACGATTCCGCACATCGAAACGCCATCTGCGCAACCCCTTTCGGGTCAGGTGGGAAATCAACATTCCCGGTGGCATTCGCAGCCAGTGGGAACGCACATAAAGCAGACTCCAGGCCAGCCAGGAGGTGAATTCCAACCGGTCGGGATTGCCCGGGGTCATGATCCGGGCGATGAGTGGGTTCATGAGGGTCCTGGCAAGGAGTCCCGGTCCCCGGGGTTCATGCTCCATCGCCTCAAGGATGCCATCGGGAATGGGGGTTGCCAACAACTTTTTGCAAAAATGCAGGGCATAATACACAGGTCGGATCAAGTCCAACGCCTGGGCGCGTGGGAGGAGGAGGCTCCAGAAGGTTGTGTCCGTCGCCCAATGACGGAACAGGCCATCCAGATCCAAGAGTCCCCGCAACCCCTTGTCGAAATCGCTGTCGTAGAACAGATGGACGGCGGCGTGGATGACCAGATCGGTGGGGGCCAGGGTTTTGAGGTCGGGATGGTCGGGCAGGATCCGGGCCGCCTCGAAGAGCAGTCGGGGATCGGGGCGCAACCGGCTGGTTTTGGGCAGGATGGTGTGATGAATGTCGAGTTCGGTCATCCGTTGCCGATGGCGCAAGGGGGGGAGTTCGTGCATCCATTCCCGGTAGTAACGTTGATCGTAGGGATGGAGCGTCGCCGGTTGCCACCCATGTTGTGCCATGAGGGTTTCGATACGGGGAAATGCCTGGGGATCCATCAAAATGTCAAGGTCGGACACATGCCGTCCCCGGGACATGGGGAGATCGAGAAACACATAGGCCGCACCTTTGAGCAGGATGACCTCCAGGCCGCTTCGCCACAGGGCGCGTTGGACCCGGTTGACTTCCCAGAGCAACATCCGCCGGTCCTCCAGGGCCAGCATGCGGGCGCTCGTCAGGTGGTTGTTCACCCGGGGGGACAGATGGTCCAACAATCCCTGTTCCCGGAAGATGGCTTCCAGTCGTCCCAGAAGACCGGCACGCCGGGCCTGGCGCAACAAAAGATCCTGCCGGGCAGGTTCCAGGTGCGCAAATCGTTCCGGTTGAAAAAACAGTTGCACCAGCGTCACCATTCAGACCCCCACTGCTAAAAAAATGATCAAGAAAAAAAAGGGGTCTGGGGGATTGCCCCCAGGGTTTTGACTTTGTTTTTGTTCTAGATTCTTCTTTTACATCCCCCACAGGGGGTTTGGGGGACG
>PEAN01000070.1 GCA_002753735.1 Magnetococcales bacterium DCbin4
TGGGGGCAATCCCCCAGACCCCTTTTTTCTTTCAATGATTTTTCGAGTGTCAACAATCCCTAATTAATGAATGTGACAAAGTAGAATTAGTAACTGGTTTTAGTCGGCCACCAAAATCAGGTCGTTTTGGTCAGTCAACAAAATAAAAACCTTGGGGGGCTTCGTCCCCCAAACCCCCTGTGGGGGATGTAAAACCAAAGTCAAAATCAAAGTCAAAGTCCTGGGGGCAATCCCTTAAGCCCCCTTTTTTCTTTTAATAATATTTAAAATATCAACAGATTAAGGAACCTTCATGTTTTCAACCGGCGGACTTCACATCGATCAGGCCCCTCCCCTGAATCTGCCATTCCGATTTTTCGCCACGGCCCCTTTTTTTCTATTGATGACCGCGGCGTCATTGGTGATTCATGGACCGAATCTGCTGATTACTCCTCTGGTACCTGAAACCGTTGCCACGGTTCATCTGATTGTCCTGGGTTGGCTCTGCATGAACATGTTCGGTGCCATGTATCAGATGATTCCGGTCCTTGCGGGACTTCCCGTCCCCTGGCCCAGGTTGGTTCCATGGGTTCACGGGTTGCTGGTGCTGGGCGTGATCACCCTGTTTCTCGGGTTGACGACCCAGATCCACCCCTGGATGCTATTGTTTGCATCGTTTGGTCTGGGAGGGGCGGTTCTCCTGTTTGCCATTCCGGTCCTGACCGCCCTGTTTCAGGCACCCTCGCGTCATCCCGCGGTCATGGCCATGCGCATCGCCACCGTCTCATTGTTGGGGGTCTTGACCCTGGGGGGCATCTTCCTGGGTGAATACGCCCATGGTTTTCTCGATCTGGACCGAATGGCCCTGGTGACCATTCATCTGTTGTGGGGTTTGCTGGGATGGATCGGGATGTTGATCATTGGCGTGTCGTTTCAGGTGTTGCCGATGTTCTACATGGCCCGGGAGGTTGAACGAAGCCGTGCCTTGCTGATTCTGGCCGGATGGGGCCTGTTTTTGGTGGCTCAACCGTTGGCACTCTATTTTTCACAACCCGATCAATGGTTGTATTGGTTACCTGTCGTCCCCTTTTCCCTGGCTTTGACCCTCTATATCCGAGAAATGTGGGTCACGCTTCGGGCACGAAAAAGAAAAAAGACGGACCTCACCTTTCGCCTGTGGATGTTGGGCTTTGTTTCGGGTCCGGCTGCCCTGATCCTTTTGCCCGTGTGGCCCTTCGTTACGGCTGATTGGAGCCGTTATTTGTTCGGAGGATTGTTCCTGTTTGGGTTCGCCTCCTCCATTATCGTGGGTATGTTGTATAAAATCATTCCGTTTTTGGTCTGGTTTCATCGGTTCAGCCGTCTGGCAGGGCTTGTGGAAATACCGATGATGGATGATCTGGTTCCCGTGCAGGCATTGCGCTGGCAGTTTCCCGTTCACCTGGTGGTGGTTGTCGCGACGGTCCTCACCGTCCTTCTGGCATGGCAACCCTTGATTCTGTTGCTCGCCATGGCACTGATGGTCGATGCGTGCCTGATTTTATACACCCTGTGGTTTTCCTTGGGACACAAACCCCCGAAACAGGAGGAAATTCCCGATTTCGCCTCTTTTTTCAAAGATACGTCGTGGATGACCAACACCCCGGCGGACAATCAACCCGGGACCTGAACATTGCGCCGTTCAACGTGGCACCGTCATGGGGAGGCGACGTGCCCCCCATGTCCCCGGCTTGGCATCAAAGACACCGGGGCAACGGGTTTGACAAAAACGACAGCGCCCCAGAGGATCCAGATTCCATGCCCCCAGGGTGTAGCCGGATCGTTCGATTAATAATTGATCGCATTCATGACAATAGGTGCTTCCCCAACGGCGGTCGCGCACGTTTCCCGCATAGACATGATGGATGCCATTATTGCGGGCGATGTCGCAGGCCCGGGTCAGGGTCGCAAGGGGGGTGGGTGGAAGGTGGCGCATGTTCCAATCGGGATGAAACGCAGAAAAATGAAGGGGAACGCCCGTGCCCAGGTGTTGCACGATCCATTGGGTCATGGCATCCAGTTCCTCGGATGAATCATTGGCCCCCGGGATCAGCAAGGTGGTCAATTCGACCCATACCCGGGTTTCGTGAACCAGATATTGCAGCAGATCAAGGACTGGTTGCAGGTGTCCACCACATAATCGATGGTAAAACGTTTCGGAAAAGGATTTCAGATCGACATTGGCGGCATCCATGTGGCGGAAAAAAAATTCGGCAGGTTTGCGGTCAATATATCCGGCCGTGACCGCGACGGAACGGATCCCCTTTTCGTGACATGCTGCGGCGACATCGACCGCATATTCCAGAAAAATCACCGGGTCGTTATAGGTGTAGGCGACACTGACACTGCCCGAAGCCCGGGCCATTCGGGCGATCTCTTCGGGAGATGCCCGGTCAGCCAATCGGTCCATCTGAGTCGATTTACTGATGTCCCAGTTTTGGCAAAATTTACAGGTCAGATTGCAGCCCGCGGTGCCAAAGGAAAGAATGGGCGTCCCGGGGAGAAAATGATGAAGGGGCTTTTTTTCTACCGGATCGACACAAAAACCACTGGATCGGCCATAGGTGTCCAATACCATGGTATCGTTGGCACGGGAGCGGACAAAACACACCCCTTTTTGTCCTTCGGACAATTGACAATGGCGTGGGCACAGATCGCACTGGATGCGTCCATTGTCCAATCGATGCCAATATCCGACGTTCATGGTCTTCTTCAGCCTTGGTGTTTGCCAAGAACCCGACCAGATCGGGTTCGATTGAACCTACTTTAGGTCGGTTTGCGCCAAAATGAAAGCGGCCCCTGCAATCCGGTCCTCCTTGGACTCCTCGAATTGCGGAATAATTCCTTAACCGGTATGATGGATGATGGAATCTTTGATTGAGGCAAGTGTGAACTTTTCTCCCATTGTTCTGGCCTAAGAGAAAGTGACTTGTTATTTCACGTTTCAGGTCGGGGGTGTAAAGGATTTGTTGAGTGAAATTGTCGGATAAATCTCGAATCGCCATTGTGGGTGGTGGTCCCGCAGGTTCCATGGCGGGTTTCTTCCTGATGGAGCTGTCGCAACGAATTGGGATGAAAATTCATGTGGATCTCTATGAACCCAAGGATTTTTCCCGGTTTGGCCCTGCGGGCTGCAACATGTGCGCCGGTGTCATCAGCGAAACCCTGGTACAAACGCTTGCTGCGGAAGGGATCGATCTCCCTTCGCGGGTCGTTCAGCGTGGGATCGAGTCCTATGTCCTCCATACCAGTGGCTGTCAACCTGTCACCGTCGCCACTCCAGTGGACGACATGCGCATTGCTACGGTGTATCGTGGCAGCGGCCCCCAGGAACCGACAGGTCGGCTCGATTGGCGCAGTTTTGATGGCTACCTCCAGGAATTGGCACGGCAACATGGGGTTCGCATCATTCAACAACGGGTGACCGACCTCAAATGGAACGACGGTCGGCCCGAGGTGATCTGTCGTGACCAGGAGGGAGAAGTCTATGACCTTCTGATCGGGGCGGTGGGGGTCAATTCCAATCTGTTGAAAAAATTTGAAGGGATGGGTTTTTCCTTTCAATCACCCACAACCTCCAAGGGATTCTTGTCGGAAATCCACCTCGGCAAGGAACAGGTGCAGAATTATCTGGGCAATTCCATGCATATTTTTCTACTGGATATTCCCGGACTCAAATTTGCTGCATTGATCCCCAAGGTTGAATATGTGACCATTTGTCTGCTCGGTGACCGGATTGACCGTCCTTTGGTGGAAAAATTCATGCGGTCCGCAGAGGTACGCCGGTGTTTCCCTGCCGATATGGCATGGTGCCCCGATGACCTGGGGTGCGAGGTGGGACAAGCCTGCCATTGTGGGCCCAAACTCAACCTGGGGCCGGCGCTTCACCCTTTTGCCGATCGGGTGGTGCTGGTGGGGGACAGTGTCGTTTCACGCTTGTACAAGGATGGGATCGGGGCTGCCTATATTACAGCCAAGGCATGTGCAGTCACTTCCCTGTTCCTGGGAATTTCCGCCAATGATTTCCATCGGCATTATGGTCCGGTCATCCGGCGGATCGCCCGCGATAATAAAATTGGGAAAATTGTTTTCTTCATTACGGTGTTCTATCAGAAATTCCAGTTCCTTCGCCGAGGCATGGTCCTCATGGTGCGGCAGGAAAGGGGGGAAACCTCCAATCACAGGCTCATGGGCAGGGTGTTGTGGGATACCTTTACCGGGAGTGCAACCTACAGGGAAATTTTATTTCGCTCCTTGCACCCTTCCTTTATCCTTAAACTGATTGTATCAACATTGACCGCCGCTCTTTGGCCCGGAGCCATGCGTTGGCATGCAAATCAAGAGGAAAAGAAGATCGGTGGTCTGGAATCAGGAGTGAAAAATCCGGTCAAGGAATGAAATTTCAAAAATTCTCACGTTGGGTGCAAAGTGATCAATCGATGAATGCCTATGCATGGTTAATCCTGATGGCGATTGTGTTTGGCTTCATATTGGAAGCAGTGGCGACCTTCTTGAATATTCGCCATGCCCCTGCGACCCCGCCTGAACCGTTCCAGGATTGTTTTGACCAGGATCGATTCCTTCGTGCCCGGGACTATCTGGCGCAAAAAGCGAAATGGGCTTTGGTCGTTGCCGCATGGGATCTGTCCTTGCTGCTGCTGTGGTGGTGGCTGGGTGGGTTCAACCTGTTGGACCAATGGCTGCGGACCCTCCTGTCGGATGAACTTTTACGGGGTGTTGCCTATATCGGAATCCTCCTCGTGGCAGGTCGAATTTTAAACCTTCCTTTCTCCATCCATCATGTGTTCGTCATTGAAAACCGCTTTGGCTTCAATCGGACGACGCCTGGAACCTTTGCTCTTGATCTGATCAAATCGCTGATTCTTTCCGCACTGCTGGGTGGTCTGCTTTTGTGGGGCGTCTTGTGGTTCTTTCAACAGGCGGGACCCTTGGCATGGCTCTATTGTTGGATTGGCGTCACGCTGTTCAGTCTTGGAATTCAGTACGTTGCGCCCAGGTGGATTTTTCCCCTGTTTTTCCACTTCAAGCCCTTGCCCGAGGGGGCTTTGCGTCGGGCGGTGCTGGCGTATGCCCAAAAGGTCCAGGTTTCGGTGCGTGAAGTGTTCGAGGTGGATGGTTCCAGACGATCCACCAAAGCCAATGCCTTTTTTACCGGATTCGGTAAAAACCGTCGCATCGCCTTGTTCGATACCCTGATCCAATCCCACTCCGAGGATGAGGTCATCGCGGTATTGGCCCATGAAGTGGGACATGATCGACATCACCACGTCCCCAAGGGGTTGGCCATCGGGATTGTTCACATGGGTCTCTTGTTTTTCCTGCTGTCGGTTTTTCTGAAAGAACCGGAACTGTTCCGGGCCTTTGCCATGGAACAGGGGTCCGTCTATTCCGGGCTGGTGTTTTTTTCGCTTCTGTTGACACCTTTGGATTTGATTGTGGGTCCGATGTTCAAATGGTATTCAAGGAAGAATGAGTTTGAAGCGGATCGTTTTGCGGTGCAAACGGCTCCCGATCCCGGGGCATTGATTGGCGCTCTGAAAAAACTGGCCGCCAACAGCCTTTCCAATCTGACCCCACATCCGCTTCATGTGATGCTCCATGACACCCATCCGCCATTGTTGCAAAGAATACAGCGGATGGAACAAGAATGGCGGAATTTGATTCCCACCTGAGGATTGACATGTGCGCAAATGGTTATGAACAGTAAGGAACGAACCGACAATCTGGTGGAGTTTCTGAACGGTCGCACCTCTGAGGCCAGGCTTCTTGATGTCCTTCTGGAAAACAGCCGCGAAGGGGTTGCCCTGGTGGATTGGCGTGGCAACATCCGCCGTATCAATCGGGCATTTGCCAGAATGATGCATCAGCCCCATGAAACCCTCGAGGGGAAAAATATTGTCCGTCTCATCTCCCACAGTGAAGATCGGGCGTTGCTGGAAGAAATCGTCGAAACCCTTTGGCAGGATGGCTATTGGTCGGGCAATATTCGACCCTGGTTGGCACAGGACAGCAAAAACACGGAAATGTTTTTGAAAATCAGTGCGATTCTGCCATCCAACGGCAAAATTCGTTTTTTCCTGTGTCAGTTGTCCGAGATCCGAATCCTCCGATCATCGGTGGTGCAGACCATGGAACAGGCCAGAGATCCGCTGACCAACCTCGCGACCCGTTCCTTGTTCGTGGATCGGCTTGAACAGGCGATTTCCGGGGCGAAACGTCATCGCCGTTCCCTGGGGGTACTGATCCTCGATCTGGACCGGTTTAAATTGATCAACGATTCCCTTGGACACGAACTGGGTGACGAAATGCTCAGAATCGTGGCTGCACGTCTGATTCAATGCCTGCGCACCAGTGACAGTGTGGCGCGTATCGGTTTTGATGAATTCGGCATGTTGCTGACCGATATCGATGAAGGGACTGGCGCAATACGCAATTCCGGTTTCGTGGCGCGCAAAATCTACGATGCCCTGGCCCGACCCGCGATCCTGGGTTCCCAGGAGGTTGAATTGTCGGTCGCCATTGGGATCACCTTGTTTCCACAGGATGCCCAGGATTCGGAAACCTTGTTGAAAAATGCTGAGACCGCTCTGGATCATGCCCGTCGCCGTGGCAGAAATAATTATCAATTCTTCTCCGCCGAAATGGCCGAAACGGCACGAAAACGCTTTGCCATGGAATCCAGTTTGCGCCATGCCATGGAACGTGATGAATTAAAACTGTATTATCAGCCCCAGGTGGACTTGGGATCGGGTCAGGTGATGGGGGCGGAGGCGTTGATCCGGTGGTTCCACCCGGAAAAAGGGATGATCTCTCCCGCCGATTTCATTCCCATTGCCGAGGAGACCGGGTTGATCGTTCCCATCGGTGAATGGGTGATCCGTACCGCCTGCCGACAGATTGCGGCGTGGAAGGTGATGAACCTCCCTGCCATCCGGGTCGGCGTTAACCTGTCTCCCTTGCAGTTCCAACGTCAGGATGTGGTCGGGATCATCAAGGATGTCTTGCAGGAGACCGGTATCGATCCCGCTTCCCTGGATCTGGAAATCACCGAGAGTGCCATCATGGAGGATGTTGAAAAAGCCATCCGAATACTCGCCAGCATCAGTGCGCTCGGGGTGCATTTGTCCATCGACGATTTTGGCACTGGATATTCCTCTCTGAGTCAATTACGTCACTTCCCGTTCAAAACCTTGAAGATCGATCGATCGTTCGTCCGTTTCATCACCGAAAACAATGGTGACAAGGCCATCGTCAATGCCATCATTGCCATGGCGCACAGTCTGGATCAGAACGTGATCGTGGAAGGATTGGAAACCGAGGGTCAGTTGGCTGTTCTGCGTGCCTTGAATTGTAACCAGATGCAGGGATTTTTGTTCAGTGCGGCCGTCCCGCCCGAGGAACTGACCCAAATGCTGCGGGAAGGGCGACGTTTGCCGTTCCCGCAGACGGTCGGTTCTGAAAATATCAACCAGAAATGGGGGCATTGATTGTCAGTTGCGCTTGGATGATGTAGAAGAATCAATATGCAAACTCATGATCGATCTTCAGGCCTGTGATCAAGCCTGTGTACCCGAAAGTCAGTCGAATGAACATGTTGGAAAAAGTCCATGCCACCGCTTCCACGCCCACCTCCAACCCCCATACCAGACCTGCCGATAGAAAACTCACCAAGGATGAGATCAACAGTCTTCCCATTCGCCGTTGGGAAGGTCCGGTGCATTTGGTTCGGGAAGATCATCAAATTATCCAGGCGGTGGAAAAATTGGAGCATGAAACCGTCCTGGGATTCGATACCGAAACCAAACCGGTCTTCAAAAAGGGGGTCACGCATCGTCCTTCATTGATGCAACTGGCGGCGGAGGATGCGGTTTATCTGTTTCAGCTTCACCATTTAAAGCAGTTTTCCCCCTTGCAGGGACTGCTGGAAGATCCACGGGTCCTCAAGGTCGGTGTCGGCATTGCCCAGGATATGGAACAGCTCCAGGCGATTTTTTCGTTCAGTCCAGTCCATTGCCATGATCTCGGTGCCCTGGCGCGGGCTATTGGCATGGACAGTCATGGTTTGCGAACCTTGGCCGCACGATTCTTCCAATTCAGAATTTCCAAACGAGCGCAATGCTCCAACTGGGAAACTCCCATTCTTAAACCTTTTCAAGTTTCCTATGCCGCTACCGATGCCTGGATCAGCCGGGAAATATTTCTGGCCATGCAGCGTGAGGGATTATGTGATCCGGAAAAAATGCGATTCTCCATTTGAATCTTTTTTATAGACATTGATTCATCAATGCTTTTGCGATTTTTCCGAATAAACGCTTGTTTCTCTGGTGATCATCGGTTATTCTAGTGACTATTTATTGAAACCTTGATCGATATCGTCCTGTTATTCTTGTTGCAATCTCATTGAATCCAATCCGAGTGATGCTCGACGCATGGCATGGTGTCTTTGCGTACGTTGAGAATTGCTGATTTCATTGGAAAGAATCCATGTCTCATTCTCGGATCAACAGCTTCATCTGGGTGGCAAGGTGCTGCCGAATTTTCCTTACCATCGCATCGTGTGTGTCGATGTTGTTGATGCCCCGCTCGGCATTGACTGCTGATTTCGAGACGCCAATGCTGCAGCTGGATCCGGGAATGCACACTGATCCCATCCAAAAAATGGCCATGGATCGGGATGAGCGATTGGTGGCGACGATTTCCCGGGATAAAACGGTCCGAGTGTGGAAGCTTCCCACTCTTACTTATTGGAAAACATTCCGTGTTCCCATGGTCGCCGGCATCGAGGGGACGCTTCATGCCCTGGCCGTCTCCCCTTCCGGCAGCACCATCGCGGTCGCAGGCAATACCTGTCAAACCTGGATTCAGGCATATTGCATCTATTTGTTCAATACCATGAATGGACAGATGCGGATGCGCATCGCCGGATTGCCTGAACCGATCCTTGACCTGGCATTTTCCCCCAATGGTGAATATTTGGCTGCGGTCATGGCCAAGGGTGCGGGATTACGGGTGTTCCGGGTTCGCAATGGGCAACGGATCGCTCAGGACAGTGGTTATGGTGGTGATTCTTCCCAGGTCCGTTTTTCCCGATCAGGGGAAGTGGTGACGACCAGTGATGATGGCAAGATCCGGCTGTACGATGCGACGTTTCGTTTGGAAGTGACCCGGCAGATTCCCACACATATGAAGCCTCATGCCGCCATGTTTTCCCCTGATGGCAGTATGATCGCAGTCTCCTTTACAGGCAAACCCGTGGTCTCTGTATTTTCCAGGAAAAATCTGGAAATGCTGTATCTACCCGATATGTCGGGGGTCACGGGCAATTTAAATGTTTTGGCGTGGTCCGCGGATGGCAAATCGCTTTTTGGCGCGGGTACGCACATGGTACGTTTTAAACGGATGATTCGATGGTGGAGCAATGCGGGACAGACCGATAGTTCCGGTCGCGGTGAATTCGTCGATCTTCCCGTCACCGATACCTCAATACAATATATTTTGCCATTCAAAAAAGGGGGGGTCCTGTTCACCTCGCTCTCTGATGTGCTTGGTCTGGTTGATCAACAAGGGTTTGTAGGGCATGTTCGAAAATATCCGAACATTGTGTTTCCAAAATGCAGGGGATTCATGAAAATTTCCCCATCCGGTAATATGATCTCCTTTCCGTTGACGCCGGAAAATACGTTGAATGGTTTGTTTTCATTGGATCAGCTCCAATTTTCCATCAACAAATCGGAGAAGGTTGGCCTGATGGTTCCCAAAAGACGTGCTTCCAGCATCAATTTAAACGCGTCGTTGGTCAATGATGTGTTGCATCTGACCATCGATGGACAGGAACTTGTCATGCCGAATCAGGAGGAAATATCCTGCTTTGCCATTGCCCGGGATGAACGGTTTTTTGTCGTGGGGACCAACAGTGCCCTGATGATGTTTGACCGGTCAGGGGTGCAACGTTGGCGAGCGGTTTTGAGCAGCCCTGTTCGGGCACTTAATATTACCGAAAATGGAAAGTTCGTGATTGTCGCCCTGTTTGATGGGACCGTCAACTGGTATCGCATCACGACAGGCAAGCCGGTGCTGACGTTGTTTGTCCATGCTGAAAGCAGGGAATGGATTGCATGGACCCCGGAATATTATTATGCCGCTTCGGAAAAGGGGGGAAATTATCTTGGTTGGCATAAGAACATCGCCTTGGACCAGGCTGGATTGTTTACCCCCGTTTCTGTCTTGAAGGGAAGGTTCAACAAGCCTGCGGTCATTCAAAGGGTGTTGGATTGAACGTATGGATTTGGGATTTCCGCCAGGAGTATTGCCAGGTTTCCGCACTTGTGGGGGCCAACGGTAGATGCCACCTGTGGGGTACGGTTTTTTGTGGCCTTGATATTCCCTCAAGGATTCAGTGAGTGAACCTTATTGATGGATCATGTCAGCGTTTTGGTGACAGGAACGGAAGTTTCCATTTTGGGGAAGGTGGTTTTTCCGGTGGCACGGGAGATTCGGGTTCTGTGGGCGGCGTGTCCAGGAGGGAATCTGGAGGCTCGGGCAGCTCATCGAGTTCCGAATCGATGTAGGTGGTTTTGTTGAGTGACAATGATTTTTGAACCGGATTGCGACCCGGTTGCGGCGGTGCCAGGATGATTTGGTTTTTCCCTCCCGCTTTGCATTGGATCAGCGCCTTGTAGGCCGCCTTGCTGAGAAAGACGGATCGTTCATGTTCGGGATAAATGGCGATTCCGCAACTGAATGTAGGCTGTGTTCCCTCCAGTTCCGTTTCACTCCAATGTTCGGCAAATGATGCCTTGACGGTTTCCATGATTCTCATCGCGGTCCGGCCATCCGCTTCATACAGCAGCAAACCGAAGCGGTCATCACCGAACCGGCCAACGATGTCGATTCCGCGGAGATGTTCTTGGAAAATGGAAGACAAGGCACGTAATGCATTGACGGCGACTTCGACACCGTGTTCCACCACCAGTTCTTTGTAGTTATCCACATCCACAATGGCAAACGCCATGATGTGACGCAGACGCCGCGCCCGTTTGACTTCTCCATCCAAAAAAGCGGCCAGGTCGATGTAGCTGGTGAATCCGGTGACGTCACAACAGGTGGCGTTTTGATGCAAAAATCCCCGCATCAAGGTGTGATCCTGTTCGTAAATCCGTTTGGCCATCTGTTTGATGGTGTTGAATGCCAATGAAGGATCCTGATGGATCTTGGCGATGAAACTTTTTTCGTCCAATTTCAGTACGCGGGCATCGGTCAAGGCCCTGGCGGAGGCAAACCGGGTTTTGCAGGCAAACATGGAGGTTTCGCCGATGAAATCCCCTTTTTTTCTTACTGAAAGGCGGGTGGTGCCATAGTCGGAGATCATAACGATTTCCACGCGCCCCTTTTGAACGACATACATGCAGTCGGAAGGGTCGCCTTTTTTGAAAATGAACTCCCCTTTTTTGTAAAAGGTACCCAGTTCTCCCATGAATGATCTCAATCGAGCATGCATCAGGCGATGTGGAACAGGAGGAACAACACGATGCATGCCCCTTGAAGGATGCAGTCATCGGGCGTTATTGAATGGCCTGGCCTGATGTCGTTTTCTTAAAATGCGTGGATGCCCCACATGGCTTGCATGCCAAAGGGGCATGCCAGGCATTGAATCAGATGGCGTTGGCGTCGCGTTCGCCGGTACGGATACGCACGACCGATTCCACGGCGGTCACGAAAATTTTACCATCGCCGATCCGTCCGGTCCGGGCAGCATTTTCGATGGCATGAATGGCCCGTTCAACCATGTCATCGGCGACGACGACCTCAACTTTTAACTTCGGAAGGAAATCAACGACATATTCGGCTCCCCGATAGAGCTCCGTATGACCTTTCTGTCGCCCGAACCCACGAACCTCGGAGACCGTGATTCCCTGGACCCCCACTTCGGCGAGGGCCTCCTTGACGTCATCCAGTTTGAAAGGTTTGATGACAGCTTCTATTTTTTTCATAAATTATAAGCTCCTGCCTTACGGATGTTCACCGAATGATTGAAGCATAACATCGATCGGTTGTTAATGGAAATGGTTCATTGCACCGAGGGGGTATTGTCTTTAAATAACTTGTAATTGACAGCTTCCACCATGGCATCGTAAGAGGCCGCGATGATGTGATCGGAGACCCCGACGGTACTCCATTGCCGAACCTTGTCCTGCCATTCAATGGCGACCCGCACCTTCGCCTTGGTTCCTTCGCCCTGGAGGATACGCACCTTGTAATCGACCAGCTTCATATGTTCGATTTCGGGATAAAACCCTTCCAATGCCTTGAGCAATGCGGTGTGGAGTGCATCGACGGGGCCTGCGCCTTCGCCGACGAGATGAAGCTGGGCGGTGCCAACCTTGACCTTGACCGTTGCCTCCGCTCCCATTTCCAGTCCGCCGCGTGACCGACGTTCATCGATGACCCGGAATCCCTCGGTTTCAAAATAGACCGGCACCTGGCCCAAGGCGCGTCGTGCACGCAGTTCAAAGCTGGCTTCGGCACCATCGAACTGGTACCCCTGATGTTCAAGGTCTTTAATCTCCCCAAGCAATTCTTTCAGCCGAGGGTCGGAACCTTCGACGCCCTCGATGCCATAATCGGCCAGTTTGGCAACCAGATTACTCCGGCCGGCCTGCTCAGAAATCAGGATGCGGCGTTGATTGCCCACCTGTTCAGGATCGATATGTTCGTACGTACGGCCATCTTTCAAGATTGCCGAGACATGGATGCCACCCTTGTGGGCAAAAGCGGACATGCCCACAAACGGTTGGTCACGGCGCGGTGATCGGTTGATCCGTTCATCGACGAAACGGCTCAATGTTCTCAATTGTCTGACTTTGATTCCAGTGGTCATTCCCATCTTTAACATCAAATTGGGGATGACGGTCATCAGGTTGGCATTTCCACAGCGTTCGCCGATGCCATTGACGGTCCCCTGAACCTGCACGGCGCCCAGGGAGACGGCTGCCAGGCTATTGGCGACGGCCAGTCCGCAATCGTTGTGACAATGGATTCCCATCGGCATTGATCCGATGGCGGCGAACGTTTTGGAAAAAATCTCCGAAAGTTCAGCGACCATGGTGCCACCATTGGTATCGCAAAGCACAATGAGATCAGCCCCCCCTTCCCTGGCCGCATTCAGGACACTCAGGGCATATTCTGGATGATCCTTGAAGCCATCAAAGAAGTGTTCGGCATCGAACAGAACGGTATCGACACGACTTTTGAGGAACTCAATGGAATCCCGGATCAGGTCAAGATTTTCACCTTCGGTGATGCCCAGCGCTTCCCGCACATGAAGATCCCATGCCTTGCCAAAAATGGTCACGGTTGCAGTTTGTGCCTGTAGCAAACCTTGTAATGTCGGATCCTCTTCAACACGAATTCCAAAACGGCGGGTGGATCCGAAGGCGGTCAGGCGACTTTTAAAATCCAGGTGACGTGCTTTTTGGAAAAAGGCACTGTCCTTCGGGTTGGCACCTGGCCATCCCCCTTCGATGAAATCAACCCCCAGGTCATCCAAACGTTTGGCAATATGCAGCTTGTCTTCCAGGGAGAGGAGCACGCCCTCTCCCTGGGAACCATCCCGTAACGTTGTGTCATATATAGAGATGCGTGGTCCCGGTTCACCCACCAACGGAATCTCCGCGTTCTTTGTCCAACTCAAAGGCGGAGTGCAGGGTACGTACCGCCAGTTCGGTATATTTTTCGTCGATGACGACCGAGATTTTGATTTCCGAGGTGGAAATCATCTGGATATTGATCCGCTCGTCGGCCAACGCCTTGAACATTTTCTGGGCCACCCCGGAATGGGAGCGCATGCCGACACCGATGGCGGATATTTTGGCAATATTGGTATCTCCGGTCACATCGCGGGCACCGATGGTTTTGACCGATTGTTTGAGGATGTCCATGGTTTGTTTGAAATCGGCCTTGGGGACGGTGAACGTCAAATCGGTTAGTTGCCCCGCCGATACGTTTTGGATGATCATATCGACGTTGATGTTGGCTCCGGCCAGGGTGCCGAAAATGGAGGCGGCGACACCGGGGCTGTCCGGAACGCCAATGATGGTGATCTTGGCTTCGTTGTTATTATAGGCAATGGCGGAAACAAGAACCTTTTCCATGGTTTGATCCTCAACGGTCAGCAGGGTGCCCGTCCCCTCTTCCAGAGAAGACAATACCCTGACGGGAACGGAATATTTTTTTGCCAGTTCAACGGAGCGGGTCTGCAACACCTTGGCACCCAACGATGCCATCTCCAACATTTCGTCATAGGAGATGCGATCCATTTTTCTGGCCTTGGGTTCGATCCGGGGATCGGTGGTATAGACCCCATCGACATCGGTGTAGATGTCGCAAAGATCGGCCTTGAGGGCGGCTGCCAGGGCGACTGCGGAGGTATCGGAACCACCACGGCCCAGGGTCGTGACATCTCCAGCATCGGTGACCCCCTGGAACCCGGCGACGACGACAATATACCCCTCATCCAGATCCTTGCGTATCCTGTCACTCTCAATTTCCTGAATCCTGGCCTTGGAATGGATGTTGTCGGTCAGGAAACGGACCTGCCATCCCAGATAGGAACGGGCTTTGGCGCCCATGGCGTCGATGGCGATGGCGAGCAGACCGATGGAAATCTGCTCCCCCGCCGAAACCACAACGTCATATTCCCGTTTATTATAAGATGGGGTCAGTGCTTCGACCATGGCAACCAGGCGATTGGTCTCTCCCGACATGGCCGATACGGTGACGACGACCTGATGACCTGCCTTCTGGGCGGCAATGGCCCGGGCGGCAACATTGCGGATCCGTTCGATGGATCCCACCGACGTCCCGCCGAATTTTTGTACAATAAGACTCACCTTGGAAATATCCTCAAAGATGGGTTGTTATACACTGAAGAACAAGATGCCCAGTCGGAAAAAGTCAAAACCAAACCGATCTGGCCACAGAGAACACAGAAAAATAAACTCGTAATATCCTTGTCTATTTTTCTGTATTCTCTGTGGCCAGATTCTGTATTCCGCTGCATGAATCCTCGTCGCCCTGCGGCGGGGTTGGTGGTCGTTCAATTTATTGTTGAATGGCTTCAGTTTGTTCGATGTTTCTTTTTCTTGGAGGCGCTTTTCCTGCGAGAAAACAGATATCCCCCAAGAAAAAAAGCCAGAATGAACATGGCGGCAACAAGAATCCATCCCATGTTCGATCCGGTATCGGCAACCATCTCGTTAAAGCCCATGGAGGCCCCTTCGATTCGGTTCATCCCCATGATTCGATACTCCAATAGGCGAAGGGTTACAGTTCAAAACGATTGGGACGTGGGAATCCTGGCAATACATCGGCAACGGTCTGGAAAATGACCTTTGGGCGACCGATGGCCCCGGGACCGTCGATTCGGACCATGTTCATGATGACCTCTCCCTCATTGCCGATGATGGCGGTCAGGGTTCCGCCGAGGGACAGTTGTGCCAACAAGGGTTCCGGAACGGCAGGGATGGCACCACAGACCATGATGCCATCAAAGGGGGCGGCATCGGACCAACCATCGGCAAGGGGACTGGTTTTCCAGTGAATCCCTGTTTTTGCCGTCAAATTTCTCCCTTTGGTGGCAAGCGATTCATCCATTTCCAATGCGTGTACCGTGGCACCCAGCTTGGCGAGCAGCAATGCTTCATATCCGGTCCCCGCACCCACGACCAAAATTTTTTTCCCTGGTCCCGCCGTCATGGATTGAATCATCCTGGCAATCGGCAAAGGGGTCAGGCAACGGCGGCTCCCCATGGAGACGGGATAGTCGGAGTAAGCGATTTCCTTGTGTTTTTTATCAATAAAGTCTTCACGGGACGCAGTGGAAAACACCTCAAGCAGCTCCGGTTCGATGACCCGGTTGGGCAGAATCTGAGACTTGACCATATTCTCACGCGCCAGGGCAAAATTCATTGTCGCTCCTCACAGGACTTCGGTACATGAACCATGGGTTCCAGTTACCTCAATTGGCACCAATTTGCAATGGAAATTTCCAATGTTCCCTCGCCGCAGCCAGGGTTGCGGGGGTCCCCATGTCCGACCAGGTTCCCGGCAGAAGGATGCCGTGAATCCGTTTTTTCGGCAGGGCATCATCAAAAAACCGGTTCAACGAGAAGGGGGCGATGGGATATCCGGCAAGCGTTTGAGGAGTGAACATTTGAATGCCCGAGTAGGTCCATCCTTGGGGATCTTCCGCCCGGCAACGACGCAGGGGACCGGGGGTGTCGTCCAGGAAGGTGAAGTCTCCCTTTTTCCCTGCGGGATTGGCGACCAGGAGCAACAGGGCGTCCATGATGGCGGGATCAAACCGGGCCACCAAGGGTTCAAGGTCAAAGTCCCACAGGATATCGCCATTGATGGCGAGGCAGGGTCCATCACCCAGGAGGGGCAAGGCGTTGCGAATGCCACCTCCCGTTTCCAACAGTTCGGTTTCCCGGGAAATGACAATCTGCCTGCGCCAATGGGGATGCCGGGTCAAATGGTCCTCGAGCATTTCCGCCAGGTGCCAGGTGTTCACGATGATCCGGTGTATGGGTAATCGTTTCAAACGCTCCAGGGTGTGGTCAATGACGGGATGGCCATCGACGGCGAGCAACGGTTTGGGGTGGTGATCGGTCAAGGGACGCAGGCGTTCCCCTCGTCCCGCTGCCAGGATGAACACGTTCATTGTGCCATGACCCGGTATTTGACCAATAGTTCGCCCAGGGGGGCCAGTTCCGGGTAGCAGAGCAACGTTTCCCGGACGTATTCCATGGTTCGGGGAATGTCATTCAGATATCCATGCTTGCCATCGCGCAGGGAAAGCCTGCCGAAGATTCCGACTGCCTTGAGATTTCTTTGCAGGGCCATGTAATTGAAATCACGGGAAAACGTGATGGGATCCGGACAGTATCCCAGGCGTTGGTTCGCCCCTCGCAGCCATATTTTGGAAATTTCATCACGAAAAGCGACATCCCAGGCAACGTAGCAGTCCCGAAGCAGGCTTGCCAGATCGTAGGTGATGGGACCCATGACGGCATCCTGGAAATCGATGATTCCCACCTGGTCTCCGGTCCACATCAGGTTGCGGCTGTGATAATCGCGATGCACCAGGACCACGGGTTGTTGCAGTACCTGCTCGATGATGCGATCAAAACAGGTGCGGAACGTTTCCCGATCTTCGTCGGTCACGGTCTGCTTCACGATTCCGGGGAGGTACCAGTCGGTGAACAATGCGAATTCATTACTGAGCAGGGTCCGGTCGTAGGGGCGTTGATGGGCGATGCAGCGACCATCGTTGGGTGTGGCCTGTAACTTGAGCAGATCTTCGACCGCGTGCGTGTACAGCCTCAGGGCATCTTCGCCCTGTTTGACCGCTTCCAGGAAGGTCAAGTCGCCAAAATCTTCGATCAGGAGAAACCCCTGATCAAGGTCGGTATGCAGAATGTGTGGGACAGGAACGTCATGGGTCGTCAGGAAGGTGGCGATGTCCACGAAAGGATGACTGTTTTCCTTGTCGGGTGGCGCATCCATGAACACGACGCTCCTTTTGTCGGGGAGAAACACCCGATAATAGGTCCGGAACGAGGCATCGCCGGAAATTTTCTGGATGGTGCATCCCGGTCCCAGACGGTCGTGGATGAATTGATGCGCTTGGATCGTGATCATTGTACAGGCCATGCAAAATGGTTAAGGGATTGGCGGCTTGAGGGTCCATGGGGCAGCAATCGAATCAAACGATGCGCCATCGGTTCATTCATGTCGGCGGTCAGCATGATTTCCAGGTAATCTTTGATTCCCCGTTCAATCAGAAGGTTGGGCCATTCGACCAGGCATACCCCTCCTGCGTCCAGGTAGTCGCCTGCGCCGGACAAGAACAATTCATCCACCGATTCCAGGCGATACAGGTCGAAATGGTAAACCGGAAGACGCCCCTGCGTATAGGTATTGACCAACGTAAAGGTTGGCGAGGTGATGTACGGGTCGGAGTGACCCAGGCCATGGATGATGCCCCGGGCAAAGACGGTCTTGCCGGTTCCGATGGCGCCATGAAGCAGGATCAGGCTTCCGGGACCCAGCTGTTGGGCCAGTCGGCAGGCAATCGCTTCGGTCTCCTCTTCACTACGACTGAAGCAATCAATGGGTGTTTCATGATTCATACCCTCAACGCCATCCCTGGTGCGACTCCTTTCTACTTTCAATATTCCTGGAGCATCCCCCGGATGATATCACGTTTGCCGATGATCCCGGTCAGATGGTTGTCGTGTACCACCGGCAACAGGGAGATGTGTTGTTCTGCCAGGATGGTGGCAATTTCCTGAATCGAGGTGTTTTCCTCGACAACGGTGACATCGGTTGTCATGATGTCCCTGACCGTGACTGCGGCCGCCTTGCGCAGGTCGTTTTCATATTGGCGTTCCCCGGCGATGGGAATCACCGCATCCAACAGGGTGATGAGGGTGGGGAGGTGAACCTTCTTGATCCGGTCAACCAGATCCCCTTCGGTGACGATCCCCACCAGATATCCATCTTCAAGGACCGGGGCGCCGCTGATTTTTCGTTCGGTCAGAAAACGTGCCAAAGCCATCACCGGCATGTCGGGAGAAACCGTGATGACATCTCGTATCATGACATCCGCTGCCTTCATGGAATCGCCTCCGTCCTGGATGGGTAATGCAATTGGATGACTGACGTGGAACCCGATCGTTTCATGCATCATCTTAAAGTGAAGGGTCTGTCTCATGCTCTTTAAAATCATTCTACCCTTTTTTTTATTGGCCGTCGTCTATTTTATGGGGCGTGTACATGCCAATCGCAAGAGACAATCCAACCTCCCTCCCCCGGAAGCCCCATTTTTCCTGACAATGCGGCATGGGCCGGTCGGTAGAATTGCCCTGATCCTGGTCGCCTCCACCGTTGTTGCGGCGGGATGGATGATGTTTGCCCATTGGCAGGAACGTGCGCAATGGGTCGAGGTCCATGTCGTGGATGTCAAAACGGGCCAAAAGACGTATTATGAAGCACTCAAGGGCGAGATCCATGGTCGGGTCTTCACGACACGGGATGGCCGGAGAATCACCCTGGCCGACGTGGAACGAATGGAGATCCTTCAGAAATAATCGACCAGGAAAGAACACATCCTGGCATCCACCGGGAACTCAGGAAGTCGATTGGCTGTCAGGAATCTTATTGTTTTTCTGCAGCCGCCGCTGTTCACCTCATTTGATAAGCCATCCATCTCCATGTCCGATCATCTCAAAAGCAATCTGCGCGAAATTCCCTATAATTACACCTCGTTTTCCGACCGGGAAATCGTACATCGTTTCCTGGGTGCCGACGTGTGGCAATTGTTGGAATCGCTGTCGCCACAGCGCAAGACCGGGCAATCGCATCGGATGCTGTGCGAAGTCCTTGGTGATTTGTGGATCATCACCCGCAATCCCGTGATTCAGGAAGCGCTTCTGGAAGACGACAAAAAACTTGAAACCTTCATGGCCGATTCCCGTCGCCGTCTGCATGCCATCGAGGAACGTTCCCTGGGAACCCCGGCGGTGACAATGGTGGCAACGATGCTTGCCAGGACAGAACGCGCCCTGAATGGACTCAATGAGGAGATCCGGGAATTCAGACGGTTGCGACACGACATTCGTGATTTGATGGCGCAGCGTTGTCCGACGGCACATCTGGATTTTTCCATCATTGCCCGGGTGGCTTCGGTGACGGATGCCACCGACTGGCGGGTCGAATATCCATTCGTCGTCATCACCGCCCGGAGGGAAACCGATCTCCCTGCGGTGGTTTCCATCTGTAACCAATTGAACCTCACCATGATTCCAAGGGGGGGTGGCACGGGATACACAGGTGCCGGTGTCCCCTTGTTTTCCCGCACCGCCATTCTCAACATGGAACGGCTCAACGCCATCGGTCCCGTGATCCGGAGGGCGCTTCCCGGTTCAACCGTCACCGCTGCGACCATTCGCGTCGAAGCGGGGGCGGTGACCCATCACGTCGCCCTGGCGGCCCAACGGGAAGGATTGGTGTTCGCCGTTGATCCTACATCGAAAAATGCTTCGACCATTGGCGGAAACATTGCCATGAACGCCGGGGGTAAAAAGGCGGTTCTGTGGGGCACAACCCTGGACAATCTGGTTTCCTGGACCATGGTGACCCCCGATGGGTCGTGGATGGAGGTCGAACGTTTGGAACACAATCTGGGGAAAATTCATGATCAACCCCGGGCCCATTTTCGTATCCTGCGCTGGCAGCCGGAACAATCGATCCAAGAGGCCCGTGAAGAATTGCTCTCCATTCCGACGGTGGAGATCCGCAAGCCGGGATTGGGCAAGGATGTGACCAATAAAGCCCTGGGGGGATTGCCGGGAGTACAAAAGGAAGGTTGTGATGGCCTGGTCACCAGTGCGGTGTTTTTGTTGTATCCGACCTTCAAGCATACGCGCACGGTCTGCCTTGAATTCTTCGGTACCGAATTGGGCAAGGCGGTTCCCGCCATTGTCGAGATCAAGGATTATCTGGACCGTCATCCGCAGGTGGGCTGTGCCGGACTGGAACATATGGATGCCCGTTATATCCGGGCGGTCGATTACACCACCAAGGCGACCCGGAATGAGCGTCCACGGATGGTCTTGTTGGCCGACATCGTGGGTGACCTGGAGGAAGCGGTCGATGTGGCCGCCCTGGAAGTGGTGCGGCTGGCCAAGGTGCGGGATGGGGAAGGATTCATTGCCACCCGCCAGGAAGACCGGCAACGGTTCTGGGCCGACCGTTCCCGTACCGCTGCCATCGCCAAGCATACCAATGCCTTCAAGGTCAACGAGGACATCGTCATCCCACTGGAACAACTGGCCCGGTACAATCGCGGTGTCGAACGCATCAACGTTGAACAATCATTGAAAAACAAATTGTTCATTCTGGAAGGGTTCATCCAGCAATTTTCCGATGATCACCTTGCCATCAATTTTTCTGGGAATCACAATTTCGCAAGTGAGGAAAACCCCATTTTCGGCGACAAACGGCGGGCGGCATTGCAACTCATGCATGAGGTTCAGGGACGTTGGAAGGCCATGTTGGCCACTCTTGATGCCCCCTTCGATGCTTCAGGCGTTCCCTTGATCGACCTTTTATTGAACGGATCGATTCGTATTTCGTTCCGCAAGGAGGTCAGGGAACCGATCCGGGAACTTTTTTCCGGCGAACAGGGGGCGCAGTTGCAGGTCAATCTGGATCGGGTGCATCGGCAGGGACGCTCCAGAAGAATCTTCATCGCCCTGCACATGCATGCGGGTGACGGGAACGTCCATACCAATATTCCGGTCAATTCCAACGACTACGAAATGTTGCATGAGGCGGAACGGATTGTCGATCAGATCATGGCGTTGGCAACGGAGTTGGGTGGCAGAATTTCCGGGGAACATGGAATCGGCATGACCAAGTTCGCCCATCTGGACCGGGCGCTTGTGGATGCCTTTGTCGCCTACAAGAACAAGGCCGATCCCCATCATCGATTCAACAAGGGAAAACTGATGCCTCAGGGGGTCTTCTTTGAAGAGCCGATCATGGAGCGGGCCTATACCCCCTCGTTAAGATTGGTGCAACAGGAGGCGATCATTCTGGAGGAGAGTGCCGTCGGGGGGTTGAACGATGCCATCCGCAAATGTTTGCGTTGCGGCAAATGCAAGGAGGTCTGTACCACCCACGTCCCCGAAGGGGGGTTGTTTTATTCGCCACGCAACAAAATATTGGCCCTGGGGTTGGCAATCGAAGCATTTCTGTATGAGGAACAAACACGTAAAGGATTATCCCGCCGGAATATGGCGCAATTTGCCGATTTGGCGGATCATTGCGCAGTCTGTCATCGTTGTGCGGTCCCCTGTCCGGTGCGCATCGATTTTGGCCTGGTGACCATGGCCATGCGGGGGATTCAGGTTGAACGCGACCGGCCATGGTCCCGTTTGCCGCAACGAATGGCATTGTCCTTCTTGAACGCCAAGCGTCCGCGGTGGATTCGCTATTTTCGGCGGTTCTTCCTTGCACCCGCTTATGGCATGCAACGTCTTGTTCATGATATCATTAAAGGGAACAAGTATTTAGAGTTATATTTCAATCGGTCGGAAGAGCATTCCCGGGTGCGTGATCTTGCGGTCACCGTTCAAGGCATGGTGCAGACGCGGTTGCCCAGGCCGGGGGTTGGCGGGACGGTTCGTACTTTATTGGGGTGGGATGATTGCCGGGGGATTCCCTGGGTACCGGTGCAGTCCGAATCCTCTTCCGTTGAAACGGTCTTTTATTTTCCCGGATGTGGTTGCGAACGTTTGTTCAGTGACATTGCCCTGGCGACCCTGGCATTGCTGCACCATGTGGGGGTGCAGACGGTCTTGCCTTCTGAATACATGTGCTGTGGCTTTCCGCAGAAAGGGAGTGGCGACGCGGGGAAAAGTCGTAAAATCAGCATGGAAAACAGGGTGTTGTTACATCGAATGTCCAATAGCCTTGATTTTCTTGGGATCAAAACAGTCCTGGTTTCTTGTGGAACCTGCCTAAGTCAGTTGCAGAATTATCATTTTGAGTCTATTTTCCCCGGATGCCGGGTGATGGATATTCATGAGTTTTTGTATGAGCGTGGGGTTCGGGGGGGGGATTCTGGAAAGAAGATTCTTTTTCATGATCCATGTCATTCACCGATGTTGCGTCATGCCCCGGCGAAGTTGGTGGCGGGGTTGACGGGAGCGGCGGTGACGATGACTGATCGTTGTTGCAGTGAGGCGGGGACGTTTGCTTTGGCACATCCTGAACCGGCCAATCAGGCGCGTTTGGGGAAACGGCGGGTTTTGGAACGGAGTATGGAATCACCGGGAGGGCTGGGGAAGGAATCATTTCATATCATGACCTCCTGCCCTTCGTGTTATCAGGGGATGTATCGTATTGGACAATCGCTGAAGGTTCCGACTGATTTCCTGGCGGTTTATCTGGCACGGACCCTGTTGGGGGACCATTGGCGGCAAACGTTTCTGGCCGAGGTCAAAGAGAAAAAGACAGACCCGATTCTGTTCAATTAGGGAGGGTCAAATATTCAGAAAAATTATTGAAAGAAAAAAGGGGTCTAATGGTATGGTCCGCCCCGTTCCCAACGGCCTCGAAATGGGCCAAGATGGAGTTTCT
>PEAN01000071.1:0-2595 GCA_002753735.1 Magnetococcales bacterium DCbin4
TTTTAATTATAAAAAAAAAAAGGGGGTGGGGGGGTTTCCCCCCAGGGTTTTGATTTTAAAAACAAAGTCAAAAGCGAAACATGGAGACCTTTTTATTTAAATTCAAAAACAAAGTCAACACCCTGGGGGCAATCCCCCAGACCCCTTTTTTCTTTTAATCATTTTCAAGAAAGGGCCTTCGGATGCCCGATACCGGTGTCCTGTTGGCGGGAATTCCCCTGGTCTCACCCGTTGTACTCCTTTCGGGCTGCGTCGGCTTTTGCGAAGACCTGGCCCGTCTGGACGGGTTTGATTTTTCTCCCATCGGTGCCGTATTCCTCAAGGGAACCACATTGGAACCCCGTCGCGGCAACCCGCCACCCCGGGTGGTGGAAACCCATGGTGGCATGCTCAATGCCATCGGTTTGCAAAACCCGGGGGCACGTCATGTCGTACACACGATTCTCCCCGCCATTCGCCATTTCCCAACCCGTTTTTTCGCCAACATTGCCGGATCGACCGTCGAAGAATATGGTGAAGTGGCTCGCATCTTTGACGACAGCCCCATTGATGGCATTGAAATCAACATTTCCTGTCCCAACGTCAAAGAAGGGGGAGCGGCATTTGGTTCCGATCCCAAAATTGCAGCGCGTGTGGTGGAAACGGTCAAACGGGCGACGACCAAACCGGTGATCACCAAACTCTCCCCCAACGTCACCGACATCACCCTTCTGGCCCGCGCCGTCATTGAAGCGGGCACGGACGCCATTTCCGCCATCAACACCCTGATGGGAATGGCCATCCATCTCGAACAACGCCGCCCGGTGCTGGGCAACGTTCAGGGAGGGCTTTCCGGACCCGCCATCAAACCGGTCGCCTTGTTGCACGTCTGGCGGATCCACCAGGTCGCCGCCCCCCGGGGAATTCCCATCATCGGTCAAGGAGGCATCGTTACGGCACGGGATGCCATGGAATTCGTACTGGCAGGGGCCACGGCCATCGGATTGGGGACCGCACTGTTTCGCAATCCCATGGGTGCGGGAGAAGTATTGGATGGCATGGTGACATGGTTGCAACACTACGGTGCCGGTTCATTCAATGAAGTACGCGGCACCCTGAAGATCAACAAACCTTGAAGGGTGTGTTTTCTTGATCGTTTCCAAAAAACACAGGAGAAAAACACATGCGTGTCGTATTGGCGCAACCCCGCGGATTTTGTGCCGGAGTGGAACGGGCAATCGCCATCGTCGAAAAAGCCCTGGAGGTCTATGGGGCACCCTTGTATGTCCGTCATGAAATCGTCCACAACCGCTGGGTCGTCGATTCCCTGCGACGAAAGGGGGCCGTTTTTGTGGATGATCTCAGCCATGTCCCCGATGGAGCGACCGTCATTTTTTCCGCCCATGGCGTATCAAAGGCGGTCGCCCAAGAAGGACAACGCCGGCCGCTGCGGGTCCTGGACGCCACCTGTCCCCTGGTGGAAAAAGTCCATCGCCAAGCCGTCCGTTTGAATGCGGAAGGCTACCGGGTGATCCTCATCGGTCACCCCGGCCATCCCGAGGTCGAAGGGACCGTCGGACAACTGCCACCGGGCAATATGGAAGTGATCCGGGATGAACAAGCCGTCACCATGCTCCCCAACTGCAATGAACAAAAAGTTGCCTACATCACCCAGACAACCCTGTCATTGGATGAAACCGCTCAGGTGGTTGACCGGCTGCGCGACCGGTTCCCCACCATCCGTTCCCCGGGAAGGGAGGATATCTGTTATGCCACCCAGAACCGGCAAAATGCCGTGAAGGCTCTGGCCAGACGTTGCGATCTGATCCTGGTTTTAGGGGCACCCAACAGCAGCAATTCCAACCGCCTGCGCGAAGTGGCCGAACGCGAAGGAGCCAAAGCCTACCTCATCGAATCGGCCAGCGATGTCCACATGGAATGGTTGACAGATGTTGCAACCCTGGGCATTACTGCCGGTGCCTCAGCTCCAGAAGTATTGGTCGAAGGGTTGCTGCAACACCTGGGAATCAACGACGAACATGTCGAAATCCTCTCGGTCAGTGAAGAAAACCTGGTCTTTCCCCTGCCACGGGAATTGATAAACGCAAAATGATCTGGAAACGATGATGAACCATCCCATTGATAATGCCGAAGACATCAACAACCAACGCATTTCCCAACGTCTTGACAACCAGGAACAGGCCGTTCTCAAACACGGAAAGGAATCCTTCCCCGTGGAACTTCTGGACCTCGGGGTGGCTGGTTTTGGCCTCAATTCCTTGATCGCAATCACGATTGGCAATCAGGTTGAATTGGAGGTGTGTAGCGATCTTGGCCTGGACATCTATCGATGCAAGGTCGTCTTTTGCCGTCAGGAAGATCAGCACTACCACATTGGATTGGAAATCATTGAACAGGAACCGGACCTTATTTTCATGACTCCCGAGGAAGAAGAGGAGTTCCAGCTTGAAATTTAAGGCTCTTCTAGCGTTAGATGTGGTTGAATTGTGGAACCATTGCAAAACAGTAACTATTTCTATTTTATTACATTCATTAATCAGGGATTGTTGACACTCATAAAATTATTGAAAGAAAAAAGGGGTCTGGGGGATTGCC
>PEAN01000071.1:2666-20939 GCA_002753735.1 Magnetococcales bacterium DCbin4
TTTTTTGGGGGAAGATCGCGCAGGCGCGAGCCTTGGGTTACCTTTCTTCGCGGTTTTTGCGAAGAAAGGTAACCGCATTGCTGGTAGTGATGCCTTACTACCTGCAATGTGTCCCGATCTTTTCGCAGAAACCACGCGGAAAACCGCTTCGGGTAATGGGGCGCGTAAAAAACAAAATCAACACCCTGGGGGCAATCCCCCAGATCCTCTCTTTTTCTTGATCATCCGCATGAAATCAAGCACATGCAGCAACCGGTGACGCCGTTCCTCTGCGACGATCTCGATTTTGCAGGGGAACGAGGTGATCGGGGATAGCCATGGAACCCAGCTATTGCGCAAGGTGCGCGAAGTTTGACGATCTGCAAAAATCAGGTCGGCATGCCACTCATGGGCCATCTGACACAATTCTTCGCCCGGAGGGCCGGTGATGATGGTACAGGAGGCATCAGGGCTTCCTGAATGGGCAGCGTAGTGGCGCAGGCGTTCGCGCAGTTGGGTCTCGATGAGGACGAACCGTTCCTGAGGCGATCCGGGAGGGGGTTGATCCCCGGCTTGCCACGGGATGATATGGTCGAACAGGGCGACGAAATGAAGTTCGGCTGCGTGCTGACGCGCCGTAGCGATGGCAATCGCTCCGACCCGGCTTTCTGGTGAAAAAAGGTCGATGACTGCGATGATCCGACGCAAAGTGTTCACGTTAAGATTCCTGAAAATGCGGTTGACATGGCGCTTTGGTTGGGACCATCACAGGTTGGGATCGGGCCGATGTTCCAGCAATGATGTGACTTGAGGAACATCGGCCTGTCCGATCACCCCCCCTTGACCACAAAGACGGCGGTTGTTGTGCCGTTGAGGATGCGTTCGGTGGTGCTGCCCACCAAAATCCGCTCCAGTCCGGTGAGTCCATGGCTGCCGACCACAATCAGATCGGCATTTTTCCGATTCACCATGTCGATGATCTCTCCATCGGGGCGACCGGTCAAAACGGTCCCTTCGCAAGTGATGTTTTGACCTTTCAAATAATCCACCGCCCGCCCGACGACCTGCTCTGCCCGGATCCGTTGTTCGGAGGTGGCTTCGTGATCGATGACACTGACGACCGTGATGGGCGTCTGACATTGATGGGCCAGTTGACCCGCAGTCATGACCGCCCGGTCGGCATGCCTGGAACCATCGGTTGCCAGGACGATATGGCGTCCTTCAATATGGGCTGTGCGCGGGACAACCAGGACATTGCAAGGTGATTTGCCGATGACCCGGGCGGTGGCGTGGCCAAGCATCATCCGCGCCAATCCCCGCCGTCCACGCCGTCCCATCACAATCAGGTCGGTGTTGAAACGTTGTGCCGTCGACAGAATTTCCTGATCGACGATCTGACCATGAATGACATGGGTTTCACAGTCGATTCCCCGATCCTTGGCTTGTTGTGAAATGCCATCCAGATGGGTTTGCGCCAGGGAAAGTTCTTCCTTCAAGACCGGATTGCCCAAGCCTCCATACTCCAGGCCGCTGGCCACCAGTGACATGACGTGAATCCTGGCTTTGCATTTTTGTGCCATGCCAAGGGCTTCGCGAACCGCTGCGGCACTGAAATCGGAGTTGTCGCTGGCAACCAGGAAACATCCAAACCGGCCCAGGGGCGACAAGGGACGGGCATCGGCGGCGAGGAGACCCGTGGCGGATACCGCAGCCGAAGCAGCGCTTTGTTCCCTGCGATGTTCACTGATGCCGCGATAAAGCGCCTGTAAAATCATGACCGCCCCGAAGAGCAGGGCAAAACCCAACGTCCCTTCGCCGATCCCATTGAGCAGACGGATGGTCCCTTCGTCGATGGGCGCAATCTTGCCCAGTTGCGACAGATAGCCCGGGATGTAGAAAAACCGGCTGACCAGAACCAGGAGCATGATGGCCGCCATCACGAACTTGACGACATAATCCTTGACGTAGGTGGTGCCGATGGCGCCAATCTGGATGCCGAACAGGGAACCGGCCAGAATGATCATGGACAGGCGAATATCAACCGCCCCTTCCATGGCATACAGGATCGATCCGCCCATCCCCATGACAAAGGCGATGACCAATTCGGTGGCACTGGCCATCAGGGCGGGCAGCCCGATGAAATACATCATGGCGGGAACCCCGATGAATCCGCCGACCGCGATGGTGGCGGCGAGCATTCCGGTGGCCATGCCCAGAGGGGCCAGGACCAAAAAGGAAACCTTGGCATCAATCGATTTGAAATGGATCATGGTCCCTGGAATATGCAACCGGCGCACCCATTGGGCCAAAGGTGGGAGCTTGTGGGGTGGCTTGTCCTTGGTGTCGGCGTTGCCCTGTTGTTCCTTGAGCCCATCCCGCAGGACGATGCCCCCGACAATGGCCAGGACGATCACGAATACAAAGGAGACGTAGAGGTTGGTTCCCGTTGGCCCGAAGGCGGTTCGAATATTGACCATGACGTTTTTGCCGATGAGAACCCCGATTTCGGCAAAGATGCCCATCACAACCCCAAGTTTGATGTCTACCTGGCCATATTTGTTGCGTTTATAGGCCCCGACCAGGGCTTTGGGAAATTTGTGGGCCATGTTGCTGGCCACGGCGACGATGGCTGGAACCCCCATGGTCATCATGGCCGGAGTCAGAACGAATGCCCCTCCCGAACCAATGAACCCGCTGACCATCCCCCCGACGAATCCCACAAGGAACAGAATGAAGGTGGACGAAAAAGTCAGATCAATGAATTGAATCGATTCCATGGCAATTCTCCGTTTACTTTCTGGCCTTGAGTCCCAAAAGATCCCAGAATCGTCCGGTGAACGCCCCATGGATGAAGGAAAAGATCAATGCGATGCCGATGGGGACCACCACATAGCTTTTGTGTCCCTGGCGGATCAGGTTGGCGATTGTTTCCAGTTTTTCCTCATGGAGGTACAGCAGCAGATAGAGGGCGGCACTGACGCTGCCCAATGCCAGGGTGGAAACAAACGCACCGGCAGTCGATCCGGCGCTGTTGCTTTGTGTACTCATGTGCACGCTTCCTTTTTTATGGATGGATCATTATTCAGACCATTGATGGATTCGCCGAGGGAGGGGCTCCGAGGATCAAAACGAAGACTTTCCAATTCCATTGCACCATATTAAAAAGAGATCTGTTAGAATCGTGTTGGGTGAATGTTAAAAGTTCGTTAGATATCGCCTTGCTCGGACCTTCGAGGTGACCGGCGGCAATCTCCACGATCTTGCTGATGATTCTTCCATTGACGAACGGGCGGTTGGAATGCGCATTTTGGTCATTGAGGACAACCAGGATCTGGTGGACAACGTGTTCGATTTCATGGAATCGCGTGGTCATACCGTGGATACGGCATGGGATGGGATCAGCGGGTTGCATCTGGCATTGACCCATACCTTCGATGTCATCTTGTTGGATCTGATGCTCCCCGGTCTGGATGGTTTCAAGCTGTGCCAGGCGTTGCGGGGGGAGGGCGGCAAGGATACCCCCATCCTCATGCTGACCGCCCTGGATTCCCTGGATGATAAAATTCGCGGTTTGGAGTTCGGGGCGGACGATTATGTCGTCAAACCCTGTGCCCTGGAAGAGGTGGAAACCCGTCTTCGTGCCCTGGTGCGGCGTGCCCAGGGTAAAACGGTCAACCGCTCCCTGCAGGTGGGAACCTTGATTTTCAACCCGGATACCCACACCCTCTTTCGTGAAGGGAAGGAATTGTTTCTGACCCCCATTCCGCTGAAAATCCTTGAACTCCTGATGCGGGGCCATCCTGCCATGGTCAAACGCGAAGAAATTGAATATGCCATTTGGGGCGATCAGTCGCTCGGTTCCGACACGTTGCGGACGCATATCCATACCTTGCGTGAAGTGGTGGACAAACCTTTTGCCCGACCACTGCTCAGAACCATCCGTGGGGTGGGATTCCAATTGGTGGCCTAGGGATGCGTTTGTTGCTTGAACTCCCCTCCCGGGTCGCTTTTGCCTTTGCCTGTTTTGGCGGGGTGATCAGTCTGGTGTTGTGTGTCGGGATCTATTTTTTCGTGTTGGACATCGAAAAAAGGATCGTGGACCGCAATCTTAATGATGAAATTCAGGATTACATGGACCGCCGTGCGCGCAATCCGTTTTCATTGCCACAAAAAACGGTGACGATGATCGGTTATGTCCATCCCCCCCGTCAGTCCGACCCCCCGGTGCCGCCTGAACTCGTGGATCTGCAACCCGGGTTTCATGACCTCATGCTGGAGAACATTTCCTACCGGGTATTGGTACGGCATCGAGCCGATGAGCGGTTCATGATCCTTTACAACAACATGTTGGTGCGGCGGCAGCGGGAACTTCATTTATTGGTGGTATTGGTTCTGGGAGGGTTGACCGTTACCCTCCTGGCGACGCTTGGGGGGTATTGGGTCACCGACCGGGTCATTTCACCCGTCTCGGAGCTGGCCCGACGGGTCCAGTCCATGGGGGAGACGGCACCGGGATCGTTGTTGGCACCACACTTTTCCCAGGATGCCGTCGGTGATCTGGCGCGGGTCTTGTCGCTCAGACAGGATCAGATCCTGGGTTTTCTGGAACGCGAGCGGGCGTTTGCCACCGATGTCAGTCATGAACTGCGCAATCCCCTGGCCATCATTCAGGGGGCGGCGGATGTGTTGCGGGAACTCTTTCCTGTCATCCAGGAGGCCAAACCCTTGCAACGCATTGTCCGGGCGGTGGGGGACATGAATGTGTTGACTTCTGCCCTTTTGTTGTTGTCGCGTGGCGAGCGGGGGGACCGCCAGACGCATGCAACCTGTCATGTCGCCGTCGTGATCAAGGAAGTCATCGAACAAAATCGGTTTTTGTTGCGTAACAAGGAGGCGCAGTTGCAATTGATCGTCGATGCCCAACCGGTGTTGAACACCGAGTGTGTCTTCGTCCAGATCGTCGCCGGCAACCTGGTGCGTAACGCCTGTACCTACATTCATCGGGGATTGGTGCGTGTCCATCTGCAGGAAAGGGAACTGACGGTATCCGATACTGGCAGCGGGATTGACCCTGCCATCCTGGAAAAATTATTCCATGCGCGGCTGACCCGTTCCGAAAGCCGTGGTTCCGGCGTTGGGCTGACCCTGGTCAAACGCATTTGCGACCGTCACCAATGGCAGATCACCATCGAAAGCCAGGAACATCAGGGTACGGTGGCACGGTTCATCTTCAAACCGGAATCGGAAAAGTTGACCTCATCTTCCTGAACGAAATCCCCTCGGCCGGTGGAGGATGTTTTTTGATGCCGTTTGGGTGGATTCCGTATAGACTTGAATGGCCCGGCGAATTACACCTTCATGGGTCTTGGGAAGCGGAATTTTCATGATTTCTTGATGTCCTTTCCTGGTGGAGGTGTGTACTGGTCCAACGGCGTGTGGGCGGGTCAGGGTCATGGGTGTCAGACCGGGCGGATTCATCTGCCGGGCAGGATGATGGGGATGAGGCAATGTTCAAACAATGGTTGGCGCGGGTGTTGACCTGGATTCCTCCTCATTTCCGGATCCGTTTGATTCAGGAAATGGGGCGTTCCCTGGATGCCGATTCGGTGCGGGATGCGGTGCAGCGGTTGATTGCGGATCGGGTGGGTGTATTGCCCGCGGATCAGGCGCTTCGATTTTTATTTCGCCTGGATGCGGTCCTGTATGGCATTCAGGGGCAACAGGCGGTCCGATATGACGACGGGGTCCATACCAAATATCGTCATACCCGCTATAACGATTTTTTTCTGGGACGGATTCAACCCGCTATAACGATTTTTTTCTGGAACGGATTCAACCGGGACAACGGGTGTTGGACATCGGTTGTGGCAATGGCCTGTTGGCGTATGAGCTGGCCCGCAAGGGGGCCTGCGTCGTGGGGATGGACATTGCGGAAGATAAAATCATCGCTGCGCAAAAACGATATGTGCATCCCAATCTGGCTTTGCGCCATGGCGATGCCTTGAAAAAATTTGAAGCAGGGGTTTTCGATGTCGTGGTGCTGTCCAATGTCCTGGAACACCTGGGACAACGGGTCTCTTTCCTGCGAACGGTCATGGAGCATTACCATCCGCATCTTTTATTGGTGCGGGTCCCGATGTTCGAGCGCGATTGGCGGGTGCCATTGAAAAAAGAACTGGGGGTCGAATGGCGTCTGGATCTGACCCATGAAACCGAATACACCCTGGAATCCTTCACCCGGGAAATCAGGGAGGCGGGTTTGTCCATCCGGTACCTGGAGGTGCGCTGGGGGGAACTGTGGGTTGAGGTCGTTGGGGATTCGTTTTGCGGTTGGAAAGAAAGTCGCGCAGACTGTGAAACACAATGACCAGGGAATACAACGCCAGGATGTAGGCCAGGGGGCGCAGGGGGATGTTGTATCGGGGAAAGGGTGCCCCCAGCATGTGGATGAAGGTCATGTAGAGCAGTACCAGCCCGATCAGCCGTGCCACCCATGTGCCCGGGGATCGGTGGGCGGGGATCCAGGCGATGATGAGGCCGATGGCGCCAAGAATGACCCAGATGCCATGAGTGGCATACATGATCCGGTGCAAAAACTGGAAGAGGGGATGGCGCACAAAAGGGGTATCGGCCACCGGATAGACAAAGGCATCGCCTTGCCCCTGGATGATCCCCCAGGACCAGAGCCAGATCGGCTTTTCCAATAAAAACCATCGCAGATGACGGCCCGGTTCCCGGGTAAAGCGTCGTTTCATTTCAGTCACAACGGTGTCCATGCTGCGCGAAATCTCTTCTGACCGGGGATCGAAGCGATAGGGAAAGCCGAAGGAACGCGGATCGTCCTGGAAGGTGAATCCGGGATAGAGGCCGTGGTGCAGGGTGGCGATGGTGGCCCGGTCGGCACTCCATGTCCCCAATACCCATTGATTGCGGGCAAGCCAGGGGATGAAAAGGAGCATGAATCCGACCGTCATGGCCAACGCCATCCTTTTTTTCCGTGCCGATGTCCCGGTCATGACCAGAAAGAGCACTGCGGGGACGATGAAATATTGCAGTGCCGGTCGTGTCAAGGCGGCGGCTGCCAGCAGCATCCCCGCCAGGAACCATCCCCCTTGATGGCCGTCCGGTTTCATGGCTGCCAGGCTGGCCAACAACAGAAAAGCAAACAAGGTTTCGGTCAGGAGATAATGGTTCATGGTGATGAGGTGGGGTGAAATCGCTGCCAGAAACGTGACGATCAACGCGGCAGGGGGGGGCAGCAGACGGCGCGCCAGAATCCAGACCGCAAAGAGCGTCAATGTCCCCAGGAGGGCTTGGACCCGATAGACCATTTGCAGCATGGATGGGGTGGGCGGACCCGAGACGAACGGTGTCAGAAAGATTGGATATCCAGGCGTCCGGAAGGCATCGGGTCGGGGCGCTGCGGTGCGTTCATCCCATGGCGTCAGGGCGTAGGTCCCATGATGTCGCAGGTTGAAGGCATAATTGAAATATTCGAAGGCATCGGAACGCAGGGGGGCGATGACGACCGTCTGTTCCACCGCGACCCATCGCATCCAGCCCCCAAGGAGGAGAATCAGCAGCAGGATCATTCCTGTGATACGGGGATGTGTATTCATGCGATGGGGTTCATGTCGATCAAGAGGGTGTGTTTCATGGTTGGCGTGAATGATTGTGGCAGTATAGCGTCGCTCATGTGCGGATGTCATCATTGAAGATCTGCGACAACGTTCACGCAGGATCAAAGGGTCGGTCCTGGTGAATTTCGATAATGATTAGTTATTGAATTTAAGAGATTTTTTTGTCCATTTCCCCACGAAAAAAGATTGTTTTCCACCGTTCACATGAACTATAAGTGCTTCCACCAAGGGCAATGTGCTGGCTCGGGTGAGATCAACGGTGGCGATGATCGGGATTGGAAATTTGGGGAAGGAGCGCAGATGAAGGATGAATTTGCTCAAATGATCAAAGAGTCGGTCCATGACCTGTTTGTTGCCTTTTTGGGGATGGAGGTCACGCCTGGACCGATGGTGTCGAAAAGAGAGGCCGATCCTTATCGTCCACCTGATACCGAAGTGACCGCCATCATCAATTTTTCCGGTGGTTTGCAGGGGGGCGTCCATCTGGCAAGTCCCAAACATACCGCCATGCAGTTGACCAATTCGTTTTCCGGCGAGGAATATCTGGAACTGTTTGGCGAGGCGGCGGACGGATTCGGCGAACTCAACAACATTATCGCCGGTGGGTTGCAGACCCGGCTGTCGGAGCGGTTCGGCAACATCAATCTGACGCCGCCGACCTTGATTTCGGGGACCGATTACAAGATGCAGTACAAGACGAATTTTTTCAGCATCAAGCAATATTTCAAGTGTGATTCCGGTCCGTTCTTCGTTGAATTTTTCTTCTACATCGAGGGTTACAATCCCTGAATGGTCCGATGTTGGGCATGGTCGCGCAGCAGATCGGACAGGAGTGGTTCCGGAATGTCCGAGGTGACGGTGGCGTGACCGATCTCCCGCAGCAGTACGAACCGGGGACGACCGTCACGCACCTTTTTGTCTCTGGAAAAGGCATCCTTGAAGGCCGCGACCTCCAGTTCGGGTACCGTGAGCGGCAGGCCGGTCCGGCGCAACAAGGATACCGTTGCCCGCCATTGTTCCTCGCCCAGCCATCCCATGCGCCGTGACAGATCCGCCGCCATGACCATCCCCATGGCGACCGCTTCGCCGTGCAGCAGTTGGTCGTATCCGGTCAATGATTCAATGGCATGACCAAACGTGTGGCCAAAATTGAGCAGGGCACGCTGACCGCGTTCGTGTTCATCGGCACTGACGACTTCCGCCTTGATGGCGCAGCAGGTTTGCACCACCTTTTGGAGTGGACCCGTTTTCAGGTCGAGGATGGCATCAAGGTGTTCACTTAAGAACCGGAAGAAATCGGCATCCCGGATCAGGCCATATTTGATGACCTCCGCCATCCCCGCCAAAAATTCACGTTTGGGAAGGGTGGAGAGCGTTTCCAGGTCACAGGTGACCAGCCGAGGTTGGTAGAACGCCCCGATCATGTTTTTTCCCAGGGGATGGTTGATTCCGGTCTTGCCGCCGACACTGGAATCGACCTGCGCCAGCAGGGTGGTCGGGATTTGGACGAAGGTGACGCCACGCAAAAACGCAGACGCGGCAAATCCTGTCATGTCGCCGATCACCCCCCCTCCCAGGGCGATCAGAATGGTCGAACGTTCCATGCGGTGCGTGAGAAGCGCATCGAAAATTTGTTGCAGTGTGGCAAAGTTTTTATGGACTTCGCCATCGGGCAGCAGGATGGGGAGGACGGAATATCCCGCCCCTTCAAGCGCTGTCCGGACACGGTCGAGAAAGAGGGGTGCCACGGTGTCGTTGGTGACGACGGCGGTCTGTCCACGCAGGTTCAACGCCTTCATGCGTTGGCCGATGGTATCGATCAACCCCGGGCCGAAATCGATGGGATAGGAGCGGGGACCGAGGTCCAGGGAAAGGGTTTCGTTCTTCATGAGGCCCCCGATGGGACGATGCGTGGCGTGATGAAAATCAAGAGTTCGCTTTGTGATATCGATTTTCTGTCGTTCTTGAACAGGAATTCTCCGATGACGGGAATCTGGTGCAGTCCGGGGACGGCAGTGTTGTCATCGGTTTGACCTTTGGTGAAAATGCCACCCAGGACAATGGTTTCATTGTTTCGCACCAGGGCCTGGGTGGTGACTTCCTTGGTATTGATGGGGGGCGGGGAACCACCCGAGCCGATGGAATTGTTGCTGACCGAAACCTTGAGGGCAATGAACCCATTGGGAGTGACATGGGGGGTGACATTGAGTTTCAGGGAGGCTTCGATGAACGCAACCGTCGTGCCACCGCTTTCGGATTCGGCGTTGTAGGGGATGTTCTCCCCCTGGGTGATGCTGGCCTGTTGGTTGTCCATGGTCAGGACGCGCGGCGAGGAGATGGTCTTGGCCTTGCCGGTCGCCTCCAGGGCGGACAGTTCGATGTCCAGATCCAGGAGGGGCGACAGGGTTCCCAGGTTCAGATTGAGGATTCCGGAAGAACTGGGAATCCCCAGATTGACCATGGTGGCAGAGGTCAGGTTGGTATTGTCGCCCACGTCGGGGGTGTAGGATGAACCCCAGGAAATCCCCAGATCTTTCTGCATGGAGCGGTTGATTTCGACCACCCGTGCTTCGATGAGGACTTGGGAGGTCGGCTTGTCGAGCTTGGCGACCAGGTCGCGGATGATGGCAATGTTGCGGGCAATGTCCTTGATGATCAGGGTGCTGGTACGGGCATCGATGGAAATGGCCCCCCCTTCCGAAAGGATACGGGTTCCCCGCTGCTCGTTGTTGACCCCTTCCTTGAGCAGAGTGGCGATGTCCTGGGCATTGGCGAAGCTGACGGGGATCAACTCGGTGACAAAGGGTTCGAGTTGTTCCTGGCTGGTGAGGGTTTTGCGTTTGGCTTCGGCGGATGCCTGGATTTCCACCATGGGGGCGATGCGGATCACATTGCCCTGCACTTCCTTATCCAATCCTTTGGCCGCCAGGATCAGATCCAACGCCTGATCCCAGGGGACATCAATCAGGCGCATGGAGAGGGTGCCGGTGACGGAATCGGCGAGAATGATGTTGAGCTGGCTGACATCGGCAATGAGTTTCAAGGCATTGTGAATGTTGATGTCCTTGAAGTCCATCGAGATTTTCTTGCCGGTATAGACCGCCTTCTGCTCCTTTTTGTCGAGTTCCACCGCCTTGACGGGGCGGACCCGGACCAGGACTTCCCGCGGCGTTTCGATGATTTCATGTTGTGCCCCGGGATCAGACAGACGGATCACCATCTGAACATCGCTGTTTTTGGCAAAGGTGTCGATGGTCTGGATGGGACTGGCGAACCGGGTGACATCCATGCGCCGGACCAGATGTTGCGGCAGGAGGATGTTGGCCAGGGTCAGACGAAGGTTGGTATCGACCCTGCCGATCTGAAGGCCGGTTTTTCGCGACGTGGTGGTGATCCGGAGGACGGCGAGATCCCCTTCGCGTTCAAAGTTGATCGCTTCGATCCGGGAGGGGAGGGTCGCGGCGGTATCGGCCGGTTGTGGCGGTTGGGTGAAGACCAGGGCGGGCAGACCTCGACGGGTGACCAGTTCATGGCGTATGTCTGGACCCTTGAGGGTGACGGTCAGCCGGCTTTTGTGATCGTTGGCCATCAGCGAAGCGGATTCAATTTCGGGCGAGGAAAAACGTTCGGTCCTGCTGACTGCGGGACCCTTGTATCCGGTCAGGTCCATGACCAGACGGGGAGGGTCATGGAGTTGGAATACTTTTGGGGTGGGTCCGGGTCCGGTTCCCTGGAGCATCAGGGTTGTTTTCAGCGATTCGACAACCGCTTCCATTCCATGGATTTCGGGTTGTCGTGGTGTGGGGCCACTGGAGGCCAGGACGGTGAGGCGCAGGCGGTTGCCATCGGCGATGATGTCATGGGACAGGGTGTTTTTGAGGCCGATTTCCACCCGGACATCGCCCTGGTCGGTCTGGGACGGAAACATGCCACCAATATCGTTCGTTTCCAGGAGCATGGGTTGCACCATGGGGCTCAAGCGGGCATTCGTGAGCAGCAGCAGCAGTTTCGGGGGATCGGACAGATTGAATATTTTATATTGCAGCGGTTGATCGCCCTGAATCATGAATTCCCGCCCCTGGGGCACAGGCGTCGATTCGATGCGTTGAATCAATGCGGGATCACGGACCAAAGCCCGGGGTGAGGTGCTCTGGAGGTCGGAATCGAGATAGGTGGTGGTGCCGATGGTCGGTCCCTGCGCCGATAAGTGCCCGGGGAACAGAGACAGGCCAAGGGACAGACCCAGGTACAAGAACCGGAGTATGGACAGGATCTGGGGCGTTGTGTCGCCGGATGCCGTGTTCGGCATGCTCATGGCACGACCTCTTTGGAGAGTTTGAGTGTGACGGTACGTGTTGGCTTGGGGGCATTCTTTTCCAGGACCTGCTCTTCGATGATGAGAACGCCGTCTTGAATCTCCTTGATGCGTCCTTCATTGACCCCCAGGTATTGTCCCGCCTGAACCAGATGGCCGACGCCCATGGGATCTTCGACCATGGCGACGGGGGGCTGACCCTCAATGCGGAAAATGGTGGCAACCAGTTTGAGGCTGTCGAGTTGGAAGGATTCCAAAAATTCCTTCGAACGCTTTGGTTTCTCGGGCACGGCAACGGCGCCCGCACCCCCGGCTGCATCATCTCCGGAAACGATCAGTTCCGGAGGGGGTTGGAACGGATCCTTCCGCCCCTGGTAGGTCCATGGCGGGGGTTCGGGTTCCCGGGGGGTGGCTGCATCTTCCGCCATGACCTGTATGGCGGCCAACAACGCCACCACCAGAAGGCCGAGGATGATGGGCAAGAAATTATTTCTTGTCCGAGGGTGATTTGAAACCGGCGTCATTGGTATCCAGGAAACGATAGGTGGTCAAACGGGTGGTTGTTTTCACCAGGCCATCCCTGTTGGGGATGGGAGTCATGGTCAGGTTGGTGAATGTGGCGATCCGACTCATCCGGGTCACATGGTCCATGAATGTGACGGTGGCCTGAAAGCTGCCCTGAACATGGACATCGACCGGAACTTCGGCATGAATCTCCACCGACAGCTCCTGCTTGGGGGCGAACAGGATGAACTCAAGCCCTTGTTCATGCCCCGCCTGCGAAATATCGGTCAGGAGGGCGGGTATTTCCTGCTTCGACGGCAGATTCCGTGAAGCCTTCTCCTCCATTTTTTTCAGTTCTTCCAATTCCTTGCGCAATTTTGGCAGGCTTGCGAGCATGGCCCGTTTATTGTCGATTTTCTCTTGTTGTTCCACGAGTTTGGCATTGGTGGCATCAATCTTGTCCAGGACCTCCTGGAGGAAAAAATACCAATAACCCGCGCTCAGCACCACGATGATGACTGCAAGGATGGCGCCCTTTTTCTTTGCGGGCAACCGGAGTATTTCAATGGGATCGAAGCCGAGTTCCATCAGGGTTTCCCCTTGGCATGGAGGTCGATTGGCTTGTCCTTGTGATTGTCGGCCTCTTCCGGAGGTTTCGGGGGGGCAAAGGTGGATTCAAGGTTGAAGGTCTTGACCTTGTCCTTGGCGGTGTTGAGCGATACCTGTCCCAGTTTAACATTGCTGATAAAGGGAGAGGCGCTGAGATTGTTCATGAAATTGGCGACGACGGCGTTGGACTGGGCCATGCCGCCGAGTTTCAGAGTGCGATCCTGAATCTGCAATTCTTTAAGCCACCCTTTTTCCGGCAGGGCGCGGACCACTTCGTCGATGATGCGCACGGGAAGATTGCGCGTCTGTTTCAGCTCGTCGATGATCTTCAATTTGGTTTCGATGAACTTTTTCAATTCACGTATATTCTTGACCTCACCCAATTTTTGGTCAAGATCGGCAATGGTGGCTTCATTGGCACGTGATTGGGCTTCCAGGTCATCAAGGTGGCCGGTGAACTGGAGGTGTACCAGGAACAGGATTCCAGCGGTTGCCAGGGCGGTTGCGCCCCAGGAGGCGATGATGAGGTTGGCTTTTTTCAGCCTTCTGGCCTCGCGATAGGGCAGAAGGTTGATGGAGACGATCACGATGACAATCCTCGCAACGCCAACCCGAGGCTGACGGTGAACCCGGAGGAATGATTCATCACCGGTGCCTTGCGACCCTGGTCCCGCTTGAGTTTTTGCGCAGGATTGAACAATTCCACGGGAATGCCGACCTGTTGGGACAGGCGTTGGTCGATGCCGGCGATCCCGGCACCCCCTCCCGAAAGCAGTATCAGATTCGCCTGTTCCTTGTGGGGCCGGGATGCCTGGAAAAAGTCGAGGGATTGCCGGATCTGTGTCGTCAGTTTGGCTTCATAGGGCAGGACGATGTTCTCCCAGGCTTCATGCAATGCCGAAGCGGGGGAGGCGATCTCGGGTGTCTGCAATGCCTGTTGCACAGCTTCCATCGTCATTCCGGTATGTTCGATCAGTTCGGTGATCATGGGTTTGGCCCCGAAGGAAAGATCCCTGGTATATTCGATCCTGCCCCCGACCATGACAATGGTATTGAGATATTGGCCGCCGATATTGGCCAGGGCGATGATGGGATCAGCCGGTTCATTGGAGTTTTTCGCCTCGCCGGGTTTACCGGTGGCGGGGGGTTCCTTTGGGCTTGATGCACTTCTCGTGCCGGGTTTTTTCTTGAGGTTGAAGAAGGCTGGTTTGCCGATTTTTTTTTTGGTTGGTGCGTTGAATGTGGCATAGGCATTGGCCAGGCACAGGCAATCCAGGTCAAGGATTTGCGGTTCAAGTCCCGCTGACCGGCAGATATCCAGTTTGTCGTTGGCGAAATCCTTCTTGCAGGCGGTCAGGAGGACCGCCATCCGGTCATCGGCATCGCCCAGGATCTGGAAATCGAGGAACACTTCTTCGATATCGAACGGGATGTATTCTTCCGCTTCCAGGGCGATTTGATCTTCCAATTCCATTTCCGTCATTTTATCGACGATGATTTTTTTGCTGATGATCGAAGGACCGCCGATGGAAAGGGCGATCCGATGGGTGGTGAATTTTCCTTCCTTGTGAAAATTTTTGATGAATTCCACTGCCTCATCCGATTTTTTTATTTTACCATCAACGATCATCGTGGATGGAAGATTGGCTTGGTGGCAGCGATGCAGGCGCCAGTTGCGACCCGAGGGACGGACTTCCATCGCACGGATCACCGAAGTCCCTATATCCAGACCGACAATGGGTTTATATTTTGGGCCGAAAAGGGGCATGCGGGGATCCGTTGTTTGCAGATTGAGTTGACATAATCTTCTTTTATAACGGACTCCGCTGACTTCCGACAAGCTTTCTCGTTGCCCTCTCTTTATTGCTCGGGTTCAGGATGGTTGCCAGAACGCAAAATTCAAGAATGCAGACACGGAGGATGGCCACGGCGAAGCCTGAGCAAAAACCACCCCCGAAGCGGCAGGGCCGCGGATGCCTGTTTAACTTCATGGCATTGGTTCTATTGTTGTTTATTTGTGGGAGCGTGGTTTTGCTGCTGTTGTTGCGGCATCATGCCCGGGGATTGCCGTCCCTGGATGAACTCACCGACTATCAACCGAGTCTGGTGACCCGCATCTTTGCCCGGGACTATCAGTTGTTGGGTGAATTCTTCATTCAACGGCGGCAGTTCGTCCCGTTGAAGGATGTTCCCCCCATGTTGATCAATTCATTTCTTGCGGTGGAGGATAATCGTTATTACGAGCATTATGGGATCGATCCGGTGGGCATTGCCCGGGCGATGGTGACCAACCTGATGGCCGGGAGGGTGGTTCAGGGGGCTTCAACCATTACCCAGCAGGTGGCGCGCACTTTTCTGCTGAGTTCGGTTCGTACGCTTGACCGCAAGGTCAAGGAGATCATCCTTGCTTTGAGTATTGAAAGAAAATTCAGCAAGGATGAAATTTTGGAACTGTATGTCAACCAGATTTATCTCGGGGCGGGGGCCTATGGGGTGGCGTCGGCGTCGCGCATCTATTTTGACAAGGATGTTTCGGAACTCAACATTGGTCAGATGGCGTTGTTGGCGGGGTTGCCCAAAGCTCCGAGCAACCTCAGTCCCTGGCGTTATCCCGAGCGGGCGCGGCAGCGGCAGAAATTGGTGTTGGGGCGGATGGTCGATGTGGGTCTGATCACCACCGAGCAGGCCGATTTGTGGTTGGAACGTGATTTCGGCCTGGCGCGTCCCCAAAAACCTTTGGAACAGGTTGCACCGCATTATCTGGAGCATGTTCGGCGGACCATTCAGAGTGAATGGGGCAATGGGCAGTTGTACCGGGGGGGGTTGGATGTTTACACCGCCCTGGATCCGAAGCTGCAACGGACCGCCCACAAAGCCATTCTGGATGGTTTGGCGGCCTATGACCGCCGTCATGGATACCGTGGTCCCATCGAACATCTGGCCCAGACCGGTCCTGATGCGCTGGCCTCCTGGGTGGCGCAGCACAAGGATGAGGAGCGCAGTGTCAATGGCTACATCAAAGGGGTGGTGACGGCGGTCGGGAAACAGGTCGGGGGGGCCACGGTCGTTCTGGTGGAGGAGGGACGCAACATTCTTTTGAACCTGGAAGGGGTGCAGTGGGCGCGCAAGCCGGAAGGGGAAAAGAAAACCTTGGGACCTCAGATCAACAAGGTGGAAGATGTCTTGGCGGTTGGCGATGTCATCTGGGTGGAGCGGGATGAGCAGCAGCAGATCTGGAAACTGGCCCAGGAGCCTCAGGCCGAAGCGGCCATGGTGGTGATGGACCCGCATACCGGGCAATTATTGGCGATGGTCGGGGGGCGGGATTTCGGCAAGAGTGAATTCAATCGTGCCACTCAAAGCCGCAGGCAGCCAGGGTCGGCGTTCAAACCCTTCCTGTATGCGGCCGCCCTGGATCGGGGGTACAGTCCCACCACCCGTATCGACGACAGTCCTTTGCCGATGGCCTATGTCGATCCCGAGACCGGCATCTTGAAAGAATGGCGTCCTGAAAATTATGAGCATAAATTCTACGGACCCACGACGTTGCGCAGTGCTTTGGTTCATTCGCGCAATCTGGTGACCATCCGGCTGGTGAAACGGATTGGTTTGTCCAAGGTGGTTCCGTTGTTGCGTCGTTTTGGTCTGGACATCCCGCCGGAACGGCGTGATTTGACCATTTCCCTGGGGTCGTATGGCTTTACGCCGTTGCAGATGGTGACGGGTTTCTCGGCCTTCGCCAATGGCGGCAAACTGGTCGAACCGGTTTATATCGCACGCATTCAGGATCGTTATGGCCGTACGGTTTATCGTCACCGGGGGGGGGATTGTTTGTTGTGTCATCAGGAGCCCAAGGCCATCGTTGTCAATACCGATGAAAAAAACAAGGATCAGAAACCCCCAACCTTGTTTGGCAAGCGGGTCCTGGATCCTCCGACCGCCTATCAGATCACGAGTCTCCTCAAGGGGGTGATCACCCATGGGACGGCGCGCAAGGCGTTGCAGTTGGGGCGGCCGTTGGCAGGCAAGACCGGGACCACCAACGATTTGCGTGATGCCTGGTTCATCGGGTTCAGTCCTGCCTTGGTGGCTGGGGTATGGGTTGGGTTTGATGATTACAGTGTGTTGGGGCATGCGGAGACAGGGTCCATGGCGGCATTGCCGATCTGGATCGATTTCATGCGTGAGGCGTTGAAAGATCAGCCCATGACTGATTTCACCGTTCCCAAGGGGATTCAGTTGGAGCCGATCAATGCCGAGACGGGGGAATTCACCCATGCGGACAGCAAGGGGATGGTGATGGAGGCGTTCAAGCCGGGTCAATTGCCGATTCGTTCCGAGTCACGGGGGACGACTCCTTCTGTGAGTGGTGGCAGCGGTAGTGGCAGCAGTGGTGGGGGTACGGTTGCTCCGGGACTTGGGGATGGGCTTTACTGATATGGGTGCGGTGTGATGGCCAACGTCAGGGCTTATGTGGGTTCCGGGATGTTTTTTCTCCTCCTGGTGGTTGGGATCATACTTTTCACCTTGTGGATCATGGTGGTCTGGCCGTTTTCCTCGTTGCGTTTCCGGCGTGAAATCGCCCGGATGTGGGCGGCTTATAATCGTCGTGTGCTTGCTTTGACCTGTGGTTTGACCGATTGTGTTGAGGGGATGGAGCATCTCCCTTCGCCTCCTTATCTTCTTTTTGTCAAGCATCAGTCTGCTTGGGAGACGTTGACGTTGCATGCCTTGTTTCCCGTGTTTGTGCTCGTTTTGAAAAAAAGCCTGATGAAGATCCCTGTATTTGGCTGGTCATTGCGGGCGACGGAGCAGATTGCCATTGACCGCGAGTTGGGGGTGCAATCGATGCATGTGTTGCATGATCGGGGGTTGGAGGAATTCAGGCGGGGGGTTTCGGTGTTGGTCTTTCCTGAGGGGACGCGGACGGCTCCGGGGGAGGTGGGGAAGTATAATGGGGGGGGGGTTGCTTTGGCCATTGAGGCGGGGGTACCGATTGTGCCGGTGGCGCATAATGCGGGGGAGTTTTGGGGGCGGCGGGCGTTTTTGAAAAAGGGGGGGGTGATTCGGGTGCGGATTGGTCCTGCCATTGATACGGTGGGGTGTGATCGGAAGGATCGCAAACGGTTGTTGGAAATGGCCAGGGAGCGGGTCGAGGGGATGATGGTGGCCAGGGAGGGGTGAGGGTGTTGGTCGTCATTAAGAATGAAAAGGGGGGTTAAAGGG
>PEAN01000071.1:21019-22906 GCA_002753735.1 Magnetococcales bacterium DCbin4
TTTTGGATGGTTGAACGGACCCTGGGGGCAATCCCTCAAGCCCCCTTTTTTTTCTTGATCATTGGTCCTTCCACATATTGGCCAGTCGGGCGAACTCCACAACCTGAAGCGTCTCGGCTCGGCGTGATGAATCAATATTGGCAGCAGCCAGCCAAGTCTTGGTATCAGAATGCATCGGACGCAAAGCATTGGCTAACGTCTTTCGCCGTTGGTTAAAAGCAGTCCGAACCACATTCCGGAATACCCCCTCATCATCCAATTCAGCCAAAGGTTGCAAACGCCGTCTGAAATGAACCACCGTCGATTGCACCTTGGGCACGGGAAAAAACGCCCCCGCCCCAACATCGAACAACCGTTCCACCTCCATCCATTGCGCAACCTGCACCGACAATGAACCATAATCCCGCCCCCCGGGCGACGCCGTGATCCGCTCCGCAACCTCCTTCTGAAACATCAATGTCATGGAATCAATGACGCGACGATGATCCAGGAGATGAATGAGCAGCGGTGAACTGATGTTATAAGGCAGATTGGCGACAATATGAATCGATCCACCCAACGTCTCCCCCAACTCTAAAAAATCAAACCGCAACGCATCCGCCTGAATCACACGTACCGAAACACGATCACCGATCCGCTGGCGCAACACCGGCAAAAGGCTCGAATCCAACTCGATGACCGTCAACCGCTCAACCCGCCGGGATAAAGGCCGGGTCAAACTTCCCAATCCCGGTCCAATTTCAACCACCCGATCCTCCCGCCGGATTCCACTCGAACGGACGATCTTTTCAGCAATGTTTTCATCAACAAGAAAATTTTGTCCCATCCCCTTGCGCGGCAATAATCCAAGATGGCGAATCAAGGCCGGCAACGACAACTCTAATGACAAATCAAGATCCCGCCCCCCCAACGCTTCTGCTTTTTCGTACCATTCCATGGCGGTTCCACCACTCAATGCCGGAGATGTGAGAAAAACGTTTGTCAAGGAATTTTATCAAATATAAAAATGCAAAAATCATGAAAACCCGTGAAACCATCTTGCCCCCATTTGATACTTATCGCTCAATTGGTACAGCATCAAGCAAAGGGTGGCACTTCCAGGCAGGAGTCGATTGCCGGTGGCTTGCGCTACTCATGTTCATTAATTCTGTAAGGAACGAAAGTCAAGAAATTCTTCACGAGTAGAAAAAAGTTTGAAACTATTCCCCTCGGTTCGGTACTCATGGATCAAATGGGTTGCAAGACAAGAAAGCGCTGCAGATGTAAAGTTGAAGATCTCTTGAATTAATACTTGAAAAAGGGTTGGGACTGGAGTAGGATCGCCGCTTGAAGAGTTTCGGAAAGAGTAGTGATATTGCACGGTCGGTATGTGCTCGGCTTGTTTTGATTTCAGTTTTTTTATTTCAGTTTGTTTATGATTGGGCACACTTCATTTTTATAGCTTTACCCGAAGGCGTTTTTGCTCTCTGGCTTTCGTGTTTGGTGTTTCAAACAAGATGACAATCAACTTTACCGAGGAGTTTTACCATGAAGAAATTGATTCCCGTGTTTGTGGCCATGTTCGTCGGTGTTGGCTTCTCCGGTGTGGCTTCTGCTGCTGATGCCGCTGACCCCGTACATGCCGCTTGCGTGAAGCAGGCCGAAGAGCAAAAGCTGGCTGGCGACAAAGCCAAAGCCTTCGTCGAAGAGTGCGTGAAGAAGGGTGGCAAGTAAGCCATTTCAATCGGGGGATCTTTAACGATCTCTTGATGCGGTACCGATGTCTCCGTCGGCCCGATCAAACTGTTCCCACCTGATCCTCCAGGGTCAGGTGGGCAACAGCGGGTGACGGAGACATTTTTTTTGTCTGGGCAGCAGGAAACCTGGACCATATTGCCGGCCCGGGGA
>PEAN01000129.1 GCA_002753735.1 Magnetococcales bacterium DCbin4
TGATCGATCTGTGGTTGCGTTCCCGTCACGCCGATGAACGAAGGATGGAAATACTGGACATACTCCTTCAGCTTTTCAGGGGTATCCCGTTTGGGATCGACCGATACAAAAATACCGTTCATCTTCCCTGAAACGCTGCGCCCCTGTTCCATCTGATGAAACGCTTCCGCCATCATCCCCAGTGAGGTGGGACAAATGTCGGGACACAGGGTATAGCCGACAAAAACCATGGACCAGAACCCTTTGAACCGTTCCGCTCCAAAAGGTTGGCCATGATGATCCAACAATTGGATGTTGGAAAGGGGACGCGCCGAAAACACCGGTCCCGAATCGGATTCCGAAACCGGGTCCACCCGGGTGGAATGGAAGATCAGATGGACCGCAAATACACCCACGACCAACAGCAAGAGGATCAGTAATCCACGCTGAACCTTTCTTTTGCCCCATCGAGTCGGACGTTCCATCGGAACGTTATCCCCGGGTCAGAAAGGCTTCAGTTCGATGGATGATTTCCCAATACAGCCAATAATCATAGCCAACGCCGATGGGATCGGGAATTTGCATGTTGACCCCCTTGTCGTTGACCCATATTTCGCTGGTGCTGGTCCGAAACCATGTGGGCCGAAGACCAAAACGGTCTCGAAGTACGTCATGCAGTTCGATTTGCGAATAATCGCGATTGACCGCCATGGCATCAAGACTCCATCACCGTAAAGACCCAAAGTGAATGATCCAATGTTTGAGGCTGTTTTTTTGCCATCTCATCGCCCGGAACCGCCCTGCCCACCCGAACCTTCAGGCCATGGTTCAACTCAAAAAGAAGTTCGATGGATCCAGGGACATCAAGCAACAGTTTTTCAATGTTCTTCCCTGCAAGAAACAGGCTGGGCATATCTTTACTGAAAATGCAGAAACAATCATCCTGCTTTTTTTCAATATCGATCCGAACAATACCAAATTTTTCCGATTTTCTCATCGAACCACACCCGCAAAGTCCACACCCATGGTTGATCCCCAGGAAACAAATTCCCTGCTCACAGTATGAATGCGATTGTCCGTTTTTTCAAGACGCACATCCATTTACCCCATCCGCAGCCCGTTGTCTTCACTGCCGCCCCTCCCCGACATACACCACTTCCACCTCGTTCCAAACAGTCTTGATGGCAGCCACGATTTCAGCCAATGCCTGCCCAGGGTCCCGGTGCTGCTCATAGTCCAACAAGGCGTATTCGACCTGCATCCCAACCAACGGCCACTCCCCCACATCATCCAGAGAAGATTTGGCCAGGGCAAAGGCCCAATAGGGAACCTCCGCCATGGATTCAAGCCACGCGCTGCAAGGTTCACCGCCCTCGCCGTACCCCGTCGTCGTCACCACACAGGCCGCCCCGGGTGAAGCGACATACGAGGCGATCCATTCGGGCGGATGCCCATTGGCCAACGCCAGCCAACGGTGTTTCAGCTCATCCAGGTTCAGATCAGCCGACAAGGGCTGGTGTGGCACCTGCATCGGTCATTCCCTCCATTTTTTCACGTTTTCATTGCATCCGGGGTTGGCCACCCGCTACCCTTGAACCTGAGCGCACAATGTTTCTTATCGCCCCTTTTCCCAGGACAACGCCCATGGAACCACAACCATCCATTTTCAGAAAAGAATTTACGCGCAGCGATGCCGCCATCTGCCTCAACCATGCCGGCATCTCACCCATTCCTCAAAGAACCGCCCGGGTCATCACCGATCTGGCCCACTTCATGACCCGACAACAACCGTTCCGTTATTCCCATCTGGAAGAAACCCTGCATCAGGCGCGCGCCTCCTGTGCCCATCTCCTCGGTTGCCGCTCCGATGAAATTGCCTTTACCCGCAATACCTCCGAAGCGCTTTCACTGGTCGCCCTGGGATTGGACTGGCGCCCGGGAGATGAAATCGTCACCACCGACCAGGAATTCCCTTCCAACCTGGTCGTCTGGCTGGACATTGCACGCCGCAAAGGAATCAAGGTCCACCAGGTCGCCTCACAACCCGATCGCCGGGTTTCCGAAGAAGCGCTTCTGGAACGGGTCAATGCGCGAACCCGCCTGTTGACCATCAGTTCGGTGCAATACGGCTCTGGCGCGGCCGTGGACCTGCACCGGATCGGTACCGCCTTGAAACAAACCGATACCCTGTTCGTCGTTGACGCCGTGCAAAGTCTGGGTGCCATGCCACTGGATGTCAACACCATGGGAATCGATGCCCTGGCCGCCGGTGGACACAAATGGATGCTCGCCCCCGAAGGGTGCGGTCTGTTTTATCTCTCGTCAAAAGGGCTTGCAACCATTGAACCAAGAGTGATGGGTTGGCATTCGGTCATCAACGCGGGCGATTATACCCATCTGCGGATCGAACCCCGGAATGGTATCCTCCGTTTCGAGGCCGGAACCCACAATGTCATCGGAGCGGCTGCCCTGGCAGAAAGCATCACCCTGCTCCTGGAGGTGGGCATCCCCGAAGTATGGCACCGGATCCGCACGATCAACCGGATGTTCACCCTGCAACTCCAGGAACGGGGATACCGCATCCTATCGCCCCTCGGCGCCGACCACACCCCACCTTCCGGCATTCTGGTATGGTCCCACCCCACCCGCGACACCGCCACCCTGCATCGCCACCTGCTGGCACACCGTGTCGAACAAATCCCGCGCTCGGGCGGAATCCGCTTCGCCCCCCATTTTTATCAGGATCACACCGACATTCGCGAAGTCATGGCCATTCTCGATCAACTGGCCCCATGATACGTGCGCCCACCTGGCGCAAACCGTCAAGGAGTTGTCGAAAGTCTGCGGGAAGATCCGCTTCAAACTGCAATCGTTCCCCGGTTACGGGGTGTACAAAACCCAAAACTCCGGCATGAAGGGCCTGTCTGCGAAACCCCAACACCTCCTGACGGAATGCTTCGGGCCAATTGCGTGGCGGGTCAAACCCCCGGCCATACACCGGATCACCCAACAACGGATGCCCGACATGCGCCATATGGACCCGTATCTGATGGGTTCGTCCCGTTTGCAGGATGCATTGCACCAACGCACACCCACCCGCCAACACCTCCATCACCTTGAACCGGGTCATCGCCGCCCGCCCCCCCTGGGCGCGGACCGCCATCCGGGTTCGCAACGTCGGATGGCGACCGATGGGGGCGTCGATCACCCCCGTACCATCCCGGGGAATCCCCCGAACGATGGCCCGATAACGCCGGATCACCGAATGAACTTCAAACTGGGCTGCCAATCCCTGGTGCGCCGCATCGCTCTTGGCCACCACCAGCAAACCACTGGTATCCTTGTCCAGACGGTGCACAATCCCTGGCCGCAACCGGCCACCGATCCCGGAAAGCGTCCCGCCACAATGTCCCAGAATGGCATGAACCAATGTTCCACGATTGACGCCAGCCCCCGGATGTACCACCATGTCGGCAGGCTTGTTGATCACCAGCAGGTGGGCATCCTCGAAATGAATGTCCAGCGGAATCGTTTCGGCAATGAGTTCCAAAGGTTCGGGATCGGGAACGTCATATTCCAACACCTCGCCACCACGCATCCGTTGCGATAACGAACGCGGCATGGCACCGTTCACCCAAACCTTACCGTCCCGGATCAAACGTTGAATGGCCACCCGGCTCAAGGTTTCATCCAGAGTCGCCATCGCCTTGTCCAGACGTTCCCCGGCCATCGCTTCAGGTATGTGAATGTGGTTCATGGCGCGGTGAAACCACGATCAAGCCAGCATGAGAGGCGTAAAAAAATCGCCAGGAAACCATCTGTTTTCTTGATCATCATAAATAAAGGAATTGATCATGACCGGCATGCATGTTTTGAAAGGAATCGTCATCCTGGGAGGGGTGTTGCTGGTCGCAGGCTCCATCCTGCTGTTCATGCGCGTCTCCCAACACACCCCCGCCACTGCCCAACCCATCGCCCCAACCACCCTCACCCTGGCCCGGGGAAACCGGGTCCAGAACATCCTGACGACCTCCCAAGGATTGGCCCTCTGGGCAGGCGATGCCAACGGCAACGCCGAACTCCTCTTCCTCGACGCCAACGGCAACCTGCGCAAACACCTGATCATCAACCGTCAAGAATCAGAAAAGGTCACTGCGCCCCACGCACCGCAAACCCCAAAAAATTGACACTGACATCGGTATCCAAGCGCCATTGCTGCGTCAAAGGAGACCACGTCATCCCAACCAGATCCCGCATCCGCAACCCCGATCGCTGTAATTCAGACTCCAGTTCGGAGGGGCGGATGAACTTGTCGTGACGATGCGTCCCCCTGGGCAACCAACGCAGAATATACTCCGCCCCGACAATCGCCTTGAGCCAGGATTGCCAGGTACGATTCAAGGTCGCAAAGAAAAAAAGTCCGCCCGGTTTTAATACCAACATCGACTCCTCAATGAACTCATGGACATCGGAAACATGCTCCAACACCTCCAACGCCATGACCGCATCGAATGGACCCACGCCATCTTGTATTAATTGGCTTGGAGTTTGCATTCGATAGTCAACGTCCGAATTGGTCTGTCGTTGATGGGTTTTGGCAACCGAAATGATCGTCTCGGAACGGTCAATGGCAACAACCTTGGCACCTCGTTGCCATAATGCTTCCGCCAACAATCCGCCACCACAACCAATATCGAGAATGGATCGGTCCTTCAATCCCGATTCGAAATAACGGGCAACCTGTTGCTCGATATAATCGACTCGAAGGGGATTGATCTGGTGCAAAGGTTTAAATTTGCCATCAGGGTCCCACCATTCATGGGCCATGGCCTCGAACTTGGCGATTTCGTCTGGATCAACGGTGGACATTACCGACTCCGAATTGTCTTGTTTTGGTTTGTACGTAAGGGAAAAAGATTATCATGATTCCATCCAATCGGGTACAAGACAATCATCACCAGGGCGCACTGGCGCAAACGCCACGGCGAACCTTCCTCAAGTTGCTGGCCGCCTCGACCGCAGGATTGGTTCTGCCCGTCTCAATGGCACAAGCCTCCGTCCGCCCCAACCGAATCACCGATCTGCGCGTCTGGACCGCTCCCGACCACACCCGGGTCGTGTTTGACCTCAATCAGGTGGCCAAACACAGCCTGTTCCGGTTGAGCAACCCCGAACGCCTGGTGGTCGATCTTCAAGATGTCTCCTTGGATATTGATCCTTCGCGCATGAACCAGTCCGACCCGGTGGTCGTCCGCATCCGTACCGGAACCCCCAGCCCGAACGTGGTACGCACCGTCTTTGAACTCAATTCGGAAATCCGTCCCCGGTCATTCCTGCTCAAGGCGACCCGGGATAAAAGCCATCGCCTGGTCCTGGACCTGTTCCGCAAGGAATTCATCGAAACCGAACCCGCTCCCGAACTGTTTAAAAAACAAGAAGCTTCACGGGAAACGGTGATTGTCATCGACCCCGGTCATGGTGGTGAAGATCCGGGCGCCATCGGTCTCAACGGAACCATGGAAAAAGATGTCGCCTTCCAGGTCGCCCAGAAGTTGGCGCGCAACATCAATCAAATCCCTGGCTTCAAGGCACAACTCACCCGGACCGGCGACTATTATGTATCGTTGCGTCAACGGGTCGCCATCGCCCGGCAGCATTCGGCCGATTTGTTCATCAGCCTGCACGCCGATGCCTTCCGTACCGGCAATGCCCAGGGAGCCTCGGTCTATACGTTGTCGGAACAGGGGAAACCGACCCCGGATCGGGCCATCAACAACCTGGTGCAACGGGAAAACAACGCCGACCTGATCGGTGGTGTCGATTTGAATCTGGTTGCCGATCCCGAGGTACGGGGCATTCTCATGGATCTTTCCCAACGCGATTCGCTCAACCGGGCGTTGGTCTTTGGAAAAAATCTGCTTCGGGAGATGTCCTCCTCCTCGGCCATGACCTTGCATTTCAACGAAGTCAAACAGGCGGGATTTGCCGTGCTCAAAGCACCCGACATCCCATCGGTCCTGGTGGAAATGGCGTTTTTAAGCAACCGCAAGGAAGAAGCCATGCTCCGGCAGCAAAACCACCAGGAATCCCTGGCACGAGCCCTGGCCAATGGAACCCGGAAATTCATTCAGGGAGCACACCTGGCCTGAAAAGGAAATGACAAGAAAACAGGGGCTTCAACGTTGCACCGGAATCATCACCCCGGAAACCATCCCCCTCATTTCCACAACGTTGGAATCACCCTTTTTTCTTTCAATCATCATGATCCCGGGAGGAGATCTGAATTGTTACTTTTTCTTGATCGTAACTATTCAGCACCCCCTTCATATTGGAATTATTGAAAGAAAAAAGGGGTCTGGGGGATTGCCCCCAGGGTTTTGACTTTAAATCAAAAGCTCCAATTTTTGCTTTTGACTTTGTT
>PEAN01000072.1 GCA_002753735.1 Magnetococcales bacterium DCbin4
GTCCTGGGGGCAATCCCTTAAGCCCCCTTTTTTCTTTCAATAATTTTTCGAGTGTCAACAATCCCTGATTAATGAATGTGACGAAGTAGAACTAAAGTCAAAACCCTGGGGGCAATCCCTTGAGACCCCTTTTTTTCTTAATCATTTCCAGAAGCAGGGGGGGATCTGAATGGTTACCCTGAAACCAATGCATGAAAACCTGTCATGACGGGTTTTCATGACCGAATCATTCATTGATCTTTACCTTTTCCCCCGCCACCGCCCGACAATTTTTCCCCCAATCCGGCATCAATGGCCAATTGCCGCCTTTTTTCCGAATAGGAAGGGGCAACCATGCGAAAATTTTTTGGCAGATTGAACGCTTTGCGATATTCATCCAGACGCATTTTATGCGAACGGGTCAGATGCCCCTTGAGCGCCTTTCCACGTTTGCCACAGATCAGACACACCACCGCATCGCGGGTCACCGCATCTTCCAGGGGCACCACCGGTTCCCATGTTCCCCCCTCACGATGATTGGGAATATTCGGCAACACCCCGGCGCGCGACGCATGATCCTCCAGAGTTACCGTTCCCTGCCCATTCGCCAAATCCTGTAAAATGGTGAATACACTTTTGATCAACCCTTCCAAATCACGGACACCAACTTCATTTTTATACAAGTAGGTTGTCACGATATTGACTGTTTGTTCTATCAAGTCTTTTGACATGCTTTGGCTTCCACGGGATGACCACATTCAAATGATATCAGATCTACGATTATTTCAACAATTCGATCATATCAAGTTACAGTTTCAGCATAACTCACAATCAATCATCAGTAAACCCATATAAAACACACGATAATAATTTTTGTAAATATTCACTCAAGCAAGCCCCTGGTACATCAATCATGCAACACCTTGAAGATACCCGCCCGCGCCCGATGACGGAGATAATGATCAACCAACACCAAGGCCATCATCGCTTCCGCCACTGGAACCGCGCGAATACCGACACAAGGGTCATGCCGACCCCGGGTCTGGATGATCTGTGCCAGACCCATGGTATTGACGGTTCTCAATTCAGAATGAATCGATGGCGTCGGTTTGACCGCCAGACGCACCACGATTTCATTACCGTTTGAAATTCCCCCAAGAATGCCACCCGAATGATTGCTTGCAAACCGCACCCCCTCCGGAGCTTCCGCATCCGGGATCATTTCATCCGCCATCTGGGAGCCGAACCCCTCGGCAGCATGAGATCCCGCCCCAATCTCCACGGATTTGACCGCGTTGATCCCCATCATTCCCGCCGCCAGGTCGGCATCCAACCGGCCATAGACCGGTTCCCCCCAGCCCACCGGAACGCCTCGTGCCACCACTTCCAACATGGCCCCCACCGAATCCCCCTGACTCCGGCACCGATCCAGCAATTCCTCGAATTTTGCCACGGACTCGCTGTCGGGGCAGAAAAATGGGTTCTGCGCCACCTCCCCCCAATTTTTCCGGTTGGGATCGATTTTTACCGGCCCCATGGCGATCAGACAGCCCTGAATTTCCACCCCCAATGAGCGCAACACTTTTCTGGCAATCGCCCCCCCTGCGACACGCATTGCCGTTTCACGCGCTGAAGCCCGCCCCCCACCCCGATAATCCCGAATGCCATATTTTTTCCAATAGGTCCAATCGGCATGCCCCGGACGAAACAACTGTTTGATCTCGTTATAATCCCGTGCACGTTGGTCCTGGTTTTCAATCATCAAACCGATGGGCGTCCCCGTCGTTCGCCCCTCGAAGACACCCGAGACAATGCGCACCCGATCCTCTTCCCGCCGTTGCGTCGTATAACGGCTCTGCCCTGGGCGGCGTCGGTCCAGATCCCGCTGAATGTCCGCTGCATCCAACGCCATCCCCGCAGGGCAACCATCGATGACCGCACCGATCTCCAGGCCATGGCTTTCGCCAAAGGTCATCAAGCGAAACAGTGTTCCAAAAACGTTGGACGACATGACATTCCCCTGGGAGGTAGAAACACGTCAAAACCCTGGAGGCCATCCTCCAGCTCTTTTTGGGCAAACACTTCAATAACCTTATTGTTATACATTAATTATATGTTATTTTCGGGAACGCCACTCCTTCCCAAGGAAACACCGCTTCCGATTATTCAGCCTGCGCCGCCTGGTATGCCGCTTCCTCTTCGTCGGTGACGGCCCGCATACCCACGATATGATATCCGGCATCCACATGGAGCACTTCACCGGTAATACCACTGGCAAGGCCCGAGAGCAAAAACATGGCGGCATCACCCACCTCTTCCCGGGTGATGTTGCGCCGCATCGGGGCGTTATCGCGATTCCAGTTGAGGATTTCCTTGAAATCACCGATCCCCGAGGCAGCCAGGGTTTTTGCCGGTCCAGCGGAGATGGCATTGACGCGAATGCCGCGTTTGCCGAAATCAGCGGCCAGATAGCGCACACTGGCTTCCAGGGCCGCCTTGGCAACCCCCATGACATTATAGTGTGGCACCACCCGTTCCGCCCCCAGATAGGAAAGGGTCACGATACTCCCGCCCTCACGCAGATAAGGAGCCGCCCCACGACACATCGCCGTCAGGGAGTACACCGAAGTTTCCATTGCCACCCGGAACCCTTCGCGCGAGGTATCGTAATATTTCCCATTTAATTCATTTTTCTTGGCAAAGGCGACCGAATGCACCACAAAATCAAGCTGTCCCCAACGTTCTTCCACGGCGCGAAACACGTTATCGATTTCTTCATCGTTGTTCAGATCACAAGGAAGAACGAAATCGGAATGCAGTTGCGCCGCCAAGGGGATGACCCGTTTTTGCAGCGCCTCGCCCAGATAGGTCAATCCCAGTTCTGCCCCTTCACGGTGACAGGAGCGGGCAATGCCCCACGCCAGACTGCGTTCGTTGGCGACCCCGAAAATCAACCCTTTTTTGCCATCCATCAACCGCATGATCCAAGACCCTCATCCGTTGTCTTTGAACACAAAACCGTAAAGCGGCACCATTTGTCGAAGAGTTGCATCTTACAGGGCATCCCATTGATTGTTCAAGCGATAACCTGAAAGCTGCGGACAATTCATACCTGCCGTCATGGCCAGAACCTTGAAACGATCCCCCATTTCCCCGGGAAGGATCAGACGCATGGCGGTTTGTTGGAGTTCTCTGGCCAACGACATACCTTCCCTGCGCATGACCCCTTCGATCCGTTCGAGCAGACCCAGACCCATGAGAAACCAACCCTGATGGGTATAACCAGCGGGGTCCAACCCCCCCGAGGCCCCTGAACGCGCCATGGCACTGAACTCGACATGGGACGTCAGATCCATTTCACCCGGTGCGGACAGGGGGTCATCGATCCGGCGATGCCGGGAATGTCCCACCAAAGTCCCCTGCATCCGCTCGGGGTGATAATATTCCCTGGCAGTGTACCCATAGTCGATCATCAACACCATCCCCCGACGCATCAGACGGCCCGCCAGGCGCATCCACTCCCGGGCCTGAAGCCCCAGCTCGGTACGCATGCCGACGGGAAGATCCACACCCAAGCCGGTGAAATGGTCGTGCGCGATCCCTGCCCCCAACGGGAGATGACACGTCGTCAATGCCCCTGCTGCCGTCACCTCAACCCCGACCTCGACCAATCCCCCTTTGGTCATCTCCAACCAACGCACGGGCAAGGCATCGAGGAACTCATTGCCAAAGATGGCCCCTTCAATCCCCTCACCCGCAGCTTCCTGCAAGGTCGCAAACCAGGAACAACGATCCATCATTCCCGCCTGGGCCAACCGTTGCTGCTGCATGCGGCGCAGGGGGGGCGATTGTTCCACCAGACGATAATCGACAACGCGGTTGAAGGGGGGAAATTTTTTTGCGGTTCGGAGGATATCCTCCGCCAAATGCCCCGTGCCCGGCCCCGCTTCGATCAGCACAAACGTGTCGGGGGCCCCCATGAGTTCCCAAACTTCAATCAACTGTAACGCCAGCAGTTCACCAAACAATGAGGTCATGACCGGTGCGGTCACATAATCCCCTTCCCGCCCGAGGGGACCCCTCATTTTTTGGTAATAACCATGTTCACCATGATACAGCGCCAGTTCCATGAACCGCTCACCCGAAATCACGCCACCCAGCCGCGTTATTTCATTCACGATCCAGGAAGGAGGAGCCTCACTGCTCATAGGATGATTAAGAAAAAAAAGGGGTCTGGGGGATTGCCCCCAGGGTTTTGATTTTGGTTTGATTTCCCTCACAGGGGAACCGGGGGACGAAGTCTCCCAAGATTTTGTTTTTTACTTTTCGCATTTTTAATATTCTAAACCACGCCAACTTCGCGGGAATGACTGACGAAAAAACCAAAATCTAAATCCCTGGAGGACTTCGTCCCCCAGACCCCCTGTGGGAGATGTAAAATCAAAATCAAAATCAAAACAAAAATCAAAACCCTGGGGGCAATCCCCCAGACCCCTTTTTTTTCTTAATGATAAAAAACCATCACACCTACCCCGGTCCAGGACAAAACCGATACCTTGAACGACCCTTCCGGCAGGTCAAAATATATCACTACAAAAATCAAAACCCTGGAGGACTTCGTCCCCCAGACCCCCTGTGGGGGATGTAAAATCAAAATCAAAATCAAAACAAAAATCAAAACCCTGGGGGCAATCCCCCAGACCCCTTTTTTTTCTTAATGATGGAAAACCATCACACCTGCCCCGGTCCAGGCCAAAAGATCACCGGGAAGGATGCCCCACAAAAAGGTCAGGAACAGACTCAAGGTCACAATCAGAAAACCCCCACCCGAAACCGATACCTTGAACGACCCCTCCGGCAGGTCAAAATACATCACCTTGACCACCCTGAGATAATAATAGGCGCCGATGGCAGAGAAAAGGACACCCGCGACCGCCAATGGCACCATATCCGCCTTGACCGCCGCCATGAAAATATTCAACTTTCCGATGAACCCGGCCAACGGAGGAATGCCCGCCATGGAAAACATGAACATGGCCATGACAAATGCCATCAACGGTTGCTTGTGCGCCAACCCTTGATAATCACTTATCTTCTCACCCAATCCCTGACGATCAAAGGAAAGAATGATCCCGAAAGCACCCATTGTCATGACCAAATAGATGGTCAGATAAACCAAAACACCCTGCACACCCGCCTGAGTGTTGGTCACCAAACCAATGAACATGTAACCCACATGACTGATAGAGGAATAGGCCAGCAGCCGTTTGATGTTGGTCTGAACCAGACCGGCAAACGCCCCCACCCCCATGGAGAGAACGGCAAACAACTGAACAATCGGCACCCATTGCGCATGTTGGACCACAAACACTTCCATCAAGATGCGCAACAGGACCGCGATGGAGGCGACCTTGGGCATCACCGACATGAAAACCGTAACTGGCGTCGGCGCCCCCTGATAAACGTCAGGTGCCCACATGTGAAACGGAACCGCCGCCACCTTGAACCCCATCCCCGCCAGGATCATCACCACCCCCAGGGAAAGCAGTTGATTGGCATGCCCCGCGGGTGACCCCATGAACGCCGCCACTTCCCTGAAAGAAACCGCCCCCGTCACTCCATAAATCATCGAGATTCCATACAACAACAAACCAGAGGCAACCGAACCCAGAATGAAATATTTCAACCCCGCCTCACCCGACTGCACATCATCCCGCCGCCAGGCCGCCAACACATAAAACGACAACGACATCAGTTCCACGCCAAGATAAAGGATCAAGAATCCACCACTGGAAACCATGATCATGCCGCCCAGGAGCGCGAACAGCGCCACCACATGGTATTCCCCCCCATCCATGGCATGACCACGAAAATAATCAAGTGACATGATGATGGGAAAGATCATACCCAGGCACATCAAAATTTTCATGTACCGGGCAAAATCGTCGATCACAAACTGACCCGCAAACGTCGCAGCCGCCCCTTCACCCGCCTGCAATACCAAAATCACCGCACCGATGGTCAAGATTGTCAACCAGTGGACAACCCCGGTCCCCCCGCGGTGGGTCCAGGCACTCAAAAGCAGGAGCACCATGGCCATGACCGCAACCAGGATTTCGGGCATCATGAGCGTCAAATGGATATCAAGCAGTTCCTCAGCCATGTCGCGTTTACACTCCACCTTCTCACTATTTTTTTGACCTTCTTTCCTGCGTCCACAGACCCGGCAAAGGCATTATTTCATCCCCATCACCACCGCCCCGGTTTTGATCACGCTGGCCTGCTCCAGAAGATGCTGCACCGAAACATGGAACACATCCAAAAAGGGTTTGGGGTAAAAACCGATCCAGAAGACCAGAACAATCAAAGGAATGAAGGTCGCCAACTCACGCATGCCCACATCCTTGAGGGCTGAGACTTCAGGATTACGAATCTCACCGAACACCACCCGCTTGTACATCCACAACATGTAGGCCGCCCCCAGCACCACCCCGGTGGCCGCCAGAAACGCCACCGCCTTGGATGCGAGAAACGCCCCCAGAAGGATCAAAAATTCGCCGACAAAACCATTGGTCCCCGGCAACCCGACCGAGGCCATGGAAAACAGCATGAAGATGACCGCATAAATCGGCATCCGTTGGGCAAGTCCCCCGAACCGGATGATTTCACGCGTATGCAACCGGTCATAGATGACCCCGACCAGAAGGAACAGGGCACCGGCGACAATCCCGTGATTGATCATCTGCAAAATTCCCCCCTCCACCCCCTGCTGATTGAAGGTGAACAGGCCGATGGTGACGAATCCCATGTGGGAAACCGAAGAGTAGGCGATCAACTTTTTCAAATCGCGCTGCATCAAGGCCACCAGGGCGGTATAGATCACCGCCACCAGGGACAGCGCAAAAATCAACGGGGTGAAAAACCGTGCCGCATCAGGCAGCATGGGGATGGAAAACCGCAAAAACCCATAGGCCCCCATTTTCAACAGGATTCCCGCCAGGATGACGGAGCCGGCCGTCGGGGCTTCCACATGGGCGTCCGGCAACCAGGTATGGACCGGCCACATGGGAACCTTGACGGAAAAAGAAACGAAAAATCCCAGGAAGACCCATACCTGAAACTGGAAAGACAACGGCAGGTCCATCAATTCGGGGATCGAAAAAGTCCCCCCCTTGATCCCCATGGCCAGAACCGCCAGCAGCATCAGCACCGAACCCGCCAAGGTATACAGAAAAAATTTCATGGCGGCATAGATGCGATTCGGCCCACCCCAGACCCCGATGATCAAAAACATCGGGATGAGCATCGCTTCCCACAAAATATAGAACAGGATGAAATCAAGGGCACAGAAGACGCCCACCACAAAGGCTTCCAATGCCAGGAAGGCAATCATGTATTCCTTGACGCGCTTTTGGATCGATTCCCAGGACGCCAGGATACAGATCGGAGTCAACAAGGTCGTCAACAGGACAAAAGGCAGGCTGATCCCATCGACGCCCATGCGATAATGGATGCCAAAGGCGGGCAACCAGGGAACCTCCTCCAAAAATTGAAACGCGGACGAGGCGACATCGAATCGATGCAACAAAACCAGGCTCAGGAAGAACGTGGCCAGGGATACGATCAACGCCCCGTATCTCGCCATATTGGCCTTATGGGCATTGTTGCGCACCCCAATGGCAATAGCCAGAGCGCCAAGGAGGGGAAGAAAGGTGACCAGGCTCAGCATTGGCAAACGTCCCGCCGGGTTAGGTATAAACGGTAACCAGTACCAATACGCCAATCACCATGACAAAGGCGTAGTGGTAGACATATCCGGATTGAACGGAACGCAGCCATCCGGCAATTCGTACACAGGTAGCGGCGACACCGTTGACCCCATATCCGTCGATGATGGTCTCATCGCCGGTACGCCACAATCCCTCCCCGATTTTTTTGGCCATGTTCACAAACATCCAATCGTAGAGGCGATCAAAATACCAGGCATTGGCCAAAAACCGATGACTCCTGCGGAAGGTCTCGGCCATGATGCCCGGAAGGGTCGGAAGTCGGACATACATCAACCACGCCATGCCTAGCCCCACCAGAAATGCCGCAAAGGGAAGCCATTTGACCCAGAGTGGAACGTGGTGCGCATGTGCCAGGGCATCATGTCCCGGGGCCAGAACCACGGCAGAGGCGAACCAGCCCGCCTCGATCATCGGAGCACCCAGCATGCCGGCAAATACCGCCCCCACCGCCAAAAGCAACAGCGGACCCCGCATCGACCACGGTGCCTCATGGGCATGGTCATAGGCGTGGTGATCGGCCGGTTTGCCATGAAAGGTCATGAACACCAGACGGAACGAATAAAAGGTCGTCAACACCGCCGCCATCATCCCCATGAGCCAGGCAAAGGTTCCCACCGCCGTATGCGCCGCAAAGGCCGATTCCAGGATGGCATCCTTGGAATAGAATCCCGCCAGAAACGGAAAACCGGTCAGGGCCAGGGTGCCGATCATCATGACCGCATAGGTCATGGGAATCTTCCGGGCCAGTCCCCCCATCCGCCGCATGTCCTGTTCATGATGCATGGCGTGAATGACCGCCCCCGCCGACAAAAACAACAACGCCTTGAAAAAGGCATGGGTCATGAGATGGAACATGGAGGCCGCATAGGCGGAAACCCCGGCGGCAAAAAACATGTAGCCCAATTGGGAACAGGTCGAATAGGCGATGACCTTCTTGATGTCGTTTTGTACCAGACCCACACTTGCCGCAAAAAAGGCTGTCACCGCCCCCACCACCGTCACCACCCCCAGGGCCGTCGTCGACAGTTCAAACAAAGGCGATGCCCGACACACCATGAAGACCCCCGCCGTCACCATGGTGGCGGCATGGATCAATGCCGAGACCGGGGTCGGCCCTTCCATGGCGTCGGGAAGCCAGGTATGCAACAAAAACTGCGCCGACTTGCCCATGGCTCCGACAAACAACAACAGGCAAATCAGGGTCAGGGTATCCACCGGTCCAAACATCAGAAAATCAACCGTCGGCGGAAACGTCCCTTTGCCCGCCATTTCAAACACCCGATCATAATCCAGGGTGCCAAAAATCATGAAAATGGTGAAAATGCCCAAGGCGAAACCAAAATCCCCCACCCGGTTGACCAGAAATGCCTTGATGGCGGCATTACAGGCCGATTCCTTGCGATACCAAAAACCGATCAACAGATAGGACGCCAGACCCACCCCCTCCCAACCAAAAAACAATTGGAGGAAATTGTCTGCCATCACCAACGCCAACATGGCAAAGGTGAACAGGGAAAGGTAGCTGAAAAACCGCGGCTCATCGGGATCCTCAGCCATGTAACCGATGGAATAGATATGGATCAGCGTCGAAATCCCCGACACCACGATCAACATGATGGCGGTGATCCGGTCGATGAGAATGCCAAAATGGACCTGGAATCCGCCCGAGACGATCCATGAAAAAATTTCCTCACGAATCACCTGGCCATCACCGACCGCCACCTCCATGAAGACCTGAATGGCGAGCCACGCCGAAATCACCATGCCGGCGATGGTCGCACCTATCGCCGCCCGGGTGCCAATGATCCGGCCCAGGAGTCCGGCAATCAGGGCACCCGCCAACGGTGCCGTCAGGATCAACAGGTTTGCACTCATGATTCCGTAACCCAATGGTCGCACATGATGCCCTGCGGGCAAAAAGTCAAAATCAAACCCGTTCAGCCACAGAACACAATAAAAAAATCAATCATTCTCTACGTCAACGCTTGATGACTGAACCTTGTTCCCCCGATCCATGATCCGATACCCTTCCGGGCACGACATCCCAACCGGCCCCCCCCCTCTCATTCCCGCAAACGTTTGGCACCTCCATGGCCATCCATCATGCGGTGGCTATCCTTTCATGGAGTCGATCTCTTCCACGTCGATGGTGGCACGGTTGCGGAAAAATGCCACCAATATGGCCAATCCAATCGCCGCCTCCGCCGCCGCCACGGCCAACACGAAAAAAGTGATGATCTGACCGTCAATGTTACCGGTAAACCGGGAAAAAGCGACAAAATTGATGTTCACCGCCAACAAGATCAGCTCAATGCTCATCATGATGATGATCACATTGCGCCGATTGAGAAAAATTCCAAAAATCCCGATGGTGAACAGCACCGCCCCCAGGATCAGATAATGATTGAGGCTCATGACCATGATCTACGCCCCCTCACCCGAGGCCACCTTGCGCAATTCCACCGCATCCTCCCTGGTTCTTGCCAACTGTTGGGAAATCTCCTGGCGATGCAGACGCTTGCGTTCCCTGTGCGTCAACGCCACCGCACCCACCAGGGCCACCAGCAAAATCAACGAAGCAACCTCGAACGGATAGATGTACCGGGTGAACAAAGCCTGTCCGATGGCCAGGGTGTTATCCACCGCCACCGCCGCAACCGGCGGTTCCACCAGGTGATGATGCCCCAGCATCAACCCCAGTTCCACCAACATCACCACCCCCACCGCCAATCCCAGGGGAAGGTAACGGACACGCTCCCGGCGCAACTGGGCAAAATCGACATCCAACATCATGACCACGAACAAAAACAAAATCGCCACCGCCCCCATATAGACCATCACCAGAATGGCCGCCAAAAATTCCGCCCCCATCAGGACAAACAAACCGGCGGTGGAAAAAAAGGCCAATACCAGGGACAACACCGAATGCACCGGATTGCGCGACCCCACGACCCCCAGGGCCGACAAGACCGTCAGCGCTGCAAACAGGTAAAAAACAAATTCCGCGACCATCATGGTTGTTCCCCGTTACCGGTACCGGGCATCGGCGGCGATACAGGCGTCCAATTCATTCCTCCAACGCTCGCCGTTGGCCAGAAGTCGTTTTTTGTCATAATAAAGATCGGAACGGACCGAACCATAAAACTCAAAGTTCGGACCCATCACAATGGCATCCACAGGACAGGCTTCCTGGCAATACCCGCAAAAAATGCATTTCGTCTCATCGATGTCATAAACGCGGGTCAACCTTTTTTCGGCAGTGGACTGGGGATCGATTTCGATGTAGATCGCCTGGGCGGGACAGACCGCCTCACACAATTTACAGGCGACACAACGCTCTTCCCCCTGTTCATCCCGGCGCAGGGCATGTTCACCCCGGAACCTTGGTGACAGCGGCGTACGCTCCTCGGGATACTGAACCGTGATGTAGGGCTTGAAAAAATGCTTCAAGGTCACCGCCATCCCCTGGCCCAGTTCCTTCAGTGCGAAACTTTGCAGCAGGTTTTTCAGATCCAGACCCACGCCAACCTCCTCACATTCCCCGATACAGTTGGATCACCAACCCGGTCAGGAATATCCAGAACAGGGATACCGGCAAAAACACCTTCCACCCCAAGCGCATCAATTGATCATAACGATAGCGGGGAAAGGTCGCCCGGATCCACAGGAACACAAACATCAGGAATGCCGCCTTCAATCCCAACCAGATGATCCCCGGAATGAACGACAGGATGGCCAGAGGCGGCAACCATCCGCCCAGGAACACCAGGGCACCCAAAAACGAAACCAGGACGATATTGGCATATTCCCCCATGAAAAACAGCCCCGAACTCATGGCGGAATATTCGGTCAGGAACCCCGCCACCAATTCCGGTTCCGCCTCGGGGAGATCAAACGGTGAACGGTTGGTTTCCGCAACCACCGAAATGAAGTAGATCAAAAACATCGGGGCCAGTGGGATGACATTCCACCAATCCTTCTGCTGTTCGACCACATCCACCAGACTCAAACTTCCCGTCAAAAGGATCACCGGAATGAGGGTGAAGCCCATGGAAACTTCATAGGAGACCATCTGAGCGACCGAACGCATGCTGCCCAGAAAGGCGTACCGCGAATTGGAGGCCCATCCCGAGATGATGATCCCGTAAGCCCCCAACGAAGAAATCGCCAGAATATAAAGGATGCCCACATTGATGTCGGCCAGGATCAGTTCCGGCGAAAACGGAACGACCGCCCAGGAAAGCAACGCCGGCACCAAGGTCAAAAGCGGTGCCAGAAGAAACAATCCTTTATTCGCCTTGGTCGGAAGAATGGTTTCCTTGAAGATCAGCTTGACCGCATCGGCCAGCGGCTGAAGAATGCCGAAGAAACCAACGCGATTGGGTCCCGGCCGCACCTGCATGGCACCGATCACCTTGCGTTCCGCCAGGGTGATGTAGGTCACCATGAACAAAACCGGAGCCAATAGAAGAATGACTTTGATCACCACCCATGCCAATGGCCAGAGAAGCGGTCCCAGGAACCCTTCCCCCATTGCATGCACCATGTTCAGGATTTCAGCCATCGCTTTCTCTGGTCACCCCGCAAGCGTTTTCCGGACCATCCCACCCTTCGACCACCCCACCGCTACCGGGGTCAATACGGTTTCACCTTCACCTGAAGAAAACCACATGTTCCCCCCCCCAATCCCCGCAACTGCGTCCCCAGCAGGATCCCCGCTTCCATCCGTTCATCGACCGTCGCCGTAACCACCACACTACGGCCATTGCATTCCACGTACACCTTTCCACCCGAGACGATGCCGTATTTCCGAGCATCCTTGCTGCCGATCCTGAAAGCAACGCCCCGCTCCAACCGGGTCATGGTCGGCGAACGACGCGCCACCGGGGTATCCTGATGGAAGGAAGGCTCGAATACCAATGCCAGACGATTGGCATCCCCCTCAACCGCACTGATCTCAGCAACAAATTCAAGATTCCGGGTCACTTCCGCCCCATGGTCACATCCCTTGGCCAGGAGACCCGAATCGACAACCGCCGGATCATACCGGCCATCCGCCCGTCCCATCGCCGCCCTGAGTTCCTTCAGGTCATCATAAGGCAACACCCGGGCGAAACGCTGGCTCAAGGCACGCAGGATACGCCAATCCTCTTTGGCGGTCAGGGGACCGTTGACGACCCGTTCACTCCGTTGCACCCGCCCTTCGCCATTGGTCAACGTACTCGACCGTTCCCCATGTACCAGACCGGGAAGGACCACATCCGCCGCTTCAGCCACCCGGCTGTTGAACGCCCCCAGGTGGATCACCCGGGTCCCCGCCAGGACCGCCTCGGCCAATGGGGCATCGATCTCCTCGTTCTCGGTATCGACCCCCATCAAAAACAACACCTTGATCCCCCCCCGCACCGCATTCGCCAAAATCTCCCGGGTATTCATCCCCACATGCGCCGCAGGTGTATGGCCGGGACCACGATGGGGAACCACTCCCATATCCTCGGCCGCCGCCGCATTGCCTTCCGCCACCATGCGGTTATAGCCATTCCACCCTTCGACCACCGATTCCGCCTTCCCCAACAGCGCAACCACCAATCGGCGCAGCAACTCCGCCTGCGGATGATCAATCGCATACCGTCCCAACAGAATTACCGGCCGTTTCGCCTTTCTCAAGGCACCCGCCCAAGCCATCGCACTCCGGGAACCCCGACGTGTCGTCATCGCCTGCAACACCTTGCGGAGAAAATCGGCTTCCTCCCCCGGAAAAACAACCTTTTCCTCCAGGTGTTCCAAATTGGCCTCCAGATGGCATGGACCCATCGACCAAACCGATGCCCCGTTGAGGGACGCCTTGCGCAACCGTACATTCAAGATTGGCATTTCATGCCGGGGATCCGCCCCCACCAGGAAAATGGCATCCGCCGTTTCCATCTCCGCCAACGGGGTATTGAGCATCAGATCGGCCCGGGTCAGCGCACTCGTATCGGCACTGAAATCCTTCTGTTGCAGGCGATGATCCAGGTGTGGCGTCCCAACGGAATGTCGCAGAAAATCCTGAAATGCATACAATTCCTCGGCACCCTGCCCCCAGGCCCCGGCCAAACCCGCAACCTCCTCAGGGGCAACCCCCTTGAGCAGTTCCGCCGCCCGATCCAACGCCTGCGCCCAGGAGACCTCGATCAAGGGACCGCCCGATTCCGCAACCACCATCGGAACCTGTAACCGCCCCTCTTCCATCCCTTCATAAGCGAACCGCCCTTTGTCACACAACCATTCCTGATTGATGCCGGCACACGACCTGGCCTTGATGCGGTAAATCTGGTCGTTCATGAAATCAACCCGGGTATGGCACCCGACGGCACAATGGGGACAAATGCCATCCTTCCTGCTCAGCTCCCAGCCCCGTGCCCGGAAATGAAAAGGCTTGAGATTCAACGCCCCGACCGGACAGATTTCCGCCAGGTTGCCTGACAATTCCGAAGAGAGCGCCTGTTCGTTCAAATAGGGAACCACCTTCATATGGTCCCCCCGGAAAATCGCCCCCATCTCCTCGACCCCCGCCACCTCGGTGGAAAAACGGATGCAGCGGGTACACTGGATGCACCGGTTCATTTCCGTTTCGATGACCGGTCCCATGTCGGGATTGGGGACCGTCCGTTTCCGATCCTGGAAACGACTCCGGTCCGGTCCATATTTCAACGCATAATCCTGAAGCTTGCACTCCCCCCCCTGATCGCAGACAGGGCAATCCAGGGGATGGTTGATCAACAAAAACTCCATCACCCCGCGCCGTGCCTTTTTGACCATTTCCGAATTGGTCCGAACCACCATCCCTTCGTTGACCGGCATGGCACAGGAGATGACCGGTTTGGGCATCTTTTCCACTTCCACCATGCACATGCGGCAGTTCCCCGCCACTGAAAGTCCAGGATGGTAACAAAAATGGGGAATCTGGATGCCAAGCAACCGGGCCGCTTCCATGATGGTGGCCCCCGGCTTGACGCTGATCTCCCTGTCGTCGATGATCAGAGTAGGCATCTTCTTCAACTGGCTCCTATTCCACCATGCATCTGCCGTGTTCCACGTGGTAGACGAACTCTTCCCGGAACGCTCGAATGGCCCCCGCCACCGGCATGGCGGCGGCATCACCGAGGGCACAGATGGTTTTGCCGGAAATGTTGCCGCACAACTCTTCGAGCAGTTCAATATCCCCCGGTTTCCCACCCCCCGCCTCGATGCGGGTGATGATCTGACTCAACCACCCCGTACCCTCACGGCACGGTGTACACTGACCACACGATTCATGCCGGTAGAACCGGGAAATCCTGGCAAGGGCACGCACCACACACACCGACTTGTCAATAACGATCACCGCCCCCGACCCCAACATGGAACCCGCCTTGGCGATGCTGTCATAGTCCATGGTCACCGTTTCACAGGCGGCCCGGGTCAGGATGGGCGAAGAGGAGCCTCCAGGGATCACCCCCTTGAGATTGTCCCAACCACCCCGAACCCCACCCGCATATTGTTCAATCAGGGTTTTAAGGGGGATGCCCATTTCCACTTCATGATTCCCGGGACGATTCACATGCCCCGAAATCGAAAAAATTTTGGTTCCGGTGGATTTTTCAACCCCCAACTTTGCATACCATGCCCCACCGTATTCCAAAATATCGGGAATGCTGGCCAGGGTTTCGACATTGTTGATGACCGTCGGCCCCCCCCACAGACCCACATTGGCAGGAAATGGCGGTTTGACCCGGGGCTGACCCTTTTTCCCCTCCAGGGATTCCAACAGCGCCGTCTCCTCACCGCAGACATACGCCCCCGCCCCCAGATGGACCGCCAAGTCGAAACGGATCCCCTTGCCGAAAATGTTTTCACCAAGAAATCCCTTGGCATAGGCATCACGGATCGCCTGTTCCACACGTTGGCTCTCCCGGTAAAACTCGCCACGGATGTAGATGTATCCCCGTTCCGCCCCCACGGCAAAGGCGGCGATGATCATCCCCTCGATCAAGCGGTGCGGATCGAACCGGAGGATGTCCCGATCCTTGCAGGTCCCCGGCTCCCCTTCATCGGCATTGCAAACCAGAAATTTGGGCCGAGGCGACACCCGGGGTATGAACGACCATTTGATGCCTGCTGGAAAACCGGCACCCCCACGCCCGCGAATCCCCGATTTCTTGACCTCCTCGATCACCTCTTCCGGGGTCTTGGCCAGCGCCTTGAGCACCCCCCCCTTGTAGCCGCCCCCTTCCTGGTAGACGGACAACGTATGGCTGTCAGGCTTGTTGATGTTCCTGTAGACGATCTGTGTGGGAGGCGATGGGTTCATGGCAGTTGATCAATCATGCCGACCACCTGTTCAGGGGTCAGGTTTTCAAAGTAATCGTCATTGATCTGGAGCATGGGCGCATTGACACAGGCCCCGAGACACTCCACCTCCGCCAGGGTGTACCGTCCATCCCCGGAAGTCTCCCCCAACCCGATCCCAAGCTTGCATTTCAATGTTTCGACAATGGCATTGGAATCACACAGCCAGCAGGAAATGTTAGTGCATACCTGAATATGGTAGCGGCCCACCTTTTTCAGATTGTACATGGTGTAAAAAGAGGCCACCTCATACACCCGAATGGGGGCGAGATTCATAAACTCGGCGACATATTCGATCGTTTCCGGAGCCAACCAGCCGCCAAACTCACGCTGCGCCAGATGCAGAATGGGCATCAAGGCCGCCTCCCGATGCTCCGGAGGATACCGTCTGAAAATTTCCTCGGTCTTTTCAAGCGCCTCGGGGGAAAACCGGGGCGAAGGATGTTGAGTCTCTTGTTCCATGGCGCTAACGATCGATCTCCCCGAATACAATGTCAATCGTCCCCACAATCGTCGTGACGTCGGCGATCATGTGACCGGGCAAAATGGTTTTGAGTGCCTGAAGATGATTGAACCCGGCAGAGCGAATTCTGGCCCGATACGGTTTGGCCCCCCCCTGGGAAATGAGATACACCCCCAATTCCCCCTTGGGACTCTCGGTGGCCAGATAAACCTCTCCCGGAGGGACGGAAAACCCTTCCGAAACCAACTTGAAATGACCGATCAATGATTCCATTCCCGAGTGCATGTCCTCCCGTCTGGGGATCGAAATCTTGAAGTTGGGCAGTTTGACATCCCCCTCGGGCATTTTGTCCAGACATTGGGTAATGATGCGTGTGCTTTGACGCAGTTCTTCCACCCGTACCAGATAACGGTCATAGCTGTCGCCATTTTTGCCGACCGGGATATCAAAATCGACCTGGTCATAGGCATCGTAGGGTTCCGCCTTGCGCAGATCATAGGCGATCCCTGAACCACGCAACATGGGACCGACGAACCCCAGGTCCAGAGCCGCCTCCGCCGTGACCACCCCCACATCGACCAGCCGCTGCTTCCAAATACGGTTATTGGTTAACAGCGTCTCGTATTCATCGATGCGCGAAGGGAAATCCTCGGCAAAGGCACGAATTTTTTCCACCAACCCTTCAGGCAGATCCTTGGCCACCCCTCCGGGACGAAAATAGGCGGCATGCATCCGTGCGCCACTCACCGCTTCATACATGTCCAGAATCGCCTCACGCTCGCGGAAGCAATAAATGAACATGGTCATCGCACCCACATCCAAACCGTGCGCGCCGATGAACAGCAGGTGATTGAGGATCCGCGTCAACTCGGCAAAAATGGTCCGGATGAACTGCGCCCGCGGTGGCGCAACAACCCCCAACAATTTTTCAACCGCCAATACCCAGGTATGCTCCTGACTCATCATGGACATGTAGTCCAGGCGGTCCCAATAGGGCAATCCCTGAAGATAGGTTTTGTGTTCCAGAAGCTTTTCCGTCCCCCGGTGCAATAACCCGATATGGGGATCGGCCCGTTCAACCACCTCGCCGTCCAATTCCAGCAACAGTCGCAATACCCCATGGGCCGCCGGGTGCTGCGGTCCAAAATTGACGGTATAGTTTTGAAACTCCTTGCGCTGTTCCATCTTCCCCAACTCTATGAATCAATGCCCCTGGTCACGACGAATCCGAAAAAAACCCGGACGCATCCTCCTTCTTTCGGTCAACGGCCCACACACCATCCCATCCGCTCCACCCAACACCCCGATCCCCCCACGATCCGGGTCAACCTTCAGGGGAACCGGCGATAAGGTTCCCTGTCCTCCCGCCCCAGGCGGACCGGCTCCTTGACCACCATTCCCCGTTGTTCGTCATAACGCGATTCCACCAGCCCCGTCACCGGAAAATCCTTGCGCAACGGATAACCATGGAAGTCATAATCGTTCAAAATACGCCGCAGATCGGAATGACCGCTGAACAAAATGCCAAACATGTCATAGGCTTCACGTTCATACCAATCGGCGCTGCTCCAAATACCGGCAATACTCGGAACCAGTTCCCCTTCCGTGACCGGCACCTTGACCCGGATCCGATGGTTCTTATGGACCGACAACAACTGATAGACCAATTCAAACGGGACCGCCCGTTCAGGGTAGTGAACGCCCGCCAGATCGACAAGCAGTTTGAAATCAAAGGCGATGTCATCGCGCAGGCGGGTCATGGTCTGCAACAGTTGCAGAACACCGACATGGATCACCAGTGCATCCGCCAGCCGTTCCGTGGCCAACCCCGCCAACCTGGCGGTCACTTCCTGTTCCAATCGATCCAGTTTTTCCCGCTTCATACCGATTCACCCCAGCCGGAACTCATGGTATTGGTACGATGGATTTTCTTATGCAGCTGAAGAATACCGTACAGCAGGGCCTCGGCGGTCGGCGGACAACCGGGGACATAGATATCGACCGGTATGATGCGATCACAACCACGCACGGTCGAGTAGCCGTAATGGTAATAGCCGCCACCGTTGGCACAGGAACCCATGGAAATCACCCACCGGGGTTCGGCCATCTGGTCGTAAAGGGTGCGCAGGGCGGGTGCCATCTTGTAGGTCACGGTTCCGGCAACGATGATGACATCCGACTGCCGGGGGCTGGCGCGGAACACGATGCCAAACCGGTCGAGGTCATAACGGCTGGCACCCGCATGCATCATTTCCACCGCACAGCAGGCCAAGCCAAACGTCATCGGCCACATGGAGGAGGTCCGTGCCCAGTTGACCAGCTTGTCTGCCGAAGTCAACAAAAATCCCCTGTTGGCCACCTCGTTGCCGATCCGGGCCGCCCCTTCGATCATCCCCATGACATCATTCCCATTCCAAGGCCCCCTTTTTCCAGACATACGCATATCCCACCAGGAGCACCAGCAGAAAGAGCATCATCTCCACAAAACCAACCAGTCCGATGGATTCAAAAGCGACCGCCCAGGGAAACAAAAAGGCGGCTTCGATATCGAAAACGATGAAGATGATGGCGATCAGGTAAAAACGGACATCAAAGCGCATCCGGATCCGCCCCAGCGGGGAAAATCCGCACTCGTATTGTTCAAGTTTTTCACGATACGGGCGTTTGGGACCCACCAGCCAGGAAAGGCCCACGGCGCCCCCGCCAATGGCGACCGCCACTGCAAACAAAACGAGAATGGGAAAATAGTTTTCAAGCATGGCTTCGGTCCAAAACGCTCAGAAAAAGTGAAACGTTCATCAATACCGTCACGCCCCGCCCGAGACAAGGCGGGGATCCCCCCCCAGACCGCATCATGTTTCAAATCCATTTTTGCGACAAGTATCATCCATAAGGGACACGAGTCAACCATCAAATCCACGCAACACGTTTTCTTTCCCCGATGCCAATGGTATGCCTAAAAATTAGGTAATTTATACATTGATAAAATGTTGATCAATGGTTCCATGCAATCCCCCCCACCACAAAATCAGGCCGAATACCCAAACGATTGCACACATCCACCAACCGCATTTCCCGGGGGCCATACAGTCCGGTCAGCGTCAGACAGGTTGCCATACCCAAGGCGGATGCGCCAAGGATATCGGTTTCCAGGGCATCCCCCACCATCAACACCCGGTGCCACGGCGGACAGCCACACTGCCGCCAGGCCCGTTCGAAGACCGGAGCGAATGGTTTGCCCACCCCCAACATTGGACAGCCCTCCGCCGCGTTGACCTCGCAAGCGGTGAAACCGGCCACCAGATTCACCCCCCCCAGCGGTTCCGGAGCAACGAGATCAGCATTGACCAAAAGCAATGGCAACCGTCGCTGTTCCATGGAGGCCCGGAGAATCCGTTCCTGAGGCCCACCATAATATTCCTGGTTGCCGCTGAACAAGGCATAATGGGCATCATCCGGTCGCCAACGGGATTGGGGATGGTTGACCATCCAACGAAGGGGATCGGGGGCATAATACCGGGCACTGGAAAGGGCACCCACCCATACATAGGGTTGTTCTTCCAGGTGATGCTCCCGGACAAACTCCTTGATCACCGAGCCCGAGGTCACGACTTCCTCACGACGAACCTCAATCCCCATCCGCCCCAGATTGGATTGGATCTCTTCCTGCGAATGACTTGCATTGTTGCTGACCAGGCGGAACGGGATCCCCGCCGCCCGCAACCGCGCCAGGGTATTCCCCGCCCCCGGCACCGGCTCGGGACCACGGTTCAACACGCCGTAGGCGTCAAACCAGATCCAGGAATAGTGGTTCACAATGTCGGAAAAGTTCACCCGTTCCATCCGCCCCTGCCGCAATCCATGATCCACCCCCGCCCCGCCCTGACAAATCATTTGCCGATACCGGGCGATGTGGCGCTCAAGGATTTCAAGCTCTGGAATGGGTGGTTTATTCATTGTTTCACAGGAGTTGAACGTTGGCCAAAGTGACACCCCTTGTTTCCTTGTAAAATCATTGAACCGTATGATCATCCCATCAATGTAATTTTTACTCCTTTTCTTCCATCAATTTTTTTTTTAGACTGTTGCAACATGGATCGTATGGCGTTGCGCCATCCGAACCATGCCAACCATCGCCCTGACCACTCTTCAACCCTGTCGCATGGGACTGTTCATGAGTTTTTCCGATACCCGACTTCGAGTGTTCCACGCCGTGGCCAAACATCTTTCCTTTACCCGGGCCGCCGAGGAACTCTACCTGACCCAACCCGCCGTAACCTTCCAGATACGTCAACTGGAAGAACATTTCAATACCCGCCTCTTCGACCGCCATCATAATCGGATCTCCCTGACCGATGCCGGCGAAACGGTATTCAATTATGCCGAAAGAATTCTTGAACTCTACCGTGAAACGGAAAAAGCGATCAATGAGATGACCGGAGAAACCCGAGGCATCATCAAACTGGGGGCCTCCACCACCATCGGCGAATATCTGCTCCCCCCCATTCTCAGCGGCTACCACGAACATTTCCCCCGGGTGCAAATCCGCCTGTCGATCGACAACACCCGCCTGGTGGTCCGCAAGCTGGAAGACGCCACCATCGACATGGGAATGGTCGAAGGTCCCGTTTCCAACAAGAACATTGCCGTCGCCCCATGCTTCGAAGATGAACTGGTCGTCATCATTCCGCCAGGACATCCATTTGAATCCATGGATGAAATTCCCATTGCCAGACTGCGGGAACATCCCTTTGTGTCCCGCGAAGAAGGATCGGGAACACGGATGGTCATCAGCGAACACATGAGCCGGGCCGGTCTCTCCTACGACCACCTGGACATGATCCTGGAACTGGGGACGACCGAGTCGGTCAAGGCAGCGGTCGAAGGAGGCGTCGGCTTCAGCATCATTTCCAGCGTGGCACTGCGCAAGGAACTGCAACTCCAAAGCTTGCGCGTCCGACGCATCAAAGGGATGAAATTCAAACGCCACCTTAATTTCGTCTTCCAAAAACAAAAATTCCGCTCCAAGGCGGTCGAGGAATTTCTCAACTTTGCCAAACAACGTTGTGCAGTCCTTCATGCCGATATCTGAACACCAGAAGGTCCCAAAAATACCGCTCATCGTGGTGATCTTCCCAATGTGACAAAGATTGCGCTTGCATCGGACATGCCGCTGTCCGTATTCTGGAAATCAGCATGCGTGCCTTCGTGGGAATCGCACGCCTTGGATATAAAAAAAAATGTAACTGCCCAGGTACCCTCCGGGTTCAATTATTGAAAGAAAAAAGGGGTCTGGGGGATTGCCCCCAGGGTTTTGACTTTAGATTTTGATTTTGGTTTTGGTTTTACAGCCCCAGCAGGGGGTGTGGGGGACGAAGTCCTCCAGGTTTTGATTTTGGTTTTGGTTTTGGTTTTGGTTTTGGTTTTGATTCTGGTTTCAGGATGCGTCCCTTCGGGAAAAAAAACAAAACCTGGGGGACTTCGTC
>PEAN01000130.1 GCA_002753735.1 Magnetococcales bacterium DCbin4
AAGACCACCCACAAGGTGCCATCTTCATTGGTCAACGGCGGCACCGCGGCATCGCTTAAGTCGATGACCGCGAGGCGGGGCTGTCCCCGACCGACCCCACCCCCCCCCCCCCCGCCACATGCACCCCCCGGGCATCGGGTCCACGATGGGCGATGGCACGGCACATCGATTCCAGACGTGACCGCTCCACCCCCACATCATTGAATGAAACAATTCCACAAATGCCACACATACCTTTGACCGCCACCTCAACGTTACGGGATTCGCCTCCGATGACGTTCCCACGCCCGACCCACCTGCCTGGCAACCACCTCCATGATGAAGCCGGACGACATTTCGGTCAGACAACGGCTGACCTTGCTGCCGTCACAACCATCCCGGTCGCAGGGAATACATGCCCAATCCAGACGACAGACCCAATGCCCCCCCGCCTGATGCGCCCCCCCTTGACGCGGATACGGCTGTTGCCGGGTACCATTGGGCCAAGGTCCCCAAAGGTGGGGTTTGGTGGGGCCAAACAGCACCACGGAAGGAAGATCGAGGGCAGCCGCCATGTGGCTGGGGGCGGTATCGACCCCCACATAAAGGTCGGCACGATCAAGCAATGCCGCCATATCCTTCAGATCCAAACGTCCCCCCAACACCAATGGGGTCGTCTTCATCCGTTGCCGCACCTGGGCCAGATGATTTTTTTCCACCGCGACATCGGCACTGGTCAAAACCACCTGAAACCCATGATCACTGGCAATGTCATCGGCCACCCGGGCCATGGTCGCAGGAGGGAGGCATTTGAACATCCAACGCGATGTGGCATGGATCACACAGAGGGGTTTTGCAACGTCCACCCCCTCCTGGGAAAGCAGGTGTTGAATCCTGCATACCGAAGGTTCGAGCACCGGCAGGGTGACATGAAGCGCCTCATACTGCAACTTCAAGGGGGCCACCAGTTCCAAATCACGCAGGATGGCATGCACCTCATGCCCCGGTTCAGGTTGCATGCGATTGTAGGCAAGCCGGTTGGTCACATTGCGGTTCCAGGGAACCCGGGTCAACAGATGGCCGAAACGATCCCGTCCCCGGGTCATCCAGGTACAGATGGCCCCCCGATCCCCCCCTCCGGAAAGATCGATCACCAGATCGAAACGTGAACGATAAAGCCAGCGATAGAGCGCCAACAGGGGGATGAGACCACGGCCACGTTCATACCGCCACACCTGTGCGATCCAGGGGTTGCCCTCCAACACCTCCCCGGCGGCACCGATGACCAACACCGAGACCGATGCCCCGGGATAGTTTTCGCGCAACACCCGCACCAGGGGGGTGGCAAGCAAAACATCGCCGATATGCTTGAGCTTGATCAGCAGAATACGTCGCGGTGGAACCGTGCCCACCACAACCCGATTCATTGGACGCAACCTGGAGATCAAATGACCGACCAGGTTACCAGGTCTTGGGATTGAACTCTTTGTCATTGGCCAGTTTGACCGCGTCCCCCGATTGAACGATCACGAACAACCCTTCGTTCATGGCGTATCCCTCCACATGTTCCTCCACCACCATCCCCGCCACCGCACCCATCACCCGCCGGTCGGCATACTCCGGAAAAAAACCTTTGAATTCCGCCAACCGGTTCAGATGTTCCCGGACATCCCCCACCCACAATTCGCTTCTAACCTCCACCAGCACCACCACATCGGTATTCACTACCAACAGATCGATTTCCATGTGGCGATTGCCGGGATATTTGGCCTTCACCCGTTGATGGACCCGGTGGACCGGAATGCCTCGATCCAAAAACAAGGTTTCGCAGGCGGGGGCGACCATCTCTTCCACAAATTCACCCCATCGACTACCCAACTGGCCGATCTGGCGGGAGACGTCTTTAACAACTCGCCAGGTTTCCTCAAGTTCACGGTCACTTTTTTCCTTTGATTCCTGAAAACGCCGGTCCCACTCCTGTTTGGATCGTTCCCATTCCCGTTCCGACTTCTGTTTGGACTGTTCCCATTCCCGTTTCGACTCCTGGAACATCCGGTTGGTCTCCTGGAACAGCTTCCAGATGTCATCGATGGTCATGGTGTTCGGCATCGTTCTTAATCTCCCCATTGAACCATTCCATGGTAGCAGAAGCCAACTCCGGAAGAAACGCGAGTGAACGACGCCCTGATCGGCGCCTCAGATTCCCCGTGCAATCCGGGTCAGGAGCGTTTCCATCTCCCGGACCATCGGCTCCATGCCAAACCGTTCCCGTGCCGTCCGTAACGCCGCTTGGGCCAGCCGTTCCCCCAACATGGGTTCATGCAACAATCGCTTGATCGCGTTTGCCAAAGATGGACTGTCCTTGGGACGGACCAGCAGGCCATTTTCTTCGTTCACAATGATCTCGGGAATGGCGCCGACCGGGGTACTGACGACCGGGAGGCCACACGCCATCGCCTGCATCAACGCCTGGGGCACCCCCTCGTTGCCATGGGAGGGAAGGGCAAAAAGATCGAGCGCATGCAACCAGGGGACGGGATCGGTCTGGTATCCTGAAAAATGGACCCGTTGCCGCAGATTGAGTTCCCCGGCCTGGCGATGCAGATTTTCCTCCTGGGGACCGTCGCCGACGACGACCAGTCGTGGCAATGGCAGTTCCCGGGAGGTATCGACAATCTCTTTGAAGGCTTCAAGCAGGAACGAATGTCCCTTCCAACTGCGCAACGTGGCGACAATGCCGATGACCGGCCCGTCATCCGGCAACCCCAGCGCCGACCGGGCCGCATGCCGGTCCCCGGGGGAAAAGCGGTCCAGATCGATACCGGTCGGAATGGAGGTGATCTGCGCCTCTGGATAACGGTTGACCTCGATCAGCCGGGTGCGGATCGCCTGACCGGTGGTCACGATGTGCCGACAGGCCCGGGTATAGAGCCAACGGGTCGGCGGATTGTCGGGAACGGCGGTGGAGACGTGCCGCAGGCGGACAATCGGTGCGGGTCGGGACAAGGTTTGGGAGGCGAGCGCCACCAGCCAACTGTCGGTCGAACTGTGGGTCACCACCACATCGGCGGGATGGGCGGCAAGCCAGGAGCGAACCGCGAGCAGGCCGGTCAGGTTTTTGCGCCCCATGGGGGCGATGGTCACCGGGATCTGGTAGCGGTCCGCCGCGGTACGGATCCGTGAATCGGGAGGACACAACAGCCGGACCTCATGACCCCGCTCGATCATGGCCCGGCTTTCGCTTAACAGACGGATTTCCTGTCCACCCCAACCCAGGGAGGATTCAGTATGGAGAATGCGCAGAGAGGAAGGCATGTTCATGGCATGTCGAACGCAGGGGTTTGCAAAAATTGCAGGGTATGCAACCGGGCATATTCACCGTTTTGCGCCAATAGTTGATCATGCGTTCCCTGTTCGACCACCCGTCCCTGGCTCAGGACGACGATCCGGTCGGCGTTGCGCACCGTCGAGAGCCGGTGCGCGATCACCAGGGTCGTATAGGCGTTGATCAAACGGTCGAGGGCATCCTGCACCAGACGTTCGTTTTCGCTGTCCAGGGCACTGGTCGCCTCATCGAGGATGAGGATCGAGGCGGGTTTGAGCAACGCCCGGGCGATGGCAATCCGTTGCCGCTGCCCACCGGACAACATCACCCCGCGATTGCCCACCCGGGTATTCAACCCTTCAGGCAGTTCCTGAATGAATTCCCAGGCATTGGCCATGCGGGCGACCCGTTCGACCTCGGCGGCATCAGCGTCCATACGCCCGTAGGCGATGTTGTTGCGGATGGTGTCGTTGAACAATTGGCTGTCCTGGTTGACGATGGCGATCTGGCCACGCAAACCATCCAGCGTCATGTCACGGATGTCCACCCCATCAATCACGATCCGTCCTGATTGCACATCGAACAGGCGGGGCAGCAGGTTGACCAGTGTCGTCTTGCCACTGCCGCTCTGCCCCACCAACGCCACCTTTTCCCCCTTGCCAACGGTCAGGTCGATGCCCGACAGAATGTCATGATCGCTTGCCTCATAACGAAAACCGACCCCTTCATAACGGATGCAATCCTGGATCGGGGGGGGAATCATCGCCCCTGGACGCTCCTTGATGACCGCCTCGGTATCCATCAATTCGAAGACCCGTTGCGCCGCCGCCATGCCGCTTTGCAGATTGTTGTACAGCATGGTGATCCGCTTCAGGGGGCTGTAGGCCATCATCAGGGCCGTCAGAAAGGAAAACAAGGTCCCGGGTGTGGTTTCGCCACTGACGATGGTTTCCGCCGACACCAGGACCACCATGCTGATGGCGATGCCCGCGACCATGTCCACGGCCGGTTTGGAGATCGCATCGACTTTTGTCTCCCGGATCTGGTTATCCAGGACATGACCGGTGATTTGGGAAAAAATATGGCTTTCATGCCGTTCCATGGAAAAGGTCTTGACCACCTGCATCCCGGAGATGGTCTCTTCCAGGTGGGCGGTGACCTCTTCCATCAACTCCTGCCGGTTGCGACTCAAACGCCGCATCATCAAGCCGAAGCGGAAGATCAAATATCCGACCAAGGGAATCCCCATCACCGAAATCAACGCCAGATCCGCCGCCTGATAGATCACAACACCAAACAGGGAGATCACCGTGAACACTTCCCGGATGATGTCGGCGATGGTCGTGGAGACGACCGACCGGATCATGTTGATATCAAAGATCAGACGGGAAATATAACCACCCGTGGCGCGTCCCAGGAAATGGGTCAGGTCGAGGGAGAGGATTTTGTCGTACAACCGCGTCTGCATGATCTGCACAAACCGGTGACCGACCGTCGTGACCAGGTAGGATTGAAAGAAAAAGGCCAGGCCACGCAGAATGAAGACGATCATGATCAGCATGGGAATCCACATGACCAGTTCCGCATTCCTTTTGATGAACACATCGTCCACCAACGGTTGCACCATATAGGCGATGGCACCATTGCTGGATGCCATGAGGATCATGCATACCATTGAAATCATGAGTGGCCCAAGGAACGGTCGAATCATGGACCAGAGACGTTTGTAGATGAGAACCTCCTTCATGCATGCTCCGATCTTCAAGTTTGCGGGTCAGGCAGAGTCTCGACCATCGACTCCCCGAACACCAGCCAAAGCCCACCCAGAAGCGCCAACACCGCCAAAACCGCAAAGGTGATCTTGACCCAACTGTACGGACGCTCCCCCTGGACCTCGCCCGTCCGGCCATTGATCAAAAACCGATAGCTCTTCTGACCGAACCGATAGGTACTGAGCCACAAGGGCAACAACACATGCTTGAAGGTGATGTCGTCATACCGTGTATCAAGGTGATCGATCCTTTGTACATCACCACCAATCTGACGCCGCACCATCTCTTCGATGGCCTGCACCATTTTCCCCTTGGCATGGGTAAAGCCATCCGCCAACCCCACCTGATAACTTTGCGCCCGGAATCCCCCCACATATCCGGGGTCATACGCCACCAGATGCTCCAGATCCCAGGGTTCGAGCTTGTCAGCCATCTCCCCGGGCAATTGGTCACTCGCCATCACCAGGACATCATCGAATCCATGGGACACATGTCCATGCGCCGGACTCCATCGAGTCCGGGTGACCGTCCGGGTTTTCTGGACACTCCGTCCCCCCTCCATCACGGTATAGGTTTCCTGGACCTGGTAATGCACCCCTCGCTGTCCGCGATAATCGCTCTCGGTCCGGGCATCGAAGGTCCAATAGGGGACATAAAGCCCGCTCAACGGGGTCTCCTCCCGCGCTGCCCGCTTCAACCGGTTGGGGGCGAACCATCGACTTGAAACCCAGGTTCTGAAATGATCCCTGGCCTGTTTCGCCTCCACCTTGAACGGCAACAATCCCGTCGGTTTGATCTGACGTCGCGAAGTACCCTGCAGGTCCATGGCCAGCCCGCAAAATGGACAGGTCATGGCCACCATCCCCCGTTCCGGCTCGATGGAGGCGCCACAACCGGCACACGCAGCCACGGTAACCTCCTGCATGCGCCCATCCGCTTCCGCCTTTTCCAGCCAGGCATCGAAGTCAAGCTCCACCATCTCCCCCTTGAGGGAAGGAACCTCCTGGGCATGACCACAATGGCTACAGACCAGGGAAGAGACCCCGGGGGAATAATTCAAACTGGAACCGCATCGGGCACAGGGAAACCGATGCACCGCCCCCGAATCGGCGAAACTCCCATTCTCCTTA
>PEAN01000131.1 GCA_002753735.1 Magnetococcales bacterium DCbin4
ATGTGCCCCTTCGGGGAAAAGAAACATAACCTGGGGAACTTCGTCCCCCCCCCTGTGGAGGCTGTAAAATCAAAGTCAACACCCTGGGGGCAATCCCCCAGACCCCTTTTTTCTTTTAATAATTTTTTTTATTCCAATTTCAAATCAAACGCCCAAACCATATTGATCCCTTCGGCCCCCACTGAGCCGGTCACTTTCCGCCATGACCATGACCATGACCGCCTTGAGATATTCCCGTTCCAGTTCAACGAAATGCTCCCGCACCTGTTTGATCCCCTTGGGATTGCGCGAGGCAATCATCAATTTGAACGCCTCGTTACGCACCAGATCGGCCCCGACAGCATGCGCCGACAATTTCATTTCATCAGCACACGCCCCAATCTCCTGCATCCGCTCCGACTCCACCGCATGGAACAAACGGGTAATGATCTGGGGCCATTGGGAAAAGGCCATCCGACGGGTGGCATGGTATTCAGGACTGTCAATGAACTCCAACCGGATGATCTTGACCTGACTGGCCTTCTTGCGAGCCACCCTTTTTTGCGTCAACTGCTTGTCCATGCGGTACAACACCGCCAGCAGATCCCGCGGACGAAACGGCTTGGCCAGGAAACCATCCATCCCCGCCTCCAAACATTTGTTCCGATCCCCCATCAAAACATGAGCCGTGATGCCAATCACTGGAACCCCCGGGGCGGTCCCGGGTTGGTCCGCCGCCCGCTTGCGAATCTCCCGTGTCACCTCATACCCGTCGATTCCCGGCAACATGATGTCCATCAAAATGAGATCGAACACCTCCCGCCCCACCAACGACAGTGCAACCGTACCATTCTCCGCCAAACTCCAGGTATGGCCCGCCTGATCCAGGATGTCGGTCACCAATTTTTGATTGTTGGGCACATCCTCGACCACCAGGATGTGATAGCTGTTGCCCCTCGGTTTGGCCTCCCCCCGGGACCCCACCGATGGACTCCGGATCAAACCCAGATAGGGCATGGATTGCAAGGTTTCAAGCAAACGATCCGCATGGGCCGGCTTGACCAATATGGCCCCCACATGGGGACCCCGTTCCAGATGCGGATCATTCTTGCGCCGGTGCGCAGGCAGCATGGCCACCGTCTTTTCACACAAATCGGCCCGGCCAGCCAGTTGTTGACTCAAGACACTGCCATCCGAACCATTCCACAATTTATGACCGAGGATGAACACATCAAACCCCGAACCTTCAGCCTCGGAATGGTCACTCCCCGCATTCATCAGCGGCCACACCGCATCACCGCTGCCAGCCACGGTAACCCGGGCACCGAACCGGGTCAGACTGCGCGAAACCAGACGGCAATTGGTTTCCAGAATATCGGCCACCAGCACGTTCAACCCATGCAGCGGCTGGCTCAAAACCCCTTCCCGTTCATCGGAACCCGTTTCACAAGTCAAAGTAAAGAAAAACCGGCTCCCCTTCCCCTCCCAACTCTCCACCTCAAGCCGCCCGCCCATCAACTCCACCAACTGCCGGGAAATGGTCAAACCCAAACCGGTGCCGCCATATTGGCGTGAGGTCGAACCGTCCGCCTGGGTAAAACTGTCGAATATTTTTTCAAGCTTCTCCTGAGCAATCCCAATGCCGGTATCGCGTACCGCAAAGGTGACCAACGTCATGGATGAATCCGGGGCAGGTGCGGCGGTGACTTCAAGGATGATTTCACCCTGCTTGGTAAACTTGATGGCATTGTTGACCAGATTGACGAGAATCTGGCGCAAACGGAATGGATCACCACGCATCGTTTCCGGAACCGCTTCATCCACATCCAGATACAGTTCCAAATCCTTGCGATGCGCATTGACCGCCAGGGTATCACAGGCGCTGCTGACCGGATCCTTCAAGGGGAATACGATCCGTTCCAGCTCCATCCGCCCCGCCTCAATCTTGGAAAAATCAAGAATGCTGTTCAATAATGAAAGCAACGCTTCGGCGGAAGAAAGGACGATCTCAAGATAACTTTTCTGCTCCCGTTCCAGTGGCATATCAAGAACAAGGTCAGTCATCCCGATGACGGCGTTAAGGGGCGTTCTGATTTCGTGGCTCATATTGGCCAAGAATTCACTTTTTACCTTACTCGCCTCCTCGGCAGCCACCTTGGCCGCCAGCAATTCCCGGGTACGCAACCGCACCTCCCGGCGCAACCACAGATTGCCCCCGATGAACACCACCAACAAAAAGGTGATGAGACCGATGGTCCAGAGCAACCACTCAGGAAGCTGCTCCTGGGAACGAATGTTACCGAACCAAAGATCCATTGATCGGTAATAGATTGAATTTTTATTTTCCTTCAACAGTCTGAGATGATAGTCCAACCCGGTGAGCAGATCCTGGTTCTTCCCCTGGGATACCGCATAGCGCACCTCGACGGGACAACAGATGATGGGACTGCGAATCAGGGGATAATCCTGTTCCAACACCGAACCACTGGTCCGGGAAACGATGGCGGCATCAACCCTGCCAGCCGCTACCAATTCCATGGCATCGCTGTATTGGGGAACTTCGATGAAGGTGTGTTTGATGTCGAGCGATTTGAGTAACTTTTGCAGGCTCAAGGTATAGACATCGTTTTCAAGTCCCGCCACCCGCCGCCGGTCCAGGTCGATCAAAGATTGGATGGCACCGTTGCGCACATAGACCTGACCCCAGTTGGCCAAAGCGGTTTCCTTGTTGAAGTCGAAGGTCCGCTCCCGATCTTCGGTATAAGCAATGGCGACCACCAGATCGATCTGATCCGATTTCAGGTTTTCCAGCAGTCGCGACCATGAGCCGGAAACGTAGCGCAGGGTCCATTGTTGTTGTCGCGCCGCATATTCCAGCAGATCGATATAAAAACCTTTCGCTGTATTCGAGTCGTCAAGGAAAACCCCCGGTTTGTTCTGATACACCCCAACCCGGACCTCGCGCGGCGCGGCATCGGCAGTGACCACCAACACAACGGAAAAGACCAACGTCAAGACGCAACCCATCCACCCCTTGAACAGGGCACCAAGGATGAACCCCGGGGTCAATCGAGAAGGGAGATGAACTTTTGTGTGCGCCATCACGATGGGATCATTGTCCAGGAATCCGGGTTATTGGTCTTTGTTTTGCATACGATCCACTTTGAAAAGGACACCCTTCAGGAAAAAAATCAAAGAAAAACCCGGGGGAAAATCCCCCGTCATTCCATAACGATGGCGGAAACCCCATTTTTTCATCATCATTCGCTCCGATACCCCTTCAGCATGACGCAACGAGGATCAGATCAAAAGGCCTCTCTGCCTGGTTCCAACGAACGACTTGGTCCTCCGTGGAACTTCAAGGTTGTGCTGCCCCTGCTTGTGCTTTTTCTGGTGGGTGGATGCCTGCGCCCCCAGGATCCCATCTCACCCCGAGAGCGTCAAGAGATCATTGCAGAAGACCGAAAACAACTGTTCACGAAAGAAACCCTGGCAACCGAACCGATCGACCTGTTCGAAGCGATGGCCCGTGCCCTGAAATACAATCTGGAATATCGGATTGTGGTCATGGATCAGACCCTGCGCCAGGAATCGCTCGATGTGACCCGATTCTCCCTGCTGCCACGGCTGACCGCGACGGCGGGATATGCCAACCGCGACAAGTATGCCGCCTCTTCGGGGATGTCACTCAACGATGGCCTCCGGTCGTCCATCTATTCCGTCTCCCAGGACCGGGCCATCCGATCCGCCGATCTGACGATGATCTGGAACATGCTTGATTTTGGCATCAGTGCGGTTCAGGTGGATCAGGAACAGGACATGGTTCGGATTGCGCAGGAAAACCGGCGCAAGGCGGTCCACAACCTGTTGCAGGAGGTCCGCTCCGCATTTTGGCGGGCCGCCGGGGCGCAGCAGTTGGCGGATCAGATCCCCCCGGTCATGGCGGCGGCCAGCGAGGCGTTGGACAATGCGCGCAAGGTGGAAGATGAACGATTGAAACCCCAGTTGGAAATGTTGCGTTTTCAACGGGCATTGATGGACATCGTGCAACAGTTGGATGGACTGCGCAATGAACTGGAGAAGGCGCAAACCGAATTCGCCACCTTGATTCATCTGCCACCCGGGACCCCATTCCGGCTTGCAATCCCCGATGACGAAGCGCTGGCGATCCCCCCCATCGGAATCAGCATTGAAGAGATGGAAACCCTGGGATTGTTGAACCGGCCCGAATCCAGGGAAAAAATCCACCAGGCCCGGATCGACAAGGGGGAGATCAAGAAGGCGATGCTGCGTCTCTTGCCCGGAGTGGAGATCGACCTGTCCAACAATTATGATTCCAACTCGTTTGCCCTGCATCGGCAATGGGAAGCGCTCTCTTCGCAGGTGATCATCAATCTGATCGAATTGTTCAAGGGTCCACAATCGATCCAACTGGCCGAAGATCGGGCGGAACTGGGTCGATTGCACCGTCTGGCCATGGACATGGCGATTCTGACCCAGATTCATCTGGCCTGGCATCAATATCAGGAAGATGTGCGCAAACTGAAATGGGCGGAAAACATCGACGCCATCGACCAGCGGATCCTCCATCATGTCGGGACCCTTGCGGGTGAAAACACCCAAACCCGGCTGGAACACATCCATGCCGCCGCCGGCGCCATCTTTTCCCGGCTGCAACTGTATCAAACCTACGCCGAAGCCCAAAACTCAGTCGGGAGGATGTTTGTCTCCATCGGCGTCGATCTTTCCCCAACCGTCGAGGACCGGATGGAAGTTGCCGATCTGGCCCGACACCTGCGGGAAGCCACCCGGGAGTGGAATGAAGGGATCGCCAGCCAATCGGAGCCTTTGCGTCCGTTGATTCCGGTCTACGATTCAGCCATGGATCTTCCCGCCCCCGGGGAGACAGTGGCACCGCCCCCCCAGGGCGCCCAACCCCGGCCAAAGGTTCCCGATTATCTGCTCAAACCCGGCTTTTCCGTCACCGCTTCCCTGAGCGAAGTCAATCATGCCGTTGTGCCGGAACCGGAACAGGAGCATGCCGTCGAGGACCAACCATCGCCGGAGGAGCCGGAACCGGAACAGGTACCGCCTGCCGAAGAAAAACCATCGCCGAAACCGAAAGCGGATCCGGTTCTTCCCGCCGGAGAAAACCCCCTGCCCGCTTCAAGCCAACCCCGCAAGGAGGTCGTCCAGGCGCCATCACCCCCGACAAAAATGGCACCTCCACCCGAAAAAGCACCTCCTGAACCGGAGGAAACACCCCGGAATCCTCCGAAACCCGCCGCGGCGGAGCCACACCCGGGCAAAACAAATACGGTACACCCCGATGGGAACCAACCCCGGATCCCCACACCCCATTTGAACACCAAGGCGGCCCATGTTCCCCTTCCCCCCGCCGATCTCAAGGAGGTATGGACTTTGATCGAGACATGGTCCAAAGCCTGGTCCCAACGGGACATCGAAGGGTTTGCCGCCTGTTATTCCCCCAATTTCATTCCATTGCGGGAGAATTCCCTGGCAGAATGGAAGGAACGGATGGCGGGAAATTTCAAATTGTTGAATTCCATTCAGATCATGATCGACAACCTGGAACTCTTTCCCCGGAACGATCATCGGATCGAAGTGACCTTTACGCAGAGCTATCGTTCCGACCGCTATCATGAAATTGCGGACAAACTGTTAATTCTGGAAAAGACGGCGGCCGGTTGGAAGATTATCGGCGAAATTGCCACCCCCCTGCGGGAACCCGACGCCGGACCCGCGCCCAAGGGGTTTGCGGTGCAGATCCTTGCAGTACGCGATGAAAAAGGGCTTCAGGACGTTCGGGGACAGTTGGAACGCCTGGGCCTGAAACCTTATGTCGAAACCAGAAAAGAAGCGGATGGGGGGGTATGGCATGCCCTCAAATGTGGCCCGTTCGAGCAGATCAACCAGGCCAAATGGTTGCAACTGAAACTGAAAAAAGAACACTCACTCACGACCCTCATCGTGCCCGCCCCATGATCGCCAGACATCCACACCCGGATGGCAGTGGATCGCATCGCAAATGTTGAGGGGAATGGTCGATGATCCGATGAAATTCCGCTGTATCATTCAATTCTACTTTGTCACATTCATTAACCAGGGATTATTGGCACTCAAATAATTATTGAAAGAAAAAAGGGGTCTGGGGGATTGCCCC
>PEAN01000073.1 GCA_002753735.1 Magnetococcales bacterium DCbin4
GGGTGAAATGGCGCGTGAAAAACAAAATCAAAGTCCTGGGGGCAATCCCTTAAGCCCCCTTTTTTCTTTCAATATTCCTATGTATATCAGTCAATTGCCAGCCATCCTCTCCAGTTAATGAATGTAACAAAGTAGAAGTAATGACCCAGCCAGCGCTCCGTATTCGTGATCAGTTCGTACTCCACAGCAACGCGAAACATGTCCTCCTTGGTGCGGATCAATCCCGGATTGATCGTCAGGATATCCTTCAGGGTGCGCTGGAGAAGTTTCCAGGACAGATCCATGGCGATTTCAAACCGTTGGATCACACCGTCCCGCATGGTCAGTACGGGATGATCCCCATACTACCGCAATCCTTCTTCCAAGGCGGCTACCGCCAGTTCCAACGCTTCAACGCGCAACCGGGACATGTGATCATCTCCTGAGAAACGGTCCATCAATCACCTGGACAATCCGCTCTTCCGGAACCGAGTCGATTTCGTTCCCCCATCAGCACTGCTTGGTCATGCCAGGGAGATCACAAAACGATCAAACCAACCTCATCAACGTACCAAATCCACCCCTTCGCCCCCCACCCGGGTGGCCACCAGATCGATGATCGCCCCATAAATCATTCCAGAAACAACGGTTGCCACAAAGACAACCCAGGGTGACATCGGTCCCGTCGACGGACCGCTCATGGCACCTGTCGCGATTGGCAATGAAACCACCGCCCCCAGACAAGAACCACGCAACCAGGGACGATAGGAAAACCCCAAAATTGGATGAACCGTAAAGGCCCCCGCAAACGCAATCACCATCCCAATCAAAATGCGATCCGTCAAGATCGACCAGGCAATCGGATGGGTCAGGCTGGCAATCTCAGGTTGCTGCCGTCCAACGAGGTACAGACATAAAAATCCAAAAACAATCCCAAGGGACAGGGCAACCATGAACCGTTTGGCGGCTGGATGACGGAACATTGTATTCTCTCCAAGAAATTGTGCCATTGTTGCATAAAACCAACTTGGGGGACTTCGTCCCCAAAATCCCCTGTGGGGGAAGTGAAAGAAAAATAAAAAAATAAAATCAAAGTCCTGGGGGCAATCCCTTAAGCCCGCTTTTTTCTTTCAATAATTTTCCGCTACATCGGTTCCATCGTATCCCATCGGTGACACTGAGGACACTTCCAATAGATGTCCTGCGCCTGAAACCCACATTGCGAACACTGAAAACCGGGCTGCTGCGATAACAAATGATCCAAACAACGTACCGCCACCCCCAACGCCTCCTCCTCCCGATTCAAATGCTCCAACAACCGCACCAACAGACGTGCCAGTACCACTGACCCCGGATACTTGGAATACCCCTTCAACAAAACATCCACCGCTTCCCGCGTCCGATTGTGCGATTGCAGCTCCCGACTCCAAAGGGCCACCAGACGCGGCGATGCCGCCGGAGCATTCACCGCATCACGCATACATGACTCGAAACCCTCCAAATCCCCCTTCTGCGCATAGGCCCGCTTGAGTGGCTCAACCAGCATGAAAAAATGACTGGGACGGTTTTTTTTCAACGTGGCAAAACTTTGAATGGCCGCCTTGACCTTCCCCTGAGCCAGTTGCGCCTCACCCAACAAACGAAACGCCTCCACACACCCCGGATAGACCCGAACCGCCTTGCGAAACCATTCCACCGCCGGCTGCTGATCGCTTTCCCCACCCGCCCGCGAAAGATCCAAGCCAATCTTGATGAGCAAATGCGCCTCGCGCCGGGGATCCTCCTCACCCGTCACCCGGGTCAATCGCCGCAATACTTCCAAAGCCATGTCCCAACGGCCTTCATTTTCATGCAACGCCTGAAGCCCCGCCAACGCCTTGCGATGATGGGCATCCAAATCCAATACCCGCCGATAGGCATCCACCGCGCGGTCCACGAATCCCCCCTGCCGATAATCCTCCGCCAAAGCATACAACGCCGCCTTGCGATGGGCATCACTCAGGTTGGGACGAGCAATCAGGTTTTGATGGATTCGAATGGCACGCCCCACCTCGCCCCGGGAACGAAATAGATTTCCCAGAGAAAGATGAATTTCAACCGTTTCGGAGTTGATCCGTACCACATTGACAAACGCCTCGATGGCCTTGTCGGGTTCATCGGAGAGTAAAAAGTTGAGGCCACGAAACGTATAGGAAGTTTCCTGCCGCCGTTCCTGGTCCTCGCCAAAACCGGAGGCGTCCTCACGCCCCATGCGATACCCGGCCCGAAAAACAACGGCACCCACCGTAATTGCCAGGGCGGCCCAACCTGTCAAATGCACAAGATCCATCAATTCGATTGACCGATAGGGCGGTTCATGAAAAAACTTGGGCTGGCAGACGATCCATCAAGCCAAAACCCTCATGGTTGAAGATCGTTGTCCAATGGCTGATTGCGCAGGTTGGTCAGTTCACGCTCCAAGGCCAGGTTTTGCCGTTGAAGCTGCTCCGCACGCTTCCGCATGGCACTGGCCCGACCCCAACCCGAAACGGCACCAAAAACAAACCCCAACAGCAAAAAAACAAAAGCAAGAACAAACACCGGCACATTGGCCAAATGCCAACGGCCAGGAATATGAATCACCACCTCTTCCTGGTTGTTCAATGCGAACACGACAGCAACGATGGTCATGAACACCACCATGACAAGATTGGTCCAACCGCTCATGTCAACCGCCGCTACCATTAAGCTTAAGAGAATTCCATCCAACATTTGGAAAGGGGGCGGGGATCATCACGTTTTGCATCCCCAACCCCTCTTCCAATCAACTTCGGACTGAAATCAGCTATCCACCCGTTCCCGAAGTTCCTTGCCCGCCTTGAAAAACAATACCCGCTTTGAATCAACGTGTACCTTGTCCCCGGTCTTGGGATTGCGCCCATCTCGCGAACGGCGCTCCTTCAGACCGAAGCTGCCAAAACCACGCAGTTCCACACGATTACCATCTTCCAAAGATTGACTGATCTCCTCGAACACCGTGTTGACAACAACCTCAGCATCCTTTCTTGACAACCCCTTCTGCCGCGCAAGGGCGTTGATCAAAGCTGACTTGGTCATAATCTTTTCCCTCCCCCACCAGATTCTCAAGATTCAAGCATGGCTCAAACGGATGACCCGCTCATCCCCCCGCTTTTCTCTCAAGCGCCTTACTCAAAGCTTCACCCAGGCTACTGGTGGCAGTGCTGCTATCGGTCGTGTATTCCTTGAGCGTCTCCCGTTCCTGGACGTTTTCCAAAGCACGGACAGAAAGGGAAATTTTACGCTTTTGACGATCAACCTGAAGAACGATCACGTCGATGACCGCACCTGGCACCAATTGCGCACCCTCGGAATCATCCTTGGAAAATTCCCCTTTGCGCAACAAACCATCCACCTGTTCCGACAGGGAAACCACCACCCCGGCACCGATGGCCTCCTTGACCGTTCCACGCACTTGGGAGCCTTTGGAATGGGCATCGACCCACAAGGTCCAGGAATCGGGATTGGCCTGTTTGAGTCCCAAGGAAATCCGTTCCTTTTCAGGATCCAGCGAAAGCACGACCGCTTCCACTTCCTGGCCACGCTGGAACTGCTTGAGCGCATCCTCGCCAGCACCTGCATCCCAGGTCACATCCGAAAGATGTACCAGACCGTCGATATCCCCTTCCAATCCAATGAACAGACCGAATTCGGTGATATTTTTGATTTCGCCCTTGACCGTGCTGCCAACTGGATGCCGTTCGGCGAAGATCATCCAGGGATTTTCCATGCATTGTTTCAAACCCAGGGAAATACGACGACGATCCGCATCCACATCCAGGACCATCACTTCGACTTCCCGACCCACTTCGAGAATCTTGGACGGATGGACATTCTTCTTGGTCCAGGCCAGTTCCGAAACGTGTGCCAAACCTTCGACACCCGATTCCAATTCAACGAAGGCGCCATAGTCGGTGATATTGGTCACCACACCACGGAACTTGACTCCAGAAGGATATTTGGCACCAATCCCTTCCCAGGGATCGGTTTGGAGCTGCTTCATACCCAGGGAGATCCGCTGGGTTTCAGAATTGAACTTGATCACCTGAACCGAAACGGTATCGCCGACGGAAACGACATTCGACGGATGTTTGACCCGTTTCCAGGACATGTCGGTAATGTGCAACAGACCGTCCAGCCCGCCCAAATCGACGAACGCGCCGTAATCGGTGATGTTTTTGACAATGCCGTCAAGAATCATCCCTTCATGCAGGGTTTCGAGCAATGCGGAACGGGCACTGTCACGTTGTTTTTCGATCACAGACCGGCGGGAGACGACAATATTGCCACGGCGGCGATCCATCTTGAGGATATCGAAGGGTTGTTCCTCATCCTGGAGGCGCATGATGTCGTGGACCGGGCGGACATCCACCTGGGATCCGGGCAGGAAGGCGGAGAGTGAATTGAGATCCACCGTATATCCACCCTTGACCTTGCCAACGATCCGACCATTGACGACCTTTTTGTCGTTGAAGGCTTTTTCGAGGGTCATCCAGGCCTCTTCGCGCTTGGCTTTTTCGCGCGACAATACCGCCTGACCATTCTGGTCCTCGCAACGCTCGACAAACACGTCCACCGTATCGCCGATACCGACCTCGAGTTTGCCGTTGGCATCCATGAATTCACGAATGGTCAGACGACCTTCCGATTTCAGACCGACGTCGATGATGAATTCTTCGCCTTCCTGTTGGATGATGGTGCCGGTAACGACCTGACCTTCCTTACCGACCCCCTTTTCAAACGAATCTTCCAACAGTGCGCCAAAGTCTTCGTCATCAAGTTCGATATCTTCAGCCCTCAGTTCCACACCCACGTTGCCACCTTCGATTAATGATTGACCCAAAGCCACCCTTGATCATCCGTGATTGAGTGTCGCCGTCTTGACTCAAAGTACCTCAAGGAGCATCCTCAAGGCGGTTCAAGCTTTCGACGCGCAGACAGGCAAAAAAACACACCCCTGCCTCAAGATTCCGACAAGGCGTGCGCTCACTGCGCCGTTCCATGAACCAACGGCGCAATCAAGGCAGCCACCAGGTGTCGGCTTTCGTCCAATGACAGGTGGGTGGTATCCACAACCACGGCATCGTCCGCTGGGACCAGCGGGGCATGGGCGCGACCCATATCCCTGGCGTCCCGGAGTTTCATCTCCTCCAACACCCTGGGCAAACTAACAGTTTCTCCGCGCTCTTGCAACTCCAAAGCCCGACGTTTTGCCCTTTCTTCGACGGAAGCGGTCAAAAAAATCTTTCGTTGCGCCTCCGGCCACACCACCGTACCGATATCACGACCATCCAGAATGATGTTTTTTTCGCCGCCATAGTGGCGTTGAAACTCTTTGAGGGCATCGCGTACCGGTCCCAAGGCCGCCACTTTGGAAGCCTCCATGGCAACCTCTTCCCGGCGCAAATCCCAGCTCACATCACGTCCTGCAAGAAGCGATTCGAACCGGTCATCAACGAGCCGGCAGGCAAAGGGCATGTTCCGTGCTTTTCGGGCCAGGAGTTCCGGCGCCCCCGAAAGCCCGCCCCCTTCCAGGGAGAGCAATGCCACGACCCGGTACAAGGCACCCGTTTCAAGGTATTCCAACCCGAACCGGGACGCCACCCAACGGCAGATCGCCCCCTTGCCCGCACCCGCCGGACCATCCACCGCAATCACCAACCGATTCAAGGTCATCCCCATGACACCGCCACGTCAACCCCCAATCCTTGCATCCGTTGCACGAAATCGGGAAACGAAGTGGCGATATTGGCCGTCCGCAGGATTCGCACCCCTTTGCGACAACGCAACGCCGCCACCGTCAGACTCATCGCCACCCGATGATCGGTCATGGAATCGACCGTCACCCCTCCATCCAAACCATCCGGTCGCCCTTCGATGATCAGTCCATCGTCCGCCTCCTCGACCCGGGCACCCAGGAGACGCAATCCGACCGCCATTGCATGGAGCCGGTCCGATTCCTTGTGCCGCAACTCGCCCGCCCCCGCAACGACCGTCCGGCCACGGGCCAGGCTGGCAGCGACGAAAAAGATGGGAAATTCATCGATGGCACGGGGAACCACCTCTGGCGGCACCGAAATGCCCCGCAGTTCGGCAAAACCCACGCGAAGGTCCGCAACCGGCTCACCCCCTTCCAACCGATTGTTTTCGAGGACGAGTCCAGCCCCCATCGCATCCAGCAATTCCAACAACCCCGTCCGGGTTGGATTGACTCCGACCCCTTCGATCACCAGATCGCTCCCCGGACACAACAACCCCGCCACCACGAAAAAGGCCGCACTCGAAATATCCCCTGGAACCCGGATGGTCTGACCTTTCAGGGTAGGCCAACCATCCAGCGTGACCGTCAGGCCGTCACGTTGCACCCGGGCACCGAAACCAGTCAACATCCGTTCGGTATGGTCGCGCGATAAGGCGGGTTCGGTCACCCGGGTCACCCCCGGGGTGTTGAGCCCCGCCAGAAGCAGGGCACTTTTGACCTGGGCCGAAGCGACCCCCGTCGCATGTTCCAACGGGAGCAATTCCCGTCCCCGAATGGCCAAGGGGGCCAGCCGGTTGTTGTCGCGTCCCAGGATCACCGCCCCCATCCGGGTCAACGGTTGGATCACCCGGCCCATGGGACGGGTACGCAAACTCGCATCCCCCGTGACCACCGAAAAAAAGGATTGACTGGCCAACAGCCCCGTCAGCAGACGCATACCCGTCCCGGAATTCCCCATATCCAATACATGGTCCGGTTCCGCCAACCCATCCAACCCCACCCCCTCGATGACATACGCACCCCCATCGCGTTGGTGAATCGCCACCCCCATGGCACGAAAGGCCGCCATGGTACGCAGGACATCCTCGCCTTCAAGCAGCCCCCGCACCACCGTTTCCCCCTCCGCCACCGAACCAAAGATGATCGAACGGTGGGAAATCGATTTATCCCCCGGAACCCGCATCACCCCCCGCATCCCCGTCCCGACCGCCATCGGTTCGACGCACAAGGCCGGATCGGCCCCGCCCGCTTCAGGTTCCTGGTGTGCCATCTCACTCATGTGCGCCCTCCCTTGTTGATCCGCAACACCCGGTCACGGGTTTCCCTCGATTGGGCAAAGATGCGATGCAACGTTTCGCCGTCGCCCGCCGCCACCCGATCACGCAGAAAATCGAGATCCCGGCCAAACCTGCCGATCATCTCCAAAATTGCCGCACGGTTTTCCAAACAGATATCGCGCCACATCGTCGGATCGGACGAAGCGATCCGGGTGAAATCGCGAAACCCGCTGGCCGCAAAACGAAACACCTCCGACTGGACATCGTGTTCCAGATCGGAGAGGGTTTTGACGATGTTGTAGGCCATGAGATGCGGCAGATGGGAGGTTGCGGCCAACACCTGATCATGGTGCATGGGATCCATGATTTCGACATGGGATCCGACCGCTTCCCAGACGATTGAAACCTGTTCCAGGGCATCTGCGGCAGTATTCGGAGTTGGCGTCAGGATGGTCCGACTCCCCTCAAACAGGGTGGCAAAGGACGCTTCGACCCCTGAATGTTCGGTACCGGCGATGGGATGACCACCGACAAAGTGAACTCCCTGGGGCATGGCGGCTTCGCATTCAGCGACGATCCGCCCCTTGACACTCCCGGCATCGGTCACCACCGCGCCAGGCATCAATCCAGGAGCAGCGGCCCGGACGATTGGGACGATGGTCCGTACCGGAGTTGCCACCAACACCATGTTGGCCCCCCGGACACCCGCGACGGGATCGGTGGTCAACGCATCGATCACCCCCAGTTCCCTGGCCTTTTCCAGGCTTGCCCGGGTACGGTTGATCCCGACGACTTCACCCACGCAATCCCGTTCTTTCAAGGCACGGGCCAATGAGCCGCCGATCAGGCCGACCCCGATGATCGATAGTTTCTTAATGAAAAAAGACATGGAATCCTGCTTCGACGGTTATTGCACTGGGCGAGGGAAAGAGCCGAAAATCTTGATGTCCACCCCCGGCATGGCGGCCAGTTCCGCCAATGCCTGCGAGGGTTCGGGATCCTCCTGGTGACCATCAAAGTCGAGAAAAAACGCATATCCCCAACCGCTGCCCCGGGATGGGATCGATTGAATCGCGGTCAGGTTGATGCCGTGTGTGGCAAAGATCCCCAGCACCTTGTGGAGGAAGCCGGGTTGATCGGAGAAGGAAAACATGATGCAGGTCTTGTCCGTGCCGGAACGGGAGGGGGCATGACGCCCGATCACCAGGAAGCGGTGTTCGTTGCCCGCCTGATCCTGTAAATGTTCCGCCAAAAGATTCAGCCCGAACGCATCGGCGGCATAGACCCCGGCGATGGCGGCACTGTTGGGGGTTTCACGGGCACGCAGGACCGAACGGGCCGTTGATTCCTCTTCCTTGGTCGCGATCCCCGGCAGATGGGACGCCAACCATCCACGGCACTGATCCAACGCCTGGGGATGTCCGAAAACACATGTCACCTGATCCAGTCCGGTTTCCAGGGACAACAGGGTGTGAATGACCGGCAGGTAGATTTCACCACAGATGCGCAACGGCGAATCGGCCAATCGTTTGAGGGTATGATGCACCACCCCTTCGGAGGAACTCTCCACCGGAGTCACACCGAAGTCGGCACGTCCCACCTCGACTTCATGAAAGACATCGTGGATGGAGGCGGCTGGATACATGCGGAACGAAGAGCCGAATTGCTTGATGGCAGCCTGATGGGTAAACGTCGCCTCGGGTCCCAGGTAGACCACCGACAGGCTTTTTTCCAGATTGAGGGACGCGGAGATGATTTCGCGAAACACACGATGGACCGCCGCCACCGGCAACGGCCCTTGATGCCGGGCCTCCAGGCGGCGATGGATTCCCGCCTCGCGCTCGGGGCGGTAGAACATCGGGTTTTGCGAAGTCCGTCCCTTGAGTTCTCCCACCTTGAGGACCCACTGCGCCCGTTCCATGAGCAGGTCATGAATCCGGTCATCGATCCCGTCGATGGCATGTCGAAGATCTTCCAGGGTCACCGTGGTATTCATGATCGAATTTGTCGCATAAGCGTCAACACCAAAACCCTGGGGGCAATCCCCCAGACCCTTTTTTTCTTGGTCATTTCATTGAATGTCAACACGCCTCACGGAGTGGAATCAAGTTTCTTTTCATGTTCGTCCAGTTTGCGGCGCTGTTCCTGGATTCGTTCCTTGGCGAATTGTTTGTGTTCCTGTTTGGCCGATTCATGGCATTGCACCAGATCGGCCCGGGTCGATGCCGCCTTGAGGCAAGTCAGTTTTTTTTCCATGACATCAATCTGATGTTTCTTTGCCTCCTGGAACGAAACCGCCTCCCTCCCCTCTTCAGCCACCACCGTAGTCGCCACCGTCAACGGCAGTACGGCCAGAACCATCCATTTCAACTTGAACATGGAACCCTCTCCTTATCAGGCAGTCTTTGGACAACCCCTCATTTGTGCATCATGGACGTTCCCAGGCTGGCCAGGGGGACGAAAATACCCAAGGCCATGACCATGATCACCAGACCGATGAACACTAGCATGATGGGTTCAATCCCCGCGCTCAGGGCATCGACGGCGAATTCAACCTCTTTTTCGTAGAAGTCAGCCACATTCATCATCATTGCATCCAACGAACCGGTTTCTTCGCCGACCGAAATCATCTGTAACACCAACGGGGTGAACAAGCCACTTGAATATGCGACGTGGGTCAGGCTCTCGCCCCGCTCGATATTGCCACGCATTTCCAGAATCACCTTGGCAACGTATGCATTATCGACCGCCTTGCTGATGGCAATCAAGGTATCGAGAATGGGAACTCCGGAACGGGTCGCCATGGCGAAGGTTCGGGCGAAACGGGCCAACACCGCCTGACGAATCACCGGTCCGATCAACGGCAGGGACATCATTTGCCGATCCCACCACAACCGGCCATCCGGGGTTTTGATATAATGCATGAATCCGTAGATCAGCCCCGTTCCGCCTGCAATGATGAGGTACCAATAATTTTTGGTAAAGGAGGAGGTGGCGATCAGGATTTTGGTCGCCAAGGGGAGTTCTGAACCCATTTTGGCAAACATTTTCGCAAACACCGGAATGACGAAATAGTTCAGGGCGAACATGGCGGAGATGATGGCGGAAAAGACGATTTTGGGATAGCGCAGGGCACTTTTGATCTGCTTGCGGGTTTTCTCCTCGACCTCATAATAGCGGTACAATTGCTCGAAGGCTTCCGCCAGGCGCCCCGTCTCTTCGCCGATATGGATCATGTTGACAAATAATGTAGGGAAAATATTGGGATGATCACGCAGGGCCACGGAAAAACTTTTCCCCGCCTGCAATTGACTGATGACCGTCCCCAACACCTCGGCCAGGATCATGTTATGGGTGATTTCGCCGATCCCCTGCAACGATTTGATGATGGGAACCCCGGCATTCACCAATGCCGCCATCTGACGTGAAAACTGGATGAGGTCTGGAATCCCGGGGATTTTCTTGCGGGACAACTCAAACTTGAAGGCATCCTGCTCCCGGGTCCCCTGAACCGGTGTGATTTTCAGTGGAATGATGTTGCGATGACGCAATTGGGAAACGCATTCCCCCTCCCCCTGGGTGCGCATCACGCCACTGGTCTGGCTTCCATCGGAATTTCGTCCGACATAGTGATATTCAGGCACGCCGCACCCACTTCATTATGATGCTTTGTAGAATCTTTAGAGACATGTTTTTGATATATTTAAATATTATTCGCAAGCGCAACCACCTCCGCCAGGGTCGTAACCCCCCTGAAGGCATAGTCCAGGGCGACGGTCGGCAGGGGACGGAAGGTTGGATGGTTCCGGGTCAGCAAAGGCAGCGTTGCGATGTCTTCGCGGCGCAACGCCTGGGCAAACGCATCGTTCATTTCCAACAGCTCCATCACCGCCACCCGTCCCGAATAGCCGGTTTGCAGACAACGGGGACACCCCTTGCCCCGGCGCAGCTTGCTCAGATCATACGCCCCCCCCATCACCTCAAGCCAGCGCAGATGGATTTCACTCGGCCGGTCCGGCTCGGAACAATTGTCACAGACCCGCCGTACCAGGCGTTGGGAAAAAATTCCCAACAGCGAACTGGCCACCGCATATCCCGGCAATCCCATCTCCAACAGACGGGTCGTGGTACTGACGGCGTCGTTGGTATGCAGCGTGGATAATATCAAATGCCCCGTCAACGCAGCCCTAACCGCGATGTCGGCGGTCTCACGGTCACGCATTTCACCCACCATCACAATATCGGGATCCTGTCGCAGGATGGCACGCAGGACCGCCGCAAAGTCGAGGCCGATCTTGGGTCGAACCTGCACCTGATTGATCCGGTCCAACTGATACTCCACCGGATCCTCCACGGTGATGATGTTCTTCCCCGGTACATTGAGCATGTTCAATGCGGTATAAAGCGTCGTACTCTTGCCACTGCCCGTGGGACCGACCACCAGGATCATCCCATGCAACCGCCCCAGCAACCGGGTGAATCCGGCATGGATGTCCCCCGGCAGACCCAACTCTTCCAACGTCCGGACCCCACTGGTCTGGTTCAACAACCGCATGACCACCGATTCGCCATTCTGGATGGCCAGGGTGGAGACGCGAACATCAATATCCTTGTTGTTGACTTTCAGACTGAACCGACCGTCCTGGGGGAGACGACGTTCTGAAATCTCCAGGTTGGCCATGAGTTTGATCTTGGAAACCAGCGCCGGGGCGATATGGGTCTCCTTGATCGCCCGCTCATGCAATACCCCGTCGATCCGCTGGCGGATCCGCAACAGGTTGGCACCGGGTTGAATGTGAATATCCGATGCCCCGACACGCACCGCATCCTCGAAGATGGACTGTAAAAATTTGACGACCGGGGCATCCACCAACATTTCCGCCTCGACCATCTGGGCCAGGTCGTGGCTGGAAGGGCCGATCTCCTGGCCCAATTCCTCGGCAATATCATGAATTTCCCCGGAAGTCCGATACAGACGGTCAAAATTTTTCTGCAAATCCGAAACTTTGACCAAAGCGGGCCGAATCGGCTTGGACAACCTCCGGGCGAGATCATCCAGGACGAAAATATCGGTGGGATCCGCCATCCCGACCAAAATGACCTTCTCCCCCTCCGCCAGGGCGATGACATTGAACCGCCGGGCCACATCCTCGGGAATGAGTCGCACCACTTCTTCCTGATGCTGAAAATTGGTCAAATCGATGGTAGGGATTTTCAGCCGTTTTCCCAGAAAGGCATAAAACTCCCCTTCCGAAACAAAGCCAAGTTCGACCAGAATTTCACCCAGACGCTTGTCACTTTTTTTCTGCTCTTCAATGGCACGCGCCAGTTGTTGGTCGGTAATGATCCCCTGTTCGACCAACATGTCGCCCACCCTTTTGGGACGTCCCTGGCCGGCGATGAAGTCGGAAATTTCCTTCTGGGTCAAGAATCCAAGTTTGACGATGGCATCGCCAAGACGCAAATCCTCCTTGTCCTGCAATACCAGTGCCTGCTTGAGCTGGGCACTGGTCAGCCGTCCATCCTGGACCAGTTGGTCCCCGAGACGAAATACCTTGTTGGGAGTCGCTTCCATCGATCAACGGTCCAGGGGTCAAGGTCAATGGTGATTGCGCATCGTGCGCACATGGGCAAAGACCGCCACCGCCGTATTCCCGGTCATGCCAATCCGTTGCACGAAATCGGGATCATCGGCCCGCAGGAAAGGGTTGAATTGCAGTTCCCGTTCCATCGTCGTCGGCAAGGTGGGCTTCCCCTGGTCGATCTGTTCATGGACCCACCACTTCAACGATGCCAGGTCTTCACGTTCCGGTTCCAGTTTCAGGACAAACCCCAGATTGGCCAGAGTATATTCATGCGCCGGGAACACACGTCCAATTCCGGACAATGCCCGCAATCTTCGAAGGGAATCCCACATCATCTCTGCCGTCCCCTCGAACAGGCGGCCACATCCCAGGGAAAACAAGGTATCCCCGGTAAACAAGGCATCGCCGATACGATAGACGACATGACCCAACGTATGCCCCGGGGTTGCCATCACCTCACAATTCAAGGGACCCAGAGGGATCGCATCACCGTCCCCAACCGCCAGATCCAGGGGGGGCAAACGTCCCGCATCCCGGGCATGGCCGATGACCCGGGCACCAAAATGCCGGGCCAGAGCGGTCACCCCATCGGTATGGTCGTGATGATGATGGGTGATGAGGATATGGGTCAAATTCAGGCGGCTCCGTTGCAATACATCCGCCACGGGCGCAAAATCACCCGGATCGAAAATGACCGCATCTCCGGCAGCGGTCTCCATCAGCCAGACATAATTGTCCGCGCCGACCGGAATGGGATAAACGACGGGAGTGGTTGCAGGCATGTCATGTTTCCTCGTAAACGATGGACTCAACCCTTTCAAACCTGGATGACCATACCATGAACTTCGAGGCAACCCAATTGCAAAGCTGGTATGAAGAACCGGGCGGACGCCTGGTGGTACGGCTCGTGGGAGAGGCCATGGAACGGTTGCTCAAGGAAAATCCCTCGGAACGGACCCTGGGTCTGGGGTTCGCGCAACCTTACCTCGACTGGCTGCGCCCCTGGACCGGCCATGCCATGGGGGCCGCCCCTGCGGAAATGGGCGTCGTCCTGAAGGCCCCCGGAACCGTCAACCGTACCGCCCAGGTCCGTCCCGACGCCCTCCCGTTTCCGGATGCCTGGTTCGAACGGGTCTTGATGGTCCACCTGCTGGAAGGGACCTCCGATCCCAAATCGGCCTTGCGTGAAACCTGGCGCATCCTGGTACCGGGTGGACGTCTGTTGATCCTGGTTGCCAACCGTGGCGGGTTGTGGGCGCGACGTGATACCACCCCTTTTGGTTGGGGACGGCCCTATTCCCCGGGACAACTTCGTTCCATCCTCGAAGAAAGCCTGCTGGTTCCCAGGCAATGGTCATACGCCCTGTTCTTTCCTCCCTTGAAACGGAAGCTTTCCTGGCATTGGGCCAGTGCATGGGAAAAGGCGGGAACCCGATGGTTCGCCCCCATGGGCGGGGTCATCATCTGCGAAGCGGAAAAGGTGGTCTACGCCTCCACCCCCCTGGTCCGGAAGAAAAACCTGATCCGACATCCCGCCCGAATCCCACTCCCCCTTGCGGAAAAATCGATTCTGAACCGCTGACCCCGCGCGCTATCTTGATGAACATCAATTTGTTTCCAACAATGGGTGTTCCGGCGGAAAAAAACTGGCTAAAGTTCAGAATCGGAAGCACCACACTGACACCATCAAGAGGAAACACATCCGTGAAAAAAATACTCGCCGTGGTCGGATTCGGGTTGGCCCTCATGGGGGCCCAGGGTTTTCTTCATGCCGGTCCCCTGGGTGATGCCATCAAGGCAGGCATGGGAGAGGCGCGTGAAGGGATCATGGGCATGCTGGCTGCACCCGATGCCGCAGCCCGGGCAGAAAAACTGGCCATGGTCAAATCAGGCACCGCCAAGGTTGAAGCTGTTCTTGCGGGTGCCGATCCCGCCAAGGTCGCCGAATTCAAGGCCGTCTGGACCGAATTCAAAAATACCCGCGACACCCAACTCATTCCCGCCATCCAGGCCGGAAAAAAAGACGAGGCCAAAGCTTTGGCCGATGGGATTCAAGCAGAACGTATCAACAAGATGAAAACGATTTTGGGAGGATTGTAATCCCGGTTTTGTGGACCGTGTCTGGTCATCCACCAGACACGGTTTTGTTTCAGTCGGTTCCTGACAAGGAACTGACTTTCGAATGGACACGGTCATCATTCGCCCCGCCCAAGTCCTGATCCCGAACGCTTAACGCATCGTGCCCTGCACTTCGCAGGAAAACAGTCACTTCCGCAGGGAGATTTTCATCGATTTTAAATTTCATGCCCCAATCCGACGCCCAAAATCAACGATCCTTTCCCTGGCCAAATCAGCCGCATAACGGGTAGCGGCACTCAAGGATTCCTCAGTCAAGGAAGGATAGTTTTGCAAGACGGTTTGCGGAGACGGATTGGCAGCTGAATTGTCAAGAACCACGGCCACCGGAATCCGTGTGCCACGAATGCAGACCTGGCCATGACCTATGTTTGGGTCGGTGGTGATATGATCACGCCAATCAGTTCCCGGCTTCATTTCAGATACCCCCATCACAATCAAAACCCTGGGGCAATCCCTCAAGCCCCATTGATTTCTTGATCATTTCGCATTCCGGCCCAGGTTTTCCTCTCCGGTCACCATCCAATGCACTGCACCACCAATGGTCGTCGCCGCCGCCAGGGGCAGATGCAGCGCCAAGCCGTTGATCGGATCATCGTCCCGGACATAGCCCACCCCCAGTTTGGCCAACTGGAGTGGGGCGTTATAGCCCATTTTCCAATGCGACACCGGCACACTCTCGGGCACCATGAACACATCCTTCCCCGGATCGGCACGACCCGCCTTGACCTCGATGATCCGCATCTCCTGAAAATATTTAAATGCACCCAGATGCAATGGCACCACCAACCCTTCAAACAGCGAACGGGGATCGGGAATCAGGAAATCGGGATCCAAACGACTGAACCGATACAGTTTCTCCACAATGGTTCGCGCAAACTGATAAACGGTCTCCTCATCCAGTTCAATGGTGGTCATGAGCGTCGCCTTGACTGCTACCGACGGAACTTCCACCGCCAGATTGGGATACAGGCCCGCCGGTATCGTCGTTTTGACAAAGTAGGGATATTCCCGGACAAACCGTTCGCGGCACGCTTCCGGCAGGGTTAATACGCGGGCGTTGGCGGTCGCCAGCATGTTCCAAATGTTTTCATTGGGATGCCCGACGACAAAGAAATAGGCGTCGATCTCCTTGTCACGCAATGCCCTGGTGGCGCCATCGGGGCTCAACTCCCGATCTTCTTCCAACACCTGGGGTGTGATGCCGCACACACGCATCAACCCCATCGCCGTACGCCTGCTCCCCGACCCCTTCGGGCCGATGCTGACCTTCTTTCCCTGTAAATCCTCCCATTCCTTAATCCCGGCATCCCCACGCACCACAACAGTCAAAGATTCGCTGTAAAGACTGACCACCGAGCGCAACCGGTCAAGTTTGGCGTCGAACGGGGGACGTCCATTCCAGGCATCGGAAATGACATCTGATTGCACAATGCCCAGTTGAACATCGCCATCGCGTAACAATTGGAGGTTTTCCACCGATCCTTCGGTCGGTTCCACGGCACAGTGAACACGTCCCCCCGCCTTGTTGAAATATTGGTTGGCATCGCGGCAAATCGCCCCGGCAGCAGGAAAGTAAATCCCAGAGACCCCGCCAGCACCGACCACCAACCGTTCAATCTTTCCTGGATTCGTTTCCCCGCCCCAGGCGGGCAGGGAAATGCCAGAAAAGACCAACATCAACAGCACACGCCAAAAAGGACCCGATCCGCCACCCATTGCCCTTGACTCCCTGAACATCGTCCCGACAAAAAACGATATGCAAAAGCTATTTTACCTGTTCACCCATGTTCCACTGGGTGTGAACCTTCTGACCATTGGTGAATATAACCATTCCACGTCCGTGTTTTTTATCGTTCAGCCATCCACCACTGTACTTCTGGCCGTTTTTGAAGGTATAGACCCCCTGGCCGCTCTTTTGATCGTCGACCCAGTCGCCAACATAATTCCCCCCCTTGGCGAACACATAGCCCCCCAAACCATTCTTGGACCCTTTTTTCCATGCCCCATGATAATAATCGCCGTTGGGATAGATGTAGGTTCCTTGACCATCCTCGCAATCTCCGAGGACACACCCGGTCATCCCCTTTTGGACCATTTCCCGAATGCTTTGTTGCTCCCGGGCCTCGCCCTGGGCCGCGGCCTCGTTTTGACGGCGTCTGGCCAATGCCTCCTGCCGCGCCTGATTCAGTTTGGCCTGATGTTCCGCCTCGCGGGCCTTATAGTCGGCGAACGCCAGGAGGCGTTGGCCAACCCCGATCCGCCGATCCTCCCGCCACATCCCCACCCATTGGTCCTGATTCGCTTCGATCAAGGTCCCCTTGCCTGACCGTTGTCCATTCTTCCATTGCCCTTCATAGCGTTCACCATTGTCATAGGTATACACGCCATAGCCATTTTCGCAATCCCCCTGACACCGACTCCTTTTGACCTCAATGGCACGCGCAGCGACATGCTCCTTGAGTTTGCGGGTCTCTTCCTCCTTCAATGCCTCGCGTTCCCGGTTCTTACGCGCTTCCTCCTCCATCCGGCGCTGATGCATGATCCGTTCAATTTCCCGATCCGCAGCCACAACCATTTCCTGTCGCCGCACCTCTTCCTGTTGAATGATGGTGGGCAACTGGTTCTCCCGGACCTGCTCAATAACTTCGTTTTCCTGTTGAACCCCCTGTATGAAGTGTTCCTCCTCCCGACGCGAACGATCTTCAAGTGACCGGACCGCTTTCTCCTCCGTGGGTATCTTGCCCTGTTTGACCAGCTCCATTTCCCGTTGGAGAAATGCTTCCTTTTCCTTCTGTCGTTGGAACAACAAGAACAATCCAGAAACCAGGATACTCAACCCGAGGATGATCAGAACGATGATTTCGTACCGCCGCCGCCTCGAAATATCCTTATCATCCACATCGGGAATCGACTCGACCTCCTCCTCGATCACCCGTTCAAGTTGTTGCGCCAAACCCGTGTCCCTGCCCTCGACACAGGGATGATGTTCACGGATCCCTTCGCGCGCCAAAACCTCAAGGAATTGATCCAGGGTTGTCTTGGTTTCCGCCGCCTCCTCGCCGTGCAACCGTCGTTGCATTTCGGAGCAATATTCTTCCAGCAGGGCATCAGAGGCATCGGCAATGGAGGTCCCACGTTCCCGGAGCCATTGCTCCATGGCCTGGATCCGCTTGAGGTCATGGCGAATCTTCGGGACATGTCCCAGACGTTTCTGATCGAGGATATAGGCAGCGATTTCGTGGGAATAATGCTCCTGATAGTGGGCATCAGGCTGCCACATGGTGAAACTGGAACCACAGTTGGGACACAGGGAGGGATGTCCAGGTTCGGGAACATTCCTTGATTCGATTTTAAATTTTGCGTGACAGTGTTGGCAACCAACCAATACCTTACTCATCGATCCCATCGTATCCCTGCAAAAGATGAACACGCCATGATGCCTGCCCGGTATTTTTCATGAATGACCTGACCGATCATGAAAATCAAGCAACATATTTTCCACCATACCCCAATTCGATGATGATCACATACCCCGTTCGTGGTATCGTCCTGTAATGAGGTGGTCATCTGGTGGTAACCCATCGCGTAAACCATACATTTTGTCCAAAGGGTGGGAGATGGCAATGATGTTTGGCAACCTGCTCGAATATTTGCGCAACCTGCGGCTGCCCTCCTTCCGCACCATCCACCGGGAGACATCCCGGAACCAATCCGATCCCCGGTTTATCCCGCTTGAACCCCGCCTCATGTTCGATGCCTCGGCATTTCTCTTCCCCCTGGAAGGGATCAACGTCCATGGGGCAGCCCTTGATGACCCGCCCCCTCAGACGGAAGCAGCCCCTTGGGCACCTGCCATCACATCACACCAGGAGGTAGCCCCTGAAAAAGTTGCCGACGAAGTCGCCAACGAAATCGTCTTTGTTGATGCATCGGTACCCATTCCCAGCACCTGGCTTGAAAAAGAACACACCACCATCGTGACCCTCTCGCCCCAGGGCGATGGCTTGGATGAAATCACCCGTTTTCTTGCCGACAAAAACAACATCAAGGCGATTCATATCCTCTCCCATGGCGACACCGCCTCCCTGTGGCTGGGAACCTCCCACCTGACCCGGGAGGCTTTGGAAGGGCATTCCCAGGCATTTCGTTCCTGGCAGGAAACATTGACCCCGGATGGAGACATTCTGCTCTATGGATGCAATGTGGCCCGGGGCGACCCAGGGATGTCCTTCATATCCCGGCTGGCCGATCTGACCGGCGCCGATGTCGCAGCATCGACCAATCTCACCGGATCGGCCAGCCGGGGGGGCAACTGGGAATTGGAGGCCCGGTCGGGATCCATTGAAACGGCGTTGATCCTCGATCCCGAACATCGGGAATACTTTGATGGCACCCTCGCCACAATCACCGTCACCAGCAACCTTGATACCGGCGATTTCGATGGCACCGTCGGCGGCGTAACCCAGGTGACCCTGCGTGAAGCCCTCTCCCATGCCAACAATGATAACAACACTGCCGATTCGGCCGGCACTGCCGGTTCCGGAACCGACATCATCACCTTCGATCCCTCCCTGAGCGGAACGACCATCACCCTGAATGGATCAGCCCTGACGATCAGCTCATCCCTGACCATTGACGCCGACCTCAATGATGACGGTACCCCCGACATTACCATTGACGGCAACAATAATTCCCGGATTTTTTCGGTCAACAGTGGAACCACGGTGACCCTGACAGGGCTGGTACTCACCCAGGGCGACAGCGGCGGCAACGATGGTGGTGCCATCAGGAATTCCGGCAACCTGACCTTCGCCGACGGCACCATCACCCAGAACACGGGGGATAAAGGGGCCGGCATCTACAATGCATCCACCGGCACGCTTACCGTCAACAACAGCACGATTTCCCTCAATACCGGCACCAATGACGGCGCAGGCATCTACAACAACGCCGGTTCCCTGACCATCACCAACAGCACCATTACCCAAAACAGCCTGGGCAATGATCAGGGGGGTGGCGTTTACAGCAAGGATGGTACCCTGACCATCAGCGGGTCCACCTTTTCCGACAATACCAGCACCTCCAACGGAGGTGGACTCTATATCGACAATTCCACCACCACCATCACTGCGACCACCTTCACCGGCAACCAAGCCACCGATGGTGCCGGCATCTACAACAATAACAACAATCCCGTCGATCTGGTCAACGTCACCCTGAGCAGCAACATCGCCAGCTCCCAGGGGGGGGGGATCTACAATGCCGGAACCGCTCTGAGCCTGACCGGAAGCACCGTCACCGGCAACACCGCACCTTCGGGGGCGGGGATCTACAATTTCACCGGTTCGCAACTCCAGGCCACCACCAGCACCGTCGATGTGGTTGCAGGGTCAGGAACCTATTCCGGTTCCTGGGTTCCCAACCTGGACCTGGATGCATCCAACACTGCCGACAATCATTTTTCCGCGACGTTTACCGAAGGGGGTTCAGCCCTCAACATCACCGACACCGATGTCTCCATCACCGATCCCGATTCCGCCACCATCGCCTCAGTCACCCTGATTCTGACCAACCGTCCCGATGGCACCGCCGAAACCCTGTCGGTGAACGGGGCATTGCCCGGCGGCATCACCGTGACCGACACCTACGACAATGCCGATGGCCAGATGATCCTGAGCGGTGTCACCACCCTTGCCAATTATCAGACCGCTTTAACGCAGATTCAATACAACAACACCAGCCAGAACCCCGATACCACCAACCGGGTGATCACCCTCAGTGTCAATGATGGCACCAACAGCAGTTCCACGGCCCAAAGCACCCTCACCCTGGTGCGCACCAACGATGCCCCAACTTTTACCGGACTCAACGCCACCCCCACGTTCACCGAGGGGGGCAGCGCCGTCGTCCTTGACGCCGATGTCACCGTAAGCGATCCGGAACTTGATTCCGGGACGTTCAGCGGAGCAACATTGCAACTCGTCCGAAGCGGGGGTGCCAATGGCGAGGATGTGTTTGGCACCAACGGAAACCTGGCCTTTTCCGGCACCAACCTCAACTGGAACGGCACCACCGTCGGCGCCATCACCACCAACAGTGGCGGTACCCTCCTGTTGCAGTTCAATGCCAACGCCACCACCGCCATCGTCAACTCGGTCCTGCAAAACATCACCTACACCAACTCAAGCGAGGTCC
>PEAN01000074.1 GCA_002753735.1 Magnetococcales bacterium DCbin4
CGGTGTCGGGATGGGGCGGGGGGGGCGCCAGCTTTTTTATTTCAATCAGGCGCTTCTGGGTTTGGTCCGCTTCCTCCAAACGTCCCTCCTGCACCAGAATTTCCGTGATGTTGGCCAGATTGCCGATCAAGGACGGATGGGTGGCCCCCAGGGTGGTTTCCTTGATCCTCAGCGATTGTTCCTCGAGCACCAGTGCTTCCCGAAGCTGGTTTTGATTGGACATCACGGTTGCCAGGAGATCGAGGGTTTCGGCCGTCTTGATGTGGTTAAAACCGTGAATCTCTTCCTGAAGGGCCAGGGTTTCACGCAGAATGGGTTCGGCTTTTTGATGCAAACCCTGGGACTCATAAAAAAGTGCAAGGCTCGAAAGGGTGGAGACCACCAGGGGATGTTTGGGACTGATTTCGTTCTTGGCGGTTTTAACTGATTCCAGCAATGCCTCTTCTGCTTCTACCGTATCTCCTGCCTGATACAGCGCATCCCCCTGCTGTTGCAGTAATTGGGTTTTCTGTTCCGCCTGAGGGGCCATCCGGACCGCCTGGGAAAAATGATCCGCTGCCTGTGCCGGTTTGGATTGCATCATTTGCAGCTCTCCCAGAGCTCCCAGGAGGTTGGCTGCATTGGTGGCGAGTTGGTCGTCCTTGATGGGGTTGATCGCATTTTCTTCCCGTATTTCGTTGACGGTATGAAGGAGGAGTTGTTCGGCCCCCTGAAAATCGTTCTTATGCAATGCCGCAATGGTCAGATCCCTCTTCCCGGCCATGGATTTGAAGGGGAAATCGATCAGAGCGAGATTGGCGATCAGCCGTTGTTGTTCCACGGGTATCTTGTGGGTTGTGCCGGTTTTGGCCGCAGAGGTGGAAAGCGGCAGGGTGGGGGAAAAAAGCCGGACGGGGGGCGTGGATGGTGGATTGGCGATGGGGTCGGATTGATGCCAGGCCGGGATCAGGAGGGGCCACAGAATCGCCAGGAGTGAAAGCAAGGCGGCCTGCGTTGTCGTTAGAACCGGATTTTCGGGAAGAATGGCAAGTAGTCGTTCGATGGGGGTCGGGTCCGCTTCGTGTGCCGGGCTGGCGGGTTCAAAGGTGCAGGAAATGCCGCAATCGGACAATTGTTGGTGGTAGTTGTCGGCCTGGGAACGGGAAATGTTGTTCAACCTGAATTTGATCGACGGTTTTTGATACAGTTTGACCGCCAGAGCGCGTACGGCTGCATTTTGAATATTCGATATGGCATGGATGCCCGCTTCATCACCGGGATCCAATTGATGTTGCCATTGAAAGATGGCGTCACATCGATCTGCCTGATCGGGGTTGCCGTTGTCAATCGGGGTCAATGCGGGTGGTTTCGGTCGATGCCGTTGCAGGATGACGCCCAACGTCATCAGTCCCCCCATGGCGGTGACGCACATGGCCGAAACCAGGATCGGGAAGAGGACGGGATGATCGGACAGTCCCAGCGCATGTGCGATCAGAACGGGTATGAAAATGCCGCCCAGTCCCACCAGAAGGATGATCCATCCGGTAAAGAGCAGGGTATGGAACCGTGGAGCCATGGATCTCACGCCATCACAAACAATTCAAGACCATGCTGGCTGAATGGTTGCAAGCATGATGCGATGGATCTGGGGTGACGCCGCCAGGATGTTGCCCGAATCCAGGATGTTCTTGTTGCCTGCAAAATCGGTAACCAGTCCACCCGCCTCGGTGACCAGAAGGATTCCGGCGGCGATATCCCAGGGCTGAAGTGCGGGTTCCCAGAAGCCATCGTAGCGTCCTGCGGCGACAAAAGCGAGGTCCAGGGCGGCGCTCCCGAGCCGGCGGATCCCCCTGGAGCCAAGGACCAATGCTTCGATGGTTTGTAGCTGGCGGTGGAGCCGTTCCGGATGGTTGACGGGAAGTCCGGTGGCCAGAAGGCACTGGTCCAGCCGGTGGTTTTGGGTGGTGCGCAGGCGTTGGCCATTGAGAAAGGCCCCTCGGCCACGTTCCGCTGTGAACAATTCATCGGTGGCGGGATTGAAGATGACGGCGGCATGCAGTTCGTGATCGTTGGCCAGGGCGATGGAAATGGCGAAATGGGGGAGGCCATGGATGAAGTTGGTGGTGCCATCGATGGGATCGACGATCCAGCGCCAACCGGTGGAACTTGTTTCGTGACGGCTCTCCTCGGCCAGGATGCCATATTGCGGATAGGCTTTGTGCAGTTGGTAGAGAATCTCTTTTTCAACCGTGGTGTCGGCCTGGGTGACAAAATCGTTCTTCTGTTTGGTCTCGATGTTCAATTCGTGACGGCGCTTGAAAAACATCATGGCTTCGCGACCGGCGGCGCGGGCGGCGCGGATGGCGACATTGATGTGGGGGGATACGTTCATGGAATCCAGTGTGTTGGGGAATGGGGTCTTGAGGTCGGGCAGATTTGGGTTTTCCAGTCACAAACATCATATGAACGACTCGTGACGGGAGATCCATGGATCACATGGATACATGAATGAACCATCACTGAGTCTAGCATGGTCATCGGGTTGCGTCACCCCGCGACCTTGGTGGGTTGGAAAACGGAAACATTTGCCGCCCGTAATGGGGGACCAGGGGGAAATTACCCGTTTGTGCAGGGGGAAAAGACCTCGGAATGGGGGGGTGGAGTTTTTTTTCCGTTTGGACCGCTCCGGGGGTGGTGGGCAAGCTTCCATTAAATATATTTAAAAACAATCATTTGCAAAATAGTGTGTCTGACTTTGGGAAAAACGGATCCTGAAAGTTTCGCTTGGCATGGCTGGTGCATATTAGCTTGGCAATGGCGTTTCGTTCCACGCGCTCTCCGACTGAGGGATCAAGTTTATGGCCATCACCAACCTGTTGAACATTTCCAAGCAGGGGATCTTTGTCTCCCAGGGGTCGTTGCAGACGGTTTCCCACAACATCAGCAACGTCAACACCCCCGGGTATTCACGGCAGGTCGTCCAGCAGGAAAATACCTCGGGTGACAAGCAGGATCCAGGCGGTTCCGGGGTCAAGGTGAGCGACATCACCCGGAATTTCGATCAATTGGTGGATCGCCGGATGGAGCTCGGCACGGGGGAACTGGGGCGGCTTGAAACCCGCGAACATTATCTCACCATGGTTGAGGATGTGTTCAACGATCTGGATGGTGAGGGGTTTTCCCAACGGCTGGAGGCTTTCTACGCCGCTGCCGATGCCCTGGCGGACAATCCCACCAATCCGGTAGGCCGTGAAGAGTTGGTGGTCGAGGCCGATTCCCTGGCCCGCACCATCCAGAACATGCACCGCGCCCTGACGGAAATGACCCTGCCGGTGGACAAGGAAATCAGTGTGGTCATGGAGGACATCAACACCCGGTTGAAGGCGATTCAACAGGTCAACCAGACCATCGTTGCCAATGAAAATTCCCATCCCGCCCTCGACCTCAAGGATCAACGCCGCCAGATGGTGTTGGAATTGGGTGAACTGATTGATATTCAAACCATCCCCATGGAGCAGGATGGACTGCGGATCATGACCTCCCGGGGGCAGGAGCTTCTTGCCGATCCGGTGTTCGCCGCCACCTTGGAGCGGAGTCCGAAGGCCAATGAAGACGGGTTTTTGGGGATCAATATCAATAAACGCGAATTTGCCGGCTCTGATCGTATCCGCGGTGGCAAATTGCGTGGCCTCCTGGAGATTCGCGATGAGGTCATCAATGGCAAGAAGGGATTCCTGACCCGGTTGGAAGCGATCACCGATGAGTTGCGCTGGCAGGTCAATCGGGTTCACAGCCAATCGGTCAGCAGCAAAATGTATCAGTCACAACAGGGGATCATTGAACTGGGTGCCGATATTTCCACCCCTGTCAAAGATTTGGTGACCGATCCGAAAAGCTCGAAGTATCAAAAATCTCCCGAAGATCTGAGCCGGGTGGTGACAGGGGAGATCACCTTCGCATCGGGTGACACGACGGATGCGTTGACCCTCTCCAAACCGGTGACCATCACCAATACCATGTCGTTGCGGGAGATCAAGGATGCGATCAATGCCTCCGAGGCGGTGGATGCCGAGATCGTCACCGAGGGGGACAAACGGTTTTTGAAGATCAGCGCCGGCAAGAAGGGTGGCGTGTACGGTGTCCTCAAGGATACCAGCGGCATCCTGGCCGCTCTGGGTGTGGGGGCAATTTTTTCCGGGGTGGGTGCGGGGTCGATCCAGGTCGGCAAAGCCCTGAAAGAGGATTCCAAACAGGTCGGAATGGCCCGGTTCGGAGTGGATAATCAACTCTCACCCACCCGGGCGACGTTCGATGACGGCAACAGCCAGGGGGCGATTGCCCTGGGTAACCTGCGGACCGCCAAGTTCACCATCACCGATCAAACCGCCTCTCTGACCGGTCATTACGCCACGCTGTCGGGCAATCTGGGTTCGCTCGTCAATCAAAACAAGGAAAGCCTGGTCGCGCAGAAGTCGGCGCAGGAGTTCATCGGTGACCTGCGGGAGTCGATTTCGGGGGTGTCATTGGAGGAAGAGTTGACCGATCTCATCCGGTACCAAAGGGCGTTTCAGGCATCAAGCAAAATGGTCAACGTGGCAGATGAATTGCTGCAAACCTTGATCTCCATGGTCTAGTCGTTGCGAAGGGGAAGAACATGCGCGTCACTCACAACCTGATGTTCAAAACTGGAAGCAGCGCCATGCAGGCGCAACAACAGGACATCCTCAAGGTTCAAGAAAGCTCTCTGACGGGCAACCGGACCAATCGTCCTTCGGACGACCCGACCGGAATCTATCGGCACATGTTGTTCTCCGCTGACCTGACCGGGGTGCAAAGTCTGAAGAAGACGACCGAATTCGCCTCCCAACGTTTGACCTTGGCGGACAGTCACGTCAACCAGGTGCATGAGCGGATGTTGGAAAGCAAGGATCTGGCTTTGAAAATGGCCAACAGTCATGTCGGGGGCAATCCGGAGATCATGAAGGCAACGGCGGAGGATGCCGAGGCGATCTATCTGGACATCCTCAAGAGTGTGAATTCGGAGATTGATGAAATTCCGATCTTTGGTGGCAGCCGGACCCGCCTTCCCTATGATTCAAAGAATTTGAATGCGACGGCGGTTCAGGTTCGGAGCAATGGCAAGGGACCGATGGCACCGGCACCGGCAGGTATTACCGCAAGTGTTGCCGACAACCACAGTGTCACAGATTTGCCAGTCAGTGTCAAAGTTACTTATCTGGCCTCTTCCGGGCAGTTTGATGTGGATGTCAATGGTATCAAGAATCCCCAGCCGACTGCTCCGACCGGGACTCCTCCCGTGCTGAATATTGGTAATGGGATTTCGATGACCCTGGGTTCCAATCCTGCACCGGGCGATGTGTATTATTTCGAAGTGGTTCCCAAATACCAGGGGGGGGCGGCGGATCGGCCCGTCAAGGTGTTGAATGGCCAGACGCTGCCGGGAAACATCAATGCCCAGGAGTTGTTGGAAGGGACGGGGTCGGTGGGACGCAACGTCAATGTGTTGGGGGCGGTTGCGGCCTTGCGGGGTGCATTGCTCCGGGCCGATCCCGACGAAGTTTCTTTTTTGTTGGATCGGCTACAGGAAGGGCGCGCTCAGGTATCGGACTTGCAAGCAGTGACCGGAGTACGGGTGACTCAGGTCGACGCGGTTGGGAAAACCTTGGAGATTGATGAGCTGGCGCTGGAGGAGGCCAAGGCGACCAACATTGAGGCGGACATTCTGGGTGTGATGTCCTCCCTGGAACAGACAACTCAGGCGATGCAGGTGATGACCATCACCGAACGCCAAGTGCTCAATACATCGTTGATCGATTTTATTCGGTAGTATCTTTGGGAGTGGAGATAAAAACATGGAGATTCAAGGAACCCGGTTTGGGGTACTGGAGTTCGAGGAAAACGAGATCATTACCATTGAGGATGGACTGTTGGGGTTTCCGTTGAGTAAAAAGTTTCTGTTGTTCCCCTATGGTCAGGATTCCTCATTTTTCTGGCTCCAGTCGGTGGATGAACCTGAAATAGCGTTCATCGTGGTCAATCCTTTCGATTTCTTTGCTGATCTGGAGTTTTCGATCCAGGACGAGGATGCCAGGGCTTTGGCCTTGGAGCGCAGCGAGGATGTGGAAGTTTTTTCCCTGGTGACGATTCCGGAAGGGCGTCCCGAGGAAATGCGCACCAATCTTGCGGGACCGGTGGTGGTGAATACCGGCAATCGCAGGGGCAAACAGATCCTGATCAAAGAGTTTTCTCCACGACAGCCATTGATTCCCAAGGAGTTGCGTTCCCGGTATCTGAATGAGTCCGACAGAAAGAGACCGGTGAACAAGGGGGTGCGGCGCCGTTCACGGCAGATGGAAAAAACAAGATCGTTAAAGGTAGCCGCAGCTGGATGATTCTCCAAGAAGAGATCATCAAGAATCATCACGAGAGGAAATGACCATGCCACTCTATATCAATACTAATATTTCTTCCCTCAATGCCCAACGAAATTTGTTGGGATCGACGGGAGAATTGAATAAGGTTTTTGCCAGACTCTCTTCGGGTCTGCGTATCAATACCGCCGGTGATGATGCTGCCGGTCTCGCCATCAGCAACCGCATGACCGCTCAGATTCGTGGTTTGACCCAGGCGGTACGTAATGCCAACGATGGGATTTCCGTCTCGCAAGTGGCTGAAGGTGCTTTGGCGGAGCATGCCAACATGCTCCAACGGATCAACGAATTGTCGGTACAGGCGGCCAACGCCACCAACAGCCCGACGGATCGTGAAAGCCTGCAACAGGAAGTAACGCAACTGTTGTCGGAAATCGAGCGGGTGGCCAACGAGACCGAGTTCAACGGTTGGCCCATGCTCAACGGCCAGACCGATCCCCTGATGTTTCAGGTGGGTGCCCAGGAGAATCAGACCATCGTGGTCACCCTGGCCGATGCCCGTGCCCAGACCTTGTTGGCCGCGCCCAAGGTGGCCGATCCCAACAACAAGGAAAGTGTCAACAATCCCAAGATCAAGGGATTGACCATCAAGGCGCCGGCGCAGCAACTGGAAGGTTCCAAGTTGTTCAGTTCCAAGGCGGGCAAGGTGGTCAGCACTCTGGCCAACGCCAATACCCTGGGCAAATCTCCCGCCACGACGCTCTCCACGGATGTGGCCAAGAACATGTTGACCGTGATGGACAACAAAAATGTCACGACGGTGGCGACTGCGGTCGAAGCGGCGGTGGTCAGTGGCACCGGGGTGGTCAATGCCCTGGAGAATGGCATCGCCGATGGGGCCACGGTCGATCAGACGGTGACCACCATCGTGACGCAACTTTTGGGTGCCCCTGATGCCACGATCAATACGGCGATCAACAATGGCATTTCCGATGGCAAGACGGCTACTGAAATCGCCACCGACATCACGGCTGCCAATGCCCTGGTGACCGGAACCGATGCGACGGGTCTGGCAGCGGCGGCTTTGACCGCCTTCGGACGGACCAATGATGGTGTCACCAAGGTGACGGGGGGATCGGGCAAGAAGGCCAATATTATTGGCGCCTGGGTGGCGGAAGCGACGGTCAAGCCGACCGATGCCACCATCAATTCGGACCAGGCCCGGGTGTTGGCCGCGGCGACCTACGAAGCGACCCGCAGCTATACTGCCACTGAAAATGTTCCCGCTGCCTATACGACCCTGGCCGGGACCACCAACGGTGCGCTGACCAAGAATGTGACCGATCCTGCCGAGGTGGTGGACAATGCGGTGACCAAGGGGACCAGTGTCGAGGATGTGCCGGTGGGCAACATCCGGATCGTCATCATGGCCTTTGATGCCCAGATCAGTCAGAACAAGGATATCGAAACCATTGCCGAAACGGCCAAGGCTGCGGATAAATCGGGTAAACTGACCTTGTCCCAGGCCAAGATCATCGCCGCAGCGGGTCTGGCCGCCGCCAAACCGGGTGGTACGGTGGCTTTGGCCGGAACTGCCGGCAAAAACATGGCGTTGGTGATGGCGGCCCGTGATGGGGCGGTCAATTCCGCCTCGCAACCGACAGGGGGGGAATATGTGACCGTTCCTTCCTGGTTGATCGATACGACCGGTACCACCCGGTTTCCCCCTTCACCTTTGATTGATATCTCCGGCAAGACGGTTCCGACCGATCCGACCTTGCCGTTCAATCCCCCGACGACCGATGCCACCAATCCTCCGTTGGCCGGACAGGATGCGGCGGCCCGGATGATTGCCATCGTCAAGGAAGCCATTGATCGGGTTTCCTCCACCCGGGCGGAACTGGGTGCGATTCAAAACCGGTTCGAAGCCAATATCAAGAACCTGTCCAATGTGGTGGAAAATGTTTCCGCTGCCCGGTCACGGATTTTGGACGCCGACATCGCTTCGGAAACCGCCAATCTGACCAAATTGGCCATCATGCAGCAGGCAGGGACGGCAATCCTTGCCCAGGCCAACCAACAACCTCAACTGGCGCTGCAACTCCTCGGTTGAGGTGAAGGCCGAAAAGGAAATCCGCTTCGCCACCCCACTCCCGGGCAAGCGGATTTCCTGGCCTGAATGACCCCGGAGGCCATGGGGAACAAAGTTTGCCGGCAGATGGGCAACAATTTCCGACCCGGGAGGGGTGGTGATGGGAAAGAAGGATGTAACTGTAAGGAATCATGGGGAAAAAGCTGGAAAAAAGAAGTGGCACGGTAGATGCAAGTATAATATTGAAGGTGGCATCAAGGGTTCGGTGAAGGTGGGAGCAGGGCAGGCTGAAGTGAATTGATTGATTTAATCGATTTTTAATTCATTAATCACAGTCCCAATGGTTCAAGGAACAACAATGTTACAACAGACGGGATCCTCGAAAAAAACTGGCATGGGCGCACCGATCGCCCGCCGGTGTCTCGACGACGAGGTGCCCAATGACAGGGAGATGACGATGATGGAGGTTCATGGCACCCGTTTCGGAACCCTGAGTTTTGACTCGGAAGACATCATCCAGTTGGCGGATGGCTTGTTGGGGTTTCCTTTGAGTAAGCGCTACATCATGTTTCCCTACTCGGATGATTCTTCGTTCTTCTGGCTGCAATCCTTGGATGAACCGGAGATCTCTTTCATCGTGATCAACCCATTCGATTTTTTTGCCAACCTTGAATTCGAGGTGACCGATGAGGATGCCCGGTCGATCGGGTTGCAGAAAAGCGAGGATGTGGAAATCTTTTCTCTGGTCACCATTCCCGAGGGGCAACCCGAGGATATGCGGACCAACCTGGCGGGACCGGTGATCGTCAATACGCGGACCCGGCAGGGTAAACAGGTACTTTTGAGTCAATATTCGGCGCGCCAGTCTCTGATTCCCAAGGAATTTCGTGCACAGGCCCGGGAGCAGGCGGTTCGTGAACTGCGACAGCCAAGGATGATGGCGGTATGAACGAGAGGGAATGAATACAAACAGTTACGCACGATCCATCGAAACAGATGTCAATACGATCATACAGGTGAAGTAATTTCCCGGTGGAGGGGATTCGAAAGGCGGGGCAGTGTTCGGCACGGGCAGCCTCGCAGGGTTGGATACCCGGACGTGATTCGAATTCCATCTCCAGGGTTTCCCCAAGAAGCATCATGAACGGGGAAAATACGATTCGACGGGCAAGAGGCCCGGCTTCATCGGCAACCGAACACCAATCCTCAAGGATTGGACTGGGTCCAGAATCCCAGGTAAAGGGGAATGAACCATGCCGCTTTTTATTAATACCAATGTCGCTTCATTGAACGCCCAACGCAATTTGGACCGTTCCACCAATGCCCTCGGGAAAACCTTTGCCCGTTTGGCTTCGGGACTCAGGGTCAATTCCGCCAAGGATGACGCGGCGGGAATGGCGATTTCACAACGGATGACCTCTCAGATCCGTGGATTGACGCAATCGATCCGCAATGCCAACGATGGCATTTCACTGGCACAGGTGGCCGAGGGTGCTTTGGAGGAAACCACCAATGCCTTGCAGCGGATTCGTGAACTGGCGGTGCAGGCAGCCAACGGTACCAATACTGCGACGGATCGCAGTGACCTCAACAAGGAGGTCCAGCAGTTGGTTCAGGAAATTCAGCGGATTACCAACGATGTCGAGTTCAACGACAAAGGCGTTTTGAATGGATCGATGGTGGGGGTTGCCTTCCAGGTCGGAAAGGATGAAGGACAAACGATCCGGGTTTCCATCGCCAGTCTCCATGTGGATGATCTGAGGCTGGGTAGTGTGACCAATGGTACCGTCGGCAAATTTTCGATCGGTGTTTCCACGGTGGCTCGGGCTTCCAAGGCGTTGAGTCAGGTGGACAGTGCCCTGGACATGGTATCACGGGTGCGTGCCGATCTGGGTGCCATTCAAAACCGGTTTGAAGCCGTGATCGCCAACCTGTCGAACGTGGTGGAAAACATGTCGGCGGCCCGTTCACGGATTATTGACGCCGATATCGCTGCCGAGACTGCGACCTTGACCCGCAATGCCATTCTGCAACAAGCAGGTACTGCCGTCCTGGCCCAGGCCAATCAACAGCCGCAATTGGCGTTGCAGTTGTTGGGATGATGAATTGACGAAAGGTTTGGCCGGAATTGTCCGATAGTAAGTCAGGGATGGATGATTTCGGCTGGGAAGGGTGGACCAGCCATGTGTGAAGCGATGAGTGTGGTACCGGAGGTGGGGATACGTTCTGATTTTGGTGGCGATGTGGATGAGTGTTCCAATATTTCGTCCCTGGTGGATCAGGCGAATCGATATTTGAGTTCAATGGCCGCTCTGGGCTTGCATCTGGAGGGATTGGCGCAGGAAGATCGGGCTTTGGATGGCATGCAGGTACGGGAGTTGGCGCGCAGAGTGCGCGTGTTGGAAAATATGTTGTACGATCGGTGCTTTTAACGCCGGCGCGAGAGAGATGGTGAAAGGAAGGGGACAATGGCACTGGGCAATATTACGTTTGGAGGGCTTGCCAGCGGATTGCCATCGGACATGGTCGATCAGTTGTTGCAGGTCGAGCAGAAACGTTTGACGAGTCTGAAAGCAGACAAGGCGGATGTTACCAAGAAAAAGACGGCCCTGAGTGAATTGGGGTCCAAACTGTCCGCCCTTGCCAGCACTGCCAGTTCCTTGCAGACCGAATCTTCCTGGTCGCCGCATACCGCCGCCAGTTCCGATACGGACAAGGTTGCAGTCACCGCTTCCTACAAGGCGGTGGCGGGTACCCACACCCTGGAGGTGTCACGTTTGGCCAGCAGTCAGACCATGATGACTGCGGCGGGGGGGACCGATTCGGCGGACACGATCAGTGCCATCACCGATTTTTCTTTTTCCTACAATGGAGTTGCCTATACCAATGCCGATTTTGGCATCGCCGTCGGTGATACCATGGCAGATGTCGCTTCCAAGATCAGCAGCACCGATTTTGGGGATGACAAGGGGGTCAGTGCGGGTGTTTTGTATGATGGCTCCAACTATCGTCTGGTGTTGACCGCCAAGGATCAGGGGGCACAATCACGCAATTCCGATGGTACGACGGCAACGACCCGTTTGACAGGGCTGACGATCAACATGACCTGGGATACCAGTGGCGCGGCCTGGGACACGACGGCTGCGACTGGAAATACAGCGGCGGTTTCTTCTTCCACCAATGCCATGACCGATTCCACGGCCACCGTGACGGTGGGAACCGCGGCACTTTCTTTCGATTATGACGATGGTACCGGTGTCAATACTTACAACAATGGTGACGAGTTCACGATTGCTGCGGGCGACACCCTGTCGGACATCGCTGATCGAATCACCAACCTCAACATTTCGGGACTCAAGGCCAGTGTGGTCAGTGATGGCTACCAGAATCGCCTGGTCATTGACGGCTCGAGTGCGATCAGCAATCTGACTTCAAATTTGGAATTTGCCAACGGTGGCGGTACGGGGGTCGATTCCACCATCAGCAGTGTTGCCTGGAACGCGTTCCAGACCGATATCGGCCTGGATGCCAAGATGAAGGTGGATGGCTTGAGCAACATCTACAGTTCCAGCAATACGGTTGAAGATGTCCTGCCTGGCGTGACCATGACCTTGAAGGAGACCACCGCCTCGGCCATCACCGTAACCGTGACCGATGACACTGCGGCCCTCAAGACGACTCTGACCTCGTTTACGACATCGTTCAACGATGTGATCGATTACATCAACCAGAACAAGGCGGGCGCATTGTCCGGGGCAACCCTGACCCGCAGCATCATTTCCCAGTTGCGCAACGAATTGAACAGTTCCACCGATAAGGATGATGCTTCGGGCAATATATTGAGCCCATTTTCCATCCTGGCGGAAATGGGGCTGCGGACCGATCAGAAGACCGGCAAGATCAGTTTCGACAGTGACGAACTTGATTCGGCCCTTTCATCCAATTTTACCGTGCTGTCTGATTTGTTCACCAATACCCAGACTGAGGTGGGGGCGAATAACAGCGCGGGTCTGGCGCATCGGATCGAGGATTTGTTGGATAATATCACCAACAGTACCACCGGTTCCTTGACGGGTGTCAAGGATAGTGTCTCTGCGCGTATTTCCAACTTGGAAAAAAGTATTGAGCGTGAAGAAGCCCGTCTGGAAAAAGTGCGGGAAATGTTGACTAAAAAGTTTTCCAATCTGGAACAATTGGTCAACAGCATGAACAGTCAAGGGACGGCGCTGACTTCTGCCCTGGGCAAGTTGTGACCGGGAATGGAATGATCGTCTTGGCATTGGGCTTGCTTTGGTATTTTGGTTTTTCGAAGATTAGGTTTGTTTCAGTCCTCCATCCCGGCTCGACCGATCCACGCTGGCGGGTGTTTTGGGACCGGGGGTGATCAACCGCAGCCTGAAGTAGAAAGAGAGTCATCCATGAACACGCAACTGGTCCAGAGTCAGGAAGCCCCCTCCATTTCGTCTGGATTGGACATCCTCATCCAACTCTACGAAGGATGTATCAAGTTCTTGAATCAAGCCTCGGAAGCGTGTGAGAATGGCAGGGTTGATGATTTCAAGGACCGCTTGCAACGGGGACAGAAAATCATCGAACATTTCCAGAACACACTCGACTATGAAAAAGGCGGCCAGGTACCCAATCAGCTCAATGATCTCTACACCTACATGCTTGACAGTCTGATTCAGTCGGGTTTGACGCACGAGACCGATTATATTCAGCGGGTGGTGGAGCAGTTGGAAATATTGCTGGAAGGGTGGCGCGGTGCCCGGCCTTTGATTCTCTCCTGATTTCTTCGAGGCCAACCCCATGTCCTACGGTCTGAAACGTTATAAGACGTCACAAGCCAATACCGCTTCCCGGGAAGATTTGTTGATCCTCCTTTATGAGGGGGCCATCCGTTTTTTGGAGCGTGCCATCAAAGAGAAGGATGCCAAACGGTTAAGTGAACATAAAATGTATTTGCGCCGGGGAATGGCCATCGTTGCGGAGTTGCAGGCAACCCTTGATTTCCAAAAGGGGGGCGACTTGGCGATTCAGTTGTTTGAACTGTATGGTTACATGATGGATCGTTTGACCGAGGCCAATATCAAGCAGGATATGGAACAGATTAAGATTGTGATCAAAAATCTGGGCATTCTGCTGGAGGGTTGGCGCGAGGCGGTCAAGCAGGTTCAGGGGCAGGCGGCGATGGCGCCTCCGCCACCGGTCGGGGCTGCACGTCGTCTTGCCGGTGGAGCGTACTGAGATGTCTCTGGCACAGACCATCGTTTGGCTTGAGTCCATCCTCAAGCGTTTGGAAGCGCCAAGGGAACTGACTCCGGAGGAACTTGAGACGTTGACCCGTGATTGGCTTGCGGCGACAGCGCGATTGGATGGCCTGTCCGAACAGGAAATGCACAAGGCGGTTGCGGCGGATCCTTTCCTCAAGCCGCGTCTGCAACGATTGGTGGAACAACTCCCCCTGATCAGTGCCGATCTGGGGGCGTTCAAATCGGAAGTCGCATCAGAACTCATGGCTCAAAATCGACGGCTGCAATCGGTGCGCCGTGGTTATGGCCGTGCAGCCAATCCCTTGGTCCTGGTCCGCTACCAGGCCTGACGGTCAGGAAGATCACATCCCTCTCTTCGCGAGAAGGACGAGGGATGCTCCAAACTTCGAGATTTCTCGTTAAATATTCAATTGACCCCTCTTGAAACGGTAGAAACGGATCCTATCTTTTTGTGTACGGTGGGCGCCTGCACCGAGACAAAGATCGATTGAACTGTTTAACTGTCAAGAGAGGTTTGCCATGTCTACCATTGTCACCTATGATCCTTTCCGGAACTTTCGCGCCCTGCAAAATGAAATCAATCGTCTGTTCGACCGTGACCTTGAGGATTCCACGGGTCAGATGACGCAATGGCCCTTGCGTGTCGATATCCGGGAGGATGAACATCAGATTGTGCTCAAGGCGGATATTCCGGGGATGGAACAGAAGGATATCAAGGTCAACGTGGACAACGGCCGCTTGACCATCTCCGGTGAACGCAAGTTTGATGACGAGGAGCACAAGGAAAACTATCAAAGGGTGGAGCGGCCCTTTGGACGCTTCAGTCGCACGTTCCAATTGACCAATACGACCGACTTGGCAAAAATTGGGGCATCCTACAAAAATGGTGTGCTTGAGGTGACCCTGCCCAAACTGGAGGAAGCCAAGCCCCGGAGCATTCAGGTGCAGATTCACTGAGTGGACCATATGAAGGAGTTGGCGGTGCTTCTTGAATCGACAGGGCTGCGAGGCCCTGTCGATGGGACCGATCAAAGAAAACGGTTCAATCGACCAATTCCAGAAATTTTTCCTGAACCGTCAAATTACGGCAACCCTCGGGTTCGACGACGACGACATCCTCAATACGCACCCCACCCATATCAGGGTAATACAGTCCCGGTTCAACCGTCACGACATGACCCGTCGCCAGGGTTTGGTCCTTGTTGCCGATACCGGGGGATTCATGGATTTCCAATCCCAGACCGTGACCGGTGCCGTGGAAGAAGCCTCCTTGTCGTCCATTGGGGAGGATGCCGGTGACGAAGCCTGCTGCGGTGAACTGTTGGGTGATTGCATCATGAACACTTTTACCCGAAACGCCGTTGCGAATCAGTGAAAAGGCGAGTTCCTGTCCCTGTCGTACCGCTTCCCAGGCGCGGCGGACCCGTTCGGGGGCGCGTCCACGGCAGACCGTGCGCGTCATGTCGCCCCAATAGCCGGTGGCCATGACGCGTGGAAAGACATCCAGGATGATGGGGGCGTGGGCAGGAAGGGGACCGTGGCCTTCTTCATGAGGGTCTGCCCCTTGAGTTCCGCCTGCGACGATGGTGTGACCCGGCATGGCCCCTTCGCGCACCAGTTGGGCGTTGATTTCGCCCCGCACCTGTTCACTGGTGAGGGGTGCGCCATTCAGGCGCAGCATGGAATCGGAATCAATGGTGGCTTGGCGAATCAATTGGATACCGGCATTCATGCCGCGTGCGGTAATTCTCAGTGCCGCTTCGATGAGGGCAATTTCTTCGTCTGTCTTGATGGTTCGTTGTGGCCAGAACGGATCGGGAACGGGTTCTGCCTTGATCCCCAGTTCATCGAGTTTGCGCGCCAGCCCCAGGGGAAAGGAGGAGGGGACATCGACGGTGTGAATTCCCAACTGTTTGAGGAAAAACACGATCAAACCGGTTTCATCCAGGACTCTTTGGGGGAAGATGATTTTGGATTGGGCGCGGATATCGGCCCAATCATGGACGTGATCGACACGAGCGGTTCGGCGGGCACGATCAACTTCAAGCGAGGTGGTACACAGATGGGTCGCTCCCCCGTCCGCCTCTTGAAGATAGAGGAATGGATCCGGGGCGAAGAAACGGGTGGCGTAAAACAGATTGGCCGAGTGTTCCGAGGCGGCGTAGATGAGGCGTGCGTTCAAGTTCAGGCCATTTCCATGATTTTGGCCACCAGTTTTTCAATGCCTTGTCCCGCTTCACCGATGGAGGAGGCACACATGTAGGCGGCAGTCGTCACGATACGGTTGGCGGCATCGACGACGATGCCGTCAAACGCACTGAGTTGGTGTTTGTTGCCCATTTTTTCGATGGCACCGGCAACACCGGCGTCATCACCGATGGTCAAGGTGACCCCTTTGCCCGCAAGCACTTTGGACAGGAGGGCGGGGGCGATACACAGGGCGCCGATGGGTTTGCCTGCCTTGGCCATCTCCTGGAGCAGACGGGAGACTTCGGGATTGACGGTTGCGGAGGGGCCATCGAAGGCGACGGTGGAAAGATTTTTTGCGGCACCAAATCCACCGGGGAGAATGATGGCGTCGAGTTGATCCGCCGTGACCTGGGCGATGTCACGAATCTGTCCGCGGGTGATGCGGGCCGATTCGACCAGGACATTGCGCGATTCGTTGGTGACGGCGCCGGTCAGATGATTGATGACGTGGTGTTGTGGAATATTGGGGGCCATGGCAATGATGTCTGCCGCAGCACGATCCAGAAAATAAAGGGTCAGGGTGGCCTCGTGAATTTCGGTGCCATCATAGACGCCGCATCCCGACAAGACGACTCCAATACGTTTACTGGCCATGTTCGATGTTCCCGGGTCGTGGGTGACTATTTCAGTTTGGCGTTGGGAATGCCAAAGAAATTACGAAATTTTATTCCCGTTTTTCTTTTATTGATCTTGAAATAATGTTCCATGTATCCATGGACGTGGCCGCGTTTGACGGCGTTGAAAACCACCCACCCCAGAAATCCGAGGGGAATCAGATTGAAAATTTCCACACGGTGCCCCTTTTTTGATGGTGATACCCTGAACAAAGGGTAAACATCCCGCAACGGGAATGCAACCGTGAACGTGGGGCATTTTGATCTTCAAGGAAAAAAAGGTCTGGGAGCCATCTCCCAGACCTTTTTTTTGAACCTGAAATACCTTCTGGAAGCGTGCCCGGGGCGCGCTTCCCAAGGAGGGGAATTACATTCCCATGCCGCCCATGCCACCCATACCGTCCATGCCGCCACCGCCACCACCGACCGTGGGGGCGTCCTTCTTGGGCAGTTCGGCAACCATGGCCTCGGTGGTGATCATCAGTCCGGCGACCGATGCGGCAGCCTGCAAGGCACTGCGTACGACCTTGGCGGGATCAATGACGCCACGGGTCACCAAGTTGGTGTATTCATCCTTGGAGGCATCGAAGCCAAAGGTGTCGCTGGTGGATTCAAGGATTTTGTTGACCACGACGGAACCTTCCGCGCCGGCATTTTCAGCGATGATGCGTACCGGTTCTTCCATGGCGCGGCGGACAATATTGACACCGACCCGCTGATCATCATTGGCCACGTTGAGTTTTTCCAAACCGCTGCGTGCCCGTAACAAGGCAACGCCGCCACCGGGAACGATTCCCTCTTCCACGGCAGCGCGGGTGGCGTGCAGGGCATCATCGACCCGATCCTTGCGCTCTTTCACTTCGACTTCAGTGGCGCCACCCACCTTGATGACGGCAACCCCGCCGGCAAGCTTGGCCAACCGTTCCTGGAGTTTTTCCTTGTCATAATCGGAAGTGGTTTCTTCAATTTGCAGGCGGATTTGATTGACGCGTGCCTTGATCTGCTCCGCCTGACCGGAACCATCGATGATGGTGGTTTCGTCCTTGGTGATCACGACGGAACGTGCCCGGCCCAACATGTCGATGGTGACATTTTCCAGCTTGACCCCCAGATCTTCGGAGGCAACCGTGCCACCCGTCAGAATGGCAATGTCTTCCAACATCGCCTTGCGGCGGTCACCGAAGCCCGGGGCCTTGACGGCACAAACCTTCAGACCGCCACGCAACTTGTTGACCACCAGGGTTGCCAGGGCATCGCCTTCGACATCCTCGGCAATGATCAACAACGGACGGGCCGATTGTACCACACTTTCCAAAATGGGAAGAATCTGTTGCAGATTGCTGACTTTCTTCTCGACCAGCAGAATCGACGGGTTGTCCATCTCCACCGTCATTTTCTCGGCATTGGTGACGAAATAGGGCGAGAGATAACCACGGTCAAACTGCATCCCTTCCACCACGTCAAGCGTGGTATCGAGTCCTTTGGCCTCCTCGACGGTAATGACCCCTTCCTTGCCCACCTTGTCCATCGCCTCGGCGATCATCCGGCCCACTTCGGTATCGGAATTGGCGGAAATTGCACCGACCTGGGAGATTTCTGCGGAACTGGTCACTTCCTTGGCACTCTTGCGCAGGGCTGCGATGACTTCGTCCACGGCAGCATCGATTCCCCGTTTCAGATCCATGGGATTCATGCCGGCGGCAACGGCCTTCAACCCTTCACGAATGATGGATTGGGCCAGAACAGTGGCGGTCGTGGTGCCGTCACCTGCGACGTCGGAAGTCTTGGAAGCGACTTCCTTGAGCATCTGGGCACCCATGTTTTCAAACTTGTCTTCGAGTTCGATTTCCTTGGCGACGCTGACTCCGTCTTTCGTCACCCGGGGGGCGCCCCATGATTTATCGAGAACCACGTTGCGACCCTTGGGGCCCAGGGTGACCTTGACGGCGTTGGCGAGAATGTTGACACCCGTAAGCATTTTCCCTCGGGCGACTTCACCGAATTTGACTTCTTTTGCGGCCATGTGTCGTTTACCTTATAATGTGCTCAAGCGTTGATCCTGATTCAATTGGAATGCGACTTAAGGTGATCTTTCGAACTCAGTCGATGATCCCCATGACGTCCGATTCCCTCATGATCAGGAATTCCTCGCCATCCAGTTTGACTTCGGTACCCGCATATTTGGCGAACAACACCCGGTCACCCGCCTTGACTTCGAGGGGGCGTACCTTCCCATCTTCGTTGATGGCCCCTTTGCCGACCGCCAGAACTTCGCCCTGAATGGGTTTTTCCTTGGCTGTGTCGGGGATGATGATGCCGCCGATGCTTTTTTGATCCTGTTCGAGCCGTTTGACGACGATGCGGTCATGCAATGGACGGAATTTCGTATTCATCTTTGGTTCCAACCTCCAGTAACTTGATCTATTTAGAATTGGGTGATCATGAAAAAACTAAAAAATTGACGGTCCGACCGGACCGACGCTGATTTAGCACTCTCCGAAGCCGAGTGCTAAATGTAGGTATCTGTCATCGCCTGTCAAGACCTGACAGGTCGATTTTCAAAAAATTGTTCCAGGGGATCATGAGGGGGAATGATGTTCAAGCACCCGGAAGATCATGAGATGACATGGGCTTCGATGCTTTTCCAGATTCTCCCGGCTGCCGCGGGGAGAAAGGATACCGTCAACAGGATATGATCGTCCTGGTCATGCCTGTCGGTGACATGCCCTTCACGGCAAATCCGTGCCAGGAGGGCACCATTGGCGGCGGGAAGGTTCAAATGAACCACCTGTGAGGTGCGTCCGGCAGCTTCCTGCAAGGCATCCAGCAGTTGCGTTTCCCCCTGTCCCGTCCTGGCGGAAATGACGAGGCTTTGGGGACGCGCTGCATGGCGCTCCAGCTTCGCCTGGTTTCCTTCATCGATCCGGTCGCACTTGTTGTACAATGTCATCATCGGTTTCCCCCCCGCTCCGAGTTCTTCCAACACCTCCATGACCACACGATGTTGTTCGGTGCATTCAGGGTCCGAAAGATCGACGACATGCAGCAGCAGGTCCGCTTCCAGGACCTCTTCCAAGGTTGCGCGAAAGGCTGCGATCAGTTGGTGTGGCAGTTCGCGGATGAAGCCCACGGTATCACTGAGGATGATCCGTTGTCCGTTGGGCAGCGTCAGGCCACGCATGGTCGGATCCAGCGTGGCGAACAGTTGATCCGCCTCGTAGACCCCCGCTTGAGTCAACCGATTGAACAACGTCGATTTTCCCGCATTGGTGTATCCCACCAGGGAAGCGGTGAAATAAGGGACATCGCGGCGGGCGCGACGTTGAAGCGTCCGGGTCCGTTCGACCTGAAGGAGCTGCTTTTCAAGTCGATGGATGCGATCACGGATCAGACGGCGATCCACCTCGATCTGGGTTTCCCCCGGACCACCCCGCAATCCAACCCCGCCCCGTTGCCGTTCCAGATGGCTCCAGGTGCGGACCAGCCGGGATTGTTGATACAGCAACATCGCAAGATTGACCTGCAACGTCCCTTCCCGGGTCCGGGCGCGGGCGGCGAATATTTCCAGGATCAATCCTGTGCGATCAACGACCTTCACCTCCAGGGATTTTTCCAGATTGCGCTGCTGGACCGGCGACAGCGCATGATTGAACACGACCACCTCCGCTTCCAATTCCTGGATCTTTTCCTTGAGATCGGCAACCTGTCCTTTGCCCAGATAGGTGGCCGGATGGATCCGGTCGATGGCGAAGATTCGATGTCCCAATGCCTGGAGGTCGGCGCTGCGGGCCAGATGACCCAGTTCATCCACATACCGCTCCGCCAGGTCACGCCCCTCCCTGCGCGAAAAGGCATGGACCAGGAAGGCATCGACTGGTGTGGGTTGGGTGAGATGGGGTGGGTTATTCGTCAATTTGGCCAAAATCGATGTTTCTCGAGGGCATGACGGTGGAGACGGCGTGCTTGAACACCAATTGTGTGACGCTGTTTTTTAATAAAAGACAATAATTATCAAAAGAGGTGATGACCCCTTGCAGTTTGATGCCATTGATCAGGAACACGGTGACCGGAACCTTTTCCTTACGCAAAGTGTTCAGAAAAGGATCCTGAACACTATGAATGGTTTGACCCGCCATGACACAACCCCTCCCCATATT
>PEAN01000075.1 GCA_002753735.1 Magnetococcales bacterium DCbin4
GACCAAGGCTCGCGCCTGCGCGGTTTCCCGCAAAAACCACGCGGAAAACCGCTTCGGGTAATGGGGCGCGTAAAAAACAAAATCAACACCCTGGGGGCAATCCCCCAGACCCCTTTTTTCTTTCAATAATTTATTGAATGTCAATACGCCCGAGAAGATCTGCCCATCAAGAATATCCTTTTGATATGGAAATGGAATCAATCCCCCTTTTCATTCCCGTCCGTCTTTCCATCCACCGTGTCACTGGAGTCATCTGGAATCAAATCCTGGTCATCATCGAACAGGATGCGATGGGCTGGACCTTCCATATCTTCGAATTGACCGGTCCGCACCGCCCACAACATCCACATCAAACCGATACCCCCGAGGATCAGGGCGATGGGCAACAACACAAAGACACTCTCCATGGAACGCTCCCGGGCCCGGCGGGCCCCTTCATGGGATGGACGACATGCGGCGCAGACGCAAGGCATTGGCCACCACCACCAGGCTCGAAACCGGCATGGCAATGGCCGCCACAATCGGGCTGACCAGACCCGCCATGGCCAGGGGGATGGTCAGGGCGTTGTAGGCCAACGAAAAGAACAAATTTTGCCGAATGACCCTCATGGTGGCACGGGAAAGGGCATAAACAAAAGCAACCGAACCCAACCCCGGATTGAGCAGGACGACATCGCTTGTTTCCACCGACAGATCAGCCGCCCGTTCGACCGCCATGCTGACATCGGCCAATGCCAGGGCGGGGGCATCATTAAGGCCATCGCCGACCATCGCCACCCGCACCCCTTCCCCCTTCAACGCGCGGATGACCTGCGATTTACCTTCGGGCAGCACCCCACCGATGGCGGCATCGGCACCGATCCTTTCGGCAGTCCATGCAACCGTCTCCGGACGATCCCCGGAAAGCAGGGAGACCGTCAATCCCCAATCTTTAAGCCGAGCCACCGTCATCGGGGCATCCGTCTTGATGCGATCCACGAATCCCAACCATCCCCAGAACGTCCCCGCCACGGCACAGGCGATCCAGGTCAATGGCTGGCCGGTCTCTTCCAGGACGGGAACCGGAGGCAGGGCGGATCCCGGCGCCCGATCCAGCACGAATTCAGGCCGGCCGACCCGGGTTTCCTCGCCGCCAACCCGGGCGGACAGACCCAACCCGGGCTGATTTACGACCCGTTCGGCCACGGGAAGCAGACCCCATTGCTGTTCGGCAAACGCCCGCACCACGGCCCGCCCCAGGGGGTGTTCCGAATAGCGTTCGACCGCGGCAGCCCGGGTCAACAATGCACGATGATCGATCCCCTGATCGACTGCGGGCAGCGTACGGACCAGATACGGCATCCCTTCGGTCACGACCCCGGTCTTGTCCAGGACGACCCGTTCGACGCGGGACAACCGTTCCAGACTGGCCGGATCGCGAACCAGGATTCCACTGCGGGCGGCGTTGCCACAAGCCACCAACATGGCGGCGGGGGTCGCCAACCCCAGGGCGCACGGGCAAGTGATGATCAAAAGCGCCACGGCGTTTGGCAATGCCTGGGCAGGGTTCCACTGCCACCATACCCCGAAGGTGACGACCGCCAGGAGCACGACAACGCCGACAAACCAGGCCGCCACCCGATCCGCCAGCCCATGAACGACGCCCCGCCCGCCTTGTGCAGCCGTGACGGCCGCCAGGATCCGGGCCAGCGTGGTTTCACCACCGACCCGCCGCACCCGCACATGCAGCGCCCCATCCACGTTGAGGGAGCCACCCACCACGGCGGAACCCGGGATTTTGAGGACGGGATTGGCTTCGCCAGTCAACATCGACTCATCCACGCTCGTTGTCCCATGGATGACCCAGCCATCGACCGCGATTCGCTCTCCAGGACGGACCACGACTTCATCGTCGACCCGCACCTCCCGCAACGGCAACCGTTGTTCCACCCCATCGCGCACGACCTGGGCGGTATCGGGTTGGAAGCGTGTCAGCCGTTCAGCCGCCCCCGCCGCCTTGCCTCTGGCGGCCGACTCCAGATAGCGTCCCAACAGCAACACGAAGACAAAAATGGTCACCGAATCGAAATAGACCTGACCCGGGCCACCCAACGTTGCAACGACACTTGCTGCAAACGTGACCGTCATCCCCAGGGCGATGGAAGCATCCATGGTCAGACGTCCCGCCCGGATCCCCCGCCATGCCCCGTGAAAAAAAACACTGCCGGAATAGAACACCACCGGACAGGCGATCACCAGGGAGACCCAATGGAAGAACGTACGATAGTGTGTTTCCATCCCCTGGAAGGTTCCGGCATACAGGGCAACAGCGATGAACATGATGTTTGCCGCACCAAAGCCAGCCACCCCCAGGCGGACGAGCAATTCCCGATCCCGCTGTCGATGCACCTGTTCCACCCGTTTGGGATCATAGGGATGGGCCCGGTATCCAACCCGCCTCAAGGATTGAATCAGACGCGCAAGCGAAGTTTGCTGCGGATCCCAGCGGACGGTGGCCCGGAAATCGGCAAAATTGACCGTTGCCTCCACCACCCCTGGGACGCGGCGGAGGATTTGTTCGTTCAGCCAGACGCAGGCGGCGCAATGGATCCCTTCCAGGAGCAGACAGGCTTCCTTGAGTCCCCCCGCAACCTCCCGTACCATTTCCTGTTCAAACTCAGGATGATCATAGACTTCGGCATCCGGGGTTTCATCGACCAGCAAACCGGACACCCCCTGGTCCCGGCGGTCATAATAGTCGGCAAGCCCCAAACCATGGATCAAGCGAAACGCCCCCAGGCATCCCTGGCAGCAAAATATTTTGTCATCCTGACGAAGCCCCCCCACGGGCGCGAAGGTCAGGCCACAATGGTAACAGATGTCGCGACCTGGATCAGGCACCCACGTTCTCCTTTCGGCCCGATTCCAGGCCCCTCCTGGACCACAACCCACCCACCCCTGCAACGGAAGTTCCCATGACGTTTCCAACCCCCATCGAATTATGGTTGACATTCATCACTGCGCTGTTGGCGAGTGGTCATTGCATCGGCATGTGTGGTGGCATGGTTGCAGCCCTCGGCGTTCAGCCCAAGGATAACGCCGATGCCCCCCCACGACCAACCGACTTCATGCTCCGGCACCTTCTTTATGGCCTGGGCCGACTCTCCACCTATCTTTTCCTGGGGGGGATCAGCGGATGGTTGGGTTCGATGGCCCCCGCGATGGAACGATCTTCATGGGGGATGGCCCTGCCCTTGTTGTTGGCGGGCATCGTCATGATCGTCATGGGACTGGATACCTGGGGATGGGGTGGTTTGAACCTGTCCCGGGGGGGCCGGTTGGGTGGTTGGGTCAAAACGATGGGTCGGGGCAAGGGGTGGCAAAAACCGGCGGCCCTGGGAATCCTGACGGGGCTGTTGCCATGCGGATTGCACTGGGCCTTTCAGGCCAAGGCGTTTGCGACCGGTTCGGTGGCGGGGGGACTGGCGATCCTCACCGCTTTTGGCCTGGGAACCCTCCCGGCCATGCTGGGACTGGGCTGGATCATCGTCCTCCTGGGACCCGGGATTCGACAAAGATTACAACGTGCCGCAGCCCTGCTGGTGATCGCCATGGGGATCATGGCGGTATTCCGCGGATTGCATAAGGCGAATTTGTGGTAATGATTTCCTGAAAGCGGGATTGATGCGACATGAACTCTTGACCTGACGCGCTGGATTAGAGAAAGTCAAAAGCAATGACATTCATGGTTATCATTCCAGGGGAACAAGGTTGTATTGACCCCTCCAGAAGCGGGGCTGGCAGGATTGCATGAACAAAAAATCGGGACTTTTCCACCTGGTCTTTCATATTCCCCTCACCGCATGGCGCGGATCCCAGTGGGTTTTGTTCTTCATGACCGCCATGGGCCTGATGTTGGCAGTGCTGACCCTGGTCAATCAACTCCACATTCGCGCCGAACGGGAACGATTCGACCGCGCCTATGCGGTCAAGTTGAATCTGGAACTTTCCCTGCACATCCAGAACATGCGCGAACACAGCGTCCAGGTGGAACAATGGCTGGTCGATATTTCGGCCACCCGGGGACTGAACGGTCTTGATGATGGGTTCAAGCTTGCACTCAAAAACGCCACGTTGTTCCGCCAGGGGGTGCCGATTCTAGCACGCATCCTTGAGAAACAGCACCCGGAGAAGGACGAATCCAGCCGTATTCATGCATTGGAAGAGACGTTCGACCGTTATTATCAAACCGGTTTGGACATGGCCAACGCCTATATCCACTCCGGGACCCTCCGTGGCAATGACATCATGAAAACATTTCGGGAACAGGGAGAATCCATTGAAAAACAGTTGGAGGAATTCCTGACCAGAGCCCACGAGGCCCCGGCCTCACACATGGCCCCCACGGCGCCCCAACTCCTGTCCTGGTTCCCCCCTGCCAGGATATGGAAACTGTTGATGGGCCGGGACTCATACCGCAACTACGTCCATGCCAGGGATCAGATTCTGGCGGAAATTGATGTTTCCTCGCAAAACCGACTGGCCCAGTTGGCACAGAGCATCCGGGTGGATATTTTGCGCATCCAGCACTGGCTGACCGCCGTTTCGGTCACCCGTGGCCGGGATGGCATGGATGAAGGGTTCACCCGGGCACAGCAGCATTACGACCGGTTCCAGGAGAAACTACCTTTGTTACGCCAATTGCTCGCGGTGGAATCGGATTCTTTTGGCGGGATGGGCCTGATCAAAACCCTGGATCAACGCATGGCGATCTATTATCAGAACGGATTAAAGATGGCTGATGCCTATATCCGCGGGGGGGCGACCTTGGGCAATCCGGTGATGGCAACGTTTGATGACGAATCGACACAACTGGCCGACCTGTTGCAGCCGATGCTGGAACCGTTTCTGGTGCGGACCGGTTTGAACGAATATCAAGTGAATCTCGCCCGGCAGGGCATCGGTGAAGTGGCATCGATCCTTTGGGTATTGATGCTCCTGTGGCTGGTTTTGATTGTGGGTTCGGACCGGTGGCTTCTTCGGCTTTCGCAACAACCACCGCCCCCTGTACCAGAATTTGATGTATGGCAGCGTCGCCAGGCGAAGGCAAAACGACCGTAACCTGTAACCTCCCCGGATGTCATGCAACGGGGCCTCAGGTTCCACCGGGGGACGGTACGGCATGGATCAAGGGGGCTTCCACCCCATGAATTTTGTACAATTCAGTCACCCGTCCCTTGAGGGACATGTCGCGCAAGGTTTCGTTGAGTGCGGGAAACAGGTCGGCATGAGGTGATTTTTTCGACATGCCGAAAAAGTTGCCGATTTGCTGGCGGAAGCGGTACTCGGCGAAGGAATAATCCTTGAATCCCAGGCCGGCCAGCACCCCCTCCATGGCGGAACGGTCGAGCAGCGCCACGGTTTCGAAGCGCCCCCCGATGAACATTCGGGCCAGGTTGTGGTCATCGGCGGCGGTTTCCTTGCGAATCCGGGTATCTTTGTCGAACGCTTCGAAGTAGGCGGTTTTCAGCTTGACCCCCACCACCATGGCCATCAGGTCGTCATAGGTTTTGATGCGTCCTTCCTGACCTTTGCGGACCAGGAACTGGATGTCCTTGTCCTGATAACCGATGGGACCCAGGAATGACACGAAGGCATCCCGTTCCGGGGACTGAATGACGCGGGGAACGATATCGACCTCACCGGTTTCCAGGTCATGCAGGCTGCGCGGAAAGGGGACCACCCGCCATACCACCTGATACCCATGTTTGCCCGCCGCCTCTTCGAGAATCTCCTTGAGCGGCCCCGAAATCCGTTCCCCCTCCGCCACCACCATTTCGGGTGGGCGGGGACGATAATCGGCCTGCAACACCTTGTCATCGGCCACCACCTGGCCCATGGCTCCCAAACAAATCAAGAATGACAAAACAATCCGGAAAATATTCATTGGTGATTCCTGGCCGTTTCATGTTTTTTTTTCGATGTATCCTCATGATAGTTTGCTTCCAATTCATGTTCAACATCAAACACCGCTTCGCAGCCCCCCCTCATGATTGGCCTGTGACCCATTAATTGTGAAACGACCTTCATGGACATCGGCGCCGGATCGACTTGAGGCCACCCGGGACAAAGAAGAAAGACAAAACATTCATCCGCACACTTGTGCAACACACCTCCATCACAGAATTAAAGAAAGACTGGTTCCGCAATTGAACTCACCTGGTCTTGACAAATATAATCAACTATCATATTATTTATGATTTACAGACAGGCGCCAACCTTAACGTCACCTTCAGCACCCCATGCAGACCCCAACCTCCGACACGAAAATCCATGGCCGACAAGCCCATGAAATCATACCACTGGCAACGGTCATCAGATACATTCCACTTGACAATGTTATGAAGTCGGGTTTTTTCTGGAATTCACATGATCTGGAATCCAATGCCGCACCAGAAATCGCAAGGAAATGTGGCAAGATCCAGAAAACGATTCCGCGAGGCCGTTATTATTATGCCGGGTTTGCCGATGAACAATACGGTGACATTGCTTTTGCCTACGGACCGGATCATGAGTCAGGCGAACGGGGATCGGCCCATCCATTCGATACCGGTGCATTGATTCTTGGGGGACTTCACCCATTTTTCACCTCCCCTCCTCCTTTACACCACACCTGCCAGTTCGTGGTGGACACCAGAATCGATCTGGCGCATTGGCGAAATTTGTTCAAACGGTTCATTGACCTGTGTTACCATGGAGATGTCTTTCCATATCTGAATGGGGATCGGCCCCCGAATCCATCAGGTTGCTGGAACGTTCTTCCGTTCCCATCCTGCCATCCGGGAAATTCCGCGCCACAAGCCTGGACCTGGGAAATTTTGATTCATTCCCAACCCGCGGTGGAAAAAGGTTTGATTGCCTGGAGCAGCTATGATGATATCTTCAATGATATGGTGATGACCCTGAACGACTTCAATGGAAACACGCCTGATTTTCCCGCAGAACGCATCAACGCCTGCATCCCACTTTTGCAGGTCTGTTATCAACCCGTGGGAACTGAACACCCATGCCGCGTTGTGCAACAAAAAATCATTCACTGGGTTCAGGCGCAAACAAAACGATGAATTCATCCGAAACACTATTGGCAACCGATCTGGCAGGTTCCGTACAAACCCCTTGCGGAATCCGCCCTTTGGTCTTCCGTTTTCCGGGCGATCCAACGCAGTTTGGCAGTTCTCCATCCAATCCCCCGACCGGCAGGGAAAGACGCCATACTTTGGAAGAAATGCAACATCTTCGCATGGAAGGGCGGGTGACCCAAATGAACGAGGCCCATCTGGTGCCCATTGATCATGTGGCGTTGTTTGCCCGTCCCTCTTTTTTGCTCGCGTATGAACTCATCTGTGGTGAACCCTTTCCCTGGCAATCATTCCACCCCGTCGGGGTCATGGCATCCATCGATCCAACCAAAGAAAAAGAGCGTTTTCCCCAAATTTTATCCGATCGACCATGGTCGCTTCACAACCAGGTTCTGGCCGCGCTGGGCTCAACGCACGACATCCACAACCTGCTCGCCCAAGCAAGAACAAAAATTCATGTTCGTGGGGAACACACCGCCTGCCTGTATTTGAAGTATCCGAAAGATTCCGAAAAGCGTCTGAATGCCTTGGATCTCATGAAAGAAATCGGATGGCTTGAAATCTTTTGCACCAAAGGACAAGCACCCGATCTATTGTTTGAATCCTATGAGTTCACCGGCCTGTCCCTCTATGAACGGGGAGGAGAAGGTCGCCTTGAAAGCTTGTTCGCCACCGGCATTCACCCACTGGCCCCGCAAACGAAATTTCAAGATTTTCTTGACCATGTTCGCCGATTCAAAGATAAACTCGACTACAGACACACATGTAAGTCATGTCGTTGCGCATCCCTGGTTGGCGATATAAGCATGTCTGATGTTGCAATAATACAACTTGGTGAAATTATTAGAATGGCGAACGAAGAACAAACCCCTCACACCCACGGCAAGAAAAACCTTGATCGAGTTACCATTGCCCCAGTTCGACGCAGCCGTCAGACAGTATGAAAATATACAGCTTATTCTCATTCAAAGGTGGTGTTGGCAGAACGGCTTTGATGGTCAACATTGGAGCTTATTGGGCCAATCGTGGTGAAACGGTGTTGATGATTGATATGGATCTGACGGCACCGGGACTTTCCTATTCACCACTTTTGGGCGACCACCTCCATGCCGAAGGTCCGGGAAACGGGTTCAGCGATCTTTTGGCGGCCTATTACCGGGGCCGGAACACCCATCCCGATCAACTTCATTTCATGCCACCCAGCCTTTTAATGCGGGAGGTCCATCCGCCAGACAAAAATGGCATGCCCCTGAAGGAGGGACGCTGGAACCGGGGTGGTCGTCTTCTGGCCATCGGCGCCGGAACGACGCACGTTCCCCACCTGAAACATCATGAAACAACCAGTCCCCATGCCGCCGCCCTTGCCGATGAAAAGGAATCCCTGACCGTCATCAAAGATATTCCACCCGCGGACGGTCGGGGCGAAGAAGAAACTTTGGAAGAATATTCACTACGTTCCCTGGCGCTTGCCATCCGGGAGGATTTGGAATCATGGAGGGAGGATGATCGTTGCATCGACCGGGTGCTGATAGATTGCCGTACCGGTTTGCCTGAACTCCTGGAATTGAGTCTCGGTTATCTCTCCTCTCGCATGGTCATGGTTGTCGGACTCAATGAACAAAATCGGGAAGGGATGCGTCAATTATTGACCGCCCTGCAAAAACGGATTCCCATCGGGGGATTCCCGGGGGACTTGCGGGTGGTCTTCTCGCCAGTGCCGCGCACCGATGACGAGGAAAACGTGATTGCGGCACTGGAGGAAAGCAATAAACTGTTGGAATCCCTGATGCGCATCGACCCGAGCAACAACGAACAGGAAAGTCAACCCTTAACCTCCTTGTTGCACTACACGCCCCGGTTGGCGACCGGAGATGCCCCCCTGGTCACCACCCACCCGCACCTCCTTTATGCCCGCGAAGTACGCGAAATCGCCAAATGGTTGGAAGGTGACTTCCGCACTGCCAGCGTCGTTGAAGACTTCAAAGACCGGCTGGATGAAACCGGGGATTTTCTGAAACCCGAAGAGGTGACCCGTTTTCCCGGTGCCACAACCACCCGACGTTCCAACCCTTCGGTCGGTCTTCCCCGCTGGTTTTGGCCCCTGCCCCGAGAAGTACGGGAAGATATCGACCGCCGCACCCAAAAATGTAACGAATTGATCACCTTCAATCCTGACATCAAGGTGGACAAGGATGTGTTTCTGACCAAACTGTCCTGGTCGGTATCCGCTAATGCCGATGAAAAACGGCAAATTCTTTTAAAAGCTGAATCGTTATCCCAGGAGCAGGTCGATCAATTATTGGATATTTTCGATGAGGAACGCCAAAAATTTGGATCGATGGCGGAAGAACAATGGGAAGGGCTTCTGAATTATTACTGGGATCATCAAAAGAATTGGGCCGAGATTGTGGAGGGTACTGAAGGGGTCAAACGGTTTTTGACCGCCCCCCTCAAAGGGGAAAGCCTGCACCCTTTGTGGGAAACGTGGCCAACCTACTGGGCCAACAGCGCCGATGTACTGTCCGAACAGGATCCTGATCAAGCAGAACAACTGTACCAACGCGCCATCGCCGTTGACCCAAATCATGCACCCATTCTTGGCAATTTCGCCCTTTTCATGGAAAATATCAAGCAGAATCATGATCTTGCTGAACAACTCTACCAACGCGCCATCGCAGTTGACCCAAATCATGCACCCATTCTTGGTGATTTCGCCATTTTCATAAAAAATATCCGGCAGAATCATGATCTTGCTGAACAACTCTACCAACGCGCCATCGCCGCTGATCCAAATGATGCAAACGCTCTTGGTAATTTCGCCATTTTCATGACCGATATCCGGCAAAATCATGATCTTGCGGAACAACTCTACCAACGCGCCATCGCCGCTGACCCGAATCATGCAAAAATTCTTGGTAACTTCGCCAATTTCATGACTGATGTCCGGCAAAATCATGATCTAGCGGAACAACTCTACCAACGCGCCATCACCGCTGATCCAAATGATGCAAACGCTCTTGGTAATTTTGCCCTTTTCATGACCAATGTCCGGCGAAATCATGATCTTGCGGAACAACTCTACCAACGCGCCATCGTCGCTGATCCAAATCATGCGAACGCTCTTGGTAATTTTGCCCTTTTCATGACTGATGTCCGGCAGAATCATGATCTTGCTGAACAACTCTACCAACGCGCCATCGCCGCTGATCCAAATCATGCGAACGCTCTTGGTAACTTCGCCAATTTCACGAATGATGTCCGTAAAAAACCTGATCAAGCGGAACAACTCTACCAACGCGCCATCGCCGCTGACCCAAAGGATGGAAATATTCTTGGTAATTATGCGGGTTTCCTGTTGGCGCGAAAACGGAAGGCAGAAGGGTTGGAACGGTTGCAGGCTGCGTTTGGTTTACTTTCGCAGCAAGAACCTCCACTCCAGTTAGAGCTGTGCTACTATGCCACCATCCATGCCCCGGATCGCTACCCGGAGGCGCTCTCGACCTTGAAACGGTTGATTGTTGACGGTGTCCGTTCACCCGGATGGGATTTATCGGGGCATGTGGCCATTGCCCGCGAACACAACGATCCCCGGGCGGAACTGCTGGCGCAATTGGCTGCGGTCATCAGCGATGGCGCAGACCCCGCATCGTTGGATCGTTTTTAAGCTTTGGCGCGAAACGCAACCGCAACCCAGCCCTTAACCGGAGCGATCTGGAAACCGGATCAAAGAATTTTGATCAAGGTGGAAATGGCGCCGACGGCCACGAGCAACATGCCGCCAAGCTTGATCACCAAACGTTGTTCCATCTCCTTCATATCACGCCGGATGAACTCGATGTCCCGCTTGAGATTGGCTTCGAGGATGGCCAAATCGCGCTTGAGTTCGGCCCTGACCGCCTCGATCTTGGCATCCAATTCCCGACATCGGGTATCGATCTTGGTATCCAATTCCCGGTATCGGGTATCGATCTTGGCATCCAGTTCTTTGAATTGGGTCTCGACGGCTTTGAATTGGGTTTCGACGGCTTTGAATTGGCTCTCGACCTTGGCATCCGATTCCCTGAGGCTTTGCTTCAACCCCACATCCACCAAAATCAAGTCCTCTTTGGAAACCAGGCGTTCCTCCAGGGCCTCCGCCAACAGTTCCGCCTGAACCTCTGCCTGGACTTCGGAGAAACCAGCCTCTTTCAAACGCTTGGAGTACTTCAAGGTATCAAATGCAAGGTGAGACATGGGGGGGTCCTTCGTTTGGCAAGATAATGCTCTTTTGCATTTTACCTGATAAAAAGAAAAATCAAAACCCTGGGGGCAATCCCTTGAGCCCCCTTTTCTTCTTCAATCATTATTTCAAATGGCAACACGCCCCAGATATCCAGGCCACCACGCAAAATCACATGCTTTCCCGAATCCACTCAATCATTTTTGCGATCCCCTCCCGGGCGGTCACCTGAGGAGACCATCCCAACAATTCCCATGCCAGGGAGGTATCGGCAACAAAGATTCTTTGATCGCTTTCGCGTGGGGGAAGACGTACGAAGTCAAGTTTGACGTTCAACAGTTTTTCCAACAGATCAAACAATTCCAAAAGTGAAAGACTGTTTTCCATACCACCGCCAATGTTGAATACCCGCCCCCTTGCAACATCCGCTTTGGCCACGGCAGAGAAATAAAGCCGAGTCATGTCCCGGGAATGAAGCACATCGCGCACCTGCTTGCCCGTACCCGAGATGGTGAATGGTTTCTCAAGCCTGCCAAGCACCGTATTCACCGCCTGACCACAAAACCAGCCAATCCATCCCTGGTCAAAACTGGCGAATTGTCGGGAGCCATACATGGACGAATGGCGGAAAACCATGGCACGCAAACCAAAAATACGGGAATAATCGAGGATATATTGGTCAGCCGCCCCTTTTGAACAACCATATGGGGAATGAAAATCCAACGGAATTTTTTCATTGAACCCCCGTGGAAATGCAGGGGCAACATACCTTTTCTCCTGTTCTACATAATCGATCCACTCAAGATCGCCATACACCTTGTTGGTCGAGCTGTAAATGAGTGTTGCCAACGGGGCATATTGGCGAATCGCCTCCAGCAGATGGAGGGTACCGGCAGCATTGATCTGGAAATCCTCCAGCGGATGTTCAATGGACTTGGTCATGGTCACCTGTCCGGACAGGTGGAAAATGGCGTCGGGCTGAAATTCCCTGACCACACCCCCAATGGCCGCAGCATCACGAATATCTCCCCGCACCATTTTGAACGATCCCTGACTTTGCAACCAAGTCAGGTTCCGTTCGCTGCCAAGACGGGACAGATTGTCAAAAATGCACAATTCATCACCACGCAACAACCCCTCAGCGGCCAGATTGCTGCCAAGGAAACCACATCCCCCCGTGATCAACAACTTCATAATCGTTTCCTGTTTGCGAAGTTATTTTCGATGTCAAGCATTCGTTCGATCCCTTTGATCAAGGGTGTCCCCGCCTGCCAGCCCAGCAACCGTTTCGCCTTGTCCACCAAAGCGGTCATGGATTGCACTTCATTCGCCCGTTGCGGCAACATGCCCCACCCAAGCAACGAATCGCATCCCCCCACGACATCCGATACCCATCCCCCCAGGTCGCGGATGCGTATCCCGACACCGGAGCCAAGGTTGATGATCTCACCGGAAGGAAAGTCCTGAATCTCTCCCAGAATGGCACAGGCTTTTGCCGCATCTTCGACATACATGTAATCGCGAACCTGAAGCCCGGATGTCAACGGCAGTACCTGTTGCGACCGACACGCTTCCAGGATGGCGGGAACCAGCTTGTTCCGACCTTCCAATTCGCCAAACATGCCAAAAGGACGGATGACCACAAGGGGCAAGGCCATCGATTCAGCACGGGACAATGCCACCAGGGTCGCAGATGCCTTGCTGACACCATACACACCTTTTGGTGTGATCAGATCGGTTTCACACAGCGGTTGTAATTGATCCCGACCATATTCCGCAGCAGTACCCACATGGATGAACCGTTTCACCCCCGAAGCCCCGGCCGCCTGCACCAGACGATCCGTCGCCATCACATTGGTTTGCATGGCCTGTTCAAAGGATTGCTGACGGGGATCGACACCATAGGCGGCGCAGTGAACAATCAAATCGACACGGTGGCGACTGAAAAATTCGGTGACGTTTTCAGGATCGTTGATGTCAAAGATGACATTTTGCCAATGAACCGATGGTGACAGCAGATGCTCAAGACGCCATGGATTCGAGGTACGCCGATGTCCCGCCAGGACATGCCAGTCGGACTTTTCCAGCACGCGACACACATGGGCCCCAAAGAAACCCGAGGACCCTGTCACCAGAACGGTACGCTGCGAGTGGATTGAAGACAAATTGATCCTGTCCGTTCAGAAGGACTGAATGAAAGAAAAAAGACTGTCGGCAACGTAGTCGAGTGCCGCCGAGTCCAATCCTGGATAGATCCCAAGCCAGAACGTATGATTCATAATTGTATTGGTGTTATCCAAGGAACCTGAGATCCGGAAATTTTGGTGTTTCATGTAAGGCTGCCGGGTCAGATTGCCGCCAAACAAAAGACGGGTGCCGATTTTTTTCTGCTCCAACATCTGGAGCAATTGTTTGCGTTTGAACGGCGCACCCTCACGGATCGTGAGGGGAAATCCAAACCAGGCGGGATCACTGCCGACCGTCGCCCGGGGCAGGATGAAGAAATGCGCCAACGGCTCCAATCTGGAACGCAGGTAGGCGAAATTAAATTTACGTTGTGCAATGAATCCTTCAAGACGGTCCAATTGCGCCAAACCAACCGCAGCCTGCATATCGGTGATTTTCAAATTATATCCGACATGGCTGTAGACGTATTTATGATCATACCCTTCAGGCAGTCCCTCAAAAAGATGATCGTAACGCCGCCTGCAGGTATTGTCGCGCCCCGGTTGACACCAACAATCCCTGCCCCAATCGCGCAAGGATTCGATGGCACGGTTCAGATCGCCATGGGGCGAAACAACCGCCCCCCCTTCACCCATGGTGATATGGTGCGCAGGATAGAAACTGACCGTCGCCACATCGCCAAACGTACCCACGGGTTTGCCCTGATATTGCGAACCCAGTGCATCACAACAATCCTCCACCAACCATAGCCCGTGTTGTTGAGCCAACCGGGTGATGGCTTCCAGGTTGAACGGATTGCCGAGCGTATGGGCCAACACAATGGCTTTGGATTTTTCAGTGATCGCCGCTTCGAGTGCCTGAGGATCCACATTACAGGTGGGAAGATCCACATCGACAAAAACGGGTACCATCCGATTTTGCAAGATCGGGTTGACCGTTGTCGGAAAACCGGCCGCCACGGTAATCACCTCATCACCGGCACGCAACCGCCGATCACCCAGCAGATGGGAAGTCAATCCGGTGATGGCCAGCAGATTGGCCGAAGATCCAGAGTTGGTCGTCCTGGTCCAGCGTCCAAGAAACCAGGAAGCCAGTTTTTCTTCAAAAAGGTCGTTGAACCGCCCTGTGGTCAGCCAGGCATCCAGTGAAGCCTCAACCAGATTGACCAGTTCCGGGGCACCCAAAACCTTGCCCGAAACCGGTACCGATGATTTGCCGGGGACAAAAGATGGCGGCTCCAAGGCAACCTTTGCATAGTCGGCCACCAACTGAATGATCTTCCCGCGTAAAACCTCAGCTTCGCTTTTTTTGTCAGCCATGGGTATCGTTTCTTCGTCCGGTATCGGGATGGAACGCCATCAAAGGGAAGCTGTTGATGAAAAAAACGCGATCTGCTCCATTGATTTTTTGCGCATGTCCATTCCGGCATGATCATCCTTGTGCCATGAAACAATCATATCCAACGTCTGTTCAATGGTAAGCCCCGGTCGCCAACCCATTCTTCCCATGGCTTTGGAACAGTCCAATTTTAAAAATGTCGCTTCGTGCCGCCCTGGAACCTCTTTCTGGACACAATCAATGTTGCCACCCCAACGCTTGATCAACTGGTCAACGATCCATCCCACCGGGCGACAACTTTGATCGTAAGGGCCGAAATTCCAGCTTCCGGCGAATTCGGGTCCATGTTCCCACAAATTCCGGGCCAACAACAAATAGCCGGAGAGCGGCTCAAGGACATGTTGCCAGGGTCGAATCGCCTTGGGATAACGAACGACAATCGGTTGGCGGGCTTCAATGGAGCGCAAAATATCCGGAATGAGACGGTCGGTCGCCCAGTCACCGCCGCCAATCACATTGCCGGCGCGCACCGATGCGACGGCCGTACCATGTTTATGGAACGACTCCAAAGGGAAAAAGGAACGTCGAAAGGAAGAGACCGCCAGTTCACAACACCCCTTGCTGCTGGAGTAGGGATCATATCCCCCCATGGGATCCGTCTCCCGATAACCCCAATCCCATTCATTGTTTTCATAACATTTATCGCTGGTCACAATGATGACGACGCGAACGCCACCCACATGACGTACCGCTTCCAGCAGATGGACCGTTCCCATGACATTGGTGGCGTAGGTTCCGATGGGATCATCATACGAGGGTCGAACCAGCGCCTGAGCAGCCATATGGATGACCACCTCCGGCCTGGCCTCCCGAACCACCTCAAGGAGCCGGGGATAGTCGCGGATATCGCCAACCTGATCCCGGACCAGTTCGGCGATGCGCGCATGCTCAAACAGGTTGGGCACTGAAACCGGCGGCAAGGCATACCCGACAACCCGGGCACCCAGCTGGTGCAACCACAGACTCAACCACGAACCCTTGAACCCCGTATGACCGGTCAAGAAAACCCGTTTGTCCCGCCAGAATGCCGACCCGTCTACCATATTTTCCATGGTGCCTTTCCACCGTTCCACAGGGATTCGAGATGATTTTTATCTCTCAAGGTGTCCATGGGTTCCCAGAATCCCTCATGCCGATAGACCGACACCTGATGCAATCTGGACAAGGTTTCCAACGGCTCCCGCTCCCACATGGTATCATCACCCGCCACATAATCAAGCACCTTTGGCGACAAAATGAAAAAGCCACCATTGATCCACCCTTCACCTTCAGGTTTTTCCTGGAAAGAGGTCACCAGGTCACCTTCCGTCTTGATCATTCCAAAACGACCCGCAGGTCGGGTGGCCGTCATCGTGGCCAATGTGTTCTGTTGCTCGTGGAAGCGCATCAATTCCCGTATGTTCACATTACCGACACCATCACCATAGGTCATGTGAAAATTTTCATCTTCTTTCAAATATTTCCTGATGCGCTTCAACCTGCCCCCCGTCATGGTATTGGCCCCGGTGTCAACCAGGGTGATACGCCAGGGTTCTGCCATGTTCTCCAAAAAATCAATTTTTTGCTTTTCCAGGTCAATGCTGATTTCAGAAACGTGGAGCGCATAATTGGCAAAATATTCCTTGATCATGTACCCTTTGTACCCAAGGCAGATAATAAAATCATTGAGGCCAAAGGTTGAATAGATTTTCATGATATGCCAAAGAATCGGCATATTACCAATACTCACCATGGGTTTTGGACGCAGGTCGGTCTCCTCCGAAAGGCGCGTCCCAAGACCCCCTGCCAAAATGACAACTTTCATTGTCGGACCCTCCCCGCAACCGTGATACTATTTTAACACCACGAGACGAATGATCGTCGCCATGAACGAAAACGCAAACACGAAAAGATTTCTTTTTGTTTTTCCATGTTTACGATTTCTGAAATAGAACGGCAATTCCTTGATCGTAAGTTTCGGGTAACTGCGCCGCAATTTGATCAGAATTTCTTCGATAATATCAAAATTTTCCGACACGAGACGAATCTTGCGCAACATTTCAAGACGGTACAGTTTGAAACTGTTGGAAACATCCATGCAGTCCAGAGAAAATACGATCCGGTACACGAAGTTGACCAATAGACTCATCAGTTTCAACACCAGAGAGTTATCAGTATTCCCTCCCTTGATATACCGGGATGCAACCACCACGTCGGCGAGTTCTCGCGACTCATAAAGGGTTCGCAGGAATTCAGGATGATGCGAGCCATCGCCATCCATGAAAATCACAAACGTTCCGCGGGCATGTTTGATCCCGGAGCGGACAGCACTGCCAAAACTGAACCCCTCATCCCGGCGCAGGTATCGCAGATTCGGCACCGCAAAGGATTCACAAACCGATTGCGTATCATCCATCGGTTCCGGCGTATCCACAATCAGGATTTCAAATGTGATGTTCATGGATTCCAACACCGAGAGCAACAGGGGCAACAACTCCTCGATGTTTCGCGCCTCCTGGTAGGCTGGAATCACAACACTCAACGCAACAGTCATGGGATTCGATCCAAACGCTTCAGAATTCAATCAAACAAGGGTTCGACGGCATGAACAACCACCACATGTCATCACCAGTCATTGCTCAACGAAGCAATGATCATCTCCGGTCAAAAATACCCGGAAAAAACGGTTCCGTGAATTTGGCCGCCATCAAGACCGCCATGGGCAGAACAACAGGGACAAAAGACATGAACATTCTGTCATTCTCGCAACAAATGAGACCGTTCACCGCCACCGTTCCCAATAGAAATGCGACGGAACCCACAAAAAGGATATATTCTTTTTCCCGATTGGGAAAAAACCGATGCCACGGCTTGGACCAGAGCAGGCTGGACAGATAACCGGTGAAAAAGAAGACCGCCGCTACGATCCCCAGGTACAGTATCGGGACAAACAACCAACCCAACCAAACAAGAATGACAGGCAAGGGTCTTTGTTGCCGTTCGTACCAATGTCCCGTCAACCACAAGGGGCCTTTGATCAGGAACACGGCACTGGAGTGTGCGAGTGCATGGACCAGCGTTCCGGGATGTTCCCGCAGGGTGTCACCAAACAACCGACTCGTAATCTTGCCAAATTCTATGGCGATATGCGAGGGTAACTCAACGAGGTTGTGAAAAAGCCATGGTTGATGTTCCTCTCGTTTTTTATCTTCTTTCACCACTGCCAAAAGTCGGGTTTCCCCCAATTGGTCCAGTTTTTTTTCAAGGGCATCGAAATCGTGCAGTCGCTGGGGGTCATGTTCCGGGGCCTGCACACAGCGTGCATAAAGGGGCATGATCGATTTTTCCAGTCCAACCCGAGTACGCCCCTCATCAAGGCACCAGATCCACCATTCGGGATAGTTGTTGTGTTCAGCCATATTTTTGATCGCATCCAGATCATAATCAAAGGCGATCCCCATGGTTTGCCCGATGACGGCGCCACCCAGTGAGGAGGTGGTGAAAATATTGAACTGCAAAAAATTCTTCACCATGATGGGCAGGAGTACGACCAGTGGGATCATCAGTGATACCACCAGGTTGCGCAACGGACCCGATTTATCCCAACGCACCGTCAACAGGATCATCACAGGGACGATCGCCGGCATGATCGGCCAGACGAGAATCAACAGTCCCCCCGCCAAACCGGTCAGAAGGCTTGAGCGCACGGAGGGGGTCAAGTAACGGCTTTGCAAGGCTGCCAGGAAAAGAGTCATGAACAGAATGTTCCAATGATCCCAGAACATCCCATTGCGCCAGTACTCCCAGATGATCAGTGCCGCAGACCAGGACAGCGCAATGACCAAACCGGGCACTGCTGCAATACCCAGCCGCAACAGAAAACGATAAAACACGCCACCCGCAACACACCCCGCCACTGAAATCAGAATCAGCGATCCGGCAACGAAGCCATCCGTCCCAAAAATGGAAATCACGATGGAATCCTTGATGAAGATTCCTGGTGGCTTCAGATGAAAAAAATATAGGGATTCCCAGAAATGGTGCTGAATGGAGGTCACATAGCGATCCCATGACACCCCTGTTGGCGCGGTCAGGACCAGATGATCCTTGCCGAAACCGAACCATGCGATCAACCGCATGAATCCCCCCAAAGTCATCACCAACAAGGTTTGCCAAATCACTGCCATCAGAGAATCCTTACCCGATTCAAGGGTATTCATGCACATTCCGGCCTACCCAACCGGGTCATTCCGTATCAAAGCAGCACATCAGACAGGCGACTTCGTTACTTGATCCCGTTCTTTGGCTGCCAACCGATCACCAAAAACAACTTTGTACCGGAACATGTCGGTTTCGGCAAGGCTACGGCAGTGTTATGTTGGGCCGCCCTCGGGAAAGCGGACGGTCAGGGTTGTCCGGGCGGTCGCCGCTCCAGCCGGGATCGAAGCCGTTCCCCTTTGAGGTGCCACAAGAACATCCCCTCGACCCGCGTCCGGGTCCCCTCGGTCAACCGGGCGAGAAGCCCCCGATCCCGGGTCAGGGTCATCATTGCCCGGGCCAACCCGGCAATCGCCTCCTCGGGATCGTTCCCCGTGACCCGGATGCCACACCGATCATCGACGATCTCCCCGGGACCGGGAAGATCGAGGCAGATCACCGGGGTTCCCATGGCGAGCGCTTCAAGCACCACCGATCCGGCACATTCCAAAAGGCTGCCATAGACAAAGACATCCGCCCGGGCAAAGGCATCCAAAACCATTTCCCGCGTCGGCAAATGAGACGTGAACACCACCTGGCCATCCAACCCCAGGTGATGACACAACGCCTGCAAATCCGCGCTCCGTGGTCCCCGACCCAGGATGGTCAAACGGGCACGCTCCGGCCCCATTGCATCCAGATAACGCCGAAAGGCATGGAGCAGCAGGTCAATTCCTTTCCAGTAGACATGTCGGCTCGCGGTGATGAACTGGATCGGTTCCCCGGTATTGGTCCGATCTTTGATGGAATGATGGCCCGGCATCCCGATCTGGGCCTCCAGCACCACCCGATCCTGGAAGCGCCGAGGGATCATCGCCCGGGATGCTTCCGTCGCCGCCAATATCAGACGACTTCGATGACAGGCCAGATGAAACAAGGGATTGAACCGGGTTGCCAGCCGCAACCCATGACGCAACCCTTCCCGCAATCGATGCCGGCCTTGAAACCCTGCGACAAACGGAGCGGGGATGAATTCCCCCCCCCCCACCGGCCCCCAGACGAATGGAATGGGCAGCAACGAAAAAACCGGAAAGTGATACATGGCGCTGAAGGTCACATGATGGCTGAAGGAAAACCGATGCCGCCGATGCAGCCGTCTCGCCTGCCACCATGCCCCCCATTGCCACAGGGAATAATACAGATGGACCCCCCTCCCCCCCTTTTTCCAAAAGCGAAGCCATCGGGGCAGGTCATAAAATTGCACATGCAGCGAGGGGTGATGCGCCAGCATCCCCGAAGCCTCGATGGCGGCACGGTTGTTCTCCCGGGTGAACACCCACACATCGTAGAACCGGGACAACTGCAACACCCACTGCCACCCCACCTCCGGCTCCGAACCGTGGCCCGGCTCGCAGGCATAGGCGGAAACCACCACCTTCATCCGTTCTTCCGTAACAACCATTCGGATCCCCCGTGGTATTCATGATCAAGAAAAAAAAGGAGTCTGGGGGATTGCCCCCAGGGTTTTGATTTTGGTGTTGATTTTGATTTTGTTTTTTACGCGCCCCATTACCCGAAGCGGTTTTCC
>PEAN01000076.1 GCA_002753735.1 Magnetococcales bacterium DCbin4
CGGGGGGAAACCCCCCAGACCCCTTTTTTCTATTAATGACTTTGTTGGAATAGCCAGGTGCAGATTGCAACGGATGCCATGACCGCCACGACATCGGATAACAGCGCCGCCGCCAGGGTATGACGCATCCTGGTGACGCCAACCGCCCCAAAATAAACCGCCAAAACATAAAACGTGGTCTCTGAAGACCCCTGAATGGTCGAAACCAACATTCCCGTGTAACTGTCAGGGCCAATGGCCGGATCCTGAAGCAACGAAGCCATCAGGCCATACGCCCCTGAACCGGAAAGCGGTCGCAGGAAAGCCATGGGAAGCGCTTCCGCCGGCAGCCCCCACGGCGCGGTCCAGGGGGCAATCAACGAGACCAGGAAATCCATGGCCAGACTGGCGCGAAACATACTGATGGCGACCAAAATCGCGACCAGATAAGGAATGATGCGTATCGCCACATCAAAACCTTCCCGAGCCCCTTCGACGAAGGCTTCATACACTGCGACCCGACGCCAGAGACCAAACAAAAGCAATGCCACCATCATGCCGGGAATGATCCATGGCGACATGGAACGGCCATAAAAAATGGTCAGCGGGATGATCCCGACCAATCCAAACAAGGCGATCAAGGATACCCATGCCGGATAGCCCTTGCCATCGTCGATCGAAGAGGGATCTTCCATCGGGTCCGCAGGGGAGGAAACCGTCTGAGCTTCAAGACCCGAGTCGCCATGCACTGGAAAAAAACGCTGTAACCCTTTGACCGCAATGATGGCCACCAGGGTGGAACAAAAAGTGGCAAAAAGGGTGGTGGGAAGGATGGCGGCCGGATCGTTGGAATGGGCTGAAGCCCGCAAGGCAATGACACTGGTCGGCAACAGCGTGACCGACGAGGTATTGATGGCCAGGAACAACGCCATGGCATTGGTCGCCGTTCCTTTGTGAGGGTTGAGTCGATCAAGTTCATGCATGGCACGAATGCCAAACGGAGTGGCGGCGTTGCCCAACCCCAGGGCATTGGCCGACATGTTCATGATCATCGCCCCCATCGCCGGATGATCGGGTGGAACCTCGGGGAACAGTCGAACCATCAAAGGACGGATCAAACGGGCGAGAAGAATCAATACCCCACCCTTTTCCGCCACCTTCATCAAACCAAGAAACAAGGCCATGACGCCAATGAGACCCAAGGCCAGAGTGACCGAAGATGCCGCAGTATCCACCATGGCACTGGTCAAAAGTTCCATGGGGGCCTTGCCATCCCCTTCCACCCACTGCCATTGACGGTAACCCGCCGTTGCAAAAGCGATGAATACCAGGAGGGAGAACAGGGTGTTCATGAACCGGAGGTTCCGGAAGGTTTGACGGCGGGCATCAGCGGGGCGGTATAGGTTTGTGAGGTGAACACTTCAAAGGTTGCCCCCTGCCGCCAGGCATCCTGCGGCAGTCCCGCCTTCAACGCCAGATGATTCAAGGTTTCTTCTCGTGTCCATCCCTGTTCAACCGCCACTTCAGGCAAGAAAACCGCCCTTCGGCCATTCTTGCTCAACACCACCCCCTGTTGGCCAAGGATAAACGCTTCCCAGGAAGGAATCGGACGCATGGGGCTGAGGACACTCACTTCCAATTCGATTTCCTTGAGTTCGTCCGGGGTCACCGGTTGAAAACGGGTATCCCTGAGGGCGGCGTTGACAGCATGTTCCATGACCGCCCGATAAAGAGGTTGCACCGGCATGAGTTGGCCAATACAGCCGCGCAACGCACCCGAACGCTTGAGGGTGACGAACGCCCCGGAAGGTTCCTGGAATCGTTGTTGCAATTGCTGGAAGTGGGTGAGACGTGCAGGGGGATTGCCCGTACCGTTGTGCGTGACCGCATCGATGACCGTTGCAACGGCCAACGCATGTAATTGCCGCATCGCATCTTCGGGTAATGCTTCGGTCCGTGGGGCCGCGCCCATCAAAGGTTGGGCGGAATGAAAGGTCATGGCGACATAGCTGACCGAATGGGAAAAATCACCATTACCCGAACCGCTGGTGTGGTATTGCAGCAGGCGGGGTTCAACCCGGGGGTTGATCAGGTTCAATAAAACCAGCACCGGACCAAAGGCGCAGGCGGTAATGCCGGTCTCCTGTTGGTAGTCCATGAATCCTTTGGGATCGTGACGCAATATTTTGTCGACCGCACCCAGGTCAAGTTTTTTCAAGCTGTCCTGGATATTGGCATCGATGGGAAAGGGTTGATAGCTGAAATTTTTTCCATAGTGGGTGAAATCGCCGGAAATGACCAGCAGGGTTTCTTCATCAAGCAGGGGGCGCAACGATTCCGCCGCCATGGCAAATCCCTGAGCATCCATCTGTCCCACCAGGAGTGGCAACAGTTGCCATCCCTCGGCCAACACTTTTTGCAACAGGGGCAGTTGAATTTCTATGCTGTGTTCCTGTTGATGGGCACCAGGGAAGGGATGGATCAGGGGATGGTTTTTCAAACGCTCCATGGCTTCGGTATCCAGGGCGATCTCTCCCAGGGGGGTGCGAAAGTGGGTGGCATTGGGCAGGGCCAGACCCTCAAACCCTTGTTGATGGGAAGGTCCCAGGACGATGACCCGTTTGAATCGCATCCCCATCAATGGCTTGAGTGCCGTAATCGCTGTCGGGCCACTGAACCGGTACCCGGCATGGGGGACGAGAATGGCACGAATGGGAGGGTTTTTGGCCTCATTGGGGATCGGATCCGATTGGGCCAGAAGCTTGTCAACGAATCGTGACAGTTCGTCCGGTTGGGCCGGATACCAGGTTCCCGCCAATGCCGGGGGACGGACGACCCGTTCGGAAGCCCGACCGGTGCCGAAGATCATTGCGACCATCGAGGTGACTCCCAAAAATAGTATGATTCTTTTCCACGTGTTCACGAAAAAACCTCAAACAATCAGGATCAAGGACAATTGCGCCTGGTGAGTGATCCCCGGGTTGTGATTTTGATTTTTCTTTGCGATTCTTCATCCGCGACAGAAGGGCTGGAGGATAAAGTCTTCCATTGGTCTGATTTTGCATGCAAAGGTCCATATCACATGCCATTCCTATCCTGCCCGGTCATGAGGTCGGTAGAAATCGGCTTCCTTCAAAGAACGTTCCACCGGTCGGGCGGCAAAATTCCCTGGTGATGATGGCATCACAACCACCGCCGTCGTGGCGATTCCCAGGCCGGCCAACAGGAAGGCCCGTCGGTCGGTACGGTCAGGGAGTTTGGTTTTCTCCATGGAATCGGTATTTTTCGGCGTCATGTCCAGACTCCCGGCAGGGGATTGCCACATACGGGACAACGTCCCCCTGCCAACAGGTGGTTTTCCTTGATGACCAATCCAAACCGTTCAATCAACAGGGTACCGTCATGCGGGCAATAGGTGGATTCCCCCCCATTGCCGATGACGTTACCAACATAGACGAAATGCAATCCCGCATCTAAAGCCATTTGCCGACAACGCAACAGGGTATCCACCGGTGTGGGGGGTAGATTCTGCATTCGGTAGTGTGGATGAAAACGGCTGAGATGCAAAGGGGTATCGGCACCCATTTCATCATGGATCCAGCGCGCCAATCCCCGAACCTGCAACGGATCGTCATTTTCTCCCGGGATGATCAGCAAGGTTACCTCAACCCAAACCCCCTCTTCGCGCATGACCACCAATCCACGCAACACCGGCGCCAGGGTGGCGGAACAGATGCGGCGGTAGAAATCTTCGGTAAACCCTTTGACGTCAATATTGGCGGCATCCATGACCCGGCACAGTTGACGCAGGGGGCGTTCGTTGATGTACCCGGCGCTGATGAGACAATTGTTCAACCCCGCTTCGCGGGCCAACTGCGCCGTGGCGTGGACATATTCATAATAGACAATGGGTTCGGAATAGGTGTACGCGATACTTTGGCAACGTTCAGCCCGGGCCGTGGCCACAATCATTTCGGGCGGGGCATGATAGATTTCCTCCATTTCCTCGCCGCCACGCTGGGATAGTTGCCAGTTTTGACAGTTGAGGCAATGGAGGTTGCAACCAGCCGTAGCGAGAGAAAAAATGGGGGTTCCGGGGAAAAAATGATACAGCGGTTTTTTTTCCATCGGGTCGATGTGAACGCTGGAAGGGCGACCAAAAGTGGTGGCGATCAGCCGACCCTTCAGATTGACCCGGATGCGACAATCACCCGCCCCGCCATCGGGAATGGCACAATAACGCGGGCACAGTTCACAGACGACTGTGGTCATCTTCGTCTCCGCCGTGCGGGAAAAGCAGCGGAACATAATGGTGCCGGGAGAGGGAATCGAACCCACACGGGGTTACCCCCGCCAGATTTTGAGTCTGGTGCGTCTACCAATTCCGCCATCCCGGCATGGAAAGTAGACTAACAAAAACCAGAAAGCAGGTCAATCAACTTTGTCATTTGTGTGGGACTGCAACCTGTTCCATGAACTGTTTCCAAATACTGGCGGGCAGGCTGCCCCCTGTGATGGTATCCATGGGTGTATTATCATCATTGCCCAACCAGACTGCGGTTGTCAGATCATTGCTGAACCCGACAAACCAAGCGTCCCTGAAATTTTGACTGGTGCCGGTTTTGCCGTAAACTGGCTGTTTACCGATGGCGGCCCGCCGACCCGTCCCGGAACTGACGACTTTGGCCAATAGTTCTTTGATCTGTTTCAATGGTTTGGCATCGACCAGCCGTTTGGTCGGAGGGGGCTTGCGCCAATAAAGCAATTCTCCCTGCATGTCCAGAATACCATGAATCGCATAGGGGGTGACCTGATTGCCATCGTTGGCCAGGACGGCATACAAGGTTGTCAATTCCAGCATCGTCATTTCACCCGTCCCGAGGGCCAGGGTGAAATTGGCCGGCATCTGCCGCGACAATCCCAGTTGCCGTAACCGGTTCATGTAGGTTTCAATGCCCAGTTGTTGTAACACCTGTACGGCAACCGTGTTGCGCGACATGATGAATGCCTGTTCCAGGGAAATTTCTCCCAAATATTCGTTGTCGATGTTGTTGGGCATCCATTCATCGATTTCCACCGGGGCGTCGTCCAGAATGGTATCCCGTGTCATCCCTTTTTCGATGGCGGTCAGATACAGAAATGTTTTCAAAGCCGATCCCGGTGATCGGACCGCCTGGGTGCAGCGGTTCAACTGACTGTCGGAAAAATCGACGCCCCCTTGCATGGCCAATATCGCTCCATCACGGGCCAAGGTGAGGATTGCTCCCTGTTCCACCTGGCGTGATTGCGCCTTGCGTAATGCACTGCGCAAGGCGATATGGGCATCGTGTTGCAATACCGGGTTCAGGGTCGTCATGATCCGGAAACGCCCATCACGTTGACCCAGAATCCCTTCCAATTCAGGGATGATCCAATCACGTAAATATTGGTGCTCAATCGGTTGCCAGGTTAATTTTCCTTTTTTGACATCCTCCTTCAATGCCTTTTCCATCGCTTTGTCGTCGATGAATCCCAGCTCCTTCATCTTTTCCAATACCAGACGTGCCCGTATCCGGCTTCTTTCGGGGAATTTTTGCGGATGATAATAATTGGGTCCCTTGACCGCTGCCGCCAACAACGCCGATTCCATCAGATTGAGGTCTGCCGCATGTTTGGCAAAATAATTTTGTGCCGCTGCTTCAATCCCGTAAATATGTTCACCAAAGTAGGCATTGTTGAGATACATGTGCAAAATTTCATTCTTGGAAAAATAGTGCTCCAATTTCAATGCCAGTACGGATTCTCTGATTTTGCGGTACAGGTTGCGTGAAGGATTGAAAAACAGATTTTTGACCGTTTGTTGGCTGATCGTGCTCCCTCCGCCCAATCGTTTGCCCTGGACGACCGAACGATACAGGCTGGTCAGCATTCCCTTGGGATCCAATCCCCAATGCGTGAAAAATCGTTGGTCTTCGATGGCGATGAATGCCCGTGGCAGATAAGGGGGGATCTCATCCAGGTCGACATGAACCGTGTTGACCACCGCCACTTCTTCAATGACTCCTTTTTCCTTGTTCATGATCAACTGCAAGGCCCGACTGGTGACCTCAATCCGTTCCCGGTCGGGAAGAAGGTCCCAAAGCTGTTGAAATGCCTGGTATCCCGCATTCAGCGCAACCACGCCCAGGATCAGTAACAGCAGAACCACCAGGCATCCCAAAAACAGGGACCGCCTACGGGGCGGCTTTGGCTCGGAAGAGGAAACCGTCGGGAGGGGGGGAGGCATTGCTGGCGGGGTGGTCGTTGCCGATTCCGCTTGTTTCTGAGAAATGGATTCACTGCGCAACCATTCTTCACGATTGCGTTCCTGCTGTTGTTCCAAACGGTCCAGTCGGGTGAGAAGCTCTTTCAAATCATTGCGAATGCTTTGAATTTCGTTCAAATCCGATGGCTGCCATTCTTGTGGACGATGCTCCATGCCATTTTTCGCGTGCAGGCGTGTTGATATTCAGTAAATAATTAATAATAATAAGTTTTTAAGGGCGCCAGGAGTCTGATTCTTGTTGCATGATCCCATCATTTTGCTATTGACCGGTCCTGATATCGCATCCATTGCGCTCACATTCATAGCATGATTCTTCTTCGGAAGCATGAAAACTTTTAAACGAATTGCCTGGATTCCTATTCTCTAACTCTTGATCAACTCATATAACATATTGAATTTATTTGCATATGATAAAACAGATTCCTTTCTGACACAAGATCGGGAATGAATAAAGAATGTTCGGCGCAGGTCCGCTTAAACGGCTTCAGGGGTTGATGTTGCTGAGCTGAGGTATAAACATGGTTGGAGGATGCTTGGTGGAGTCGCTACAATCTGGGAAGGTTTTGAGATATGGATGTTATTTGACAATTATTAAGATGCAGCAAATCAGCTTTAATCAAATTGTAGATTCATTTGATTTGAAACAGAAGCTTGGAATCAAGAATACGTGTTTGGTTGCCATGTGTTCTGGATTCCAGCTTTCATATAAGATGAGCGAAATGACAAATTTCAGGTATGGAGTGGTTGCATTGTGTTGGCGTTTGAATGTGACATTTCAAGCCTGGATGATTTGTTTAAGAAATATTGCTGCAACGCGTGCTTAGGCCGCAGGGTTGAGATGAAATTAGTTTATGATAACCTTTTTAATATATCGTGAAAAATATCAATAACGTTCAGATTGTGCTCTTGAAAAAACATAAACACATATAAGAAACTATTAATAATATTTCAAATGATCGATTCCCGTTCAGGTGGATGAGTGATGCGCTCCTGGTCCAAGTACGGTTTGATCCAAGCTTTTGTCTTGAACAGGCCACCAAGGAACGCTCCACCAACATTATTCGGATGAGGATAGCGATAGGTGTGTGTAATAATTTCTAAATGTCTGCGATGTTGATAGGCATGCGAAACAACACATGCTTTACGAAATCGGCGGGGAATGAACGTCAAATGGTGGTTCAGGTTGCCTTGGAGGCAGTTCGGTTGCTTGGATGTGATGGGGATCGTACCTTTTGATGCTTCAGGGTGAATTACAAAGGAAGAAAGTGTTCGGTTGGAATTTCCTGGTCATGGAATGGTCGCTGGGACATGTGGACCACATGGGGGGTACGCGACAGATCAACGTGTTTGGCGTGGGACAATAAGAAGGTAGATCTTCAAACGACAGGCATCTTCAGGTCTGATGAAAAAAAAAGAGCCTGCGGCAAAGCCGCAAGCTCCATGGATCATTTTTACTCTTTATGGTTACCAAACCGCTACATTCAGCGGATGGAATCAAATTCACGAGCCGTCGGGCCGTCGGTGTTGTGAAGTTCACGCACCAGGTGAATTTCCACACGACGATTCTTGGCACGACCTTGGTCGTAGTAGTTGTAGTGACGGGGCCGTTGCTCACCCATGCTGGTGACCACGATCTGCTTGGGGTCAACCTTGTACTTGCCAACAAGCACCTTCTTGGCTGCTGCCGCTCTTCTGTCACCCAAGGAGGCATTGTAAGAGCTGGTTGCCCGTGAGTCGGCATGACCCTGAATCTCGATACGGGAACCCCGATTGGCCTTCAGTTCCTTGGCGACTTCTTCCAGCTTCTTGACGTCGTCTTTGGAAACATTGGCGCTGTTGGTCTTGAAGAACAGAACCGCCTTGGCCGGTGAAGAGCAACCTTCGCTATTCACCCGATCACCCCAGGGGGTTTCATCGGGGCATTTGTCCATGGAATCAACCACACCGTCGATGTCGCGATCAATACGGCATCCACGGGTATCAACCTTGATTCCCGGGGGGGTGTACTGGCAGTCATCACGATAATCGGCAATGCCATCCATGTCACCATCGGTTTCACAGCCCAGGAAATTGACCGTGGCGAGCGGTGATGTCCCGGGGCAGTGATCCGCCGCATCATCAATGCGGTCACCATCGGAATCGTGACCAACTGCCGTGTAGTGGCCAAAATGTCCGTCCCACGAAGACATGTGGGCATACGCCGGGGCGCTGATGAGAATCGCAAGTGCTCCACCTAACAGAGCTTTTTTCATATTTTTCAATTTACCTCTCCCTACTCTCCGAGATTCCGATGACCGACCCTCATGGTGCCGGTTTTGGAATCTTATTAGACCGGGTTGTATCAGTACAAGGAAAATGTCTTTCCTTAACCTTCGATTCCATTCTGGATGTTGCCTGCCGGAAGGCTCAGACAACAAGTTCCGGCAGGCGACCCATTCATCCAGAAACCTGGACCAGAAAAATTACTTCGCGTCCGCAGTCAGGCAAGCCGTTCCGCCCAGAGGACCAGGAAACGATTTGCTCAGACGATCATGCATGCTGTTGGCATCATCGCGGCTGGCAAAGGGTCCAACACGAACCTGTGTAGCAACTTTGCCTTCATTGAGGGCAACTTCGCGCATCAGGACATTGAGTACATCCGCCTTTTCCAGTTGCTCCTTGGCAATCTGGGTATTGGATTCATTGGCGAACACTCCGACATGCACAAAACAGGGGCCCTCACCACTTTGGGACACTTGAGCTTCCTTGGCAGGCGCTTCAATGGACGCCTTGGGTGCAGCAGCCTTGGGTGCTTCGGGCGGATTCACCTTGGCACTTTTGCCCGCTTTGCCACCCGTTGCAGGGCGTTGCGTTCCCATCGGGACCACGGGGCAGGAGCTCTTGTCAATGGCACACATCATGTCGGCCAGGTAGACATTGCCCTGGTGATCAAACGCTTCCAGGAAACCGGGGTTGAAAAATTTCTTCATGTCGTCCGGGGCTTCAATGGCCAGGGCGAGATTGCGCAGATAATCCAGGCCATCGTTGCGGCTCATCAGGCCATGATAAAGCTTCTTGCCCAGGGTCAGACCCGCTTCATGCAACGCACGGCGATAGAAGCGCATGTACAACTCTTCTCCGGTGAACACCCGGAATCCAAGATCATCCGCATCCTTGGCAAACAACGGATGGTTGGCATAGATGAGGCCGGGGATTTCCATGTCGCCGACTTCGTCCTTGCGATTGTACACCAACTCAACGCTTTCCATCGACGGCGTGCTGCAATTGACCTTGGAGGTCAGGCTGTCTTCCGGCTTGACGGCCTTCTTGGAAACGCCCAGTTCTTTGAGCTTGTTGAACACATCCACCATGGTGGTGTTGTAGTGGCAGACAAACCCGACTTTGAAGGCTTGACGGTCCGCAGGCGAACCCACGGTCAGCAGTTCATTGAAATATTCCAACTGCAACAAGGCGTGATCATTGATCTCCTTGGCGAAATTGACAAACCGGCCATTGTATTCGGTCGATTTGGGAATATTGGTCTTGAAAAATTCCAGGGGCCATTGGGCAAAATCATCACCCACTTCGGCTCCGATGTCATGGGCCGCCTTGGCGATATGTTGTCCAAGCACCTTCTCGGCATCCATCCGGTCGTAGGCGGTGGTGAAGCAGGAATTGAATTTCTGTTTCAATTCACCGGTCACGCCAAAATAGAAGCGACCAATCGGGGAACGCAGGTTGGCGCTCGGTGATTCACCTGTCCGCAAGAACGAGGAGAATTCCGGATCGGTCTGCTTCTCACCATAAAGCGCGCCCTGCATGTCACGCAACCGTCCACCCCAAATCTCGCCCGCACGACAATAAGATCCAACATCCTGCTTGATGAGGAAGGCCGTGTCGGCTTTGGTGGCAACGATGGTGTCAACTACCGGATCGACCGTCCCCACGTCATACGGATGGGGTGCGCAAGCTGCAAGAAAAAGCAATGGCAGCGCTGCCATTTTTTTAAGTACCGATTTCACTGGTCGTTTCATACTTCTCTCCCGTTTATAGAATGATCTACTGCCTGTGTGCGTTTGTAATCCCACGAAAGGATTCCTTCCTGTTTACCTTAGGGTACGTCTCCAACGGTTGATTCTTGCTGCTTGGATTCCATCATCAATAACAAGTCCTGACCTCGCTCCATGTTGGGTGGAAGAGGTTTGTCTTCCTCATTTGTTAAAAGGCTTCAAACTCCTGTTCACCTGTTGGTTACGGTAATGTTTTCATCAATATCTTGAGTCAGCATTCAATCGATCATGTAATTACGACAACTCCGAATATCCTTTCAATAAACATGCTGTGAAACGAAAATATATTGAAACCTCGAAATGTGTAATTTTCCCTGAAATTCAATAACTAAATCAAGCCTTGTTCCAATTTTTCCATACTCAAACAGTTTCATGGTGCGGTGTCAAGTGAGAAATATTTTTTCCTGTGTAATCGTTCGTTTTGGTTGTACATTAATGTTCTATATTTCAATAAGATTTTGATCTGGATTTCAATAATATTCAGGGCGTTTCCTTATTATAGTTAAGACCGTTTCTCAATTCCTGTCAAGGTGTCTGTAGTCGCATATTGCATCACCATCCTCTACCCGGATCTATTGTCGGATGGTGCGGGCCTTTGGATGAAGAAAATTTTGACCTGTTCTGCGTTTTACCAAAAAATAATCCGATTTTCAGTGCTCGTGTTCATTAATCAGGCTTCAAACATTCCATGACCCGATGCGTTCATCCAGAAACATCTCTGATGGGGGATTTTCTTTTTCACCTGTTTGAGATATTCTTACAAACGAAAGAACGCGACAAAATGTTCCAAGCCGAACCACCCTGCCGTGGTGGTCGTATCCCCTCGACAATATATCCTTTATCTACCGGCTGCGGATCTGGGAGTGTGAAAAATGAATTGGTTCCTGAACCTTGGGTTCTCGAAGAAGATTATAGGAATTTTTACTATTATTTATATTATATCTGTTGCCATCATCGGTGGTATTTTATTGAACCGGGTGGTCGAAGATTATCAACATGAGAAAATTCTGGTGTCGCAGTCGATTCTCGCCCAGGGGGATGCGATCCGGCGTTCCATGGGTGAAGCCTGGAACAAAAAATTGTTCAAAGACGATCTTTGGACCGATGCCCGGAAATGCCGTCCGGAAACGACGCCCCAGGGGCGTTTGGAGTGTGCTCGAAAAACCAATCTTCATGCCATGATCCCGGTCATCGCCATGCTCCGGGCCAGTGATGTGGCCGCCAAGGCTGCCGGGTTTACCGTGCGGGCGGCCAAACGGACCCGTCCCCGCGATCCCGCTGCCCAGGCCACGGCTGCCGAGATCCGTACCATGGATCAGATGAAACAGACTTCCAAAAGTGAACTCCACACGGAAGACCGGGAGGCTGGCGTTTTCATTGTTGCCAAGGAGATCAGGGCGGAGCAGGGGTGTCTGGTGTGTCATGGCAACGCAACGACCAATCCCATCGGGGATGACAAGGATGTGTTCGGCTTTGATCTTGAAAATTGGCAGGTTGGCGATCAGGTGGGGGTCTTGACGTTGAGCGTGCCGTTGGCGGAATTGGACAAGGCCAAGAATTCGGCGGCGATTCAGGTGATGGGGTTGATTCTGCTCTCCTTGTTGGTTGGCGGAGGCATCTTCGCCACGATCATCAATCGGTTTGTGCAGAAACCCGTCGTCCAAATCGCTCAAAGCCTGCTTCGATTTTCCAAGGGTGATTTGACGGCACGGGTTCAGGTGAATTCCAAAGATGAGGTGGGGCAGGCAGGGACGGCGCTGAACGAAGCGGCGCAGACACTGTCAGGGATTATCGAAAAGGTGGTGGCGACCTCTGAGGGGGTTGCCAGCGGCAGTGAGCAGTTGTCCGCCAGCTCGGGGCAGATCGCCGAGGGTGCGACCCGGCAGGCGGCGAGTATCGAGGAAACCAGTTCCGCCATGGAACAAATGAGTTCCAATATCGCCCAGAATACCGAGAATGCATCCCAGACTGAAGTCATTGCCAATAAGGCGGCTCGCGATGCCAGAGAGAGTGGTGAAGCGGTGGGACAAGCGGTTCATGCCATGAAGGAAATTGCCGGAAAAATTACCATTATTGAAGAAATTGCGCGTCAAACCAATCTGTTGGCCCTGAATGCCGCCATTGAGGCAGCCCGTGCAGGAGAGCATGGAAAGGGATTTGCCGTGGTGGCTGCCGAGGTGCGCAAATTGGCCGAACGGAGTCAGGGGGCGGCGGGTGAGATCACCCAGTTGTCCAATTCCAGTGTGTTGGTTGCCGAAACCGCGGGTGAGCTTCTCGGTCGTTTGGTTCCCGACATTGAAACGACTGCCAAACTGGTCAATGAAATTTCGGCGAGTTCCCGGGAGCAGAACCAAGGGGCGGAACAGATCAATAGCGCCATCCAACAGTTGGATCAGGTCATTCAACAAAATGCGGGGGCTTCCGAGGAGATGAGCGCCACAGCGACCGATTTGTCTCAACAATCCAGTGAATTGATGCAGGTGATGTCGTTCTTCAAAACCTGAACCGCGCCCGGATGTGGGTCGTTCCTCTCTTCCTGAACCACGCCCCGTTTGGGGCGTGTGACATTCAAACGATGATTACAAAACGGGGTCTGGAGGTCATGCTCCAGATCCCTTTTTTCAATGTCCTTTTGATGTGGGAATGGAATCTTTTCAGATCCATCCTTTGGCTCGAATCCGGCTCAAAACGGAATTTCAAACAGGGGTGGGCGTTTGTCCTCCGACTCCATGTCCACGACCGCGGCCAGGCGAAAGCCGATATCGGAACGTTTGGCCGAATGGCGTTCAAAACCGCGATTGGCGCAACGCAAAGCGTGGGTGCCATCCTTCCAGCTGCCACCACGAATGACCTTGAATGCCCCTTCATCCACGATGACCGGATTATGTTCCGGGTGCATGGCATAGGCGTCGGGACGGTAATTGTCCTGGGTCCACTCCCATACATTGCCGTTCATGTCCGACAACCCCAGGCGGTTGGGGCGCAACGTCCCGACCGAGTGGGACGAATTGAGGCTGTTCTCCTGGCTCCAGGCAAGCCGTCGGGGATCATCCCGTCCCGCAAAGTCGATGTCCTCGCCCCGTTCACGGCAGGCAAACTCCCATTCCGCCTCGGTGGGCAGACGGAAACGTGCCTGGCCTTTGAACCGTTCGTTCAGGCTGCTGCTGATGACTTCGGCATCGATCCATGATGCCTGTTCCAGGGGATGCGTTTCTCCCTTCTGAAACAAAGATGGATTGACCCGCATGATTGCCTGCCATTGCTCCTGGGTCACCTCGTGTCGTGCCAGCCAATAATCGCCGACACAGACCGGATGAACGGGACCTTCATCATGTTCCCGCCCCTCCTTCCATGGGGGGGATCCCATCTGAAAACATCCTCCATGGATCCAGACAAACCGGATTCCGGTCAGGGAATCCGTCCAGTTTTTTCCCGGAACCGGTTCTTCGTCGGCCTTTCTGTCCGTAGAGGCGGCATTCAACCGTTCCCACTCGATGATCATGCTGGCCTCTGCCCTGAGTGCAGGCAACCACCCGCAAAAAATGGCCAATAAAAGGATGCGATGAAAAAAGACGTTCATTTATTGTTCCCCGCGCAAACGGGTCAGGCGAATGGATCCAGGGGCGGTCAAGAACCCATCCACAGAAGGGTTGACCGGTTTCAGTCTGGCCTGGGCTGCATGAAAGGCTTCTTCCAAGGAGACCCAGCCATCCTGGTCGGTCCCTCGGCTGCCATCTGCCGACCCCAGCAATCCTTTGATCAGTTCATAGGTAAAAATTCCCTGGCGTGCAAGGTCATGAGTTCCGGAATCTCCATGCAATGACGCCAGTGCCCATCCATGGGTATCGGAGAAAAATTCCTTCGACGGCAATACCTTCTGGCCGGAGAATCGAGTTCCACATTTGCTTTGACCATGAAAACAAGTATCCAGAATGACGGCAATTTCCCGGTCGGGAAGGTCATGCAACAACGTTTTGATCTTCCGTAAGGAGATGGCGGTCTGCGGATTGATTGACAACCCTTCCACCTGTACCGGAAGCAGCAGACCGTCGTCAAAACGGGGTGGACTGCTGGCAACCCATGGGGCGCCCAGTCCGGAAAAATAAAACAGTAAAATGGCGTTGGGGTGGGTCCTCCCTTTGTGCGCCAGCCATTCGAGGTCACGTTGGATCGTCTCCAGGGTTGCCTGGTTGCCAGTCCGCAGCCGTGTATGATCGGTGTCGGGAAAGAAAACCCCCCGGCGGGTCAGCAAGGTGTACAGATTGCTGGCGTCACGATCCCCATAATGTCGGGCCTCAATGTTCTGATACCGTGAAATTCCAACCAGGAGGGCAAAGGCGTCCTGACGTTTTTTCCACGGGTCCAAGGACGGCAGCGCTGCGAGCAGGGGGTCGAGTTCCTGGATCCGGTCACCTACGTTGCCGGTCTTTGGCCAGACACTGTCGGGTAATTCAACGGGTGGCGGAATGACCCCTTTGGGATCGATCTCCGCAACCAGCAGTTGTTCCTTGGCGGTCAGGAACAATCGCTCTTCAGGATATTCCTTGACCAGGAAATCGACCGTGTTCTTGATGGCGGATAAATGTTTTCCGCTACGGAATTCGCGCCACAGATTCTCGACCATCGATTCCGCCGCCTGTTGTTTCCATTCCCTGGGCATGCTTCCCGGAAGATGTTCCCGGGTGAGCCAATCGTAGGCTTCCAGATATCGGGCCATGCGCGACAGCGACATGTATTTGGTATGCGCCAGGGCCAGGTTGCCGGGATATTTCTTGACCCCTTCGAAGGCCAACAGATGCGCATTCTCGTCATCACCCATTTCAAAGCGCAGCCAAGCCAGGTTGGCGTGAACCTTCATGGCCAGACGGTCGGATGCGGGGCGGTCCTTGGTCGTTTGATGGAGCGTTTCCCATAATTCCCGTGCTTTTGGCAATTGTTTGTCAAGATACCACGCCAATCCCAGATTGAAGGTGATTTCGGGATCGGTTGGGCAAAGATCATGGGCGCGGCGGATGGCGGGGATGGCAAGTTTGCGTTGCGCATCAAATCGTCCGATCCCTTTGAGGGCAATTTCCCGGGCGACATTGCATAAACCGGTGACCTCAGCGGCGCCCAAGGCAGGATACCCCCAGAGTCCCATGAACCAGGCGGCAGCAAAAAGGGTATGGAAGGAACGTCTGGATCGACCTGTGGTTTGATGGCGGGTCATGGGCTTAAGTCAAATCAGGATCAAAGGGGTGGAAAAGAAAAAGGGGGTATGGCAGGATTCCTGAATCCCTGGGTGATCTTAAATTACCATGCAAGAGAATCATACAAGAGAATCATGCAAGAAAACGGCCATGAAATGGAGTGTTGAAAATATCAGGCTGCAGGGGTGGTATGGGCCGAAAAGGAAATCTGTTCCTGCGGCCACAAACGGCAAAGATCGGCCAACAATCGTTCATCGGGGTTGATGTTGAACACCTTGCCAAAGCGGGTGGTGACCTGCGCGGTGGGCAGTTCGAGGATGGCGATGACCCGACATTGTCCTCCCGCATGATTTTTCAGGATGGTGGCCAATTGTTCCAGGTTGCTGTCGCTGATCCAGGAGAAGGGGAGTCGCAACCGTAATTCACGGCAATGACGTTGCCGGTAGCCATCAAGCGAGATCACCTCTTCCGCCATGAGTTTGGGTTCTTCTTCGTCGGCCCCGAGGGTACCGGTGACGACCAATACCGCATCTCCTTCGAGGAGGTCGCGACAATGATGATACACATCGGAAAAAACGACGACCTCCAAATGGCCATCGGGATCTTCCAAAGTGAGAAATGCCATCCGATCACCTTTGCGGGTGCGATGAAGCTTGCGATCAGTGACCAACCCCGCGACGCGGATCGATCCTTGGATTTCAATCCGCTCCTCAAACTGGTCGCGCAATCGGCGCATTCCCATGATGCCGTACTCCTGCAATTCCGTCAGATATTTGTCCATGGGGTGGCCCGTCATGTAAAATCCCAGGGATTCTTTTTCATATTGCAGGGAGAGGGCATGGTCCAGGGGAGGGACGGAGGGGAGTGGCGGATCCTGTTCATGGGCGTCAAACAGGCTCATGAATCCCAGATCCCGGTTTTCCCGTTTTTTGCTGCTCCGGGTCAGGGCATCGGGCAGGGCATCGAGAAGGGCGGCGCGATGGGTGGAAAGGGCGTCACAGGCCCCTGATTTGATCAGATGTTCCATCATGCGCCGGTTGATGCCGGCATCGGCGGCTTGATCACACAGATGGTACAGGCTGCGAAATGCCCCGTCCCGTTGCCGTCGTTCGATGATCTTCTCCAGGGCTGCCGCCCCAACATTCTTGATGGCCAGAAGTCCATAACGGATACCTCCGTTTTCCACGGTGAAGGTTGTGTTGGATTGGTTGATGTCTGGCGGCCAGACCGGAACCTTCATCGTTTGACATTCTCGGACGAACAGGGTCACCTTGTCGGTGTTGAGAATGTCGCAGGTCAGGGTGGCCGCCAAAAATTCCACCGGGTAATGGGCCTTGAGCCAGGCGGTTTGATAGGAAATCAGGGCATAGGCCGCGGAATGGGATTTGTTGAAGCCGTAACCTGCAAACTTTTCCATCAGGTCGAAAATGTATTCCGCCTTCTTTGCGGGAATGTCGTTGGCCTCGGCGCCTTTCAGGAAAATTTCCCGCTGTGAGAGCATCTCTTCCCTTTTTTTCTTGCCCATGGCGCGGCGTAGAAGGTCGGCGCTCCCCAGGGAATAGCCTGCCAATACCTGGGCAATCTTCATCACCTGTTCCTGGTACAGGATGACGCCGTAGGTCTCCTTGAGGATCGGTTCCAGCGTCGGCCACGGATAGACCACCTCGGTGCGGCCATGTTTGCGATTGATGAAATCATCCACCATGCCCGAGCCCAGGGGACCGGGACGGTATAGCGCGACCAGGGCGACGATGTCCTCAAAGGTATCGGGGGCCAGTTTTTTCAATATTTCCCTCATCCCCGAAGATTCCAACTGAAACACCCCCCGGGTTTGCCCATCCTGAAGCAGGGTGAAGGTTTTTCGGTCGTCAAGATCGATGTGCCGGATGTCGATCGGCGCAAGGTTGGCGGCCAGGCGTGGGGTGTTGATCATTTTCAGGGCGGTATCGATCACCGTCAGGGTTTTGAGGCCGAGAAAATCAAATTTGACCAATCCCGCTTTTTCCACATCGGACATGTTGAATTGCGTGACGGGAATGTTGGATCGGGGGTCGCGGTACAGTGGGACCATGTCGGTCAACGGGCCATTGGCCATGACGACACCTGCGGCATGCGTCCCGGCAGATCGGGGCAACCCTTCGAGTTCCAGCGCCAGTTCCAGCAGATCGCGGACCCCGGGATCCTCCTTCATCATGGCCGCCAGCCGTTCTTCCTGCTGAATGGCCTCTTTCAGGGTGATTCCCAGGGTGTTGGGAACCAGTTTGGCGATCTTGTCCACCTGGCCATAGGGAAATTCCAGCACCCGGCCGACATCCCGGATCACCGCCCGGGCCTGAAGGGTACCAAACGTGATGATCTGAGCCATGCGGTCATGGCCATAGCGTTCCTGGACATAACCGATGACCCGTTCACGCTTGTCCATGCAAAAATCGACATCAAAATCGGGCATCGATACCCGTTCGGGATTGAGAAATCGTTCAAAGAGGAGTTGATATCGGATCGGATCAAGGTCGGTGATGTCCAGCGACCAGGCCACCAGGGATCCCGCGCCGGAACCCCTTCCGGGTCCCACCGGAATGTCATTGTTCTTGGCCCAGCGGATAAAATCGGACACGATCAGGAAATAGCCGGGGAAACCCATCTGCAAAATGACATCGAGTTCAAAATCCAACCGTTGCCGATATTGACGGGTCACCTCATCCCGTTGCTCCTCCGGGGTTCGCGGCAGGACTTCGACAATCAATCGTCGATCCAACCCTTCGGCCGCCGATTGCCTGAGCCAGGAAGCCAGATCTTTTCCCTCGGGGGGGTGGTAATCGGGAAGAACCGTGTGTCCCAGTTCCAGGCGGACATTGCAGCGTCGGGCAATCTGAAGGGTGTTGTCACATGCCTCGGGAAGATCGGCAAAAAGATGGCGCATCTCCTGGATCGATGCAAAATGGTACCGATCATTGAGGGGCTGACGGTTTTCCTGATACAGGGTTGCGCCAAGGCCGATGCAGGTCAAGGCGTCATGACCCTTTTGTCCAGAAGGGTCAAGGAAATGGCAATCATTGGTGGCGACGATGGGAAGATTCAATTCCATGGCCAGGGCCATGGTTTCCTGGATCAGCGATTCTTCTCCCGGGAGCTGGTGGCGTTGCAGTTCCAGATAAAATCCGGGTGCTTCGTCGGGGCCGGGGTCGAAGATTCGTTGATAGCGTCGCGCGGCGTCGCGAGCTTCCTGGCGGCAGCCCGTTGACAGATGGCGTCCCACTTCCCCCCGGATCCCGGCCGATAATCCCAACAGTCCATCCCGGTGACGTTCAAGGGTTTCCAGATCGATGCGGGGTTTGTCATGACTTCCCTCCAGGTGGCCGATGGAAATCAGGGCCATGAGGTTTTTCCACCCCTGGGTGTTTTTGCATAGAAGAATCAATTGATCACGGGTTTCCAGATCGGGGCGAACCGACATCTCCCTGCGGTCGGCCACCAGGTAGACCTGTGCCCCGAGAATCGGTTTGATTCCTTCTTTGATGCAGGCGGAATAAAATTGAATGGCCGCAAACAGGTTGCCCTGGTCGGTCAAGGCCAGTGCCGGCATTCCTTCCTGGACAGTGCGTTCGATCAGGCGTTCCAGCCGGATGGTGGAGGCGAGCAGCGAATAGCCCGAGTGGACGTGGAGGTGGACGAATGGAGGGTTCATGGGGTTTTGTTTTGCTTTGGTGATTTTGCTCAAATCACTCGAATGTTCCGGGACTCCGAGTGGCAAAAGATTGAAATCCAGAAGGAAAACCTTGGGGGACCGTGTCCCATAGGCGCTAATGCGATTATTGAATATTTGACTTTTATTGAAGGCTGGACCGTATGGTACACTCCAGCCACTATGGATGCCAATAAAAACCTGATCGGTCATAACTGGGATTTTGTACAGTCATTATTCCCGATTGGATGGGAGGACTTGGCTCGCAAGATTGAGATCCGTTCTTCAATTCAGGGGTGGAGTCAACTCCTTGTCTGATTTGATGCGGGTTTTCTTGACGGATCTTGCTGGAGGGTTCTCCCTCGAAGAGATTGCAACCAAGGCCGAACTGGCGGGATTAGGCAAAATTTCTGATGTTATGTTAATACAAAGTTACCGCCAAAGGAAGTGTGGATCAACCAGCCTGACAAGACTGAAGATCGATCCATGGAGCTGACTGGAGGAACCAGCGTACAATTGAGGACGCCAGGAGAAACGGAGGCGGCACTGCTGGAGAGCAACCGACCAAGGGATATCCTGATCAGGACTCATCAAGACGGTGAGACAGGGTGCGGAAGAGACGCGTCCGCATCTGCAAATTCATGGAGCATCAAGGAAAACCGGATGATAGATCCTGCCATGCCTGAAAAACTCCCGCCCGAAAGTCGGCAACAGGAGTTAACGAATTCTGGGTGCTACAGTAATTTCAAACAGAAGGTGTCTCATTTTCATTGACGCATACCGGAAGACACACATTCTACTTTCCCCTGAAGCTGTTCTTCACGGATTTTATCTTGCTTAATGCATGAAATAGATTATATTCTTGCGATTGCGTTAAGGCATCTTGCCGGCAATACCAGCGAAATGCCGGCGTGGCGCCTTCTCAGAACGCAATCGATGCGAAACGATCCTGCGACCGGCCTTCCTTCCAATCCCTGTTGAAAAGAGGAGGTCCGACCGGATCGATGACCTTTCATGTCCCATTCCAGTACGGAGTCAAACGATGAGTCCATGCAAACCAGGAGGTGGAGGAGAATGCCAAGAGTATGATTCTTATTCGGGAGAATACGGTTCCGGAGGCGAAACATCCTCAACCCCTTTACCAAAAACCGAGCCGAAAAGGAGGGACTCTTTACCGCCTCCGCCAGACATCGAACCGAAAAAAAGACCTCAATCCCCTCCCCCCCACTCTGCCTGAGACTGCGCCGAAAAGGAGGGACTCTTTACCGCCTCTGCCAGACATCGAACCGAAAAAAAGATCTCAATCCCCCCACCAGT
>PEAN01000132.1 GCA_002753735.1 Magnetococcales bacterium DCbin4
CTTCCGCATCGTCACCCAGGGGAGTAAAGGGACCCTCACTCTGGACAACCCCACGACCGGTGCTTTTACCTATCGCCCCAACCCCGGCACCATCGGACCCGATACGTTTACCTTTGCCGTCAGTGACGGAGCGGGGGAGACGGCACCGATTCCCATGACCATTCATGTCGTCAATAAATTACCCGAATTTTTGCCCCCCGCCGAGAATCTCATCGCCCAGGTGGGCCAATCAATCCAGGGAGTTCTCCCCATCAAACCGGATCAAACGGGAGAGACGTTGACCTTCCGCATCGTCACCCAGGGGAGTAAAGGGACCCTCACTCTGGACAACCCCACGACCGGTGCTTTTACCTATCGCCCCAACCCCGGCACCTTCGGACCCGATACCTTTACCTTTGCCGTCAGTGACGGGGCGGGGGAGACGGCACCGATTCCCATGACGGTACAGATCGTCAACCAGCCTCCCCGACCGGTTGCGGACACCCTGACGATGATCGCGGGTCAGACGTTGAACGGAACCTTGGCGGTCAGTGACGCGGATGGTGATTCATTGGCCTATCGGATCAGCACGCAGGGAACCAAGGGGACGGTCACCATCACCGATGCGACGACCGGAGCCTATACTTATGTCCCCAATCACGGGGCCTATGGCACCGATACGTTCAGCTTTGTCGTCAATGATGGCATCGCCGATTCGGAAGCGGTGACCGTGACGGTGCACATCGATGTTGATGCCGCGGTTTCATTCGCCGAACCGGCGCAAAGGGTGTTGGATGGGCACACTGCGTTTGTGGCGGTCCGTTTGTCCACGCCGAGCGGAAAAAATGTGACGGTTCCCTATGCCATCTCGGGCAGTTCAACGGCGGGTGAGGATTTTTCGGTTCCGTCGGCAGGGATGTCGATCACCATCCCTTCGGGTCAAATCGAAGCGGAAATTCCCGTGACTCTGGCGGATAATTCCAATACCGAAGGGGAAGAGACCGTTGTTCTGAACCTGGGTACGCCAATTAATGGTCGTATGGGTGCCATTGCGAGCCACACCGTGACGATTGTCAGTGCCTTGCCGGTGGGAGGTGGAATGGATGATGGGGAGTAGGAAATTTCCTTGATGAGGAGTTCAATCCCATGTTGCTGGAATACATGCATGCCGCCATGCGTCAGGCGCGGTATGAGACTTTATCGGATGATGGTTCGTTTTATGGAGAAATTTCCGTCTGTCGTGGTGTCCATGCCAGCGATGTTTCCCTGGAACGATGCAAGGAGGTGTTGGCGGAGGTATTGGAAGAATGGATCCTGTTTCGTATCCATCGCAATCTGGATTTGCCCGTGATCGACGGACTTGAGATCAAGATCCGGGAAGTGGCCTGATGCCTCCGTTTGGTCCTGTTGATCGAAAAGATTTGATTCGGCATCTTCGCAAAATCGGGTTCCAGGGTCCGTTCTCTGGAGGTCGGCATGCGTTCATGGTGCGAAATGATATTGTTTTGCACATTCCCAATCCTCATCGAGGTGCCATAGGAAAGGAATTATTGAGTCGGTTGTTGCGGCAGGGAAAAATTTCTCGTCAGGAATGGGAACAACTGTGACCGATTGTAGAATGAATCGACGGTTGTCATGGCTGGGGTGTTATTTGTGGAGAGAGGGGAACTTCATGAAACGAAGCACGTTGGGATGGTTGTCGGGTTGGCTGGTTTTGTTGGGTGGCGTCGCGGTTCACGCGGAGACGATCCAGGAAGAAGCGGCTCGGCGCATACCGCCGGTACTCGATTCCCTGGTCATGCCGGAACGGATTCTTTCGGGCCAGACTTATACCGTCCAATGGACGCTGACGGGATATCACGCCGGTTATAAATCCAAGGTGGCCCTGTTCAACTGTGCCGGAAAAGCCGATGGGACCTGCGGTTCCGATGTGGCCGAAGCCTTTGCCACTTCGGGCAATCTGGCCCCGACATCGAACGATGCGGGGGATTGGAACTACGAAGGGGTGGTTGCGACCCGGTTTCATTACGCCTATACCTTTACCGCCCCGACGGTGACTGCCGATACCGCAATGGTGATGCGGTTTTTCCAGATTGACAACGCCGATGAGGTGGCGGGAGAAGGGACGCTTTCGCTGTTGCTGCCGGGTGGTTTGCCACCCCAGGTCGATTATTATGACACCTCGAGTCGCCGACTGCTGGTCAAGGTGCTGGATCCGACGGGCTTCCCCAGCGATGGCGCTCCAAAAGTCTCACCCATTACCACCCAATCCACCGACGCCAACACCGCCAGCACCCCCATCGCCTTTTCCATCGCCGATCTGGCTTCGAGCGCCGATGATCTGAAAATTTCGATTTCTTCTTCCAACACGGCGTTGATCAATCCCAATGGCAACGTGTTTTTGACCGGCTCTGGAGAAAATCGGTTTTTGCAGATCATTCCCACCACCGGTCAGGCGGGTTCGTCTGACATCACCGTCACCGTGAGCGATGGCACGCGCAGCACCACCAAGACGTTCACCGTCAACGTCGGTTCATCTTTGTCGATTGGGGACATTACCGTCACCGAAGGCGATACCGGTTCGGTCGCCGCTAATTTTCCCGTCACTCTGGACAAGGCCAGCGGTCAGGCGGTCAGCGTGAATTACGCCACCTCAGTGTTGGGCAACACAACGGCCAACGTCGATTACACCACTTCGACCGGCACCCTGACCATTCCGGCGGGACAGACCAGTGGCACCATCACCGTCCCGGTACTGGGCGATACCCTGGATGAGGTCAATGATGTGTTTCGGGTCACCCTGAGCAACCCCGTTAATGTGTTGATTGCCGACGCCCAGGGTGATGCCACCATCACCGACAACGATCCCGTGCCCACCGTGGCCTTTACCGCCGCCAGTCAAAGTATCAATGAAGGATCGCTGGTGACCGCGACCTTGCAACTTTCCGCTGCGAGTGGCCTGGATGTCAGCATCCCCTTCACCGCCTCGGGAACGGCAACCGCCGGGACCGATTATTCCAACCTGACCGCCAGTCCCATCACCATTCCGGCGGGGAGTTCTTCGGTAGACGTTACGTTTCGTGCCGCGTTGGATGCCGTCTCGGACGATGCGGAAACCGTGGTCCTGACCTTGGGAACCCCCACCTATGCCACGTTGGGAACCATTGCAACCCATACGGCGACCCTCGGCAACGTCGTTCTGACGCCGATTGTTCCCAGAACAGGCCAAACCACCTCCTATGCCGCCGGTGACGATGGCGCTTTGCAAAAAGGGGTCGCTTGGCCCAATCCCCGGTTTACCGACAACAGTAATGGCACCATCACCGACAATCTGACAGGTTTGATCTGGCTGAAAAACGCCAACTGTTTCAACACCCAAACCTGGACCAACGCCCTTGCTTCCGCCAATGCCCTGGCCAGTGGATCCTGTGGACTTACCGATGGTTCCGTGGCAGGGAACTGGCGTTTGCCTAATCGTTTTGAACTGAAAAGTTTGATCGATTATGGCCATGGCACCTTGCCGACAGGTCATGCGTTTTCTGGGGTCCAGACCGTCGGCTATTGGTCTGGCTCCACGAGCGCGAGTGACACGTCCTACGCATGGTACGTGGACCTCGGCTACGGCTACGTGTACAGCGGAGGCAAGACGAACAGTACCTATGTCTGGCCTGTGCGAGGCGGACAATAGGAACTTTGACTTTTTGGGTGTTCTTAAGGTTTTTTGCTTGGCATCATGTTTTGGCTGTCAAGCCAATGGGAGCGTGCGAAATGAACGTTGAATGTCTTGTTTTTACGCATCTGAGGACCTTTTTTCTGACGGTGATGGCCGTGCTTCTTGCAGCTGTTTCCGGATATGCTGCGGGAGAACCGGCTCCGGTACCCAAGACCGGTCAGACCACCTCTTATGGCACCGCCGATGACGGTGCCTTGCAGAAAGGTCAGGCTTGGCCCAATCCCCGTTTCAGCGATATGGGGGATGGTACGGTGTTTGATGCCTTGACCAGTCTGATCTGGATGAAGAATGCGAATTGTTGGGGAATTTCCTCCTGGTCTTCGGCGCGGACCAAAGTTGCCGACCTTAACGGCGGTACTGCGACCTGTACCGGGTATGCCGGGGGTCAAAATGATTGGCGGCTGCCCAGTGTCAATGAGTTGGAAAGTCTGATCGACGTGGGGCGTAGCGGTCCTGCCTTGCCGACAGGGCATGCGTTTTCTGGGGTCCAGACCGACGGCTATTGGTCTGGCTCCGCGATCAGCACGTCCAACGCATGGGTCGTGAACCTCGGCAACGGCAACGTGGACAACAGCGGCGGCATGGAGAACAGTAACTATGTCTGGCCTGTGCGAGGCGGACAATAGGAACTTTGAGTCTTTGGTGCCTTGAAATCCAGGGACAGTATATCTATTTCCGGAAATCCAGGGACATATATGGACCCACCCCCCGTTGCAAGGGAAATTTCCGTTTTTTGGCACAATCAGGATCATGACTGCTGACATATATACGGCCTTTAATGTGGGGCACTGAACCCCCGGCCCTGATGAAAATCGCTCTCTTTCGCCTCTGATCAGTATAACGGCCTATGATGGCCTCTGTCCCCGAAAGGTTCTGAAAGAGATGGTCTGACCTGTTTTGCCATCAATGGGAAAACCCCTTCGTGAAATTCCGGGGACACAATACCAAATGAATTCCGGGGTGACCTCCCGATTGGTTCATTCGGCCAGATTTTGGATGCAATGGGAGCCAAACTTGACAAATTTCAGTGGACTGGAAAGGTGAAATCCTGGACAATCCAACCGTGAGGGAGTTTTTCCGTATGGCCCAACGCTATTCAGTTACGGCTCAGAAGTTGTGACGATTCTGCTTGGCTTTTGGATGGATCGGCCAAGAATCGATGGTAGTCCTCGTTGCATGCCTTAAGTGGGGGCACAACCCTTCGGGACCAAACACGTAAGAGATGTGACGGAAAACACCGAAAACCGTCCCAACGATGAGTTTGGTGTCCCATGGAAAGATGTCCTGGATGCCTATTTTCCCGAGCTTTTGGCGTTCTTTCTACCTATTGCTTATGATGGTATTGATTGGGAACGAGAATTCCTGGTTTTTCGACAAATAGTTGGCTGTAACGAGTTTAAAGAAAGGACATGGCTTGTGAACCTGAAGGTTGTTATCCATGACGCTGAAGAAGGCGGTTTTTGGGCCGAAGTGCCTGCCATACCGGGATGCGCCACACAAGGCGAGACCCTGGGTGAGTTATTGAGTAACCTCCATGAGGCGATAACCGCATGTTTGTCGGTTGATGTTCAGGAGATTTCCATGGATGGTAAAAGTCGGGTTATGGAGATTGCTGTTTGAAGCTTTTGACTGGCAAGGAGTTGGCCCGTTTACTGGAACAGCACGGGTGGTCGTTGCAAAGGGTAAAGGGAAGTCATCATGTGTATATAAAACCGGGTAACCCTGCCCGTATCTCCGTACCGATTCATGGTAATACCAGCCTAAAGAAAGGATTATTGCATCACTTATTGAAGCTGGCAGGGATTTCGATTTAGGAAGTGGAAATTAATAACTCATCGGTTCTGTCTCGGAAATCCAGGGACAGTATATCTATTTCCCAGAAATCCCGGAAATCCAGGGACAGTATATCTATTTCCGGGGAATTCCGGGGACACAATACCAGGGGAATTCCGAAATGGAATTCCAGGGACACAATACCAAATTATTGGAATTCCTGAAATGTGAAATCCAGCGAAATGTGAAATCCAGGGACAGTATATCTATTTCCTGTCCGTGAAATCCAGGGACAGTATATCTATTTCCTGTGTCCGTGAAATCCAGGGACAGTATATCTATTTCCTGGGGACGAATTCCGTGGAAATCCACCGGAATTCCGGGGAATTCCGGGGACACAATATCAAATTATTGGAATTCCTGGGTGACTCTTCCGATTGATTCGTCCGGCCAGATTTTGGACGCAATGGGAGCCAAACTTGACAAATTCCAGTGGACTG
>PEAN01000008.1 GCA_002753735.1 Magnetococcales bacterium DCbin4
CCGGCGGGCGGCGGCTTTCAAGTCACCGCCTCTCCAGTCAGCGTGCCACCAGGACAAACGGGACTCTTTCTGGCTGACGGCATCCCCGATGTCGTCTCCAGCGGTGGTATCGACTTCTCCATCCCTTCCACCGCCTTCGTTCACACCGACGGCAATGCCATTGTACAACTGCTGGCCCAGCAGGCCGATGGCCAAGCCCTTCCCACCTGGCTCAAGTTTGACGCCACCACCGGCAAGTTTTCCGGCGAACCCCCGCCCGGCACCAACGCCGACGTCGCCATCAAGGTGGTGGCCCGGGATAGTTCGGGCAAGGAGGCCGTAGCGGTTTTCCGCGTCAAGGTGGGCAACCCGGCGCCCAATACCCCGACCGGTCCGGGGGCAGAACTTCTGGAACGACACGCCCCATGGCTCCGACCCGTCCGTCTGGCCTCCATCTGGGACCGGGATGACGGTGGAACGGAGCAGACCAACCTTCGGCACGGCAAACAGGCATTCAGCCGCCAACTGGCCACCCAGGGCCGCGATGGCCTGTTCGCCCGCGCCACACGGTTGCAACACGCTGCGGAAAAACTTGCATCCAGAGGAATACTGTCATAGGAATGTTTCTTGCTGTGTTCATTATGAACTACAATTAATAACCTGAATGACAGGGAAAAACTGTGACAATACCATCAAAACAAGGAACGGCAGGTTCCCGAATCCTTGGTTGTCTGGCCCTTTGCGGCCTGCTCGCCGCCGGCTGCACGGTAACCCCCAAGGCTTTGAACGTCGAAGAGTTGAATCGACAACGTACCCGGGATTTGGAATTGATGTTCAAGGGGGTGGCCCCCATCCAGCGCCCCCTGACCCGGGCGGAGGTGGTGGCGCGCGCCCTGCGTTTCAATCTGGACCATCGGGTCAAGGTGGTGGAAGAGGCCCAGGCCATGGATCTCACCAGCCTGGACAAATTTGAACTGCTGCCGAAACTGGCCGCCAGCAGCGCCTATTCCGGACGTTCCAACGACAGCGCCTCCAGCAGCCGGTCCATGCTCACCGGCCAACAGTCCCTGGAAGTTTCCACATCCCAGGAACGAGAGCGTCTGACATCGGATCTGGACCTGACCTGGAACATCCTGGATTTTGGCGTCAGCTATTTCAACGCCCGTCAAAATGCCGACCGCCGCCTCATCGCCCACGAGCGGGAACGCAAGGTGATCCAAAACCTGGTGCAGGAGGCCCGGTCGGCCTATTGGCGTGCCGTCGCCGCCCAGGAACTGCAACCCCGGTTGCAGGCAGCCATCACGCGGGCCGAGTCGGCGCTGGATGATGCCAAAAAAGCCGAGGACAGTGAACTGCGCTCACCGCTGGACTCTTTGCGCTACCGGAAATCGCTATTGGAAAACCTGCGACAACTCGAATCGCTGGCGCAGGAGATGTCCACGTCCAAGGTGGATCTGGCCACCATGATGACACTGCCGCCGGGCAGATCCTTCACCCTGGAAGTGCCCAAGGGTCCCCTGCAAGTTCCCGAGTGGTCGATGTCGCTTGAAAAAATGGAGGAATCGGCCCTGATCCGTCAGCCGGACATGAGGGAAATGGCCTATCAGGGGCGCATCACCGTCGATGAAAGCCGCAAAAGCCTGCTCAAGCTGTTCCCCGGCATCACCCTGAGCGCCTCGCGCAAACGCGACAACAACGCCTACACCCTCAACAAGGATTGGTACGAAACCGGCCTCAAGGTCACCTGGAATCTCCTGGGCCTGCTCTCGGCACCCGATCAACTGACCTACAACCGCACCAATGAAGAGGTCATGGAGATCAAGCGGCTGGCCCTGCGCATGGCCCTGCTCTCCCAGGTACACGTCGCCTGGCACCAATTCGATCAGGCCAAGGTGCAGTTGCGCCGTTCCAACGAACTCTTCGAGGTGGAAAAGGAGATCGCCCGCCACACCAGCAACCGGGCCGAACAGGAATCCCAAAGTCTCCTGGACCAGATCGCCAGCGAAACCAGCGCCATTCTGGCGGAAATACGCCTCTACAACGCCCTGGCCCTGACGCACAACGCCCTGGGCCGGATGATGGCCACCACCGGCCAGGATCCCGGAATCGGCTCCATCGGCGAAGGGGGATTGGAGGATCTCACCCAACGGGTGGATCGTTGGCTGGCCGGTCAGTTTTCCAGCGTCGGCATGCCGCCCCGCGGAACGCCGCCCGTGATTCCCGCCCGTACCCCGACCACAGCTGCGCCCGAGTCACCGGTTTTGCCAAACACCACCACACCCAAGGCACCCGGTCCGGCAACGGGAGAGGGGGCCGTTGTGGAAACCAACGCCGTCGTGCGCGGCGGACCTGGATCGCAGCACGCCAGAGTACGTCTGGTCACCGCTGGAGAAATCTTGAAAGTGCTTGAAACGAGTCCGGACGGCCGATGGCTGCGCGTGGGACCCATGGAATGGATTGCCGCTCGTCTGGTTCGCCGTACACCATGACCCAACAGACAAAACGATTTGACATGAGAAGAAGGTGTATTCATTCACCGGAACCCGCTCCGACAAGGGGATGTCCCCCCCCCACTCCGGGCCTTGCATCGTCCTGGAGACGGTTCGTCATTCCCTTCGTCCTGGTCCTGATCGCGTGTCATCCCAAGGTTCTCCTGGCCGCCGACCCCTGGCAGAAGGCTCCAGGATCCACCCCGGGAGCAGCGTCCGCCGACATCGGTTCCCCCCCCGGTCGCCCCTTCCAACCCACCGCCCTCAGGTCGGAAAGTCTGCGCGGTCAGATCCTGCCGCGGGACCATACCACCCTGGCCACCGAGCTGCCTGCAAGGATCCTGCGGATCCATGTCGCCGAAGGGGGCCGATTCAAAGCTGGAGAAACCCTGGTAACCCTGGATTGTGGCATCCAGCAGGCGCAGCTGAGAAAAGCGCGGGCGGCACGGACAGCGGCGGAGAAGATCGCCTCCGTCAATGCCAAACTTGCGGAAATGAACTCCATGGGAACCCTGGAGGTGGCCACCAGTGCCGCCGAAGCCGCCAAAGCCCGGGCCGAAGAGAGTCTTTGGGCGGCAACGGTGGACAAATGTTCCCTTGCGGCCCCCTTCCCCGGACGGGTGGCCGAACAGAAAGGACGCGAACACCAATATCTTCAGGCCGGCCAGCCCGTCCTCGACATTCTCGATGACAGCCGGTTGGAGGTTGAATTCATCGCACCCTCCAGTTGGTTGTCCTGGATCAAACCGGGACTTGAATTCGTCCTGCACGCCGACGAGACCGGGATGGAGCATCCCGCCAGGATCATCCGCCTCGGTGCCCGGGTGGATCCGGTCAGCCAGTCCATCAAGATCACCGGTCAACTCACCGGCGGCACCGATGGACTGCTTGTCGGCATGAGTGGACGGATCGCCATCACCCCACCGCACGCGTCCGGCCTTGATCACACCACTCCCGGACCTTCCACTCCACCGTGACCTCAACGCCCCCCCCATTGGTTGTCCTTTTGCAACTGGGCCAAAGGGGACGCAGTGCCGAGACCCTCGAGGAGTTGCACTTCATCCTGGTCAACGAAAGCCATACCCTGGTTCCCTATCGCCAGGGTGTGTTGTGGAACGCTGTCGGCAAGGTTGTCACCCTCTCCGGTGTCCCGACGGTGGATCCCCGCATCCCTTTTGTGTTGTGGCTGAACCGCCTTTACCATGCCTTCAGTCAGATTGGCGCGCCCTCCCCCTTGCTCCTGTCAGGACACGAGGCTCCCGATCCCCTGCGGGACCAGTGGCCGGAGTGGTTACCCCAGCACGCGGTCGTATTCCACCTCAAAGCCCATCGGATCACCCTGGGATGGCTGCTCCTGGCGCGTGAGGAACCCTTCGACGGAAACGAACTCGTCCTGCTCGAACATCTGGCGGAGATCCAGGCACATGCCTGGGCCTTGCAACGGGCACACAAACCCCCACCCTGGTGGACGAAGATCTTTTCCCGAAAAAGCTGGCTGGCCCTGCCGGTCGTGCTTCTGGCGATCCTGTCGCTCCGGGTTCCCCTCTCGGCCCTGGCTCCGGGTAAACTCGTCGCCGTCAATCCCGAGGTCATACGCGCTCCCATGGATGGGGTGGTGATGCAGTTCCATGTTCAACCCAACGATCCGGTCCAGATCGGCCAACCCCTGTTCGATCTGGACGATACCAACCTGAAAAGCCGTCTGGATGTGGCACGCAAAAGTTTGGATATTGCCAACTCGGAATATTTCCTCGCCACCCAACAAGCCCTGTCCGACCCCCGATCAAAAGGACAACTGGCCATTCTGATCGGGCGGGTGGAGGAAAAACGTCTGGAAGCGGAAGGGCTGGAAGAATTGCTCGGGCAGAGTCGGGTTGCCGCCAGCCGTGATGGCATCGCCCTGTTCAGCGACCCGCAAGGCTGGATTGGCCGCCCGGTGGTGACCGGTGAAAAAATTCTCATGGTCGCTCAGGAGAAGGAAACCGAAATCGAGGCATGGTTGTCCAGCGGCAATCTGATTCCCCTGGAACCGGGGGCAAAGGTGACTCTTTTTCTCAACATCGATCCCCTGCATCCGCGCCAGGCACGCCTGCGGTTTCTGGCCTTTGATGCCACCCCCCGTCCCGACGGCACCCAGGCCCATCAATTGCGCGCCACCCTGACCGGGGAAGGCCCGCCACTTCGTCTGGGCCTCCAGGGAATGGCCCGCCTCCAGGGGGAACGGGTTTCCCTCTTCTGGTGGCTGGCCCGCCGTCCCCTGGCAGTCATGCGCCAGTGGCTCGGCTGGTGAACACAACCCTGCCCGGGCTGCGGGAGGAGCTGACCCTTCATCCGGCCCCCCCCGCCCCCGACGGTTCCCCGGTCTGGACCCTGGCCGACCCGTCCCGGAACCGGTTTTTCCGGATTAACTGGCTGATGTTCGAAATTCTATCCCGCTGGCATGAAGGCGATACCCAAACGGTGCAAGATCGCATCCGCCGGGAGACGCCGCTGACCATTGATGCCGAAGATATGGAACAAACCGCCCGTTTCCTGTCGAACAACCACCTGCTCACCTCGCCTCATCCGGAGCACAGCCGATCCCTGGCCATGAAGGCCCGGGCCAATCGCGGCCAGTGGCTGACCTGGCTGCTGCATCACTACCTGTTCTTCCGGATCCCGTTGGCGCAACCGGACCGGTTTCTGTCGAGAAGCCTGCCGTGGGTTGCGATTTTTTTCAGCCGGGGATTCTTCTGGTTGCTGGGGGGATCGGGGTTGTTGGCGCTTTTTCTGCTGCTCAGGCAGTGGGATCCTTTCCAAGCGGAGCTGCTGAACCATCTTCAGCGAATCGGTCTTCTGGAAACCGGCCTGGCCCTGATCGCGGTCAAGGGCATCCACGAGTTGGGGCATGCCTACACGGCCAAACGCCATGGCTGCCGCGTGCCGACCATGGGGGTGGCCTTTTTGGTGCTTCTGCCATTGCTCTATACCGACACCACGGAAGCCTGGAAACTGGGAGACAAGCACAAACGGCTGTCCATCGCCCTGGCAGGCATTGTGGCGGAAAGTGCGTTGGCCATCCTTGCGCTGCTGGCCTGGAACCTGCTGCCCCAGGGGCCTGGACGCGAGGTGGCGTTCTGGCTGGCCACCACATCCCTGGCGACGACCCTGGCGATCAACCTTTCCCCGTTCATGCGTTTCGACGGTTATTTCGTGCTGTCGGACTGGCTGGATCTACCCAACCTGCACGAACGCTCCTTTGCCCTGACCCGCTGGCACCTGCGGGAATGGCTTTTTTCTCCCGGTCTGCCGCCGCCAGAGACAACCCGTCCAGGGATGGGACCGTTCTTCATCCTTTTTGCCCTGGCCACCTGGATCTACCGCTTCGTCCTGTTTTTTGGAATCGCCATCCTGGTCTACCATTTTTTCATCAAGATCGTGGGGATATTCCTGTTTGCCGTGGAAATCGGCTGGTTCATTTTTCTGCCCGTCTGGCGGGAGGTCAACACCTGGTACCAGCTCAAGGGATTGGCCAGAACCACCTGGAGACTGCCGGGAATCCTCCTCCTGTTACTCGTTCTGCTCTGCGCCCCGCTATCGCGGCAGATCACCGCGCCTGCCATCGTGCAACCGGAGCGGATGATGCGCATCCATGTTCCGGAAACGTCCCGATTGGAGCGACTGCCCCCCGCAAACCACGGAACCTTCCACCAAGGTGAAGAACTGTTCGTTCTCGCATCCCCCGAGATCAAGCGCCAGGAACGACTCAATCGGGTTCGGCTGCAAGGCTCCAACTGGCAACTCGACGCCGCCGGCCTGGAGTTGGGCTGGGCACGGCAGGCGCTTCTCGCCCAGGGAGAACGAGCGCGTTCGGCCACCACCCTGGCCGGGCTTGCGGCGGCCCGGCAACACCTGACCCTGTCCGCCCCCTTTGATGGCAAACTTTTGGACATCCCCCCGGATCTGGCACCCGGGGTCTGGCTTGGGGCGGGGACCCCTCTGGCGACGCTGGTTGGCTTCGGTCGGCTTGTGATCGATGTCTACCTGGATGAAGAGGCATTGGGCCGGTTGAGAACGGGTGCCGAAGGGCAGTTCATCCCCAATGTGGTGGAATTCCCGTCCATACCACTACGAGCCGGGAACATGGAAACCATTGGCTTGACCGAACTGGAGGAACCTTTGATGGCTTCCCTTTATGGGGGCCCCATCGCCGTCAGAATGCAACACAACGTCGCCGTGCCGGAAGCGGCTTTGTTTCGGCTGCGCCTGAACGCGGACATGCCTCCCGGTTGGCCTTCCATGCGTTTGGCCGGGGAGGTCCACCTTCAGGCTGAACCTCGTTCCTTTCTGGAACGTTTGATCCGGGCAACGCTTCTTGTGCTGGTGCGGGAATGGGAAATGTGAGACTGCCAATTCATTGATCTATTATTGAAAAAAAAGGGGTCTGGGGGATTGCCCCATAAGCGTTGATTTACTTTGAACTGTTTATTGAAGGCCAGGATATGTGCCAAAACAGGCGCATTATGGCTAATTCAATCAAACTGATGAACCAAAATTGGAATTTCATTCTTTCCTTGCTTCCAGCCAACTGGGAGGCACTTGCCAAGGAAACGGGGGCCGTGCGGTTTTCAAAGAAGAACGTCAATTCCCTTGGGGACTTGATGAGGATCTATTTTCTTCACGTTGCCGCCGGTTATTCGCTTTCAGAAAGTTCTGCACGGGCAAGATTGGCAGGAATGGGTGAAATGTCGGGCGTTGCTTTGATGCCGGCCTGTTTATCAATTGGTACAATTCAACCAATTTGGAAGGGTAAGGGGATCAAACAGGTTCAGAGATCCGGAAAGGACAGATGGTCGGAGGATTAAAATGTTTCCGGTACAGCAGTTCTACGCCATGGTCGCATAAATATGGCGAGATCTCATGGGATCTTTGGCCCGCAACGGAGTTTGCGATGAAACCCGATAAACTTCTTCGCCCCACAACAATTTTCTTCTGTAAACACGCCCCCACGCTCCATCTCCGTAAAAATCGCTAAAGAGGGGTACCAGGGGGAACACGGTATCAGAAATCATATCCACAGCCAGCCAGGCGATACCAGGGAACCACCCTATTTATTGGTCTTCTTAACACAGTCGTAGATAAATCTGGCTTTATCTTTCGTTATTTTCTTCTCTTCTGCAAGTTTTTTGCACGCAATCATCGGATCCTCTTTCGCAGAAGCACCCACAGCCCAATTGACACCAATCAACAGAGTGACAAAAACAACGATCAGTTTCTTCATATAACCCCCCTGGAAGGCGGTCCCCAAGCATCGCAAAAAAACGCGAAGAACGATTTGCCCTGGATAATCACATTTAACCATTTGATTTCCTAAGAGAACGGTACAATCATCCCATCACTTTGATGAAAGGTCAAGGACGAAAAGAAAATGAGCGGAGCAGAGCCGCCAACGGTGGTGATTGAGGCGCCGGCAGCGTCCTTCGAGCAAGGATTTTACCAGATACCGGTTCAACGGGAATCAATATGGAAAGTGAAGACTGGTCCGTAAGCGCCGAACGAACCGCAGGGTTCCAAAGATTTCCCATATCCACGATTCTCGTTCCATATGTTCAACGTCATGGAGGTGGATATGGATGCGCGAACGCCGGGTGGGGTTGGATGGACGCCCCTGCAAAAATTTTGGATCAAGCATGCCAAGCAATGTGAGGGCGTGTCTGGCGGGATGTTGAAAGAGTACGCTCTGAAGTTTGCCGTGATGCGCCCGCCTCACGATCTGACGGAGGTGCCGCCATGCACCCGCCCTATCGATTTTCGCAAGGGCCTCGTCAGCCTGGCGACACTGGTCGAAGGGAACCTGGATTGGGAACCCGTTTTCTGGCCGGCTTTTTGTGTTTACCAACCGGCAGCGCAACAGGGTGAAGATTCTTTACTGGGAGCGTAACGGTTTTTGTCTTTGGCAGAAGCGGTTGGAGCAGGAAAGGTTTTATTGGTGTAGAGGATCCGAGGGCAATGGCGCTTAGATAGGAGATTTATTTCAGACTTCAATTGACTGTGACATCGACCCCCTGATGGCGCATGATTAACGTATCTCAAGCGTTAAACTGTGACCAAACAGGAGGCCGATGATGTTCAAGTCTACACGGAGAGCGGCTGTACTCCAAATCGAAAATTGAAAATGCAATTTTCCCCTGAGGGATGGATTGCCGTTCGGGGATGTGTTGTCGTCTGGCTTCATACTCCAGATTTTGGAAGAGCAAAAAGCAGTATTCCGTGACCGAGTTCTTTCTCCAATCGTGACTCTGGCGGCCTTCATTGCCCAGGTTCCCAATGCGGATCATTCTTGTCGCGGAGCGGTCGCCCGTGTGATCGTGGAAAGGATTGAACAAGGCAAGTCGCCATGTTCTCCTGGAACCGGTGCATACCGTCAGGCACGCCAGAGACGACGGTATCGATGCCTGACACACCTGAAAACCAAGTTGATTTTCCTCAACCGGTCTGCCAGAAGCCGGGGCTTGGATTTCCTCTGGCACGCTTGGTGGTCTTGATTCCGTTGGCTACTGGAGCCGTTTTGGATATGGCCGTGGGACCGGGTCAGGGGAAGGCAACCGGTGAACATGCTTTGCTTCGACAAATTCTCGGTGGATTGAAGTTTGGCGATATTCCGATTGCAGATCGTTATTATTGTTCATATTTTCTTCTTGCAATGCTGAGCCTGATGGGTGTGGATGCGGTCTTCCAGGTTCATGCGAGCCGCCAAATAGATCTTCGCAGGGGACTGCAGGAAATGGCGATGAGGGAATTGCTTGGTTTCATGAGGCATTTTCAATGCTCCAACTGTTTTCGGTTCACCAATTCTTCCCATGTCCATTAACCATCAACATATTATCAATAGAGCATCCAAATTGGTCTCATTTTGAATTTCATTGGATCCCATTTTTGATTATAAATGAGCTCGAATCATCTATCGGGTCATCCTATCCAACATGATCAATGGAACAAGCAATTTCATTATCATTTTTATCATGCAACATGTTGGGGATTCTTGGACTGATTTATATATTAATAATCTTTTTAACGATTAATATTATTGCTGCACCGTCCCACCTCAACAAGGTTCACGACGATGAAAAAAATGGTTATTGGTGTTGTTCTGGCACTGTTGCATCTCCTTTTTTCCGTGGGATGTGGCGGTGGCGGCGGATCGGGGGATGGATCGACATCGGCGGCCAAAGTACCCGTTTCCGGGGTCATCTTCGATGGCGCGGTCACGAATACCACCATCACCGTCCATGATGCGACGGGAGCCAAGGTCGCGACCACCACCAGCGACGGCAATGCGCGCTATTTCCTGGACATTCCCCTCAATGTTCCACGGCCGTTGGAAATCCGAGCAACCGGCGGTATCGATTCGGTGACCGGCGAACCCATGAACGTCACGCTCTCTTCCATGTTCATGGATTCATCCAAGGAAACGGTCAACGTTTCCCCCCTCACGACGCTGATCACCAAGGCCAGTATGACCCTTGCGGGCGGTACCCTGTCCCGGGTTGCACAGGAAAACATTGACGCCGCTCGGAAAAAAATCGTAGCCGCTTATGGTTTTGGCATCGATGGCGGCCAGGCCGACCTGGACCCTTTGACCACCCCGATCGCTTCGGCGAATATCGCCACCGTTGCCAAGGCTTCGGAGGCACTGGGTGAAACGGTACGCCGGGTTGCAGGCACCAACGCCCTGGACCAGGAAAAAATCTATGCCGCCATTGCCGAGGATATTTCAGATGGCACCCTGGATGGTCAAAGTGGGGGAGCCACCTTGTCAACCACCCTGCCTGCGGACATGAACCCCAGTACGTTCATGCAATCCATGGCGGTACATACCGTGGATATCTTGACTGAACTCGTGTCGAACAACCTGTCGGTCACCAAGAACGATGGCGCAAAGATGACTTCCACAGAGGTTAACGCGGCGCTGGCAAAATCCCTGAGTACCGTTCTTCCACAGATTGATTCCGGAACTGCGACCACCAGCCTTGAACAAACAAAAATTTCTGAAAATATGAAAAATCAGGCGCTGACCGCGATCCAATCGGCCCGTAACCTGGTTGGATCGTCGAGCAAATCCCCGGCATTGTTGGCTGAGTTGTCCACCCGTTTCGCCAATCTGAAGGTTGGTGACAGCGCGAAGGGACAAATCGACGAGGAAATGACGGCACTGATCGCGAATGTGAAAACCATCACCGGCAACCTTGTTCAGGGAATCAACGCAGCCACTGGAAAAGCCCCTTCCGATTCAAGCCTCTCCACCAACTCGAAGATGGATGCAACGACCGCCACCTTTCAACTCACCCGTTCCGGGGCCAACCAATACCTTCTCCCGGTCAAGGTGGGTCAACAGGTGTTCAACCTGCTCATGGATACCGGATCGGACGCCTTGCTGGTGTTCCAGGACAAGATCGATCCCAGCAATACCGGGATCGTGGCCAGCGAAACCAAGATCAAGAAATCCTATGCCAGTGGCATCCGCCAGGGGGTCCTGGCCACGGCACCGGTGCGCATCGGTCCCTATACGACCCCGAGCATGAACATCATGGTGATCCAAACCCCCGACTCCGAAAATGATCCGTCGCTGACCGCCAAAGGGGCTGATGGCATCATCGGCATGCGGCGCACCCGGGGGTTGGATCTCAGCATGGGCAACAATAATCCATTGGAAGCCACCTTGAACAAGCTCGTTCCCGAGGTGGACATGATGGAATTCAATCTCCCCCCCGCCGGAACGGCGACCCTCACCTTTGGCAGCATGCCCATTCTGGACCGCGCCAAATCCCAATACGTCATGAGGGCCAAAGCCCTCCCCATTACCAACCCCTATGATCCCTCGGCCACGAGCACTTATACCGACATCCAGATTCCCTTCCGGGCCAAAAGCCGCCTGGGGGAAATCAACACCGGCGACCTTGATATCCTGCTCGATTCCGGTGCCGTCAGCAAACTGGTCCTGGATACCGAAGTGGCGAAGGAACTGGGTTATGACACCGCCAACAAACGTTGGAAATTATCCGCAAGCGATGAGGTTGAAATCAATCTCATCGGCGTGAACGGAACCGCGCCCATCCTGCCAAAATTCAAGACCTCGGAAATCAGCATCGCCCCGTACAGCACCTCGGGCGTGGAATTTGAAGCGGTTCTTGGCATCAACCGGTGGCAGGAGTATGTCGTCGGGTATGATTATCGCTCCACCCTCCATGACGGTCCGGATGCCACCATCAGTCTGTTGCGCCGTGTGGATATGAAAGACGCCCTGAACCCAACGGTCGCAGCTTTGGGGGAGGATTATCCCCCTTTGCCCGGACTCAACTCCCTTGGCAATGATGAACTCCCCACCTCCGACAGCAGTGGCGATCTGATCGCCTTTCAATCGGATCGCGAGGGGGGGATGGGGGGCATGGACATCTATCTTTGGCGCAAGGGGGTGGGATTGGTGGATCTGCCCCATTTGAACCATGCCGGTCACGATGTCCATCCCGCCCTTTCGGGCGACGGTCGTTTCCTGGTGTTCCAGGCCACCAGCATGGAATCGGGAAGGACGGATCAGGATCTATTTCTGTATGACATTGAACACAAGGTGATGCGGGACACCGCAGCCATCAACTCCGTCAAGGATGACACGTTGCCCAGCCTGAGCGGCAACGGGCAATACCTGGCCTTTACCTCAAAACGCGATGGGGGAACCGGCGGCAGTGACATTTACCTTTATGACATGGAGACAGCAAAGTTCATCGACCTGCCCGGGGCCAACGGTCCCTACGATGATCGCTCGCCGCATCTGAGTGACGATGGCCACTACATGGCCTATACGATTGAAGCCTATGAAGGGACGGAACAAACCGTCAACAGGGATATCGCCGTCTACGATCTGCAACAAAAGAAGACCAAGACCCTTTCTACAGGAATACGGGGGGTCAACACCGGAAAGGATGAACTCGCTCCCGCGCTCGGAAGTGATGGCATGCTCCTGGCTTTGCACAGCAACCGGAAAAATCCCACGAGTGGCCTTTTTGATCGGGACATCTATGTTGTTGACCTGAAATCAGGACTGACCCGAAAATATTCCGGCTTGAATTCCAACTTTGATGACATTGCGCCCCACCTGACCCAGGCGAACAAGTCGTTGATCTTCCAATCACGACGCCCGGGAGGGATGGGCGGTACCGATGTCTACATGGTCAATCTGGAGGGCAAAACGGCTGCAGGTGGTTCCTCCAGCGCCGCACGTTCCGGCAATTCCATCTCCACCTCCGCATCCCCTGATCCAACATCCAGCCACTCCTCGGGGGTATCAGGAGGCTCTTCAGGGAATGGTACATCGGAAAAACCATCGGAATTCATGCCATTGAAGCGGTCTGCCGCCGGTTGGTATCTGGTTCCCATGACGGTCGCCGGACAAAAAATGGATCTTCTGATCGACACCGCCCTGCCGGCCATCGTGTTGTTTTCCGATTCACTTCCAAAAGAAATGGTCACCAACGGACCCCCGACCAGCTATCGAATGTCTTTGGGGCTGGGAGAGGTCGAGGGGACCCTGAGCCAAACAGACATTCGCATCGGTAATCATCAGGCCACCCAGTTCAGGGTTCTTGTTGCCAAACGCGAGGATTGCGCTGCGGCCATGCGCATGGACCTTTCAGGTGCCAGTGGTATTTTTGGCATCTATGGCTCGAATGTAGCGGTCACATCCCCAACCGGGACCCCCTCTGGCGAAAACAGCACGCCGACGGAAACAACCCCTGGCAGTGGCCCATCGGCAACAGCCGACTCCAGCCAGACCACCACGTTAAAAACCAGTTCTTTTCTCAGGACGCTTCGTACCTACAGTCCCTTCCAACTCACTGGAAACAGCACGCCAACGAACGTGCTCGCCTTCAACCAGGTCAGCGTTGGACCTCCGCCAACCACGACCTCGGTGCCTCCAGCAACCACGACTTCGGTTCCGGCTACCACGACCTCGGTGCCTCCAGCAACCACGACCTCGGTTCCGGCTACCACGACTTCGGTTCCCCCGGCAACCACGACCTCGGTGCCTCCAGCAACCACGACCTCGGTTCCCCCGCCGGCCACCACAACTTCGGTTCCCCCGCCGGCCACCACGACTTCGGCGCCTCCCGCCACTTCGATTCCACCGGACACTTCAACCTCGGTTCCCCCGGCCAACGACCAACCCCCGCAATCGGGAAATGGCACGCCAGAGGGAACATCGGGTTCCGGCCAGACGGGTACCCCGCAACCCGAAACATCGACGCCTCCGACCAACGGCCAGACCCCGCAATCTGGAAGCACGCCAGAGGGAACGGTGGGTTCCGGCCAGGAGGGTACGTTGCAACCCGATGTCCCGGTCTGGGCGCTTGAACCCGACGACCAGGCCCTGCGACCTGAAATCAACATGATCGAGATTTCGGTCAACGCCGACGGCACCGCCGCCTTGAGTCTGGGAACCTTGCCCAGAATTGGTGGGATTTCCAAGCATAAAGCGTTTTATACCCGGGTTTCGGGACAGGAAAACGCCACGGAACCGTCGCAGAGCAGTGTCAGCATGGGAATTCCGTTTTTTGCCGATGCCTTGTCCGGAGAGGGTGAACAGATTGTGGCCCGCTACGGTGCGCCCGAAGATTTTGACTTCGATCTCAAGGAGATGAGTCTCCTTTTGCCGGGAACGACGAGCCAGGATCGTATTCAGATGGACCGTGAGGTCGCAGCCAAACTGGGCTACGACCCGCAAACCCAATCCTGGGGTGCAGTGGATCGGATCTCCCTGACGCTGGTGATGTTCGGTTCGGACAATGAACTGAAAATTGCCGACAACGTCCCGGTCAACAAGATTGATATCGTTGATTTCAGTACCAAGCTTTATCGCATCATTCTGGGCATGGATTATTGGCGCGACTACATCGTGGGGTTTGACACGATCACCTTCCTGCATGGCGGTCCCTCGGGGGTTTTGTTCCTGGTGCATCAGGAAGATGCCATGCCACCCGCCGAAGCCATCACCGCAATCGACCACCACTTCGTCCCCTTGCCCGGATTGAACGGTCTTGGCGATGACATGATGGGCGATTTGAGCGCCGACGGGAAAACGATTGTCTTTCAAAGCAACCGTCCCGACAGTGTTGGCGCGTTCGATCTCTACGTGTATCGTGTGGGAGAGGGATTGGTGCCCACCCCCGGCCTCAATTCGAGCGAACCGGAGATGAAACCCAGCATCAGCGGCAATGGCCGCCTGGTGGCCTTTGAAACGGTACGCAGTATCGACAACGGTCCCGATATCATGGTCTATGATCTGCAAACCCAGACCATGCTTTCCCTGCCCGATCTGGCGACCACCGATATCGAAGCCAATGCTGAACTCAATGACGATGGTACGCGTCTGATTTTTGCCAAGAAGTCCAGCACCTCGACCACTGCATCATTCGATCCCGTCATTTATGATCTGGTCAATAAAAAATTCCTGAATACCGCATCGGTCAAGATCAAAACCTCGAGCAACGAATCGGCACCGACCATTGGTGGCAAGGACAATCTTCTGTATGCCTTTGAACGGGCAAAGAATCAAAACGGCAAGAACATCATCCTGTATAATCGCAGCATGAATGCCGAGGTCACCACACCCGCCACGTTTGCATCGTCGTTCATCGATGCCGGTCCCGATCTGACGACGGACGGGGATTATCTGGCGTTCTACAGCAACCGGGACAATCCCGACCTCCAACATGTGGGGTATGATGTGTTCCTTTATGAACTGAGTGCCAAGGAATTCATCTTTTTGCCCGCCTTGAACAGTGATTTCGAGGATGCCCAACCTTCGCTTTCCAGGAATGCCGAATATATTCTGCTCCATTCAAAACGTGAGGGCGGCCAGGGGGGATATGATCTGTACCTCTACAAGCGGGACACTGCGGACAAAACCAGCTATGAAGTGACCGAAGATTATACCCAGACCGGTCAGGTGGCCTATGACAACGGCGAAGTGACCGGAGTCACCGTCGTATCGGCGATGGACACCGCCGGCAATGTCATCGCCACGGCGACCACCGATGCCATGGGCAAGTTTTCCATGCAGATCTCCAAGGGGATGGCGGTACCGGTACAATTCAAGGCTGAGGTGGCGAATTCGCAGGTCATTGTCGATGGCGTTGGTGACGATACCTATATCCCCAACTTTGAAGCGGGCAATTTGAAATTCACCGAGGTCTGGGTGGAAGATGTCATGCAGAGCGGTTTCCCGACGACGATCCGCTTCAATGTCACGACCGAAGTTCCAAAATACAATTCCTTTGTCAAACTCTATCTGGTCAGGCTCCCCACCGGCAACATCAACGATCTCAAGATCGACGGAGCGACGTTCACCCCGGACTACACCTTGACCGGACTGAACATCCCCTCTTTGGGCACCACCCTGTCCAGCACCACCGTCACGAACACGCAGGATGCGGATACCAAGACCACCATTCGCTATACCGATTCGGCATTCATGACGGCCCAGGTGGAACATTCTTTCAGCATTCCAACGTTTGTGGCCGATGGCACCTATGCCGCGGTTTTCAGCATTGGCATGGCCGATTACGTTCGTGAGGATGATGCCCTGCAAAGCGAATCCCTGACCGACAGCGCGGATAATGTCCTGGTGGCCCCGGCGAGCGTGATTGTCGGCGTTCCCACCCAACCCAACCTGCGCATTCTTTCGGCCACATTGACCAACAATAGTTTGCAACTGCCGTCCAAGCGCCTGGAATCGGGAGCCACACCACCGATCAATGCCGATCTTTCCCTGAACATGGAGGTGGAATCCATGGCCCAGGACACCACCGTTCCAGTCGATGTCACCATGGAACTGCAATTGAACGGACAAACCTTTCCTCTGAGTATCCTGCATACCAACGACAAGGGATATCCGTCACTTAAAACGAAAAAATCCTATGAAGTCCAATGCGTTCAGGAGGGGGGCAAAGAGCGTTGCGCTTCCCTGTTCCGGCAGAATCAACAGGGGTTCACCTATCAACTCTATCTGAGCGCAGCAGCCTACGACACCTTGTCGGCCCTGAGTCAGGATACCGAAGGAAGTCTGGTCATCCGGGTCGATCCGGAAGGACAGGTGCAAGAGTGGGAAAACAATCGGCAGGACAACGTCAAGTCCATGCCCATCATGTTTCTGGCCTCCAGAAAAACAACCGACGTCAGCAAACAACTGCGCACAGGCAGCAGTTCCGGAACGAGCACGAACTTCATCTCTTACGCCAACGTGGATAAATCTTATGGAAACAGCACCATCGGCATCGAATACAATACAGGTGTCAGTGTCGATTCCATCGACTCAGACGCGGACAATGTGCCGGAGTGGGCTGAACTTGATGCCGGGTCGAGCGAATTCAAACTCAATTTGTTCGGTGCGAGCATTTCACTGTTCAGCCTTGAACTGGGTGCCACGTTGGATGGAGAAGATCCATTTTGCAGCGAGATGGGAATCACAGAGAAGATTTTTGGCACCACCGTCTTTTCGCACATCCCCTCGGACCCCAATGAAGCGGTCGGTACCGCCTACAAACTGATCCATCAGTTGTACACATCATCGACCTGCGAAGGCAAGACCGCCACCAAATCACAGACGATGTGGAACACCAAGGATTACAATGGCAATGAGATGTATGTCGAGAGCACTACCGAGGAAAAAAGCCAGCAATACTTCATCGCTTCAATTCCGGTGGTTGTCACAGTGGGAGCCACCGGCTACTCCGGGATGCGTGGGCGTCTTGAAGTCGACACCAACCAGGTGGTGACGGCGACCATAGGCCCTTTTGTTGGCCTTGAGGGGTTTGCCGAGGGCGGGGTGGGTTATACGTTGTCCAAAGTCTATACCTATTCTGTCGGAATTGGCATCTCCCTGACCATATTGGAAATCGGTCTTTATCACCAAGTCAGTTTCAAGAAAGATGAAGCATTGCCTGCGGCGGTGCTGAAATATTCAGCGCCCATGGAGCTTACAACACTCAGTGGAGAAGTTTATCTCTTCGCAAAAGTAAAAATGAAGATCGGATTCGTAAAAGTTGACTACAAATACACCTATACCATTACCCGGTGGAGCGGTGAGACCTGGACCATCAACCTGATCAATCCACGGGTCAAAACCTTCGCCCCATTGAACCGTTATGCGGTCATGACCAACAGTTCTACCAGCAGTCTCGCCATTTCCGCCAATCTTGACTATTCCTCGACCAGTCCTCCCAGTACGATCGAATGGGAAGGAACCTTTGATTTCGAATCTGGAACCTATGTGTTCCACATCGCCACCGATGACAATATCCTGGCCACGCTCGACGATGCAACGTTGGCGCAATTGCCCGATCCATCCAATACCTCCCAGGTCAAGGACTCGGTCAGTGGCGGGACCTCGGATTTGAAGAATGGCGCTTCGATCGGCACCACCACGGAGGCCCTGTCCACAAGCACCATCTCCGACAACAATTTGGGCAAAGGCAGTCTGCGGTTGGATGGCACGGATGATTATATCAATCTTGGCACCACGTATCTCAAATCGCAGGTCAATGCGGCAACCAGTGGCACCATCGAACATTGGGTCAAACTGGACAACACCAGTGACCGCATTATTTTCTACATCGGAGATAATAGCAGCGGTGATGGCTTTGGTGGTGACTCCCAGATGGAGATCCATACGGGTACGACAGGCGGCAAGGCCTATTTCATATTCCAGAAAGGGAATCAGAGCGATAACGGAAAATTAACCGGCACAACGACGTTATCCACTGGAACCTGGTATCACATTGCAGCAACCTATTCCATCAATAGCGGCGGCACTTCCACGTTCAAGCTGTATGTGAATGGAGTCCAGGAAGCCAGCAAGACCTGGAGTACGACATTCAGCAGCAAGACGGCCACCGGCGTATACATTGGCAGACCTTATTCCTCGACACGCTATATGGACGGCTATATCGACGAACTGCGTTTGTGGAACACGGTGCGGACGCAAACTCAAATCGCCACCGACATGTACAATCGCCTTCCGGCAACGACTTCTGGGCTGTACGCTTATTATACCTTTGATGATCCCTACACGTCGATCAACACGACGGTCGAGAAGACCTTCACTTCGGCGGATACCAAGGACGTTTACTTGAAGTATACCAAAAATACCAGCACGAAAACTTCAAGCACGGCAGATATCGACTTTTACTGGGAAAAATCAGACTATGACGGATACTCTGCAACCTATTACAACACGGCCGATCTCTCCTCATCGGTGGTCTGGAGGAATCAGGAAATGTCCCCGAACCATAAATGGGGCGACGCTTCACCCACGGGAGAAACTTCCGGAGCGACAAGTTATGTGGTCAATCCAGATCGATTTTCTGTACGGTGGGAGAAAGATTATACTCATGTGATCGGTTATTACGATTGGATGTTCCAGGTCAAGAGCGATGATGGGGTCCGATTGTATGTCAATGATGAAAAATTGATCGATACATGGAATGATACCCAAACGTCCACTGTGACCACGACCTCATCGCCCTGGATGACACCCGACACCGGATTTGTCATTTCGCTCGAATATCAACATGAAACCAGTCGGACGGATTCGACGGGAGCCACCGTTTCGGTCGATTCGGAAATTTCACTGACCTACCTGCCGGTGGATCGTTGGCTCAAAACCGGTATCATCACCAGTGCAAGCAGCGGCACAAGCACCACGACCGAGGAATTCCAGAGTCTTGTGGATTCGCAATCCCTTTCCTACAACGCCGAGTCGATGGGCAACCCGAGTTTTGAATACATGAAGTACGAGGGCTTTTTCTACTTTGACGCCGATGGCACCTATGATTTCATCGTCCGCAGCAATCCTGCGGTGGTCCTGACCATCGATGGCACGGAATATACTGGAGGTTCGGCCAATGACAGTGCGACCGCAGCCATTCACTCCGTTGCCCTGACCAAGGGCTACCACGTCATCAGTCTGCTTTATCAACTTTATGACGATTATACTTATGGCAGCAGCAATTCCAACACCAACCCCAGAGCCTTGGATGTCAGCTGGGGTTTGCAATCCAATGGGGAGATGACCGGTTATTATTATCGTACCAGTGATGATCTGGAAGCGACGCAATCTTCCGACTCGACGGATGTGGTTGAACCGATCTTGATCAGAAAGGATGCGGCGACCACCTCCAGCGATTCCGTTGTCGCCGTCAAGTTTGACTGGGGCAGCAGTTCCCCGACCCATTATTTGCAACCCATCGACGATCCTCTGGACACGGCGAACAACAATGGCGATGACGCATTCGGGGTGCGCTGGGAGGGAAATTTTGACTTCACCAGTACCAGTTCGACCTGCAACGGGATTGACAAAACCGACAGCGATGGAAATGAAAATTCAAGCGCCGGGGCCAATGAGGTCAATGACACCTGCACTTATCTCTTCAGTGTTCGTGCCGACGACAAGGTCAGGCTCTGGGTGGACGATGTATTGGTCATAGACGAATGGAACAGTGTCACCGACACCCAGGTCTATCATGAAGTCCGGGTCGTGGATGCCGATGTTCACAAAATACGGTTGGAGTATGCGGACGTATCGGGAGATGCCGATATCCAGCTGAGTTGGCGGCTGGTCAGTGATGAAACGATGTACATGAACTATTTCAATTCCAGCAGCTTGACCGGGTTGCCCTTGAATGTGACCGATAGTACCCAGGCGCAAACCAGTGCCACCCTCGACAGTTTGACCCTGACCAATCTGACCCCGACCGGTACCACCAGTGGCCAGACATTCGGTGCAAGCGGGGTTGGCCTGTATTATTTCGATGAAGACACGTACAAACTTTCCCTGATCGCCGATTCCGGGGCGATCCTGTACGTCGATGGTACCGAGGTCATCGACGCTTGGAGTGGTGCCTCCGGGAAAACGATGACGACCTATTGGCCCATGACTCAGGGATTGCATCACATCAGGGTGGACTGGACCGGCACCAGTGGCACTGCGGACCTCGCCCTGACCTGGACCAATCTGAACAAAACTTCCGCAGCGGGATCGGCCTTGGAGTTTGATGGCGTGGATGACTACGCCACCGTGACCGGTTACAAGGGAATCACCGGTACCGCATCCCGCACGGTTGAGGCCTGGATCAAAACCACGACCGCTGGGAAGACGCTGATTTATTGGGGCCAACAACTTTCCGGCCAACATTGGCATGTGGGCATCGGCAGCAATGGTGCCTTGAGTGTGGATGTGAAAGGGGGATCCATCGTTGGCACGACCGCCATCACGGATGGCAACTGGCATCACATTGCCGTGACCCATGACAGTGCCAATACAGCGAACGTCAACGTGGTGAAACTTTATGTCGATGGGGTCCAGGAAACCAGTTTCTACAGCAAATCCAGCAAGGTATTCACCACCCTCAGCTATTCAGACATCACCATTGGCGGCTACTATGCGAGCACCACGACTTATTTTGTCGGACAAATGGATGAAGTGCGTATCTGGAGCGTGGCACGCAGCGCCAGCGAGATTCAGAACAACCTCAATCTGACGGTGACGGGAAATGAAACCGGCTTGGTGGCAAACTATCGATTTGACGAAGCGACAGGTACGTCACTCGTCGATCAAACGTACCTGTACCAAACCTCCGGACATACCGCCACGTTGAGTGGGAGTCCGAGCTGGGTGAGCACTTCGGGGGCACCTGTTTATGCACAGTAACCTGTTCTTACACCTTGGATCTTCCGCTGGTGCGATCCTGGGGCCGAAAGGTGCCAGCGGCATTGGATTCACGACGACCCGATATGGGAACGAAACGGTATGAACCCATCGAAAAAAGAGTGGGTGATCGGTCTGGTTGTGATCCTTTCCGTGACCGTATCCACCCTCTGGTGGTGGCAACGCAACCCACCGGAGCCGTCTTCGCCACCTACCATATCCGTTGCCGATGTACCCGGGGTTGTTGGGTCCCCGGGCGAACATCTTGAAGAACCTGCTGCGGTCACCCCGCAGCCGGGAATCCAGTTGCGGTTCAGCCCCACCAGGAATCAGGTCGGGGTATGGCGGTTTGACAGCCAAAGTCAGGCCGCTGTCGATTTTGTCTTCATGCAACCCAAAGTTCCCGGTGCCGGCGGTCCCACTTCCCCACGCAAAACGGATCAACGGATCCCGGTTCGATCAACGATGCATGGGGAACTTTACCTGAAATTCTACCCGCGTGAGCCAGGCATCTGGAATGTCGCAGGTTTGATCCAAAATTTTGATTTTCGCATCAATGGTGAAAAGCCGGTTTATGAACGCGCCCTGGGTGAACCTTTTGTCTGTTCGATGGACAGTCAAGGACGATTCGTGGAATTCCGCTTCACCCGCGGCATTCCCGACCAGGCCAAAGACCTGGTCAGAAACATGCTTTTGGGCATGCAAATCATTCTCCCCAAGGAGGAATATCGAACCTGGAGCAGCATTGAAACCGATCTGACCGGGCGTTATCGGGCCGATTATCAGATCCGAAGGTTGAATGCCAGGGACAAGACGGTAACCCTTGACAAGGAAAAGAAAAACTATCTCAGCCTGAACAGAAACTTCACCAGCGCCCCATCAGCGATTGCCGACTCTTCCGCGCGGATTGCGCACTCCCGGGGAACCCTGACCATGGCGATCAAGGGTCCCTGGATCACTTCGATGGAATACAAGGAAAAAATCATCCTGGCCGCGGAAGGCTATGAATGGTCCGAAGCGGAAAGCGAGACCAGGCTGACCTTGATCGAACGGGACGCGACCGGCCTGTTTCCCGACACGTTTGGCACCTTTGCCGCCCGACTCCATACCGACAGCTATTTGCAAACCAAGTATTACACGACGGATGCCTCCCTGGATCAGTTGGGTGCCGGGTTGACGATGGATGGCGCGGTGGAACTGTTCAAGAAGATTTCCCAATCCAAGGAAAGCAGTGACAAGCGTGCCGCCGAAAGATTCATGGTCAATTATTTGCGCAAACACCCCGGGTCATGTACCGAGCTGATCGACCTGATGAATCAGGATCCCCATCGTGAGCGCCTGGATGAATCGACCCAACTGATATTTTGGCGTCTTTTGACGACTGCGGGTCATGGGGAGGCCCAGGAGGCGGTCCTGAATTCCCTGCTTGATTCCAACCGGTCCGAAGTGACCCGGATGCGCGCGTTGACTTCCATTCACAACTTTGAATATCCCCAGCCCTTCCTGGTGGATGGACTGTACCGCTATCACGAACGGTCCGCCCAATCCTCAGCCGATCCCCGGGACACCCAAATGGGAACCATGGCCCTGTTTGCCATTGGCGCCTTGGGCTACAAGGTGAAACTCAATGAAGAGACCCAAACCAAGGTGGGACAATTATTGGCCACGCATATCGGGAAGAGCAAAACGCCCGCCGACCAGATCCAAGCATTGACCGCTGTGGGGAATTATGGTGGCAAGGAGCTGATTCCCAAGGTCGAACCGTTCCTCTCATCGACCAATGCCCGGGTTCGCGCCAGTGCCTATGGCGCGATGCGGCGAATGGATGATCCGACGGCATTCAATACGATTGTCAAGCATTACGAACAGGAAACCACCCCCGCCGTCAGAACCGCCGCCCTGAAGGCCATTGCCGAGTTCACCCCGAGGTCGGAAGAACTCAAATGGGTCAACCACAACGCCCTGGCCGTTCAACACCCCGCCGAACAGGTCGTCATGGCTCAAATTCTCGGCGAAACCGGGAAAGACAACCCCGAAAATGTTCAAACGCTCCGAAAAATGCTGAAGAACAATCCGGACATCCGGGTCAAACGGGAAATCTATAAATATATCGCTCCAGGACCGTAGTCAGATGATGTCACCTCACCCCTGTCCTTCCTCAAAACCCTATCCGGCCATCATAAGGGCGAAACCAGTTGCCATTATAAACCGCACCCGGTTTGGGATACGTAGTTTTTGTCATCATGATTAATTCTACTTTGTCACAATTAATTTAAAATCATCATATTGCAGTGAAACGATGTGTTCACCCACATTTAACGCTAGAAGAGCCATGGTAGATCTCCTTCAGGGGGCACAAGACATTGGCGAAACGGAATGATTCCTCATGGGGGAGGAATCGTCTACGGTGAGATCATCTCAGTTTTTCCGCCTCTCGCCTGAGCCATCAATTTTTTCCGAAACCCCGACCGTTCAGGTAAAGTTCCAGGAACCACTGCGATTACGCTTTATCCTTGGAAAACATCGTCCAGGGACGGGTCTCAAAGATGCGACGACCCGCGCACGCACTTGGGCATCGGGAAAAACGGCCCTGACGAACGTCCTCTTCAGGCAAAGGACTTCGGCAACGTGACTTCCATTCCGTATCTGGGTGACCTGCACCACCAGTATCTGCGAAAAGCAGACTGAATTCGTTCCAATCCTGATTTTCAAGGAACCATTCGCGAGGAAGCGGTTCCGACAGCCCGTATTCAAAATCTGAGATTATGGCGCGGGGGCACATGAAAACAGCCTCCTTAAGCCCCGATTTTCCTGGATTTGATCACCCACGTCCACTGGAATTTGTCAAATCTGGACCACACTGCGTCCAAAGTCTGACTGGACGAGCCAATCGGAAGGGACACCACTGAATGATGGTGGCCGGTCGTGGTTCAACTGTTCTGACCCTTTTCCGATTGGCCAGTCCATGATGATTTCCGTCCATCACTGACCATGTTCAAGAACGATGTCATAAGAAGGTTTATCCAAGAACCGTACACGCCACGATTGTTTTCTTGAACACCCACAATGATCGAAACGTTGAAGGGGTGTGACAAATACTCAATATTGTTCATGTCGCCATTTTTTCATAACGTTATATTTTATCAGTAAAAATTCAACCCACAGCCAAATTTGTGAACACGTTTGTATTCAGATGGGTTGCTAGTATTCATCGGAACAATGATTTGTGAATAGCGCTTAATTAATTGTAATTGTCATCAATTTATCAATATCAAACAAGTGGACCAGATTGTGCAACATTTTTAAGTTGGTGCATTTGCCCATACCAGGAAATTTTTCGTGATGATCTGTGAAGAAAATGTTGAAGATAATATTATGTTAATCGAATCAACTCAAATTGCGACCATTAACCTCTACATGAGGATCAGGTAATTCCATAATTTATTCGTTGAACTCAAATAATAATTTTAAATAACGATTGGAACCTCGTTGATGGAATCATCAATGTTTATTGATGAGATGTAAGCCAATAGAGATTGCACCAATATTCATTCAATAACAACCACATGAAACCGGTGTTGTTTGACCAACATCAAAACACAGAAGGAACAGGGAAATTTGCATGGTGCAAAAAACCTGCAACAAATACCAGGGGACTAATCATGAACAAAAAATATCACCTCCTTACAGGAACGAGGGGGTATATTTCAGCGGCCATTGTTTTGGCCGGCACTCTGATGTTCTTTTCAGTAAAGGTTGTCGCTGATGATACAACCAAGAAGGAGGCTCACCAGGTTCGCACCGAACAGCGCATCCTTGAAATGCATGACAAACTCAACCTTGATGCGAACCAGGAAGAATTGTGGGGCAATGTCACCCAGATTTTGCGCGACAATGCGAAAACCATGGATACCCTGACGCAGAACAGGGTTGATCAAGCCGATAAGATGAACGCCGTTGAAGATCTGAAATCCTACGGGGAAATTGCCCAAGCCCACGCCAATGGCGTCCAGAAAATGATTCCAGCATTCTCAAACCTTTTCAAATCCATGACAGTGGACCAGCAAAAATCTGTCAATTCATTTTTCCACCATGGCACGCACATGGATGCCTCCAAAAAAATGGACCATGAAAAGGGGAAGGATAAATAGTCCAGAACCGGGTTGTCTTGTGTTTACCGTTTCAGACCAAGGCACGTTGGTATCATTACTCCAAGGAAGGGAATTATCTTATGAAATATTCAACACGTCCATCTGTACTCTTCAGCTCTTGGAGTCAAAAGACATGGATGACGTTATTCCTTGTTTGTGCAATTGGTCTTTTGTCGCTGTCCCAAGCCACCGCCAAAGATGATAAACGGGAAAATTGGGAAAGAAAGAGATATTTCCACGAAAGGCGCGACGATGATAGAAGTCGAAGGAATTGGCATCGGCATGAACGTTCCTATTATCATACTCAGCCTGTCCATGCTCCCCCCCCTGTCTATTATGTTCCAAAACAGTCACCAGGAATCTCACTATTTTTTCCACTGGATTTCTATCGATAGTCATCTGAAGTCACAGGCGCATCGGGGTCAGGTTCTGAGCTGACACCGATTATTTCAACCAACAAGGGCAAGAAAAGGACTCATCCCAAAAAGTGCGTTTCCATAGAATGGTCCCGGGACATTGATCCTGGAGGGTCTACTTCCTCCATCCCCGGAGAAGACCATCGGGGACCATGGTGACACGTCCGCTGTCTGGAGGATTGGCCCCCCTTTCCCATAACGTCAGGTGCACATGTAAAAGTTGATCCCGCAAGGCAAAAGAGGAGGGAATGGCGGCAATGGGGTTGATTCTCGGTCGGGGTGGATATTTGTAATCGAATCAAATAAAAGCGGTTACACAGGTGCCTGACAATCTCATATGTTCTCATCACAATCCAACATTGGAAACAAATACAATGAAAAAATCACACAAAATTCTCAAAATATGCTCCTCGGTTCTATTGGTTGGTTTGATCGGTTCTGAAACGGCGCAGGCGGAAGAGATGCCTGCCTGGTACTATCATTCCTGGAGGCAGTGGCATCCGCAAATTGGTAGCAGAACATTGGGGAATGTTGGAACCCAGTTCTATTTCCCCAAGGAGGATTACGTTCCCAAGGATTCCGATGGTGATGGCGTTTATGATGAACATGATCGCTGTCCAGGTACCCCTCCTGGCGTGAAAGTAGACAAAAATGGCTGTCCACCTCATGTCGCAGAGACCATCAATCCTGATATGGACGGCGATCATGTCCTCAATGAGTCTGATGAATGTCCCACGACTCCCAAGGGTGCCGACGTGGATGTCCGTGGCTGCTGGCGTATCGGGAATATATTATTCCCCTATGACAAATCGCTGGTCAGGGATTCGTACAAGGCGGACCTGGAAAAGGTTTCCACCGTGATGCGTAGAAATCCAGGCGTCAACATGGAATTGGACGGTCATACCGACAGTGATGGATCCAATGCGTACAATCAAAAGCTTTCCGAAAGACGCAATCAGTCGGTTCGTGCCCACCTGCTGAACACAGGTGTTTCCGATGGCCAGATCAATACGAGAGCATTTGGTGAAACCCAACCGGCGGCGGACAACAGTTCCAGTGATGGACGCGCCCGGAACCGTCGGACCGAACTGATACCGTCCGTCCGTTAACCTGGAGTTCCAGGCAAAGGAGTCGTTAACTGCGGCAACCGGCATGGTCATCCGGCTCGATATCCTTCCGCAGGTAACTTCTCCTGGCAAAGGTTGCCTGGTGTTACATGGAAGAAAACGGTCATTGGAGGGTTGGGGCGCTTCAAACCTGTAGTATCATGTCAATGTAATGGGTCCACACATCAACCTCAAGGATGCACTCCATGGGTGAACAGGACCATGCCGGTTGGTCAGGCGGATGACCGTTTCTCAAAAATTCCCGTGGCACCACCCATCCGTTGAAGGACTGGTTTCAGGCTTCCGGGGGAATGGTGCGGGGTGAAGCGATGACATGGGCAGGTGCGGATATTGAGAAGTGTTTGTAACCAAAAAGATGATGTGAAATGAGTGAAAAACCTTTGACCCCACCCGGTGGAAACAGGAACAACCTCTTGATCCTCATCGTGGACACGGACGATGAAACCCGTCGGGGGTTGGCAAGGTTCCTTGAAAACAGCGGGTATGGTGTCGCCGTGGCTGAGGGGGGTGTCACGGCCATGATTCAGCTCTCAGTCATCCATCCTGATATCATCATCATCGATTCCGAAAGGCCGGACATGGACGGTTTTGAGGTCAGCGCAACCATCGGACGGAAATTCCCGGAGAGGATGCATTCGATCATCATGATGGTCCCCCAGGGCTGTACCGTATCGGTCGACCGTATGTTTGCCTCCGGCGCAGAAGAGTATGTTACCAAACCCGTACATCTGATCGCACTTGGCCGTCTCATTAAAAGAAAACTTGAATATCAGGCCATGGTTCTGGCCATGCGGCTTCACCAACCCAACAAGGAGCCGCTCCCTGCGACATGGAATGGTTCCAGGGAATTGGACAGGATTAACATGGCTCTGAACGAAAGCGAAGATAAATTCAAGTGCCTGGTGGACTCTTCGCCCGATACCATTGTGATTCTTGATCAAGTGGGCTTCGTCCATTTCATCAATCACCCACCCCCGGGACAAAGCGAAAACCTCATGGAAAAGAGACTGCTGGATATTCTGCCGGAGCAGTCCAAACCCAGATTCTTGCGAGCCATGCATGGCACGTTCACGCGGCTACAGACAGAATCATTCCAGATTGGAGGTCCAGATGGTACGTGGTGGCATGTGCGTACGGCACCCATGAAACAACACGAAAACATTTCATTACCATGGGCCATGGTCATCGTTTCCGACCGAACGCAGCAACACAATACCGAAACCAAAGCGATGCGCAATGCCCGTTTGGCCACCATTGGTGCTCTGGTCGCCAATGTAGCCCATGAAGTGAACAACCCCAACAACGCCATTCTTCTTCAAGCCTCCTGGCTGAAAAAAACATGGCAAAATATTTTGGTACAAGTGTCGGAAAATGAAAAAATCTATGACCCAATCATGTTGGACGGGGAAACCTTGCGTGAAATACTCGAAAAGAGTTCCGGGTTTCTTGCAGATATCGTTGGCAACAGCAGGCGCATTGGCAGTATTGTCCGCGACATGAAACGTGTGACCAGACCTGATGATGGCATATTGCGCAATGATGTCTGCATCAAGAAGGTTCTGGATTCAGCCCTGTCCATCCTGGCCAATCCAATCCACAAACATACCCAATCATGTTTTGCAGAGGCGGACCCGAACCTTCCAAGAGTTATTGGCAATCCACATCAACTCGAACAGGTTTTCATCAATTTAATCCTCAATGCTTTGCAATCTTTACCGGATAGAACACGGAAGGTTCGAATTCGTGCATGGTTTGACGAAACCATACGAAAGATTGCAGTGGTGGTTGAGGATGAGGGGGAGGGAATCACTGAGGAAAACCTTGAAAAAATCTGCTTTCCCTTTTTTACCACCAAACTTGCCAAGGGTGGAACCGGCCTCGGCCTTGCGATCTGTCGGTCCATTCTCACAAGGCATAAGAGCAGCATGGACATCAACTCTGAATCAGGTAGGGGAACGAGCATTCGGATCAATCTGACCATTTCTCCCAACCAGCCGGAAAGTGCTCCATGAATCCGTCGATAACCCAACCCGTCACCGTTCTGTTGGTGGATGATGAACAGGGAATTCTCCTGGGTGCCCAAAGTATTCTTGTGAGTGCCGGCATCATGCACGTGGAGATTCTGGAAGACAGCAGGCGCCTGATTCCCTTTCTGGAATCCACCGAAGTGTCGATTCTCATCCTGGACCTGTTCATGCCAAACGTCTCCGGGACGGAACTTCTCCCGGAAATCCGCAGAAGATTTCCCGACATCGCCATCATCATCATGACCGCTTCCATGGAAGTGGAAACGGCAGTGGCTTGCATAAAGGAAGGCATTTTCGACTATCTGGTCAAACCCGTGGAGATGGACCGCCTGCTCTCAATTGTGAAAAAAGCATTGGAATTGACCTCCATGCGTATGGAGGTGTTGGCTCTGAAACGCTCTCTTCTTTCTCCACAATCCGCTTCTGGTGAAGTTTTCAAGGAAATTGTCACCCAGAGCAGGAAAATGGAGGCCCTTTTCCAATACATGACGGCCACTTCCGTTACCAATGAGCCCATTTTGATTCTGGGTGAGACCGGAGTGGGTAAAGAGATGATTGCCAATGCCATTCATGAACTCAGTGGGCGGCAGGGGAAGTTTGTGACCATCAATGTTGCCGGACTCGACGACACTGTTTTCACTGACACCTTGTTTGGACACAAAAAAGGATCCTTTACCGGCGCTGTTCAGGCAAGGGAGGGGATCATCGCAAAAGCCAGGAATGGAACCTTGTTCCTGGATGAAATTGGTGACCTTTCGGAGCTTTCCCAAGTCAAACTCCTCCGTGTTCTCCAAGAACATGAATATTATCCCATGGGGTCGGACCTGCCAATAAGGACCAATGCCCGCATCATCCTGGCAACCAATCTCGATCTGAAGAAAAAAATCACGCAAGGGAAGTTCAGGGCTGATTTATATTACCGCCTATCGGTTCACGAAATCGAAATTCCTCCTTTGCGGGACCGAAAAGAAGACATTGTACTTTTGACGAACCACTTTTTGGAGTTGGCATCCCGAGCGATGGGAAAGCCGGTACCCACCCCTCCCAAAGAACTGTTTTCACTGCTCATGACATATCATTTCCCAGGCAATATCCGTGAGTTGCGTGCCATGGTATTTGATGCGGTGGCCCAGCATGGGTCGCGCATGATCTCCATGAAACATTTCCGCAAGCTGATCGACCGGTCACGGGGAAATAACCCATCCAATGAAGATGCATTGCAAAACGACCAGGAGACACCCTCATTTAAGAAGGTGCTGTTTCCAGGAGAATGTCCCACTCTGAAGGATGCTGAGTGGTATTTGATCCAGGAGGCCCTGCGACGTAGCAACAACAATCAAAACTTGGCGGCCAACCTTCTCGGTATTTCCCGTCAGGCACTGAATCATCGCCTTGCCCGAAAATTCCCATTCAAGACCTGATTTGTCGGGATCTGTGGTTTGAAGAGATGGAACGTGAGGAACAGATTCCATCCAGTTGGCATCGACCCCACACCAGGTCATTGAACCGACGGGGTCAAAGCCACCAATGGCATGTAGGAACTGTTGCCAGCTTGACTTCCTTTTGGAACTTTTATCCATGGTTGGGGATGATGCAAACCCTCATCATGGCCGTTGGAACCATTCCGGCTGTTTCAACTCCCCTTCATGAAATTCCTTCTCACCTGGATTCTTTTCCGTTCCATGACCTGGTCCCGAAACTGACAATGATCCCAATGGGTGTGACAAATACCCGTTCTATGGCATTCTCCAGGTATTCCATAACCAACTGTTTCAATGATCAACATGAATCCACCTTCCTGTCCTGCTGTTGGAGAACAGGTCGTTTGATTGCATGTATTGGATCCCGCAATCCCCTTACGATAATTCATAAACTATTGTTATAACTATAAAATAAATGAAATGTGGGCCAAGGTGTGCGATATGTTGTGGCAGGAGCGTTTCGATACATTTCAGGGTATCCGGTCTTTTGGTCCGGGTTCAAATCATCCGAACTCAGTCGGCGCATATTTGATCTTGAATGATACACAAGATACTCAAGCAAGATGTCGATGTCATGATCTTTTTGATCGGTGATTTACTTCTCATCATGGGCCGATTCCATATTCTGCACTCGGGGTTGACCATGCATCGTATGGTTTGAACAAGGCTCTTCTAGCGTTAAATGCGGGTAAACACATTATTTCACTGTGATATTATGATTTTAAATTGATTATTGAAAAAAAAGGGGGTCTGGGGAATTGCCCCCAGACCCCTTTTTTATTTCAATGATTTTTTGAATGTCAACACACCCTAATGAAATTTCTTAAAATTGGCCCCTGTCGCGTCCAAAATCGGGCCGGATGGACCAATCAGGAGGGACACCTCAACCCGCATCAACAAAGGAGCCAACCGTCGTCGGTGTCAGGTTGTTTTGGACAGCAGTGACCTGGCAGGTAGGTTCCGAACCCCTTTTCCGCAACCATCCCCGGTCTTTTGCACAACCTGGTCCAACAACCGCATCGCCAATTCCACCGCCCCTTCCAATTGTTGAACCTCCAGACGCAATTGTGCCCCATCCTTGCCCTTTGTGGCCAGTGGTCCCATTTGGCTGGCATGGCGAAAAACACCCGACAAACCGTAGCTTCCCGCCAGACCGGCAAGTTCCGCAGCAATCGCCGATACTTCAGACCAGCCCCCCATTCCCATGGCGATCCGCAACCGTTCCATGAATTGAATCATCGATCTCCTGGCCGTCTGGACAAAGTCGTTCAAATAGGCATCTCCCAAATCCTTGCGAAAATCGGCCAGACGCATTTCAGCGTGGATGATGTCGGCAAGCACCTGACTGGCGCTGACAAGCGGTTCGATCCATCGGGAAATCGCCGTAAGATCCTGATGCATGCCCCCACGTTCCAGCAGGTTGGCCAAAGCGCCAACCCGTTTGGCTCCCAATTGCAGGCTGCTGCCCTTCAAGGTATGCGCCACCTCGGTCAACCGATCCCAATTCGCATCGGTAAATGCCTGTTGGATCGCCTGGACACGTTGCGATAGAAGATTAAGGAAACATTTGACCGTTTGCTCGAAGTCCTCTTCCAGGTCTTCACCCATGGCCAGAAACATATGACGATCAAGATCGGGTACCTGGTCGGGAGTCTCCTCGACCGACTCCGATACCTTCACCCCCCCCTCCCCCAGCCAACGCAGCAAAGCCGATTGTAAACCTTTGATCTCAATCGGTTTCGTCAGATAGTCATCCATCCCCGCTTCCAAACATTTTTCTCGATCACCACTCATGGAAAAAGCAGTCAGGGCAACAATGGGCGTCCGTGTCCCCTTTTTTTCTCCCTGGCGAAGTTTGCGACAGGCGGAAAATCCATCCATTTCCGGCATCTGGCAATCCATGAATACCAGGTCATAATGTTTCGTCTGAAACAATTCCACCGCCTGGTGACCGTTGCACGCAAAGTCGGGATGAACCCCGAACCGTTTCATCATCCCCTGAATGACCGCACGGTTGACCGGATCATCCTCGGCGACAAGAATGTGCCGATCTGGAGAGACGATCAGACGTTCGTCACATCGATGCGGTTCCTCACGCGTGGACGGCAGTGCCTGACCCCTCTTCAAGGGAAGGGTGACACGAAACAATGACCCCTTCCCGGGTTGGCTTTCGACTTCGATGTTGCCGTCCATCATCCGCACCAACCGGTGGGTGATGGCCAATCCCAGGCCGGTGCCACCATATTTGCGTGCAGTGGAATGATCCGCCTGTTCGAACATGCCAAACAAACGCGAGATCTGCTCCTGGTTGATACCGATGCCGCTGTCCTGAACATGAAACCGAACCAAAGATCGGTCCCGTTCCTCCCCTGCCACCCCTGCACTCAATGAAATCACCCCCTGAGGGGTAAACTTGACCGCATTGGACATGAGATTGAAAAGGATCTGCCGGATCCGGCTGGGATCCCCATGTACCATCTCCGGAAGCCCGGGATCCAGTTCCAGGTTCAAGGAGACCGGCCTGTCGCGCACAAACCCCCGGGCCAGGGCAAACACCTCCTCCAACAACCCCTTCAAGCCAAAATCAATCGACTCCAATTCCAATTTTCCCGCCTCGATCCGGGAATAATCGAGAATGTCATTGATGACGGTCAGGAGGGTTTGTCCCGAAGATCGGATCACCCGGACATATCCCCGGCCCGTCTCATCCATCGGAACCTCTTCGAGAAGTTCCGCCATGCCAAGCACCCCATTGAGGGGGGTCCGGATTTCATGGCTCATGGTGGCCAGAAAGATGCTCTTGGCCTTATTGGCCCGTTCCGCCTCTTCCTTGGCCTGATACAGCCGTTCTTCGTATCGCTTCTGGCGCGTCACATCCGAAAAGGTCCATACCCGACCCGATATTGTTCCTTCCTGAATCAGTGGCAGTGATTGTCGCTCAATGATGCGACCATCCTTGAGGAAGAGCGTATCGCTACTGTTGTCGCTGACATGGTCAAACATCTTGGATTTCGACAGCAGGAGATCGACCCGTTCCACCTGCGGTGTCATGTGGTCGATCAAGGCATCGATTGTTTCAAAATGAAAATTTCCCGACGACAGCCCCCATTGCCGGGCAAAGGCGGAATTGGTATGGGTGATCATTCCATTCTTTCCGGTCACAAGGATGCCATCCCGCGTCGATTCAAGCGTTGCCCGGAGCAGGGCCTCATCCTTCTGAATGCGCCTTCGCTGCATCTGAAGCGCCAGATGGGTCTGGATTCGTGCCTGGACGATCGCCTCACGAATCGGTTTGGTGATGAAATCGACCGCACCAAGGGCCAGTCCTTCCGCTTCATCCGCCTCGGAATCCCGGGCGGTGATGAAGATGACGCAGACATCCCGGGTGGCCGGATCGCTGCGCAAACGTCGACACACATCGAAACCGTCCATTCCAGGCATGGTCACATCCAGCAGGACCATGTCCGGACATGGAAGGCGTCGCATCCGTTCCAGTGCCTTTTCTCCCGAGGTGGCCACTGCGATGCGGTAACGGTCTTTCAATGCCGTCCCGAGGACGTGAATGTTGTGCCGTTCGTCATCGACGATGAGAATTTGTGCCCGGGTTTGATCCATGGTTTCCGTCATCCCTCGCAGGACAAAACGACCAAAAGGGAAATTGATCAGAGGTGTACCTTGGAAAAAAGATCAAGAAAAATCAAGCACTCGACCTGATGTCAATGCCTGACATCCTTCATGACCGATTTCAGGTCATGAACCAATATACGCGCCTTGTCGAACTCAAAGGAAAGAATGGCGCGTTCAATCTCAGCGTACATCTCTTCATGGCGTCCTGCCAGGGATCGGTGAATCGGGAGCAGCATGTCGATGGCGGCGTAATCTTCTTCTGCCAGGAGTTCCTCCAGATGGTCCAGATGTCGGCTCATCAGGTTTTCTTCAGGTTCAGAAGGGAGAACATCCCCTTCCAAAGTCATTGTCATTGGGGAAAGGTTTTGCAACCCCTCCATGACCTCGGCATGATCTTCCCTGAAGGTGGACATGAGCAAATCATCCCATTCCCCTTTTTTCAAAATGGACTCCAGTCCGCTCAAGGATCGATGCAACCGTTCCGCCCCCAGATTACCTGAAAGCCCCTTCAACGCATGCAATCGTTTCAATGCGCCCTCCTTTTGCCCCTTCTGCAACTGTTCGAAAATTTCTTGCGGGGCATCCCGCCAATCCTGATGAAAGCGGACCAGGGAATGAAGCAACAGTCGACGGTCGCCGTGAACCCGCTTGAGGGCTTGCTCCAATCGGATCCCGGGAAGGTCGGTGGGAAAAATCGTCCAGGAATCCCGCTCCCGAGCAGGTTGCCTTCCTTCCGGCGGCAGAAGAAGCGGTGGTTCGGGTTTGAGCCAGCGTTCAAGTATTGTCCGCAGAAGGTCAGGATCGATGGGTTTGCTGATGAATTCATTCATTCCCGCCGCAAGGCACAACCTGCGATCTTCCTGCAGGGCATGGGCAGTCATGGCGATGATGGGAAGATCCCGGAAACGATCCTCGCGGCGTATGTTCCGAGTCGCCTCGTACCCATCCATGATCGGCATCTGCACATCCATGAACACCAGATCCACCGCTTCCCGCCGCAACAATTCCAAGGCCAGTTGTCCATTGTCGGCCACCATGACCGTCAGGCCGACACCCTGAAGAAAACGGGTCGCCACCTCCTGGTTGATCCTATTGTCCTCGACCAGAAGAATTTTCCCTGAAAAACGCTGCGCATCGATGGCTGTCGGACCCCACCCCCCCCCGGCATGCACCGGATTAGCTGAGAGTTCCGTTGTTCCACGTAGCGCAAGGGTAATGGTATCCAAAAGATCGGAAGGAAGCACCGGCTTGTTGAGGATTCCCGCCAAACTCAAATCCTTCGACTGTTCCATGACCTCCTCGTGGCCAAACGCGGTGACCATGATGATGGTCGGAACATGATGGGAATGTCGCGCCTTCAAACAGCGGACGGTTTCGATCCCATCCATACCGGGCATGCGCCAATCCATCAGGACGATGGCGAAAGGATCCCCGTCCGGATCGTTTTGGACCTGGGAGAACATGCGCATCGCCTCATCTCCGGATGCCGCCGTGGCTACCCGAAAGGACAAGCTTTCAAGCATGCCGGACAGGACTTCCCGGGCACACTCATTGTCATCAACAACCAGGACGCGCAGATTACGCAACGCCTCGGAGAGAATCAGGGATTCTCCCTGCCGACCCTTTTCCCGTGCGAAGGGGAGTTCAAAAAAGAAATGACTTCCCCGCCCCGGAACGCTTTCAACCTTGATCCACCCCCCCAGACGATCGACCAATCGTTTGCTGATCGCAAGCCCCAGTCCGGTACCACCATAGGTGCGGGTATGCGAAATATCCGCCTGGAAAAACGGTTTGAAAAGACCCTCGATCTCCACTTCATTCATGCCGATGCCGCTGTCCTTGACGGAAAATCTCAAGATCACCTCGGTTGATGTCTCCTTGACGGGTTCCATCAATACCGAAACCTCTCCGCGTTGGGTGAACTTGATCGCATTTCCAATCAGGTTGGTCAGAATCTGACGTAAACGCACCGGATCACCCATGAGTCGCGTTTCGGGACTGAGGTGACATGAGATCACCAATTCCAACCCTTTTTCTTCCGCATTGCCGACAAGAAGCCTGACCACCTCGTCCAGGAGCGTCACCGGTTTGAATCCGATGTGCTCCAACCTCAGTTCATCCGCCTCGATCTTGGAGAAATCAAGGATGTCATTGATGATCCCCATGAGCGCCTGAGAAGAATTGCGAATGGTACGTATATGGTTTTTCAACAGAGTGATGGAATCGGTTTCCATGGCCAGGTGGCTCATTCCGATGATGGCATTCATCGGGGTCCTTATTTCATGACTCATATTGGCCAGGAAAAGACTTTTTGAACGATTGGCCCGATCCGCTTGTTCCTTGGCCAACAAAAGTTCACGGGTCCGAGCTTGAACCCGTTCTTCAAGCTTTTCATTGGTCATGCGCAATGTTTCGCGAATCCGATTCTGAGTGGTTTCCTTCTCCCGTTTCATGCGGTTGATCTGATCTGCCAGAGCCAGTGAAAACAACACCGCTTCAAACCAGCTCCCTCCCCTTCCGACCCAAAGTGTCCAATCCGAGGTAACCAGAAGTGAATGGTAGCGCAGTTGATTGACCAGATAGGATACAATGAGAACACTCCATCCAACGGCGTAGAAACGGGCCTCGCTCAATCCCTGCCTCCACAGTAGAATTCCAGCTATGGGCAGCAACAACAGCAGAAAACCGGTCATCAGTATCAAAGTGAATGCCCATTGTTTCAAACCCAAAATGGCGAACAAAATTACAATGAAATATACCAGGAAAAAAAATCGAATCAGCCAATCAAGGCGCGGCAACCTGGTTTTTGTGTTCAAGAAAGAACGACTGAACTGAATGCCTGTCATCGCCATGAGGCATGGTGTAATCAATGGCAGATTTTCAGTCAAATAAGGAGAATCATGGTAAAGATAACGGTATCCCTCTCCAGGAATACTCAGTGTCGTAGTCATCAACCCGAACAAAAACATAATATACCAGAAATATGCAGGCTGCCGTGTAGACAAAAAGAGAAAGGTGCTGTAGAAAATAATAAATATGATACTCCCGTAATAGGCACCTTTCACATAGCCCATGTATTCCTTGTATTCCACGAATTCGGCCGGCGTCCAAAGCCGCAATTGGGTTTCCATGGCCCCGAAGGATTCAAAAGCATAACGGATGAACACTTCGCCCCGGGTTCCGGCGGGGAGTTCCACAGGCATGACCACGGATTCAAAAGGGATCGGGCGATCAACGAAAGGTCTGCGGTCTCCAAGGAACCAGGTGGTACGGGGTTGGGGATCCCCCTGGAGGAATAGATACAGATCCACATAATCAAGACTGGGATAAGTTGAATGGAGGATCCAGGAAACGGGCTGCTGGCCCGGATTGACCAGGGAAAGGTGGATCCAATGAGCAGCAGAAGACCGGCCCAGCAGGGTGATTTCAGAGGGATAACCCTTGAAGGCTCCCTGTGCCAACAAATCCCGGACATCCGCGAGGCTGAGGGATCGGGTGGGGTCAACCAGAATCCGGGCATGAGGGGTGGCCGCCCGCCCACCCAAAGGTTGCGTCAGATCCAAAGGGGGAGGAGACCCCCTGGTTTCGGCAAGGGCGGACAGCGGATGAATGCCCTGGAGCATGAACCACAGGACCGTCAAACCCAGGCTGATTCGGGCACGCCACCGGGTCCGAGGGGAACCGTTGAGATCCCCATTCCTTGTTGTCAGTCGTGTTGACATTTGGACAAATGATCAAGAGGAAATAAAGGTTTCCGCCTCCACGGGAATGACAGGGAACTCCCCCCGGAGTTTTGCATTATTGAATTTGCTGATTTGGAAATGCAAAATATATCGTCGTCCATTTCGTTCATTTTCATTTCGGTCATGTGCTAATGAATCATGAATGAAAGATCCCATCTCATTCATAGTGCCGAACCAGGGTCCGATGGAAGTGGAAACGGGAATTTCATTGATCGTTCATTGACAGTATTTTAATAGGGAGTCTATATTTTCGAGAAAAATTGGTATTGACCATCGATTGCCAAATAACGATTCAGATCCCCCCCCTCTTCCCATGTCGTGTTGTGGTCTGAATTATTTAATAAATGAACGCGATCTGGAGAATCGCCCCGGACCCTTTGTTTTTTCCTTCATCAATACCAACGGGCACTGACGAGCGAATGGGGATCTGATCGGTGATGATTGGGAGACTTCATGGCGGCATATGTTCTTTTGCTTGAAGATGATCCGAGCATGCGATTTTTGCTGGGATCCTATCTGGAAAAATCGGGGTTCCGGGTGACGACCGCAGCCAATGCAGCGGATTTTTTCGCAGCCTGTGCGCGACACATGCCCGATTGCGTACTGCTGGATCTGGGGTTGCCGGATGAAGATGGATTGGTGGTTGCACGCAAGATCAGACAACGCTCGGATGTTCCCATGATCATCGTCACCTCCCGTCAAGAAGAGTCCGACCGTCTGACCGGGCTGGAGCTGGGTGCGGATGACTATGTGGTCAAACCATTTCACCCACGCGAGTTGATCGCCCGCATCCACAACCTTCTTCAACGATCCTCACGCCGCAGTGCCACCACGGACCCGGTCCCCTCCACCCCATCCTCGGGGGTTCCCTTCGGTGAATTGTTGATCGATTTCGGCAAGCGGCAATTGGTCGTCATCAAGGACCATCAAGCGATTGTTCTGACACCGGGCGAATTCGATTGCCTTGCCGCCCTGATCCTGGCCAAGGGCAACTTTGTGACGCGCGATCAGCTCAAGGATGCCATTTCCAACCGTGAGGATCCGCCCGATGATCGTACCGTCGATTCGATCATCTGCAAGATCAGACGAAAGATCAAACAGGCAGGATGCCGTTCCGACAAGATTCGCACCGTCCGTGGTCACGGCTACCAGATCGATAGTGACGCTTTTGGTGCATGAACGGGATCAAGAAGGAAAAGGGGTCTGGCGGAGTTTCCCAGGCCCCTTTTTTTTTCATAAAGATTGCCCGGATCATCTCCGGTCGACCCCGATGGGAATTGCTTCAAACGTGTTGATTGATTAATCCAATCCACCCGAATGATAGAAGCCCTGGGTGGTTTCGGTAGCCCCATCGGTGACACCGATCAGACAACGGGGAACCATGGGAAAGTTCGGAGTCAGATAGTAGACATAGGCTGCCGTTTCCCCACCCAGGGTCTTGAGGTCGGGATTGGTATTGGGCGCTTCATTGCACAGACCAAGGGCCGTGGTCGATGTCCCCAGGGTGCTGGGTCCGGTATAGACGAAATCACCAAGGGTCTTGTTGGCGGGCAGGGTCGCTTGGGTGAAGGTGGTTCCCGAAGTGACGAGGGTGGTCATGTCAGCCGAAAAATTGCCCAGGGCATTGGACGTATCGGTTGTGTTGGTCGTTGGCCGACCCGTCGCCGCAGCGGTGACGACCGAATAACTGGCATAGACCCCTTTTTGCACGACGATGGGATATCCGTCCCGAGCATATCCCACGCCGGTGGCGGTGCTGGGAAGGTTGTTCCATGCGTTGGCGGAGTTCGAGGCCATGGGATTGCAGGTGATCGCCGCAGTGCCGCTACCCCAGGAAATGCCGCAGGGTATGGCATGGTAGTGATAGGCGTTGGGATTCGACTGGGAGTGGCCATTATGGGTGTCGAAGCCCAGACGTTTGGTCGCATAGGGACTGCCGGGAGTGCTGGGATCGGTTTGCAGCCGGCCTTCCAGACGGAACGAGCATGCATTGGAAGCGGAACGGTTGGTCGTCTCACAGGTGCTGGTCAAAGGGTCGAAGGGGACCCCATCCAGGGCCACACCCAGACTGTTGGCCAGTCCAAGGGGGGTGTAGACTGGAGAAGCAGCCGTTCCCGCCAGTGTGGGAGCGCCGGGGATATAGTAGGTATTCGATACTGCGGCTGGTGTATGGGTATAGGTCCAGGTGGGGAATCCCGCTGAGTTCCCATCCCCATAGAAAGGGGTACCATCACTGGTGACCGTGTATACGACCATCGATTTACCAGCGATTGTTTTCGTCGTCGTCGTCGATGAAACGTCTGCATCTGCATTCGCCGTCTGGCTCGCAAGCGATCCAAAAAGCCCCCCCAACAGTACAACTGTCATTGCTTGTTTACGAGTCATTATTTCGCTCCTCAATTCGATTATTATTTTGAAACAGGACGATCCAGAGTATATGTTCCTTCAGACGCAATGGATCAGTTGCGGCGGATTATGATCTGTAGATTGATCAAAGTCAAACAATAAAAGCGCACAACTCCAGTAGAAATCATCAATGCTTTGAAATTGAAAAAAATAAACAATAAATAAATCAAAGTGTCATCAAGCATAACAAATTGTACACGACGTGCATCTGAAACAAATGGACAGACACCCACAATGACAGGATGAAATGCCATAACCCAGTGACTCGCAACGGTGAATGAAATAATCGCATATCTTGACTGTAATTCCATGACATTCCATGGAGTGAACTTCAGATTGATGTTCTTTTACCAATCCTTGGGTACAGATGCCATCATTCAGTCTGTTTTAAAGTGCAAGCATGGAACGGCCCACCCCCGACTCAAAGAAATCGGAAGAAGAGAGAACAAGAGCACCTGAACGGAGCACAGAGGACAACTACCGCGTTCAACGGGTGTGTGTGGATTCTGTTACGAATGCCTCCAAAAGAATTCACTCGTGGTTGGATCATCGTCGCCTTTCCTCAACGAATCACTCAATAGACATGACAGACATATTCATAATTCCAAATACAGGCACAATGGAAGGGGAATACGACGAATTATTGATATTTTGTTAACGGCATTTTGATGTATGATTGATTCTGCATGCTGCTACTGGCGTTATGAGCCATCCAGGCCCCATGAAACCGCTCGAATCATTATCATGTCAAATCCTTTCATGTGCGACTAAAATATCTAATTATTCCATAATATTAACCCATCATTGATCGTGGCGGCCCGCCCAACGGGGTTCTGGGATGAAGGTTCAAACCGAATCTGAAATGAATACACCATTCCGGTGAAATCATCATCTACACAAGTTCCTTTGAACCCGTCAAAATAAGAAGTGCAAACTGGTACAGGATAAAAACGGTTCATGCAAGCACGATAAACATTCCCTTATTGCACGAAGTATGATAAACCACAGGCCCACATCATAAAGATCCGGCCATGGAAGGGTAGAGACAAGCCAGTTACGAAAAAGGCCGTCGATTGGATGTGTATTGATTTGCGGAACCCGGTGCATTTCCAATGTAATCAAAGGCGAACGATCAATTGACAATGTCCATGCGGTTTAACAAGATTCTATTGGTGATTCAAAGGTTCGGTGCGTGGGCCGCGTGGTCGATGGTATTGATGCTCCATGGATGCAATACCCCGGGTACGTTTTTCGGCGTTGAAAATTCAAAAGCGGGATCGGGCGTCATGCAGGCGGACGGAACGCGTCAAGAGGTCCGTCGCGGCGAAAAACGATTCGAAGACATGATCGCCTCACGTATGAACTCCGGTTCGGAAGCGGACCGGCTGGCGACCGAAGCGGTCAAGTTCCTGAGCGAAAAAAAATATGAAGAAGCCTCGAAGAAGATCAATCAGGCTTTGAAACTTCGGGTTGATCGCTCCTATTACCACCTGATCAACGCCATGTCCTACCACCTGATGCTTCAGGGGGGCAATGGGGGCACCATGGACCTGGCACAGCAAGGATATGAACTGGCAATCCAGTTTGATGGTGGCAATTGGATGGCCCATTATCTGTTGGCACGACTCTACATCGACAAGGGAAACTTTGATCTGGCGGTCAAACACCTTTCCGTCGCCATCCATCTCCATCCCGACGACCCCGACCTGCTCAACAGTTTCGTGTACGCCGCCTACCGTGCGGGAAAACCCGATCTGGCGGCAGGCGGAGTGCGGGGATTGGAACAGTTGCACGCCCTGAAGAGTCCGGAGGCATTGCGCAATGCTTCCGTAGTCATGGCGGCACTGGGTTCCAGGGAGGAGGCGCGGACCTATTTTTCCCGCATGAGCGAACAAGTCAGCGATCCGCATGTGATCAAACTGGTGGACCGCCGCATCCAGGATTGGAACAACATGTACCGGATGCAATCCCAATCCCCCCCGATTCAATTGGAACCCGCAGGCAATTTCGGCAATGCCTTTGGGGGTGGGAGCAATCCTTTTGGAGGTTCCAAGGGTGGGGGAACGAATGCTGGGAATGCCACCTCCGGGGTACTTCTGACCAATCCGGGGACGGAAGATAAGATGGTGGTAGTGGATGTTGTGCTGGTTCATACCGAAGAAAATTATTCGACGGCCAAGGGAATCAACCTCTTGAACGGCCTTCAGGTACAGTTTGGCAATTCGGCCAATGGCATTCCCGCCTTTGGCAGGGAGTGGAGCCGGAAACATGTGAAACCAACGGTGGTCACCAATCCCTCCGCCAGCGATATCGAGGCCCCCGTACGCTTTTCATTGGACAATCCGGATGAATCGGAGCGCGCCATCACCCGAGCACTGACCATCCCGGCCATTACCTATTCCCTCAATATTTTCAATGCCACCAACGAACGCAACGAAATCCTCGCCCGTCCCACCCTGGTGGCCCTGGCGGGGAAGCCTTCTGAATTTTTCTCGGGCGTGCAACTGGTCGCCGCGGCGGTATCAACGGGTGCCCAAGGGGGGGAATCGGTACGCATCGAAAAAGAGATCGGGGTCAAAATGACCGTTACCCCATCGTTCATGAACGATGGCCGCATCCGTCTTGGGATTGTTGCCGAGCGGACGTTCCTGAAAACACCGAGCAACGATGTCAACTTCACCTTCCGCATTGAAACCACGTTGAACAAGGTTGTGGCCAATGTGGTCATGCGTTATGGCGAAACCCTCATTCTCGGGGGGTTGAGTGAAAAGGAAACCGAGAATTCGCGGGATGGAACCCCGTTCCTGCAGGATGTCCCCCTGCTGCAATATGCCTTTTCACGCAACGTCTCCACCGATTTCCAAAAATCGGTTCTCATTCTGTTGACCCCCCGTCCGGCGCAATATACCTACCAAACGGAAAAATCACGCCTCGAATACGAAAAATCGCTCGGAGAAGATGAACGGGAAGTGGATGCCCTGCGCGCACGCTATTCGGACTGGTTCAAACCCTATCCCAACTGGGCGTCGATCTTCCATCACATGCAGGAAAACTCACTCTACCGGGAGTTCCGCACGGGAGATGTCACCCTGGAAAATTGGGCCGATCTGCGAACAACACAGGATCGGCTGCAACAGGTTCTTGATTTTCTTTATTATTGATGACGGGGCCACGGCAAACCATGGGATATGACACATATTGGGTTCAACGGGGTTTTTCCGTCACAGTGCTGCTGTTATTCATGTTGACCCTGATCTCCTGTACCGCAAAAAACGCCGCCCAGTTCAAAAATGGCATGGGGTACGCCACCTGTACCTTCTGCGATCTGCGCTATGACGATTTTTCCCGGAGGGATCTTGAGAACGCCGATTTCTCGGGGGCTTATTTGTTCGGAACCAATTTTTCCTGGTCCATCGCCAGGAATTCCCGTTTTGAATCGGCAATCATGTATCAAGGTCGCATGGAGTGGGCCGATTTTGATGGCAGTGATTTTTCCAAGGCGTCCGTGGGTGGGACTGCGCTGTTCCGTTCAAGCTTTCGTCAGGCGCAACTGCGGCTGACCGACCTGTCCCACGCCAACCTGACAGGGATCGATCTGACCCGTGCTCACATGGTGACGGCCATTTTGGAAGGGGTTGACCTGACCGATGCCCAGATGAGCGGCGTCAACCTGCGCAGCGCCACGCTGAGGGATGCCAACCTTTCCAATGCCCGTTTGCGCGATGCCGATCTCCAGGGGGCGGTCCTCACCCGGGCCAACCTTCAGGGAACCGATCTGAAGGGAGCCAATTTTACCGCAGCAGTCATGAACGATGCCTCCTTTGCCAATAGCTACGTGCATACGACCAATTTCCGCAAGACAAACCTCAATAATGCCGATTTCTCCAATGCGATCCTCGATGCGGTCAATTTCCAGGGAGCACGCCTGCGCCATGCCAACTTCAAAGGGGCGACGATTAAAAACGTCATCCTTCAGGGCGCCGACCTGTGCGGGGCCATCATGCCGGATGGACAACAGATTCCCCCCTGTCCCGAGAAGGCGACTTCGTCACTGACGACCTCGGCCGCAGTGTCACAGATGACCTCGATCCCCCCTGCCGAAACCGGTCCGGCAACGGCAGATCCCGTAGTGCTCCTCCCCCGAACAGATGCGCCATCGGACATGACCCCCGTACCGCCATCCGGGGATCGCCCGCCCATCGATGCAACCTTGGCACCCGAGGGGAACGCCACCCTGGATCCTTCCGCCCAACCCACCCCACCGGTGATCGATGCGGCGGCGGTTCATCTCACGGTTCAGGACAACCGGAGGATGGTCGCCGTACCTGGAAACCTGTTCGCAAAAACAGAAAAAGGGATCCCAGCCGGAGTCATCGCGGAAACCCTGGATGTCATTCTCAAAAAAATGGGCTTCTCTCCCATCTACGTTTCGATGCCCATTGCCGAAATGCCGGAAGCGGTGGAAAACGGCTTTGTGGATGTTCTCGCCATGGCCCTTCCTACCGGGAAGTCGGCAGAAAAACTGCTGTTCACCGAACCGCTGATCGAAGAATTCAACACCGTTCTGGTGCGGCGGAATGAACCTTTTGCCCTTGAACGGATTGCAGATCTCCATGAACGCAAACTTGGCGGTCGTGAGGGATATATCTACCCGTTGTTAAAGAAAGATCCCGAAATCAAGTTACAACTGTTCTCGTCCGACGGCGAAATGATTCGTAATCTGATTCTGGGAAAACTCGATGCGGTCATCATCAGCGGAATTTCCAATCTTTATGTGCTCCGTTCAGAAGGGATCATGGCTCAGTTGGATGTCCTGAAAAAAGCGGTGGGCATGGTCCCGATGCAAGCAGCGCTTTCCCCGGGTAAATTTTCCCGGAAGGAGCTTGAACTCTTCAACAAGTCCCTGAAGGAATTCAAACAGGGAACGGAATGGAATGCGGTATTGGAGCATAATGGTCTTTCCGATCTGGTCCGTCCTTGGGAGGTCGCGTCTCCCTGATCTGCACGTGTAATGGTCATAATGAAAAGAGGGCTGCGGGATCGCCCCGGGACCATTATTATTTTTAATTTCATCGCTTCAAACAAGCCTTATGGGAAAGCCCCCAACGATTTTGATTTTTATGTTCAAAGGAGCAGTCATTTAGAACTATTATTTCCTGATCAGTTCCTTGATGATATGGAGCATTGATGTTTTCCGTCGTCCGAAAAGCTTGGTTCCCAACGCTTTTAATCTTTCTTTCAATTTTCCTGCTGTATCAGGAAAATGCTATTATTCATTTTTTCACCCTTCCCCCCGAAGAAGAACAAACTTTTGCTCGTTCCTTCCATTCGATCATATGGTTGATGAACGCGCTGTGCATGATTCGTCTGGTCAACGTCCTGTTGTGGGACGGCGTGGTCGCAGGAGTTTCCGGAACCAAGGCACCCCGCTTGATCAAGCAACTCTCCAGTGTCGTCATTTTCTTCATCACCGTGGTTGGCATCGTGGGCGTTGTCCTGGAGAAGGATGTAACCGCTCTGTGGGCGACTTCAGGCGCAGTAGGTCTGGTGATTGGTTTTGCCGTTCAGGGGATCATCCTGGATACCGTATCGGGCCTTGCCATTCATTTTGAGAATACCTTCAGTGTTGGTGATTGGGTTTTGCTCCATACCCGGGCGGGAAAATTTTTCGGCCAGGTCAAAGAGGTCAACTGGCGTGCCACCCGAATCCTGACCCTGGATAATACCCTGGTCCTGGTACCCAATCGAACGGTCACATCGATCATTCTGACCAACCTTTCCATGACCCCGGTACAGGTCTATGAACTCAAGTTTGTCTTTGATTTTTCGGTTCCGGTTGACCGGGCATTGCGGGTGTTGACATCGGGCGTCCTCAACGCCATCGGACCGGAAGGGATTTTGGAGACGCCCCGTCCCGAAGTTCTTCTCGGAGGGATCAATGATTTGGGCGTTGAATATTGCATGCGTTACGCCATTCAGCCGGCAAAAATCCCCCCCCCTACCGCGCAACATCTCGTATTGGTGCATGTTCTGCGACATATCGACAAATCGGGTTTGACCCTTGCGTATCCCAAACGAGACGTGTTCACAACCCAAATGCCCTGGCGACAGAAAAACTGGGAGAGCCGCAATAAGGTTGAATTACTTGGGAAATGTGATCTTTTCTCCCAACTCCCCCCGGAAGCCCTGGAATTTATCGCAAGTCAGATGCAATTGATCCAGTACCGGGTCCTGGACCATGTATTCCGACAGGGGGACAGTGGCGATTCAATGTTTATTCTGGCAGAGGGTCTGCTGGACGTTTTTGTGACCCGGGAGGAGCCATCCCACCGGGTACGGATCGCTCAGATCAGCCCAGGGGGTGTATTTGGGGAGATGTCGGTCCTGACAGGGGAAGAACGAACTGCGACCGTCACCGCGGCACATAATTCATTGGTCGGTGAGATCGGCAAGGAATGCATCAAGGATTTGCTCAACCAGCATCATGAGTTTGCCTCGACCATTTCACGATTCATTGCGGAGCGGATGTTCCAAACCCAGCAGACCCTCTCCACGCCACGGGAGGAACGGGAAAAAATCATGGCAAGCACATCACATTCGATGTTGGGGAAGATGAAGCAGTTTCTTGGCTTCGATGAGTGACACGTTCAATTCCATCCAAGGTTACCTTATGACGGATCTCCTGAAGAAATCGATCATGATGGTGCTGATTGTACCGCTTTGGACGTTCATTTCCGGCTGTGGCAGTGGCGGTGGTGGAGGCGGTGCCGACAGTAGTGGCACGACCTCCAAAATCAGCGGTACGGTCATCGATGGTCCCGTGATTGGCGCAAGAGTCGCGCTGGTCAACAGTAATGGCAAGTCCCTGATTGCCATCAAAACCGGGACCGACGCCACCTACAGCATTTCCGTTCCAGATGGAACCACGTATCCGCTGCGCGTGAGTGTCACCGGGGGCACCGACAAGGTCACGGAAGAGGCCCCTGCGGCCATGGATTCCTTGATTCAGGACGCCAGCCAGACCACCGCCAATGTCACCCCCATGACGACGCTGATCTATCAAGCGGTGATTGCGAAGGCGGGTAATTTGGATCAGATGACCTCAACCATGCTCGCAGATGCAAAGAAGAATGTGATCACCCAATTTGGTTTTGGCATCGATGCCGAATCCAGCACGATTGATCCCATTGCCACCCCGGTGGATTCAGGGAACGTTTCCTCCATGGTTCGTTCCTCCGAGGCCCTGGCCGAAACGGCACGGCGTGCCGTTGGCTCCGACCAAACGACCGTGGCCCAGGTACTCACACTCATGGGTGAAGATTTGGCGGATGGTTACATCGATGGCAAAAAAAATGGAGCCGATCTGGCCAATACCCTGCCGAGCGGATTTACTGCCACGACCATTGCATCAGCGGTTGCACAACAGAAAGTGGCCGTTGGTTTGGAAGTGCTTGCCAACGACATGACCGTCACCAAATCGGACGGAACCGAACTTTCCGCCGCCACAACCAGAACGCTGCTTTCCGAGGGGGTCAACAGGATTGTTCCAACCCTTTCTTCGAGTGCCGCATTGAGCAAAATGGATCAAATGCCGTTATCACGGAATCAGTGGACCCAAATGATGACGGACCTCGGCAATGTGATAAAAATTCAAAGTACCCTGGGAGAGAGCACCAGCACTCTGAGCGCTCTGGAATCGGAGGCCAGGAATCTGCAACCTGGTCAGCCCAGCACGGGCAAATTGAACACGACGTTGACCAGCAATGCCATCAGTGGTGTTGATACGATCACGAGCAATCTAAAAACCAGTCAATTTGCGACAACGCTGATTTCATCTGCCGCCGCTGCGGTCGGACCGCCTGGATCATTTACGATCTCAGGCGCAATTCTGGACGGACCGGTCATCGGCGCCATCATCACCATCAAGGACAGCACCGATACCACCATTCTGGGGACGACGACTTCCGGAGCAGATGCCAGATATGTGATGACCCTCCCCTCCGGGGCGAGTTTTCCGTTACATGTCAGCAGCTCGGGAGGCACCAATCAAATCTCGGGAGAGACTGCGGCATCGATGGATTCCTATGTCATCGATGCCAACCAGACGACCGCAAATCTTTCGCCCATCACCAGTGTGATGTATCATGCCGCCCGTTCTGCTGCGGGTCGCCTGGTCAGCGTGACGGCAACGATTGCCGCACTCATAAAAACTGGAATCATCGACGAATTTGGCTTTGGTATCGATGCCCAGGACAGTACGTTTGACCCCATCACCAGTCCAATCCGTAGCGGCAATGTCGCCTCGGTCGTCAGGGCCTCGCCCGCTTTGGCAGAAACGATACGACGCGCTGCGGGTCCGGAAACGACAACCGTGAGTCAATCTTTTGCAATGCTCGGCGAAGACATGGCCGATGGCACCCTGAATGGAACCAATAACGGTGCCACCATCCTCAGTACCGCACCAACAGGATTCAACATCACCTCACTGATCACGGCAATCATGCAACACAAAGCCATTGTCGCCGTGGAAGTGGCCAACAACAGCCTGAAAACGACCTACAGAGACGGAACACAGATCTCAGCGTCCGATGTCCTCACCGCCTTATCCAAGGCCGTCAACACCCTGGTACCCTCCGTCACAACCAGCAATGCCACGACAACCATGGCGGCGCTTCTTGTCAGTACCCGTCAAAACCTACAGATAACCGAAGATATCACCGAGGCATTGAAAGAACAATCGACCCGAGGTGTCAGTACCACCAATCTGACCGCCCTCCAAACAGCCGCCGCCAGTCTGCAATCGGCTCAAACGGGTGCGGGTGTGGTCAGCACTTCGGTGATCGATGCCGCAGCCGTTACCGCCACATCATTGACCAACAGCATCAGGAATGGCACGTGACCCGACCAAGGTCACCAGATAGAGTTGTGGAGCGAACCGAACTGGTATCGAACCACTCTCTGTTGGAAAATCAGGAAAGAGTCAGGAAACGGAGAAATTTTTCAGGAAAATTCTGGTAGGCGAGTATTGAAAGTTTCGGCAAAGCCGGATGTGAGACAAGAAAATTTTTCTTTAGCCGATCTTTCGCGATTCGCGATAAATCCGGTGACACCATACTCTTTTATCTCATGGCTATAAATTAAATAGGTATGGTGTCCCCTGATTTCTCTTCGGAATTGAGATTGTGGTAGGGAAATGGATATACTGTCCCGGAATTGCCGGAATTGCTCGGGAAGAATGGGGTCTGCGGGTATTGGACGCCCAATCCCTGGATGCGGTCTTTGCCGATAACCTGACTGGATTTCAATGGACTGAAAGGCTTGGAACCATGATCAACACCCGATTGGATGTCAACATTGCCCGTTTAAGCCATCTGAAATGGGAACTTGAACTGGAAGCGACCGCCAGTGGGATGGGGCAAACCCAACGGATCCCCGGTCACCAGGATTGCGAACTGGGGAGGTGGTTGCACAGTCGCGGACAACGGCAGATCGAAAACCGGGCACTGTTGGATCAACTCATGGATTGGCACCGACAGTTCCACCATGCTGGAGAACGCATTGCCACCCATGCCCAAACCCATCGGGATATGACCCCCCAAAGGGTGAAACTCATCGATGAACCGTTGGTACAGTTGCGCCTGGCCAGCCGCAAGATCGTCTCCCTGCTGACGCAGGCGGAACTCGATCATTACGGCAACGAATTCAAAACCCCGAATTCGAATCAACCCATTGCAGGATTCCTCAAACGTCTGTTCCATGGACCGCACACCGCCGACCCGGAAGCGGCAGGCATTCTGGAAATCAATCATGCCCGCCTCGTCCATTTGCGCTGGGCCAATCATCTGCCCGACACCTTTCGCAACCGTGGCCGGGATGTCTCCCTGGAACCCCCGGAGTTGTGCGCCTTGGGGGTGTGGATCCACGGCACGGGACTCAAACGTTTCAGTCAGCTCCCCGAGCTGTCCCTGTGTGATCAGGCCCACCAATCCTTTCATGCACGCGCCCTGGACATCCTGCGTAACCTGCGCAAACACCGCGATCAACACGCCGACCGCGCCTACGCCGATGTCCTGAACTCAAGCCAGGAGATCATCTATCTGCTCAGTGTCATCGAATACCAACTGCTGGGAGATGCCGCCATCCACCGTTCCACCTCCCTCATCGACTGAATGGCACCATTCGAACAATTTCCGGTTAATGAAACATATAAAAACATCTAATATCAATTAAATAGAAAAAACACCCCAAAAGAACAGACTGGATCCGGCCATCCTCTGTCAAACATGGGTTAACGGGGGACTAAACTGATTTCCAGTCGCATGCCAACGGCCTGGGCATAACGTTCCAGGCTCTTGATGGAAGGTTTGTGACCTGTCCCTCCTCAAAACCTCATCCGTCCATAAAATTGGGCAAAACCGGCTGCCGTGCTGGGCACGGATGAGGAATTCGGCGACTGAAAATGCCGTGGAAGGGGATGGGTAACGGACGGTTGATCAGGATGGCGCTGGAAGGGGCCCTACCTGGCAACAGGAATCCAACCAATGCACTGGAAAGTTGGTGGAAGGTGGCTTGCGGATGTGCTGTCGTGATGGATAATCATCAATGGAGATCCGCGAATACGGATGGCAGAAAGATTTTGGACGTACAGGCTCTCATAGCTGGCTGATGGGTCGTTGGCAAAGGCAGGCGTTACAGTAACCGTTACGATCTCCGCACCGACTGGTTTGTCCGAGGATCTTGGTAAAACTTCAGCCAATAACCCAGAAAAGTTCCTGATTTTGGACGAGAGTCCGTTACCAATAGGGATGCTTCCAAACCCAGCCAACTGATTCTTGAAGAAAACGCTCCAAGTCAAATATCCCCGCCCCGGGAAGAATCGGGCGAGGTAGCGAGACACAGTTGCCTCACTCACCTGGTATCCGAGTTTCAGCAACTCGCCATGGGTTCGAGGTGCGCCCCAAAGGAAGTTCTCGAAGGCCATCCGTTTTATAAGATCCGGAATGTGTCAATGAAAATGAGACACTTTCTGTTCAGAAATTAATGTAGCACCCAGAATTCATTAACTCCTGTTTCCGCCCTTCGGGCGGGAGTTTTTCAGGCATGGCAGGATCTATCATCCGGTTTCCCTTGATGTTCCGTGGATTTGCGGGTGCGGAAGCGTCTCTTCCCCACCCTGTCTCACCGTCTTGATGAGTCCTGACCAGGATATCCCTTGGTCGATTGTTCTCCAGCAGTGCCGCCTCCGTTTCTCCTGGCGTCGTCGATTGTACGCTGGTTCCGCCAGTCAGCTCCATGGAGCGGTCTTCAGTCTTGTCAGGCTGGTTGATCCACACTTCCTTTGGCGGTAACTTTGCCACCGGGCACCGGCCCTTGAACCGGTTTGGGTGTGCCTCGTACGCCGCCGCCAATACCTTTGAACGAGCATCCACGATCCGTTCAGCCTGTCCATGGTGGAGGGCGTCGGGCGTGCGCATGGCGATTCCAGAATGACGGTGTTCCAAGTTGTACCATTTGAAAAAGGATCGGCAGAATGTCCGGGCATCCTCAAGGGACCCAAAACGTTGTGGGAATTCGGGCGGGTATTTGAGCGTCCTGAACTGGGATTCCGAGTACGGATTATCATCGGAAACCTTTGGTCTGCCGTGGCTTTTGGTAACTCCAAGATCCGCCATGAGATCCGCTACCAGTTTTGACTTCATGCTGGCCCCTCGATCTGAATGAATCGTGAGTTGGCCCGAGACGACACCTTCCTTGATGCAGGTCTCCTCAATCAGCAGCTTGGCCAGATCCCCAGTTTCAATGGCCGCCACGAGCCAGCCAACAACATACCGGCTGTAAATATCAAGAATCACATACAATTGATAGTATGTTCCTTTTTCTGGACCCTTTAGCTTCGTAATGTCCCACGACCACACTTGGTTGGGTCCCTTGGCCACCAGTTCCGGTTTTGTGTATCGCGGGTGTCGGCATTGATTCCGCCGTTCACGAATTTCGTCCTCCTCCTCCAGGATCCGGTACATGGTCCGCGTTGAGCAATGATACACCCCCTCGTCAAGTAACGTGGCAACAATCTCCTGGGGAGTTCTGTCCATGAATCTCTCGGAATGGAGCACATCCAGGACAGCCTGACGTTCCTCATCCTTCAAGGACAATGGGGGCTTGCAACGTGCGACGTTGGCCACCTTCGAAAGGGTGCTTCCACGTCGCCGACGGTAAAAACTGGCTCTGCTGACTCCAAATGCGGCACAAGCTGGTTCCACTCCTACATGAGGAGCCAGTTCGGTAGCACCAATCATGGCTTGCTCCTTTTGCTGCCGGTTTCCATGGGTGGAACTCCCATCAACGCAGAATTTTTTTTTGCACGTCAATGATCGCCATGGCCTTGTGCAGCTCCTGCCGGAGTTGGGCATTCTCACTCTCCAGTTGAGCCACCTTTTCTGAAAGCGGATTGACTGGTTTGATCTTCCTGCCGCGTTTCTGAGGGGATAAACCGGCCAACTGGCCTTCCGCCCTTTGCTGACGCCAACTGGTCAGGTTGGAGTAATACAGCCCTTCTCTTCTCAAGCAGGGCTCCCAATTCATCAGGATTCACGCACCGATCGGATTCTTCCAAGATTCCAAGCTTATATGCTGCCGAGAACCTCCTGCGATGGGGTCTTTCCAGAACCTCTGGATCCGGCTTGGCTTCGATAACATTGGCCACTTCGGATGTTCCAGGCACCCCGGTTTTTGATTGTTCTTCGGCTTGGCCTTTACGTTTGACTTGGATCATACCCATTGGCTCAACACCTCCTCCGCCCTACTCTAATTTATCGGGGGGTTGGTGTCTCACTTTTCATTGGCACAGAGGGATCTCGAATTTCTTTCTCCACCGGTGGTCGGCCACCACGGTTCTTTCGATATTTGCCAGAGACCAAGACGCGCCAACCCAGCCGGTTCTACCGTTTCACGGTTTCTGGTTGAATGATCTTCAAGCCCGCCTCCCAGTTTGACCAGAGGCGGGAGATGAGTATCCAGAGGAACCGGTCGAAAGGGCTGAACTTAAGGGTGTTTTCCTGACCGTTGGAGGACCATGACCTGATGGCGCAGGGCCAAGGCCTCCATTTGAAGGTCAGAACGGGCTCGGCATGCCGTTTGGAAGGTGTTCAGACAGGATTTCAACTTGTTTATCATGGCAAAAAGACTATCATGAATCCTCGATAGATGCTCAACTTTTTGAAGTTGAAGGTTGGTCAGATTTTGCGGAGGACCAATAAAGTGAAACAACGGCAGTTGGTCAGCTTCGACTGGGCCTTGAAACGCTTGCTGCGCAGCAAGGCCAATTTCGAAATCCTGGAAGGGTTCCTCTCCGAACTTCTTCGCGAGGATGTGCGCATCGTTGAAATCTTGGAGAGCGAAAGTAATAAGGAGACCCGCAACGATAAATTCAACCGTGTCGATCTCAAGATCAAAAACACCCGGGATGAAATGATTATCGTTGAGCTGCAATATGAGCGAGAGTGGGACTATCTGCAGCGGTTACTCTTCAGCACTGCCAAGGCCATCACCGAACACATGACGGAAGGTAGGCCTTACGCCAGTGTTGTCAAGGTCATCACCATCAGCATTCTCTATTTTGATCTGGGGCGTGGCAGCGATTATGTCTATGTGGGCAATACCTCTTTCAGGGGGTTGCACACCCATGAAGAACTGGCCTTGGACGAGGGACAAAAGGCTTTGTTTCGACGCCCTTCGGTAGCCGCTATTTTTCCAGAGCATTACTTGATCAAAGTGAGAAATTTCGATGATGTCGCCCGCGATACCTTGGACGAGTGGGTCTATTTTCTGAAAAATTCTGATATCCGTGATAATTTCACAGCACGTGGCCTAAAAGAGGCCAAAGAAAAGCTCGATGTTCTGCAATTGCCAGAGACAGAGCGTAAGGCTTATGAACGCTATCAGGAAGATCTGCACGACCAGGCAAGCTTTGTACTCTCCACCTATGGTGCTGGTAAATGGGAAGGACGACAGGAAGGACGACAGGAAGGTGAGCGGATTGGCGAACAGAGAGGCGAACAAAAAGGTGAGGCTAAAGTTCTGACGCGCCTGTTGCAACGCCGCTTCGGCAACCTGCCCGACTGGGCCAGCGAAAAGATCGCCAAAGCGGACCTGTCATCATTGGAGGAGTGGAGCCTCCGCATCTTTGATGCCCAGTCACTGGATGAGGTTTTTTCAGACAAGACGTAATTGCCGTGGCGCCTGGAATTTCACATAAACGGTCGGAGGTTTCGGAAAAAATGGATCACTCGGGCGAAATGCAGAAAAACTGAGCTGATCTCGGCGTAGACGATTCCTCCCCGATAATGAATAATTCAGTTTCGCCAATGTCTTTCCGATATTTCGACCGGAAGCCGCTCACGCAGCAGATATGCCGCCCTTTCTGAATCCGAGAGGAGGATCTTCAGAAAATGGTCGTAAGGGTGGGCAATCTTGCTCATAAAAACGTACCAGATATATGCGACCTCACCACAATTCACGCACCCACTTGGGCCTGAAAAAGGATTGCCCTGAACATCGGCCAATCCCGACGAGAGATTCAGGAAAGATTGTCACCATTTTGCACCTGGGCGGCTTGCATCACCAGTATCTGCGAAAAACGGCCTGAATTCGTTTCAATTTTGATTTTCAAAGAACCGATCGGGAGAAGGTGGTTCCGACGGCCATTGTCTGAAATCCGAGATTTTGGCGTAGGGCCACGCGTAAACAGTTCCTCCACACTCCGATTGTCCGGAATTTCACCATTCACGTCCACTGAAAATTTTCAAAATTGGCCTCTATTGCGTCCAGAATCTGGCCGGATGGACCAATCGGGAGGGACAGGGATCGTGTCGCCAAAAACAGACTCGTTCCGCAGTTTTCTTGATCAACCGTCTGTTACCCACGCCCTCCCCAGGGCTTTTTTCAACCGTTGGACGCTTCTTCCGTACTCAGCCCAGAAGCCGGTTTTGCCTTTTTCATGGCCGGATGGAGTTTTGAGGAGGGACAGGAACCTATTTTTTTTATTTTCCCGAAACATCTAAGATACGAGCGTAGTACCAAGCCCCGAGGCACAGGGTTGCGTAGCCGACGAACACGCCCCAGGCAGCTCCCATTGCGCCATACCGACCGATCAGGAGATAATCCGCCACCATAGTCACCATACCGGAAAACATGGTAATCCAGGCCAAAACGCCTGTTTTCTTGGCATAAAAGATCGGAATCGTGAAAATGCGATAGGCCGCTCCAGCAGAATGAGCCAGTGAAAGGACCATGATGTATTCCGCCGCACCATGAAATGCCTTTCCCACCATCAGGGACAAAAGCGGTTCTGCGACCAGCCCCAAAGCGAGTGCCAGCATAACGTAGAAGGCGGCGCAACCGTAGGTGACCAGGTAAATCTGCCTATTATCCTCGGGAGTCGCCGCCTTCAGCTTGCGATTAATCCAGGGCATCAGGCTTGTATCGATCGAACCCGCGAGGAACAGGATCATAGAGCTAATGGCGAAGGCCACGTTGTAGACCCCCAGCACGGCGAGTTCCTCCATGGAGATCAAAAAAAACTTGTCTGCTCCGGTGATAATCAGCATGCCTAATGCGTGGGGATACATTGGCAAACTGAATTTCAGAATATCGATGAGATAATCGCGCCGAAACTGGACATGAATGCCGTCTTGCCTGAAAAGCAGGTAGAAACAGACCATGGCGGTCAGCGCCTCAACCAGGACGATGCCCCCGATCCGTCCCCGCCAATCCATCCACAAGTAGTACAACAAACCGATAGACAGGATCAGATTGGCCGCTGTACGTGTCACCTGATAAATCGAGAACTGCTTGGGCTGTTCCTGAAAGATCCACAATTTGGCTTTAATGGCATGAATAGCGGAGAAAAAAGCACTTACCCAGGTGATCCACACCAGGACGCCGACGAGATGCATCTTTACCGCAATGACTCCCGCTGCAACGAAAAAAATTGCACCAACGGCCAAAAACAAACCAAGATTCACGATCAGGCCGTTGAATAAATACGCAGGGAAAACGATTCCTCCCGGTCCACGATCAAGCCATGCCCGCCCAATCGCTCCGGGAACTGCCATAGTGACGGCCAGCGCCACCTGCGCCTGGACCGCATTGAAGGTTCCGATGACGCCGTAATCGTCGGTGGTGAGCCACCGGGTCAACAGGGGCAGAAGCAGAAACGGCAAGGCACGGTTCAGGGTGTTACCCACCATATAGATGCTGGACAATTTCAGAAATCGCCTGAAGGCAGGGTGGCTCCAGACCTTTCCTACGGAACTCCACATGTCACGCCTGGTTTCAAATATTTTTCCACAACGGTTCACCCGATCCATGAGTCACATCTACCCATTCCGAGTTCTCCGGGGTAAGGAGAACCTCTTCATCCAGGTCCTGAAGCAAACGCAACGACGACGACCCGGTGAGGCGTTCAAGGGAATGGGCCACAGGCGACTCAGGACGCAGAAACAGAATATCTTCGATACCGAACACCTCTCCCCTGTGTCCGGTGCGCAGGGTATAGGGGGAACGCCGCAGATTGGAGCGACCATAAACCTCTGCCGGAGTAATCCGTCGCGGGACCGTGCCCCACATTGCCTCCAACCGGCGAATCTCATCCACAAGACGTTTCATCTCTGCCGGAACCAGCGACAAGTCCCGATCACCAGCAGCCAACCCGCGGTCCAGAATAAAATGTTTTTCTACGACGACAGCACCAAGGGCGGTCGCCGCCAAAGGGGCAAGAATGTCCGCCGTATGGTCAGAGTAGCCGATGGGAATGGCGTAGCGCTTGCGATAGAAGGGAATCAGGGCCAAATTGACCTGGTTGTCCGGCGTGGGATAGGATCCCACGCAGTGGAGCAGGACCGTCCGCTCCTGCGGTAACCGCTCTACAAGCCGATCCACTTCGGCCTGCTCGCACAACCCTGTGGAAACGATCATCGGTTTGCCCTTGGCCGCAGCATAATCGACCAAGGCGAAATTGGAACTGTCCCCGGAGGCGATCTTATAGGCATCTATGAGCGGGTCCAGAAACTCGGCGCTCTCGCGGTCAAACGGGGTGCAGAGAAATTGGACGCCCAGATCTTCCGCCGCTCGCGCCAATTGCAGAAACGACTCGCGGGAGAGTGCCATGTGTTTGAACCTCTCCTTCTGGGTGCGAAAACGATTGTCCGGCACATGCTTGTAGACCGGGGTCTCCCGCGTTACCAGCTGGTCCGGGTTGAACATCTGGAACTTGACCGCATCGACCCCCGCTTCAGCCCCGGCTTGAAGCGTCTTCAGTGCCATGTCCAAATTGCCGAGGTGGTTGCTACCCACTTCGGCGATGATGAAGACATGCTCGCCAATGACATGCCCGCCGATCTTGATGGGACTACTCATTTTCATTTTCCATCATATTGAAATTGAGGTTCTTCTCGATGAATTCTCGTATCTCATCATAACTCAGAATTGATTGCGACCGGGAGTCAACGGAGGATTCCACCTTGAGGTTGTTGTAGCCGGAATAGGTAAAGTCGATGTCCTTATAGAGCGGGCGAAACGCGGGCAGGATTGCGTAGAGATGCTCCAACTCGATCGTCCGGTTAGCCTCTTCGCTGGTCATCAGCTCTTCGTAAAGCTTTTCCCCGGGTTTGACACCGATTTCAACGATCTCGATATTCTTGGAATCATGACTGTAACGTGCCGCCAACATGTCAATGAGTACACGAGCCAAATCGATGACCCGAACGGTGGGCATTTTAGTCACGAACACCTCGCCACCCTTTGCGACCTTGGCAGCCGCCAAAACCAACCGGACGCTCTCTTCAATGCTCATGATGAAGCGGGTCATCCTCTTGTCAGTGACGGTGACCGGTCCTCCTTTGCGAATCTGCTTGAAAAAAGTCGAAATCACCGACCCCCGCGATCCCATTACGTTGCCAAAGCGGGTGGAGATGAACACCACGTTCATGTCCTTGGCGTAGTTGTTAGCAGCTGTGATGATCCGCTCGCCCATGAGTTTGCTGGTGCCCATCACGTTGGTGGGATTGACCGCCTTGTCAGTGCTGGTGAAAACAACGCGGGGAACTTTATGGTGCAAGGCGGCGCGAATAATGTTTTCCACACCTTTGATGTTCGTCATCACGGCATCAAGAGGGGAGCGTTCGCAGATCGACACGTGCTTCAGCGCCGCAGCATGGAAAACGATGTCGATTCCATCCATCACATCATGCACAGTGTTCGTGTCACGTACATCGCCGACCATCACGTTGACCGCTGGAAAATCAGCAAACAGATGATCCGTTCGGAAGACCCCTTCCTCGTTATGATCAATGACACGGAGTTCCTTCGGCGACTTCCGGCTGATCTGACGGATCATTTCGGTCCCAACTGTTCCAGCTCCTCCGGTGACTAAAACCCGTTTGCCATGGAAAAAATCATCCAACCCCATATAGTATACTCCATATTTTCATGAGCGTGACAGTAAAGCTAACGCGGCCTCAGCCAAGCGCAAAGCGAGCACGTCGTTGAGGAACAGATCCTCGGGTGGCAGTAACTCCACATATCCGCGTCCGCCACCCCCAGAAGCGTCTCCCCGTAGCGCCGTCAATCCGCCCGCCTGACGGAAAAAGGGCATGCCATTGCCATCACCGCGATAGGAGATGAGCCCTTGACTGCGCAATACCATGGTTTCCCCCACTTCTGGAGTCACGGAATCGACCCGGGTGCAATCGAACAGCAGCAAGGTGTCGAGGACTTCGGGAAGACGCTCCTGTCGAATCAGTGGAAAAAAAGGAGAGCAGAACAAGATCGGCCCCTGGCTCGGGGGTTCCCCGGACCAAGAGGCGCACAGGTCGCGCCCCATGGTGAAGGAGTGTGCTGTCCGCTGCACGCTCAGGCCGCGCAATACGCCCCACTGCGCCAATGCGTCTGTTGCGGCCACCAGGGTGATCGGTCGGAGAAACACATACTCGACCAGCTTATCGAGCAGTCGATCCAACAAGGAACGACCGTGAAGCTCCACCAGTCCCCATTCGGGCCCAAGCCTCAAGTCCACAGGCAATGTGGTATGAATCACAACCGGAACGCCCTCCGAAGGAAGCGACTTTCCCCGTCGGCGCACCGCCTCGCGTTTGACCTGTCGCCGAGCGTCTGCGCGGGGTTGCCTATTGCCCGACATCGATCCTGGTAAACGTCGGTAATAATATAACGGATAAGGAACGCGCCTGGTCTGAAACCGCTCCGTAAACTTCAGCCAAAAATCAAAATCCTCCTGATAACGCAAGCTCTCGTTATAGCCTCCAATCTCCCTCCAGCAGGAACGGCGGTACAAACACCCCGCCGCAGGAGGAGAGAATTCATGTCCGGCCGAGGCAGGATCCTCCACCTGCCGCCCTTCCCCCACCAGATGGCCCTCGCCATCAACCACCAGATAGTCCCCATAGGTCAAGTCGACGTTCCGGGAAACGGCCGTAGCATAAAGCATTTCCAGGCACAGGGGATGCAACCAATCGTCCGCATCCAACCGGATCACCCATTCGCTCTTGATCGCAGCAATGCCGACATTAGCTGCGCTCGCCAATCCGACACCATGCAACCGCAACGCCGTGACCCGGTCGTCCCGGTCGTAACGGGCGATGATTTCCGGGGTATCATCCGTGCTCCCATCATCCACTACCACCAAACGCCAGGTTTCACGAATCGTCTGGGCCAGAACACTTTCCAAACACTGGGATAGAAAACGGCCATAGTTATGAGCTGTAACGATGATACCGATGCGTTCCAAGATGTTCGCGTCCCTTTAATTGACAGTCATCCCGGAGACAAGCAACGACTCCACCAGATCTACTACCGCAGCTATAGCACCACGATGACTATGATAGGCCACGTCGGAAACAATGCCCGGAAACGCCCCGAGACGCCCTCCCCAGGCGCGCCATGTTTCCGGCTGCATGAGAGAGTTCTCCGGAACCCAATCGTCCAAGCGGTCCCGGATATTGTTCACCGGTTTCCCCAGCATGGCGGCCTGCAACAGCAACATGGATGAAAGACCGTAGACCCGATCTGCGGCAGCCAGCATCATCCGGTCATCCGCCTCTCCCCATGTCACCATCCTGACAGCTCCCCCCCGGTCCCCGGATTCATTGGGATGGGGCCGCATGAGTACAACAACATCAGGGGTGTCCCGCCTCTCCTCCGCGAGTATCCCCTCCCACAGATGATCCTGGCCGGGACGTCCAAAGAAGATTCCTCGGCAACCGGATCCACAGCGTTGATGAAATTTATGGTCGTGAAGCCGTTCAGACGCCAGCAGAACCACCTTGACGTCAGCGGCAATTCCCAACCGGGCGCGAGTCTCCGATCGCAATGCCGTCCACTGCTCCGGTTCCAGACTCATGAACTGCTCCAACCCAGGATGCCCCGTAACCCGGAGTGCCCAGGGAGGAAACCCCATCCGGTGGAGCTGGCTGGCGGAAACCTCATCCATCACAGCGACACGATCCGGCGCAAGCCCCTCGGCCAAACTTCCCTCAGGGGTGAGAAATCGATCCAACCCTTTCCAACTATCCATCAGCCCCACAGTAGGACCACGACGGTTGATCTCAGTCCATGCGGCGGCACCATCCGGGCACCAAGTCGGGTGTCCCACCCCCCCAAGGGCGACATCCCAGACGAGCCCCCCGCATGTTTTGCTTTCCCATGGAGCCGTCTCCACGGATTCCCCGCAACGATTCCGCAACAGATCCAACCCGGGCGGCAGCGCACGGACCAAGCAGCGGTGACCACGACGACACAACGCCTGAACCACAGGAGCCAATGCCGCTCCAGCGCCCATTTCCCAAGCGAAGACCAGAATCGTCGCTCCACTGCTCAAGTGTGTTGCGGCCACGGACCTATTTCCATGTGACGCCTCGAAAAATAGTCTCCTTGCGAATATGTTCCCTGTAAGTCAACACGGTGCTCAACATCTTGTCCAATCTCTCTTCAGTGAGGTAATGAGGCTCCAGCCCCAAGCTCAACAGCCCAGTATGCATGGGATTGTAATAGTGATCCTCCAATTCGACACGCGGATTCGGTATCGTCTGAATGGTCACGTTGATCCCAAGACGGGACCCGGAAGCGCACACCCTTTCCGCCAGTTGGTTGACGCTGAAGGTTTCCGTGAACTGATTGAAGATACGCAGAGATCCATGAGGCGCTGGATTCTCCACGCACAGGCGAACGCAATTCAGGGTGTCCATGATATTCAGATAGCCGCGGGTCTGGCCGCCCTTGCCGTAAACGGTCAAGGGATAACCGATAGCTGCCTGGACAAGGAAACGATTCAAAACAGTCCCGAAGAGTTCGTCATAATTGAAAGAAGGCCATAACGCCTGGTGTTCCCTGTTCTCCTCGGTGAAGAGGCCGTAAACAGGCCCCTGCATTAAATCGGTCACAGCCAATCCATAGACACGCACATAGAACCAAAGAAGGTCAGTATCCATGATCTTGGTTGTGTGATAGAGGGAGCCGGCTTGGCGCGGATAGAGAAACTTTTGTGTACGGCCCTTGTGTTCGATATCGATCCATCCTTCCTCGATATCAATGTTGGGAGTACCATACTCACCCATGGTCCCCAGTTTGACGATGTGGGCGTCCGGGCAGAAATCCCGCACAGCGAAAACGATGTTGAGGGTCGCCATTAGATTATTGTGCAAGGTCAGGGATGCGGCACGGCGATCCATCATTGAGTACGGGGCGGAAGGTTGCTCGGCATAGTGAATGACCGCATCCGGTTTGAAGGACTGGAACACCTCCATGGTGAAGTCCCACTGGGTTAGATCGCCTATCCAGACGCGAATCCCATGACCGGAAATCTTCTTCCACAACGTGACCCGTTCATGCAGAGTGGGTGTCGGCATCAGGGGCGACACGTCCACGCGCCGACAGATCTCCCGCCGCAGATAGTTATCCACAACCGCCGTTTCGTGCCCAAGCGCAGAGAGTTGCATGGCCGTCGGCCATCCAAGATAACCGTCGCCGCCCAGAATCAAAATCTTCATGGCCTCATGACCTTTCGTCCTGCCAGGTTCTCAATGCCTCCGCATGGTCACGGATCCGGGCCAACGCACGCCCAAACTCATCAATCTCCTCCCCGGTATGAGGTTGACGGCAAATATTGGTAACGATGATGTGCCGGGTCTGCACCCGCTCCACCACGGGACAAAGCCCCCGCTGGTAATGGCAATCCCGATCATAGAGCGGAAAAACCTTGGAGAAACCCGGATCGTCCCGGTGCTGATGCCGGGCGAATAAAGGAAGCCAGTAGAGGGGGAGAACATACTCGGCGGCATGGATCCCCTCCGCCTGCAGGGCCGCCAGCACGGTGTCGCGCGTGAGACCAAGCTCCTCCTCCTGATAAAGCATGGGATAGAGATAGTAAACGTGACTGCACCCCTCGCGCACCCGGGCTGGCTGAATGAACGGGAACGCCGCCAGGATTTCGGTCAGTTGCCCCGCCAATTGAATCCGACCTGCATTCAACTCGTCCAGCTTGGCCAATTGGGGAATAGCGACGGCTGCACTCAATTCGGTCAGCCGGTAGTTGTATCCTACCAGTTCCGCCGGTTCCTCGCGTTTCCAGTCCGAAAGGACCATCTCCCCGTGATTGCGCACCAACCGCAGGTTTTCTGCCAGCTTTTGGTCATTAGTCACCGCCACGCCGCCTTCGCCGCATTGAATGGTTTTATGACGATTAAGGCTGAAGACACCCATATGGGCAACGGTTCCGGTAAGCTGGCCCCGATAAAGGGCACCTGGTGCTTGGGCGTTGTCTTCAATGACGCTCAGACCGTGCCGCTTTGCCAAGGTGAGAATCGGAAGGATATCCGCCGATTGGCCAAACAGATTGACAGCCATGATGGCTTTGGTGCGCGAGGTGATGACGGCGGCGATTTTTTCAGCATCAATACAGAACATCTCAGGCTCGATGTCCACAAAAACCGGAACTGCCCGACACATCACCACCGCAGCCACCGTAGCGGACATGGTGTACGGCGGGACGATCACTTCGTCTCCGGGTCCGACACCGAGAGCGATGAGACAGCCATGCAGAGCGCTGGTTGCCGAATTAAAGGATACCGCCCAGTCACATTTGAACCGATCCCGGAAACATGCCTCCAGCTCCTGCACCGCCGGCCCCCCCAGGAACGCATTGTTGCCCCGGGCCACGAATCCCGACAACAGACCCGTGTCAAGAACGGCCATGACCCGGCGTTTTTCCTCATCGCCGATGGTGTTATAAGGCAGGTACGGCCGACTCCGAATCGGCACACCCCCGAGGAGGGCGGGTAGTCCGGTCATAGGGCCATCCAAAAATTACAGTTCGCCATTATTTTTAATCCAGAAAACGGGTTGCCCGGGGGACAGGCGTTGTGCCCTGTCCAGAAGTTCTACACCGATGAGGGCGGAATCGGCTCCCGATGAGAGACGCGAAACGTCATCCATCCGAACGGCGTCCAACAACTCGGCCAGGGCACGGGTAAAAGCTCCACGCCACTGACAGTACACGATTCGGGGGGTGGTTTCCAGGATTCGCAGGTGGGGAAACGCCTCATCCCTCCGGTCATCGCAATACTCCAGCCGACGACCGTTTTCGGTGACTCGGACCCGCGCCTCCTCGAACAGGAGTTCCAACTCAAAAATATTGTAACGCCGACGAGGAATCGCGCGCAACACGCAGGAGGCGCCCTGACCGACCTGACCCACGATGGTAATGGGGCCGTCCCCGGAACCGTCGCGCGGCCCCTCGAGAAATAGGGTATTCGGCGTGATTCCGCCAACGAGGAAATGGACCAGATCCACCAAATGGCTACCGTTGTGAATCAACCCGTCGGCATAATAGCCATTGACCGCGTGCAGCGCACCAAAGCGCCTTTGGGCGATTTCCCCCCTCAGCGCCACCATTTCCGGAATGAACCGACGCCAGAAATTGACCTGAACGGGAATGCCGGTCTCCCAGGAGCGTTTGGCGATGGCGCGGGCTGCAGCAGCGTCCATGGCCATGGGCTTCTCGCACCAGATGCCGCGAACCCCGTCTTGACGCAACAAGTCGGACAGAATGGAATCGTGCAGGGTATCGGGCAGGCAGACACTGACGACCTGGATGGACTCATGGCGGAACATCTCCGTCATATCCTGGTACAAACGCAGATGGGGAAAGATACCAGCGATCCACGCCCGGCGTTCGGCACCAGGTTCCACCACGGCTCGGAGGGTGACCTGCGCCTCCAGGGCGCGGTAACTCTCCAGATGGATCATCGGCAGGGGAGAGCCGTCCGCACGTCCCAGGGCAATGGCTCCGGCACCGATGATCGCGGCGTTCATCATATGTTCTGCAATTCCTTGTTCGGCTGCACCTGGGGGATATCCTGATTGATGGCACGAAGGTCGGGCCGTTCCAGGAGCAGACGAATCGCCGCCTCAGTGGAAAAGTTGGGATCTTTGGGAACGAGTTCGGCGAAAACCCGCTCCGCCATCTCAAAGTCTTCCGGGGTGTCCACGGTCATCCGCAATTCAGGATGACGCCAACCCTCGTAGATTCCCTTGGGAGGAAAGGCTCCTTTACGGTAAGGCACGTCAGAGCGGTTGTAAATGCAGAACAGACCCAACTCCCTCATCGCCGGATCTGTCACGCTCCGATGACGTTCCAAAAGGATACCGACATCAAGCACTTGGGCCGAAATGCCCCTGGGAACCACTCGCTCGGCATCCCAGTGGTCAGCAAAGTGCATGTGGGTACTGGCCGTGTACTGATAACCACCCTCTTCATAAAACTTAATCATGTCGTCAATGAAATCCGGATCAATAAAGGGATTGTCGCCGGTCAACGACACCAGGAGATCCCCGCCATGGGCACTCACGGCCTCGGCGACACGCCCCAGGAGGTCGTCTTCGCTCCCCCGGTAACATTCCACGCCGAGGCTGAATGCCAAGGCCGCGACCGGATCATCCCGTTCCAGAACCGTGGTCGCAACGATGATGGCGTCCAGCCGCCGGGAGCGTTTGACTCGCTTGATCAGGCGCTCAAGCATGGGTTCTCCGAACAACGGTTTCAGTACCTTGCCGTACAGACGGGTGGATCCCATACGGGCTTCGATGGTGGCAACGATTTTCATGCAAGACTTGCTCCGTCAATAAGGACTGATCAGCGACATGTTGATCACATTGTAGTATGTTCCTCCACTCAGGAAGACATCCCGAAGACAACCCTCCTCTTGGAATCCGGCCTTGGCGTAGGCGCGCCGGGCCGGGGTGTTGTCCTCCCTCACGCCCAGATGGATACGATGCAGATTCAACCGCTTGAAAGCATGCCCCGTCACCAGTCGGACGGCCTCGGCCCCACGTCCTCCGCCGCGCATATCCTTCTCACCGACAATAATTGCCAATTTCGCGTGGCGATGCTGCCAGTTGATGTCATGCAGACCGATATTGCCGATATGACGATGGCTGGCCTTGTCGATGATGGCCAGAACCAAGTCGGAGCGCCCGTCAGCAACCTTGTCGAAAAACGCCCTCATCTTTTTCTGTGAGTTGGGCCAAACCGCGTGATTGGTGAAAACGTCAGACTCCTGATCGTTGAACCATTGAAAGTAGGAGCCAACCAGATCCTGCTCCTCCAATCCACGCAGGTAAATGATCTCACCGACCAGAAATGGGTGGTATAAATCCTTCATGGTGAATGCTTCCGGCTTGTGCAAAGTGATGGACGTTCATCTTTTCACTGGATTTTCGGAATCGACGCCACAGGAATCACCTCGGTGCGTCGCAAATACTCAATGAATCCCAAAAGAACGTTATCCCCATACTTGTGACTGGCGACCTGGATGCCGAACGGCAGATCCTTGGGACCGCGGAACGCCGGGATGTTGATCGTAGGAACCCCGCACATGGTGCAGATCAAACAGGCGTCCCTGATGGGACTCTCTTCCCGTCCTTCGGGAGCGACACCGTTGGATGAAAGCATCAATCCCACATCGACCCCCTGTTCCAGGAAAAATCGCTCCAGCGCATGATTCAACTCCGTCTGCTCCTGGAGGGCAACTCGGTAATCCGCCGGCGGCAATTCCATTCCACGTTCGATGATCTCCCGCAGAATAGGACTGAGACGCTCCGGGGACTCCGCCATTTCCCTGCGAAAATAATAGGAAAGATCGGAGTCGTAGATACGACCGTGAATATCGTGTGCCCGGTCAAATTCCCTGGGCAGGTCCAATTCAACCAGTGTGACTCGTGGGTCGGCAGCCAACGTTCGGGCGAACTCCTCCAGCGCCTTGAGGGCGTAATCGGGGGCCTCCTTCGTCACATGGCTTTGCACCAGAGCGACCTTCCAGCGCTCCTTCTCCGGATGTTTCGCCAAGTTCTCATCCTTCAGGATGTGGTCACGCCCGCGCACGCGCATCACCTCGAACATTTCACGCAGGTCTTCAGGATACCGGGAGTAGAATCCAATCTGGTCAAGGGTGTCGGTGGTTTTCAGGACACCGGTCCGGGGAAGCCAACCGAAGGTCGGCTTGAATGCGTACACACCGCAAAAACTGGCGGGACGGATCAGGGAACCCGCCGTCTGGGTACCCAAGGCCACCGGGACCATACCCGCAGCCACAGCCGCCGCCGAACCACTGGACGAAGTTCCCGGAGTGCAGGTCAAACAGTGGGGATTGGAGGTGGGACCAGGTTCATGCACGGCGAATTCGGCAGTGACGGTTTTGCCGAAGACGATGGCATCTTCCCAACAGGCATGGGCCACGATCCGGGCATCATTGCCCGCTTTGTGGGTCTCCCAAATGCAACTGCCCATCTTGGTGGGCAGTACCCGGGTGTTGATCACATCCTTCACACCCATGGGCACGCCAGCCATGCGACCGCGAGAACGACCTGTGTTCCATTGTCGCTCCAACGTCACCGCCTGCTCCAAGGCGTAATCGGGATCCAACGTCTCCCATGCCTTGATGATGGGTTCCACCTCCCGGCACCGCCCCAAAAAGGCCTGAACCGCATCGACCGGGCGCAAACGCCCCATCCTGACACGCGCGGCAATCTCCTTGCCGCCAAGCATCCAAACTTCAGAAGGTTCCATCCTTTTCGTCCCATCGTATGCGAGCATCCCCTGACCCGATCAACCCGGATCATCCATTAGGCAATGTCGCGGTTATCGTTCGCTGATCCAAGGGGTTGTCCATAAAGCATATTTCGGGTACCGCTCAAGGAACCGATGTTATCGCCACCGTTCTTCGGCCATGCCCTTTGAGACCACAGACCATCCCTGGGAATGTGCAGGAACTGTTGAGTTTCTATATTGTTGGGAGTAGATGACAGTCAATCCACCAAGGAAAAATTTGCCGCCATGAACATGATGCCCTTCGAGCAAAAAGCCAACAACAAAATCAAAGACAACGGCAACATCTGGATTCCGCATCTTCCCTGGAAGGAAACCTGACACTCCCCATCCCTCCAGTTGAAGTCCCTTCCGGAGTCACCATGATCTGTTACACTCCTGGCCCATGGAAACAGTTCGCAATGGCCCATTTAATGGATGATGGGAACCTTATTTTTTATTTTTCCGAAACATCTAACCTACCTTTAGCAACGCCCTCCATGTGCTTGTTGGGCCGAGAAGATACGATAGACTTCAAAAGCTTCAACCAAACCCAGAAAACCTGCATCCAAAGCACGAACGTAGGCTAGAGACTCAAGGGCCTTATGATCGAAATAATAACGCGTGGTAAATTCAGAATAACAGTTCAGAGCGGCTACTTTGGCCTGGATATCCCCTGAATTCAGTTCTACAAACGCATTGGGACGGAAGTTTCTATTGTGCTTCGGGACTTCATAGCCGTAGATATCGTAGTTGCCCCGCAAAACTCTTACCGCTTCTTCACCCACAGCTCGGTGATCCTGCATGGTCTCATTGACACTAGGGACAAAAACAACCGTGGGTTCAAAGGTCTTCACACAATGTGACAGCACCTGACGAATCCGCGCACGGTGATCTTCCTGTGCAAAATACTGAATGGCAACGCGCTGGAACGATTTGTCTTTACCGGGTAATTGATCGATAAAAAAAACATTCTCTGGGGGGACCCCCAACAACTCCGCTGCTCGCAGTTGATCACGCTCATTATGCTTTTCGCCGCGGGTACTATTGCGATCACTGAAAACGACAATGTAGCATGTGACCATATCTCTGTAACGATTCAGCAAACCACCTAAACCAAACTCAACATCATCAGGGTGTGGAGAAAAGCAAAGAAGTTTTGCGTCTTTGTAAATCATCGTAAGGAGATCTCAAAAAGGGTGATACGTTTGTTCAAAATTAGAAACTGACCGCTTTCGCTTGCTATCAAACGCTCAATGTTCGCCATGATCCATTCATGGTTGGTTTGATCCACATGATCGGTGAAAAGGCGTGTTTTCAAATAGTAGTTGGCAAACTCTCGCTCTGACTCAAACTGGATCCTGTTTTCATAATGTTCTTCTCGAACAGTCATACCTTGTTGTGAAAAATAACGCCTCACGCCCAACTCGAACCGTTCACGACCAACGCTGGCTGAGACTTCAAGACCGATTGATCTATGAAAATCGAAAATTTCCTGATTATTAAGCGATGAGGGTCCCGTCAAGATGATCCTTCCCAAAGGAGCCAAGACCCGTACCATTTGGCTTAATGCTCCATCCATATCTTCAAAATGATACAAGGCATAGTTACAAGTTACCACATCGAAAGCGTTATCCTCGAACGGTAACGGGTCCGCAAAAGCAACTTGATAGCGCAGGTCAAGCTCCTCCTGTCGGGCGGCCTTGATGGCATCTTGAATAAGGGATGCAGATTGATCAATACCGACGATGGTGCCCTTATTGCCAATTTTCTTGGCGTATAATCGTGTATGATGACCATTACCGCAAGCTACATCAAGCAAACGCATACCTTGCTTAGGACTCACATACTGTAACAAAACGGAATCCAGATCGAAGTTACCGCATTTCCAATTAATCGCCTGCCGATCCGCCAGGGCATAATCCCCAACATTCCTATTATCGATCACCTGCTTCACCTTTATTCCAAACATGATGCCCACCTTCGGTGGGCAATTTTTTTCAATCTCATCGGCTTTGGTATAATCCCATTCCATCATGAAATCCATCAGCCAAAGGCCGATTTATCCCAAATCACAAAGATTCTCATGGAAATTCTGGATTCAGTCCAGTTCGCAAGCCCGACCCTTACGCAACGCTTTGATGGTTCGTTCTACTTCCTCTTCTTCCAAACCGGTAATCCCAAGATAATAATCCATGCAGTCGGGACGCTTGGAATCGTATCTCTTCACCAACTCAAAACCCTCTTCCCGGGTCAGAATGCCAGCCCGGACATCGCGTGTTGCATGATCGGTAGCACGTCCAAAACCGCGTTTGAGATATTTCAGGTAATCGTGCATACCTGCCATGCGACACTCCACGCTTTTATAGCCCTTGTACGTTCCCTCGACGTTGTCTTCCCTCCAGCCAATCTCCCTTTTAAGGAACTCAACGCAGCGCTCGTCATCCCAAAAAACATAGTTGCCCAAATGGATTCCCTCAATACCGGCGGCCTGCATGTCTTTGGAAGTGGGAAAACGAAACATCCACAATTCTTCGGGAGTGATGTCATCTACCGCCATTTCTTCAATGCTGGCTTTAGCGGAAATCCTCTGAAAATACTGTTCGTCAAACAGGATCGGCTTGGCGTAATCCGCTTTGGTGCCGTTCTCCGCCGCCGACTCGCCCCAGACGAGTAGTTTGATCCCAAAGCGGATCGCCACCTGAAGCGAAAACGCCCCCACACCAGCGTGGCAATGCCAGCAACTGTCCCCAATGGTGTAGAGTGACCGTTTGGCCAAACGATTCACCAAGCTGCGCTTTGGAGTGAACATGATGTGGTCGATGTCGAATTTTTCCAGGGCGTTCTCGAGATTCCATCGCCCTGTTTCTCCGAACCAACTGTGACTGAAGGTCACCGCCAGGACCCGCATGCCGTAGACCCGTGTCATCATGTAAAGCTGATAGCAGCTATCCTTGCCGCCGCTGATGGGCACGATACAGTGATAGCCGTCACCGGCGATGCTCTTATAATACTCCAGCTTTTCCCTCAGCGTCCGTTCACGCTCCTCCCAGTTGATGCGCATTTTTTGCTCGGAGCTATTGCATCCGTTGCACAGTCCTCGTTCATCGAAGGTGATGCCCTCGACGGTTTCGGGCAGGCAGCATCGTACGCAGTACTTTAATTGTGGAAACGGTTCATTGCTCATCTTTACGGTCTTTCTGCTCTGTGGAGCCAAATCAACGCAACGGTTTTCGGCGGCAACCATTTGGCGCAAGACACCCATGTCGGTCAAGCTCAATCACCAGGAGAAGGGGGAGAATGAGTAGCACGGGCCTGGGATGCCGCATCCAGTCTGCCGTATTGTCGCGGTTCTTGAAGTCACAGCCGATTCGCTTCTGTGGCGGTCCTTTCCCCCGCATCCGCTTCAAATGTTCCCGGTTTCGTGCGCAATAATGCCTCGAAACTGCCTGTGGAATACTCCCCCCAGCGTTCGCGGTAGGCCGCCATCGCCGCTTGAATGGCCCGATCCGACTCGCTCCCAAGAGCCAGCTCGCGTCGCAAGCTCTCCAGGAAAAATCCCATGCGATCCCCTGCATGGATATCTCCGAACGGATTGATTTGCGGTGCAAAGGCCCGGCAATCACCGAACTCGGGCATCTCTCCCCGAAGATAGCACCGCAGGTTGGCGATCAGTATATCCATATCAGCATAAATTGCAATATCCTTCAGGCCCTGTTCGTACAAAAAAGTATAGATGCTCTGAAAAGGGTTGAAAATGGCCGTCGGCTTGCCCAATATCATGGTATCGAACATGGCGGTTGATGGCATACTGATGGCCAGATCCACCACAGAGGCAGCGCATGACGCCGAACAGTGCGGATCCATGAAAAACAAATCTCCAGATACGGCCAAAGCATTGATCCGCTTCCCGTAACGGGCCACCATGGCGTTGACGAACAGCTTTTTCTTGGATTTGACGAGAAGCCGGAAGGTTCGGCTTTGTTCCAACTCGCGCAGCATGGCGTCGTAGAACGTGAACACCATCTCCATGGAATGGATTATTCCGGCCTCATCAATCAACAGCACCAGGGGTTTATCGGGCGAGAGTGATCGGCGAATGTCCTCCGGGGTCCGTTGCAGCAGATCCCGCGAAAGCGGGTCGGAAGGAAACCCGGTCAACACCACATGACGCTTGGTCTCTGGTCGAACGCTTTGCTTCAGCCCATGGATCCCTGCCATGAAATAGACGTCCGCGATTCGCTCCGCATCAATCTGTTCATGGTCGTATTCTTGACTGCGCTCGGTGCTGACGACCAGGCAACCGGTGCGCGCGGCCGCCAGGGCGTGTACGGCGGCACTGGATCCATAGTAATCCTCTACCAATATGCGAATCCGCCTCTCGCTGAGGAATGCCTGCCACCACAGCAAAGAAGGAACCAAGAACGCATATTGGATCAATTGCCAGCGCAACCGGGCAGCCGAGGGATTCAACGCCGCCAAGCCGTAACGAACGAGGTGCCATGCCTCTTCCAGGAAGAGGGCGACATGAAGCCGCCAGGAAGGGTTCCACAACGGCAATCGATTCAACTCGGGGCACGAGGTCGATGTTGTTCTCCGTAGAAGAGTGGTACCAAAACCATGCAACGCTGTCTGTTCTTCCAGATTGATGGGGAACGAAAGCAAAGAGTCGGCGACCAATGAAACCGAAGCCCGATTCAACCATGGGCTCCAGTACCACTTGGTCCCGCACCGCCAACGCGGGTCGATCGTGTCACACAGAGAGATGCAAATCCCGGGGATGGTCTCCCCACCTTCGGAATGAGAACTGGGAAGAACAGATAACGGTTCATATTCGGGGATAAAATAATCGAATGTTCCGAGATGCTCGCTAACGCTGACGATTTCGGGAACGAACCTGACCGTTCTGCCGCTCACTCTTCTGACGAGACGCCACACCAGATGCTCAAGGTACCCACCAAATATCGCCGAATGCGTATCCACCCCCATGTTCGACAATTCTGCGCTCACCGCCTTGTTCCACCATCGTTTCGGCAGCAGCAACAGCGGACGACTCCCATTCCCTTCGTCACCCCCGGTGCGCTCCCGCACAGCGAGCAGACGAAATGCGACGAACAGGCAGTCAAACATCTCTTCGTTAATCGCCTGCTGTTCGAAATGCAATTCGAGAATTTGTCTACTCTTAGCACAAAAATGCGCCGAACCGGACAGCCCCCGGTCGGTTCCAAACTCATCCCGGAGCCGCCGCAGGATCGACGAAGCCATCCAATTGATCGTCCGGCGCGGATTGCCGGGGCAGTGCCTTCCGATCAAGGTATCGGCAGGCAGCCATACGGGAGAAACATCGAAGGGCAACATCGAAAGCCTTTCACCAACAGTGGCGCGTAACGCCTTCAGCGCCAATAACGCTGGTCGACTGGCGATATGGAAAAAAAGGTCAACCCGACCCCCGGAAAGCAGCACGGAAAGCACAGGAAACAGCATCGGCAGCGAAAACCGAACGCAACCGATGCAACGCGGATTCATTCGACCCGACATTTCGCACCCCTGGAACACGCTTTTTGGAATTTACCTCACGCAACTCACATGCTCGTCGTCAGGGGTAGCAGCTCTGCCATGACCGCCAGTGGACAATTGGGAGGGACAGTTCAAAATCCAACGCCATGCCGTCTCTATGATCTCGGCAAGATCATCATGGCGGAGCACCCACCCCAATTCACGCTTGGCCTTTCCCGGATCTGCAATCAGCCTGGAGGGATCACCGGGACGGCGCGGTCCAATCTTCACAGAAATGTCACGACCGGTCACCCTCCGGGCGACCTCAATAACCTCAAGCACCGAAAAACCGCGTCCATTGCCCAGATTATAGACCGCCGACCCCTTACCGGACGTCAATGCCCCGAGCGCCAACATATGTGCTTCGATCAAGTCCGTCACATGGACGTAGTCGCGAATGCAGGACCCATCTGGTGTCGCATAATCGTTACCAAACAGCGTAATATGCGGTCGTACTCCCAAAGCGACCTGGAGCACGAGTGGAATCAGATGACTTTCCGGCGTGTGATCCTCGCCACAATCGCCCTCGGGGTCCGCACCGGCGGCGTTAAAATAGCGTAAGGTTACATGGCGCAGGCCGTAGGCGCGGGAAAAATCCTCCAGGATGCGTTCGACCATGAATTTCGATGTCCCGTAGGGATTGATCGGGGCCAAGGGGTGGTTTTCCGTGATTGGAACTTGTAGTGGGTCCCCATAGACGGCAGCGGTGCTGGAAAAAATCAGTCGCTCCAGGCCATGATCGCGCATGGCACGAAGCAACGAAAGCGCATGGCACGTGTTGTTCATATAATATTTTCCTGGATCTACGACCGATTCCCCCGCTTCTATGAATGCCGCAAAATGCATGACTGCAAAAGGCCGGTGCGCCTGGATGACCTCATCCAACCGCGTGCGGTCGCCCAGGCTCCCCTCTTCCAACTGCCCCCACCGGACCGCGCTACGATGCCCGGTGGAAAAATCGTCATAAACCACAGGAAGATATCCCGCACGCGCCAATGCCTTACAGGCATGACTGCCGATGTATCCAGCACCGCCAGTCACGAGAATCTTATTGTTTTTTTCAGTCGTATTCATTCAGATCACCTGATCCCCGCAAGACACGCCAGAGCGTTTTATGGCGCGCGCCACCCGGAGAAACGTTACCCCTCCCAAACCAACGAAGCCGGCCAGGGACGCCCCACCAAAAGAACCCGCCGCATCCGTAGTCACAACAGCAGCCAAGCATAGAAGCGCCGTCAACGGGGCCAGCGTCCGCTGCACGCCATGCACCCACCATCCCATGAAGCCGATCCACAACAAGCCCGCAGCAACCCATTCCAGAAGCATCAGCACCAAACCACCGCCGTCATCGATCGTCGTAACGCCATTCCCCCATGGCACGTCCACACCCAAGGACACCCCCAGAACAATGGCAGCCCCAACACCAAAAACGGCTGCGGCATGCCGAGGCAGATGACTCTTGAGCAGTGCATGCATGATCAAGGCTGCAACCAATAAAGCCAGGGCCGAGGCGCGACCAGCCTCCAGGTTCAAAAAAAGCGGAAACAGGCACAGAGACCCGGGTACCAACCACCATGGCAATGGAAATGTCCGCCCTTCAAGCCACATAAATGCCAACAAAGGTAACAGCAATGCTCCCGGCAACGGAGCTGCAGCACCGAGCAAACCCGGCGTGACGGCTCCGACAACAATGAGCATTTCCTCAAATCGACTGAGATGTTCCTGCAAATGGGATGTGGAGAACCCGTCCATTAAAACAAGTGCCAGGGCTCCAGCCAGAATGCTCCACAGAGTCGCCCACGCATCCCCGGTCATTCCGAACACCAGACCGCCTGCAACCACGATGATGGCCATCCGATTCCAAAACAGGAAGGAGCGCCCCTCCCTCCGGACTTCAGGCACCGGGGGTGTCATTCCCAGGAACGTCCCTGCTGAAGCAAACACCAAGTCCGGAACTGAGAGGTGATTAAGAATCTCTCGCCAAACCAACCCCGCTTCCCGCCAATTGTGCTCGCGGTAATTCAGACGGTCGCCCCGACGTTTGATTGCGGCGGTGGTATCACCGCGCACAAAAAACTGAAATCGCTTCTTATCCAGTAGCAGAAACTTATCTTCTGACGTATCGTCTCTCTTCCATTCGAGCCGAAACCCCTCTGGAGTGGAGTAAACAGTCAGTGTGCTTATGATTCCGTCCAGCACGCATCTGTTTGCGGGGTCAAAACCCTGCCGCAAAGCCCGCCCGTAATCAAGCAACAGGTGGTAGAGGGCTAATTCGAGCTTCATGGAGCTGCCTCTCGCCGAGTTCCCTGAACGATCTCCCCGGCGATGCGCACCAGATCCTGTTTCGAGTGGGGCTTCAGGACACGGTCCGAACCGCCCTCAAACAAAAACAACCGGGCGCGGCGCAGCATGGGAGTGAAAAAACGGGCGGAAATGGAAATTTCCGGGAAACTGCCGTACATGCACCCGGAACAACGCGATGTGACGGCATGTGCCTGCATGCGCATGCGTTCGCTCTGGAACCATGCGGGAAACCTGGGATCCATCACCGGATAGGATTCCGGCAGTCGGTAATCGCAGCAAACCGCCATGTCACCATTGGGTTGAACAACAAAATAAAGATTGGGACTGTCACAGACACCTCCGTTGCGCCGACGCCATCGAATGGGTTCATCGCAGATCTTGCGATAGATGTCATCAAGATATTCGTCAGAGTCGTACACATTGTGGCCGCTATTGCGCATCTGCTTGACCTGTTCCAGGATTTCGCGCACCCGTGGCAGCTGATCCCGTGAAAACCGCAGGGAGGGATCGAACGTGCTGAAATTGCGCGGTTCGGCAGGAACCGTGACATGGGCCGGAACCAGGGAGACCCACCAACCGATCTCGTCGGCAAAGCGGATCACATCGGGAATATCCTCCAAGTTGCGCGGGGTGATGACGCAACCGAGAGCGGCGAAGCCATCCCGGGGAAAGATTTCATTGATCAGGGAAATGGCGTTCATGGCTTCGTCCCAGGAGCGGTCGAAGCCGCCATTGAGGCGATTCTGAACGGCGGGACGCAACGAATCCAGGGAGACGGAGACATCCCGCACTCCGGTCGCCGCCACGGCCTCCAACTGATCGCGCTTGGCAAACCCGTTGGTCTGAATGCGGGGATGGATGCGATGCGCCATAAAGGCGCGACATATCTCCGGGAGATCCTTGCGCATGAAAGGTTCGCCTCCGGTCAACAATACCACCGAAGTCCCGATTTTTGCCAGATTCTTGGCAATATCCCAACACGCTTCGGTGGAAACCTCCTCCTGATCAGCATTGGCGTAAATGATATTGCACTGCTCGCATGCCAGATTGCAGCGGGACGTGACGTAGAACTGCACATAAGCAGGCGTATTTTTGGTGATGACCGAGGACGCCAGACGGGCCACCCCCCCTTCGAAGAAACTCATGGATTACTCTTCCTCTTTCCAGACCACGATGCCGATATTCCAACACATCCAACCAAGAATCGGCATGACACCCAAGACGATCCGATCCAGAAACGCTAAAGGTTTGTACCATGCACGCAATTCGGCTTCGTGAGTGAGGATTCGTTTCCAATAGCGATCTTCATTGGGATGGACCCGATCAATCAGATAAAACTTGACGAAAATAAGAAGAGCGCTGAGCCAAAAAAACCGCACCTCCACGCGGGGAAAGCGCGCCCGGAACCAGCCGAATTGACTGTAACGTATGGGGTGCTCGTCGATGGTACGCACGCCCGAGGCCATCCTGCGGTAAATGTTGATGACCGGATTGTGCGCCACGGGATCCCAGAAAGCCGCCATCCCTCCCGGTTTCAGGACCCTCTTCACCTGATCAAGACACTGCTCAATGTCCACATGGTGGAGAAGATTCGCGGCATAGACGAAGTCGAATGAGGCTGCGGGTAAGACCGAAAGATCGTCCGCCGAACAGGTCTGAGTTTCCACGGAAACGCCGTGATGCCTCGCTACATTTTTCACCAATTCAAGCATTTTCGGCGAAATGTCCGTCGCAACGACGCTGGCACCTTGCTTGGCGAAAAAGACCGCTCCCTCACCCGCGCCGCTGCCCAACTCCAGCAGACGCTTTCCGCGCACGTCTCCCATGCGACGCCAGATCCATTGCGGCTCCGGAGAGGTGCAGGCGGAAAACGTTTCATCGACCAGCACAGTAGCGGGATCGATCACTTCGGACCAGTCGTCATGAAACGCACGTTCTCGATCATTGCGTTCCGCTTGATCGTAAGGCAAGACGGACATCGGTTTCAACCATCCTTTTCCGTATCGGTTGTCTCAGCGGGCAAGAAAGATTCTGCGCTGATCACTTCGTGAATGATATAGTGGGGACGACCCTGGACATTGATAAAGACGCGGCCGAGATACTCACCAAGGACCCCTAAGCAAAGGAAGTTGACCCCGAACAAGAACCACACAGTCACCAGAATGGAAACCACACCATGAACAAAGAGGTGGGGAAAGGCCAGCCTGAGGATCACCCAGATGATCGCGGCAACGATCCCAAAAAACGTCATGCCGAAGCCCAGAATCGACATCCAGTGCAGCGGTTTGGTGGAAAAAGAAAAGATGGCGTCCAGAGAGAATGCGATCATTTTTTTTAAGGGATATTTGGTCTCCCCATCCACCCTGGGATCCCGATCATACAAAAAAGGCTCCTGCCGATACCCCAGCCACGCAACCATCCCTCGCAGGAAACGATGCTGTTCCGGCATGTTGTTCAGCGCCAGCACCAGACGGCGGTCCATGATGCGGAAATCACCCGTGTTTCTAGGAATATTCGTCGTCGTCATCTTGGAGAGGAAGCGATAGAACAAAGACGCTGTGATCAACTTGAATCTGGTTTCTCCCTTTCTTTCCCGGCGTTGTCCGTAAACCACGTCCACCCCGTCACGCCAGCGCTCCAGCATCGGCATCAGGAGTTCTGGAGGATCCTGCAAGTCGGCGTCGATAATGGCGACAACATCGCCACGTACCAGGGAAAGCGCGGCGGAAACCGCCATCTGATGTCCGAAATTGCGACTCAGGTTGATCACCCGGTAAACCGGATTGCGTTGGACTTGTGCAGTAGCGATCTCCAGGGTCCGATCACGGGAACCGTCATTGACCAGAACCACTTCCACTCTGACCGGTAGTGACTGAACCACCAAATCCAGGCGTTCAAACAACTTCCCCAAAACAGGCTCTTCGTTGTACATGGGGATGACAAGAGACAACAGTGTCTCATGTGATAAAACTCTGTTGGCCATGAATCCTCCGGTTTGACAAAGGACGGAAAGCGTCGATTTGTGTTTTCAATGCGCTTCACCAAGTCGTCACATGCATCATGCGCCTGGTGCCGTGAAACGCGGTTCTATTCCGCAGACACTTTCATTACGGGTACCGGCATCTGCTTCCATTTAGAATTCGATGCCTTGGGTGCCGGATGACATGATCGTAGCGTTTTCGGGTCGATCTTCAACGGCTCCCATTGTTCCTTGTAACGAAAATTCTCTTTGCCCACCTCACCGCTACCATGAATCAGCAGCCACAAGAACCGGATGCCATAATAGACGAGCCAGAAAAACTCACCCGATCTGATACCACGCCAGATATTTCGAAATATATATTCAGGGTTCTTATAATAGAGGTCTATATATGCCTTTCTATAATATTTCGTAATCATCGCCGAGGATAGCGTCGGATGGTCGAAGATGGCATTCGCCTCGTTATATACGTTATAGTCATCCCAATTAAACGTCTTGATGCGTCCTTGTTCGCGCAACATGTCGAACATTGGCGTCCCGGGGAAGGGAACGGTCATGCCGAATTTCATCACATCTACCTTGGTTCGGCGAGCGTAACGGATGGTGTCGTTCATCGTTTTTTCTGTATCGGAAGAGAGACCAAACATATACATGCCCCAGGTCTCCAACCCGGCCTTACGGGCCAGAGCGACCGCCTTGATCCCTTCCTCCAAGGTCGCCCTCCCGCTTTTGCCGAACGCCTTGAGTACCTCGTCGTTGCCGCTTTCAAAACCGAAATGAACCCGGTAGCATCCGGCGCGCTTCATGACATCGAACAGTTCGAGATTAGCGCTCTCTACCCGGATGCCATTGCTGCATGTCCAGGCAATATTCAAATTCCTTCTGATAATCGCCTCGCATACCTGGATCGCCCATTTGTTGTCGCTGGTAAAAATATCATCAGCGAGATGGAATTCCCGGTAGCCCAGTTTCATCAGGTAGGCCACCTCCTCGGCGCATCGTTCTGGCGACTTCTTCCGATATCCAAGCCCCATGGAGTTCTTGCTGGCGCAAAAGTCGCATTTGAAAATGCAGCCTCGGGAAAATTCGGCGGTGATGAGCGGCGCATGGCGGGCCATGATTTTCGAAATGCGCTTTTCATACTCTTCGATCGGATAAAGATCCCATGACGGCATGGCCAGTTCATCCAGATATTCAACCAATGGCCGATCACCGTTGGCCACCACCTCCCCGTCATGACGCCAATAAATGCCGGGAATATCTGCGGCGGGCTTGCCATCCAGGATATCGACCACCGTTCGGTCCCCCTCTCCCACGACCACCATGTCCAGAGCGGACTCTCTGATGGTTTCGGACGGCAGGGCAGAGGCGTGAATGCCACCGCCGACAACCAGAATGTCCTTCGAAATGTCCTTTACCAAAAAGGATATATCACGCATCTGGTTAATCAATGGAGTGGTTGCGGTAATCCCAACCACATCAGGCCGCAACCGCAGGATCTCGGCACGAACATATTCGGGGTCGTAGGAGCGATAGGAGAGATCCATGATCGCAGCTTCGTGTCCACCGATCCTCGCGGCACCGCCAAGCACTGCCAAGCTGAGAACCGGATAGACCGGATTGGCAATGCCAGCCTGCGTGGAGCCGTACACGTTGTAATAGGAAGGGTTGATCAACAAAATCTTAGACATAGACCTGACTTATCCCCATGGTGGCTATTGCGGCGGGTCAGCGTAACATTCCCATCAATCGTTTCCAGAGACGAACACGCATCCTGCGGGGTAGTAAACGTGCGATGAAATCCATACCTTTGGAACGGATGCCAACTTTCAATACAGGCCCTTGCTTCCGTTTTACCGCCAATAAAATTGCATCCGCCACGGTTTCCGGAGTATCCAGGCGTTCGTTCGGCAGAACCAACACCCCCGCACGTTCCTGGAAACGGGTACTCATGCCGCCAGGACAGACAGTCAATACCTCGACTCCACTCCCTTCCATCTCTCCCCACAAAGCTTCGCCAAAAGAGAGCAGCGCCGCATTGGAGGCCGCATAGGCAGCCATATATGGCAACGCCTGATAGGCAGATGACGAACTGATGAGCACGATGCGCCCAAAAGAACGCGAGGTCATGACCAGAGCCGCATGGTGGCACAGACGGACCCGGGAAACCAGGTTGACGAGAAAAATATTCACCTGAGTTATCCCGTTCAATTGCGTCACCGGCCCCCGGGCACCGAACCCTGCGCAGGCGAACACCTCGTCGATACCCTCACCGCCCCAGATTGGAGATGTCAACAACCGGTTGAGTTCATCGTCCCGGCTGAGGTCACACACCACGCGCTTGACGACGGCAGGGTGACCGGAAAGCATGGCGGCGAGTCCATCCTCATCCTTGTCCACCAAAATCAGGCGTCGGTTCATGTCGGCCAATTTGACAGCAAGAGCCGCACCCAACCCGGAAGCAGCACCGGTAAGCAATGTCAACCCAGCAGGTGGAAAATAAAAGTCGGACCGGCGCCGTTCCGCCTGGATCACCTCTTCCACGCTCTCCCGGGGGCCATGCCGTGGAGACCAGCCCAATCCTTGCAAAGCCGCGTCGGAGGCGGTCAGGGCATCATACAGCAGGGCCCTGGCTTGGAACGGAAGCCAACGCATGACGGGACGCAACAGGTCGGCGGCCCAAGCCAGGGGAACCCGGACTGCGTTCGGGGCAGCCCAGGCGAATACCTGCCCCAGGGCGATGGGATGACCCGCCGCAAAAAAGATCCGATTCACTGCCTCCGGATGAGTCGATGTGAGAATCAGTGCCTCCACGAGATCGTCCACATGCAGAAAGGAAAATCGTCCCGGAAAGGCAAACCGGGACAAAAGACCGCCGGACATTGCGCTACGTACGAAGACCGCCAGATGTGAGCGCAGCTTCATTTCCGCACCGACCACAGGAGTCGGACGCACGATGCACCAGGGCAGACTGCTCTCTCGAACCGCAACTTCGGCCTCCCATTTGGAACGGCCGTAATCCGTGCACGGATGTGACGGGTACGTTTCGTCGACCGGCTCTCGGCAAAGATCAGTCGGGGCACGATCCACCGCGCCAAACGTACTGACGAACACAAAGCGGGAAAGCCCGGGAACCTGATCTTTCACCGCCGCCAATAACGCAGTGGTAGCCAAAAAGTTGGATTGCCTGAATTGAGGACCGTTTCCGAACTTGGCTTCCCCGGCAAGATGGATGACCACGTCGCTTCCCGATAAAGCGGACGCATAGGTCTTGGGACTTCCCAGGTCACCCGCAACCAGGATCAACCCCGGCAGCGTGGAACCTACTTTCTCGGTTGAGCGGACGAGTGCTCGGACCTCGGCACCTTGTGCCACCAAGCGGGTACACAGGCGGCGGCCTATGAATCCCGAAGCCCCGGTGATGAAATAAATGCGACGTCCAAGGCTCATGCCGAGCCTCCAGACCGGTCAGAAATCCGCTCTTCCTGCGGTGTCAGTGTGAAGGTCAAAACACCCCCCTGGGAAGGAGGAACGATCAGAGATAAAATCCACGCCATAGGCAACAACAGACCGCTCAACACAAGCGCCGCCATGCGCCCGCCGACACCGGGAATGTTTTTCTTCAAACGGCTGTGAACGAAATTGGCCGACCGGGTCATACCGCCCGCCAGGGTATCCACCCAACCAAAGATCTCGTATTCAAAATTCCGCCCTCGGAGGAACTCCACCCGATCTTTCCGCCAGTGTGCACGTAACACGGTAATGAGTACGGAATCCCAGTACCACACATGCCTGCCATAATCGAGAAACGAAGCGTAGCGACCGAAGAGTCGGGGCTGCCCACCGCCCTGATTGGGAATGCTGACGATGATTGTTCCTCCGGGGGCCAATTTGGTACGCAAGGCACCTAGAAATGCCAGCGGTGCGTTCACATGTTCCAGGACATGCCACAGAAAGATGACGTCGAATCGCCCTGCGGGCAACTCATCCATTTCAGCGACTACAGCAACGCCCCGCTGTACAGCATTGGCACGGCGGGCAGACTCCGGTTCCAATCCCATTACCTTTGCGTAACCCTGGTGGCGCAGAAATACCAGAAACTGGCCATCTCCACATCCCATATCCAGAATGCGGACGGATCGGTCCCGCAACATGGGGAGCTGCGCCGTGAGCCAGCGCCAGCGAAGCTGGAACAGGGCATCCATGACCCGGGAATCGCCCTTCTGGATATCCGTCTCCACACTTGCCTTGATTTGGCGCATCGGTGGCAGGCGCAAAGCTTTACATTGATCGCATCGCAAAAAGGACAAGCCGACGTCCCAGACTTCAGCGAGTCCCCGCAGACCCGCGTCGGCAGACTCGTCACAGGCGGGACACGTCATCGGCATGGTTCCGTGCATGGACGCTACGTACTCCCCTTTTCTGCGACGACCGCCCATTTCCGACACGCGCTCATCAGCCAGAAAAATCCCGCAAGGGCGATCCCCGAAAGCGGTAGCCAGACCTTATAGTGAGATAAATCATAGTGAACGGTCATTCCGCCCCCTTCCAGGACAAGATCGGAAATGCGGAAGGGAACCGCGGTCAAGGGGAAGGGGATCGTCTTCCCGGCGGCGACCGTCAGCGTCCATTTCCCTTCCAGTGGCAACCCGAAAACCGGAACGACCCGGTCAGTATAATACTCCAGGGGATGGTTCATGAACAACGCCCCACGAATGCCCACCAGATCCTCGGGAGCCGAGATCTGCCACATCAGATTGGACACCCGGGCCGCCGACAACTCACGCCGCACGCCATTCAACCGGTCGAAGGCAGCAATGCTTTCCGGCGCGCCTCTGGCCAAACCGTTTAGCATATCGTTGATATCCTGCGTCGTACCCCCTGGAAAGAAGGAGACGTCGCTCCAACTATCAGACAACGCATAAGCCCGCAAATCTCCGACACGTTGAACCAGCTCGACGTCTGGCCTGCCGATCTCACGATCCGTGAACAGGTAGCGTATTCCCAACGAATTGAACAACCGCGCCGCCGCAGGACTCAAGGCACCCGTTTCCGCCTCGATGACATATTCGGCGCAGATCCATAACACCTCGAAAAGATTGGCACCTTCCCGATTGTACTGTTCCACATGATTCAGGGGATACCAGAACTGCCGGGTCTTGATGAACAGTCCGGTGTCGAGGGGGCCGTCCAGGGTACGGAATCCGGCGTTCGTTGCCTCGAACCGGTAAAAGGAACTGTTTTCAGATGTGCAGGTTTCCAAGGTCAACGCCCGTGCTCCAGGGGTCAGCCCCGCGAAAATAGGATGAGAAGCCGGATCTTGCGCCGTCGGCAGGTTGGGGTAATGAAACTGATAAATGCCGACATAGCAAACACCCACGAGAAACGCCAGCGCCAAAGGCCGCGCACCACGGTGCTCCTGGGTGGTATGGTGCCAAAAGAGAAAGAACAACACAACAATGACCACCCCCACCAGGGCGGCTCCCCAACGATCCGGGGTCTGAAACAGATGGACCAAGTCGACGAGCTTTCCTGTCATGAGTTTTTCAGGCACGACGGCCCCGAGCGGGGCCAACGCCACAGCCAAAAGATTTGCAAAAAACAGTATAAGGATGAATCCATGCGCCCCCCACTTCCAGAACCTTGTCAGAAGGTTGGCCCTGGAAACGCTTTCCGCCAGCCAAGCCAGAAGCAGCATGGCGAACAGGTTACCGAAAAAAAGCATGCGCATGGGTGCGTTGTGGGAATACTTCATACCCGGGAACCATTCGCGAAACAACATATTAACGCTCAGGAAACCATTCACGAGGATCACGAACAGAGTGATGGACAAAAGCCCCCAGACCACCGCCGGTGTCGCCACCAAGGCGCGTCGTCCCCGTCCGAACCATGCTGCCAACAGGAGGGGAAGCAAAATCATGAATGGCAGGTAGATCCCCAACCAGAGCTGAGAAACGAGAAATGCATCCAATAAGCTTCCCAATCCCGTCCACGGCGCGAACAGGGGATAGGCCAGAGCCACCGGCTCACGCACCATACGGGACTCAAGCAGAATGGGAGCCAGAAAAAAGATCATCGTCATGACGGCCAGGAGAAACGCCGCCACACCGAAGAGTGTTCCCTTTGCAACCCGAGACCGCTCCCCTTGGGCATGAATGAAATGGCCGAGGGCGACAATCGCCAGAAATATGCCGATGAACAACAAAATGGAAATGAAGTTGATCGCCACCGCCATAACGACCAACCCAAAGAAAATGAGGAGGAAACGTGGTTTGGCGGTTTCGATGAAACGATGAAAAGCAGCAAGAATACAGAGGCCACCGTAATACAGGCCTGGTTGATGGGTATGGGCGAGAAAATGCAAAGCCAATGGCGTCAGCGTTCCGAAGATGGCGACCATGAGGCTCCATTCCGGCGACAACCGTAGAATCCGAGCCCACCAGAAAAAACCGAAGGCACCAAAATTGAGGAGCAGGAACATCTGCACCCCTTTTGCGACTTTTTCGTTCTTGATGAGCAGCCACGGAAGATGGAATGGGGAGAGATAGCTGTACACCATGGAATCTTCTTGAGACATACCACCGAAAACGCGTTCATTCCAAAAGGGAAGTTCCAGATTGAGTAGACTCTCCCGATAAAAACTGAGAAAATTCCTTTCCTGATTGATGAAATCCGCCTGCCCATATTGATCCCGGGCGGTCAGGGGAGCCTCTGAAAGATGGGCAGAAGCGAACGTCCCCTGCCCCAGAACAGCACGTGGGGCATAGATCATCCGTCCCGACAAATAGGGCCAAACGGTTGCCAGGAACAGCAGTTCCAACAGAAAGAATGCCAGCAGAAACTTCCTTGATGAGGGTGCCACCGCTTCGCCCATCGGGGAAGGTGTATTCATGAAACAATCCCCTCAATGCCGACTGGAAAGAAACACGGATTTGACCTTGGAAAGCAATGCGCTCACTCCCCCTTTTTTGGAAACGAACTCCTTGATCAGCCGTTTCATGGGCTTTGGGCGCAGGTAGAAGCGTCGGTACGCCAAACGCTGCAACTGACGCAATCGTTCGCTAGCCAGACCGGGCCGTTCGAATACGGCCCGGTCCGGCTTCATTTCGTCCCAGTTGATCTCCTCCAGGGACAAATAACCACCGGCCACCAAGTCATTGAAGGATTCAGTCCCTGGCAGGGGCATGAAAATGGAAAAGTTGGTTTTATCGATGTCCAGGTCGATCGCGAACTGGATGGTCTTCAAAATCTGCTCCTCGGTCTCTCCCGGAAAGCCAATCATGAACAACCCCTGGGGTATGACCTTTGATTGATGCACCAAAGCGACGCGTTCCCGGATGGTCTGGGTGGTGATCTTCTTTTTGACCCGTTCCAACACCTCGTCGTTGGCGCTTTCGATGCCCACCGCAATGTAACGGCAACCCGCCCGGTACATGAGGTCCAGGATCACTTCATTCATGGTGTCCAGACGGACGCCGTTGGAACACTCCCACTGTATTCCCAAATCGCTTGCAATTAACTTCTCGCACAACTCCTTGAAATAACGAGGATTCAATGTCAACTCATCATCGCTGAAATTGATGCCGGTCACACCTTTGGTCTCTTTCAGGAAACGGAGTTCGGCAATCACGTTGTCCACAGAGCGGTAACGCATTTTCCGTCCGACGATGTTGGGGGTAGCGCAATAGGTGCATGAAAACGGGCATCCCCTGGTCGCCATCACTGGAATGAACGGCAGCGAGGTCATGAAATCGGGATACTCGTCCAGATCGACATCTTCCCAGCGAATACGGGGCAATTGATCCAGTTCCTCCACGATCCGCGTCGGATTGCTGCGAACCTGATCGTCGATCCGATACGACAGCGAGGGAACATCATGCGGCGAGTGCCCGTTCAAAACGCGCTTGCAGAACATGGGAAAGCCGATCTCGCCCTCACCCTTAAAGACGTAATCCACTTCCGGCATCTTCTGTAAAATGTATTCGGGCAAACTGGAAGCGTGGGGACCGCCGACGATGACGACGCACTCCGGTAGAATCCTCTTGCAGGCGGCGGCCATCTTCCTGACTGCATTATGATCTGGACTGTAAGCCTTCAATCCGATGATTTTGAGATGCGAATTCGCGGCGAGAATCTGCTCCCACTGATCCTCAAGGATGCCATCCTTGGGACAATGCAGAATCACAGAGTCGATCCCGTGGTCTTTAAGGGCGCTGTACAAATACAGCAGTCCCAGATCCAGAACGATTCCCGAATACCCATGGCGAATGGGAATGGTCAGCAAAATACTTGCACTGATTTTCATGGAGTGGCCCATTGGATTTCAAGGAAATGCGTCAACATGGAACACGTCTGCCCCTCATGTGCGCCCTGCATTCTTAAACCAACGCCACGTCGCACACACCCCCTCCTTGACAGTGACGGACGGCGCAAAGCCAAGAACCTTTCTGGCCAATGAGATATCACTGTAATTCCTGATGATCTCTCCATTGCGCGCGGGTTGGTGCACCACCGTCAGCCTCCTGCCGATATCGGGTTCCACCTCAGCTCGCAGCAAGGCGACCAAGCGGTTGACGGACGTTTCCACCCCCGATCCCAAACAAAAAACAGCGCCCCCTTGTTCCACACGCAGGGCACGCACAATACCATCAACGAGGTCGTCGATGTAGACGAAATCCCGTGTCTGCTCGCCGTCTCCGAAGACGATGAGTTCTTCCCCATTGATGACATGCTTGAGGTATTTGGCTACCACGCTGCCTTTGCGAACCGATCCCGGCCCATAGACATTGGCGAAGCGCAGGCTCACTGATTGGAGTCCATAAAGGGCGTGATAAGCGCGGCTGTAATACTCCCCCATCAGTTTGGTACAGCCATAAGGAGAAAGCGGAATGGGCAGCATCTTCTCATGCATCGGCGGTTCCCGTTCCCCGACCACACCGTTCGACGAGGCGAACACGAAGCGGTTCACACGACACCGGCGGGCAGCCTCCAGCAGGTTGAGCGTGCCGCGCACGTTGATCTCCATATCCTCCATGGGATGCTCGATGGAATGCAGCACATTGGTTTGGCCCGCCAAATGGACGATTCCATCCATCCCGGCGGCGACCGCATCACAAAGTTCCCGGTTTCGAATATCCCCTTCGATGAAGTCACACCCCAACGTAAGCAGGGATTCCGGATTCACAGCGGCATTGCTCAAATTGTCCAGAATCCGAACCTGTGCGCCATCTCCAACCAACCGGCGCACCAGCGTATGGCCGATAAACCCCAGGCCGCCGGTGATAAGTATTTTCACGAAACGCCACCACCCTTTCCCTGTTGTTTAATTTTCAAAGGCAACCCCGCTTGGTCATCTCGATGAAATGCTTGTAGAGACTCCATTGAAGTCGGCATGGAATGTCCGCCCAGGGCTTGTTCCAGTTTGCCGACATCCAGGCTCAAATCCTTGCCCCGTTGGGCCGTAAAAGGGACATCATCCAGAGACCCTGCGTGAACGCACCCGGGGTCCAGTCGAAAAATCCTGGCGAGTTCCTGCCCAAAACGATATTTAGACCATGCATCGCGGGTGGCCAAATTGTAAAGACCTGAAATATTTCTTGATAGACAAAGATCAAGAATCTCCGCGAAACTGAACGTATAGAGGGTGGAACAAATGGCGTCGGTGAATCCTGTAACGGTGTTCCCGGCGCGCAGATTGGCCAAGAACCATTCTCCAAGGCTTAACTTGTCCTGGATGTTCCACCCGAAAATGTTGGTGCGCAATATGAGGGATCCGGGCCGGGCGGCGACCAGTCTCTCCGCCTCCAATTTGGTGTGGCCATACCAATTTCTTGGATCCGTCGCATCCTCTTCTCCATACGGTCCCCTGGAGCCGGAATAGACCGAATCGGTCGAAATGAAAACGACTTTGGTGGAAGCCTCCCTCAACGATTCCAACAACGCATCGGTGGTGAGAACATTGGAGCGTTGTGCCCCCTCCCGATCCTTCTCCTGTCCATCAATGTCAGTGCGGGCGGCGCAATGAACGAGCACGTCCGGTTCAAGTCGGGCCATGACTTGGTGCGTTCGAGAATGATCCTGCAGATCGAAGCCCAGGACCTCCACCCCTGGAATGGTGACAGCATGAACGTTGAACAGCCCAACGACGTCGGCTTTTTCCCGGAAATACCATGCCAGATTGCTGCCAAGCAAACCACTAACTCCGGTTACGACGATCTTCAATGCAGGGACCCCCTTTAGATCGGTGTTTGTCCGCGTTTGCTGGCAGGACTATCTGCAGGAATGGAATAGAAGGATATCTTGCCTCATGACACGGAATTTGTCAATCACAGCCCGACTTTCGCGATTCGCCACTCTGGAAAGTAAGTTCTTGCTGATCAAAATCGTGAAAAATATTCACGTTTTCTTGTGGCTCCTGAATCAGGGCAAATGCTTGCGACAATTGTGAAAATCCTTGGTTTATGAGTCGGTAACCTTCCTCAATTTCTGAGGGTTGCTCCGCGAGCCTTTCGGCATCATCTTTAAGGCATTGAAATAATTACAACAGATAAACCACCGGCTTTGCCGGTGAACTAAACAAGGCTAAGCCGTTCCATCGTGCAAGCTTTACCCCATTAGAAGCGGAGTCTTAACCCGAGTTTAACATGGCATTTTATATTTTAATAATAATCAAGTAGATGCATGATGATTTTTTTTGGAGTGGCACTACAAACGCATCATTCTTTGATTGGACTGAGCGGCTTCGCCGCAGCTGGGGACACTCTGATGCCCCAATTTATTTTCATCCTTGCTATACTTCTTCCCGATCAGCCGACATC
>PEAN01000077.1 GCA_002753735.1 Magnetococcales bacterium DCbin4
CGTTCTCTGTTCGATGGTTGGTTAGAAACTCCATCTTGGCCCATTTCGAGGCCGTTGGGAACGGGGCGGACCATACCATTAGACCCCTTTTTTTTCTTGATTATATTAAAACCTCATGCTCATGTTTTGGGCCATCAGCCACAGGTTGGCGGCGGTCATGGCGGCGATGAACAGAAGCATGGGAGCCAAGCGCCAGCCGGTCAGGCGAACCCCGCCCGCTTGCAGGCTCAACCCCCGATACCGAAGAATCTCCACCGCCAGCCACAATCCCAAAACCATCAAGCCCGATTGCGCCAAAAACAACACCTGTTCCCCCATCCCTCCCCCAGCCATACGCATCTGCCGTTCCGCCGCCGTCAAAGCCGCCATCCCCGTTCCCAAAGGATTGGTCAAAACCTCCCACGTCCCCCCCGTCTCACGATACAAATGGTCCAGGTTGTGGGATAAATGATAGGCAAACGCCAGCGGCAGCGTGGAAAAAGGAAGCGTCACGAACAATCGACGATACCCCATTGCCGCCGGCATCAACCAACGCGTCACCCCAATGGCCACGGCATACACCACCACCGGAAACAAAAATCCCCCCAACATCCCGATGGTAAAACTCCAGATCGGTTGCCCCGTCTCGCCCAACCATTGCGCCATCCCCGCAATCCAGGTATGCCAAAAAGGCATCATCGTCACCCCGTGGAAACTGGTGATCCCCAACAACGCCAACATGAACCACGCCCCGTCCCACATCGGTCGCGCCTCCGCCAATGCTTCCGATCCCGGAGGACGCAAACGCCAGGAGACGTTTTTGTACGGGCAACTCAAGGCACAATTGCCACAGGACAAACACCAGGTGTTCTGCGAAAAACGCCCAATGGTCAAATGGGTCGGACACGGTTCGATCTCGGCGGATCCGTTGTAACACTCCATGGTTTTGCACTGGTCACACGTCTCCTGATGGCGCGACCGGACCCCAATCGGGGCCAACCGTGAATAAAACCCCAACGTCCGCCCCACCGGGCAAAAATATCGACAAAACGCCTTGCGCTCGAACAGCACCAACGACACCAACGCCAAAATCACCATCAGAATCGCCATCAACGCCGTCGCCATCGGAATACGGGTCACCCCGATCCCCAACTCCAGCCACGTCAACCCCATGAACATCAACAATGCCGGCCAAACATTGCGCAATCCCTGCGGCACCCTCCGGTTCAACCCCGGATGCGGCACCACCCGCCGCCACAACCGCCGCCGTACCAACCAGGAAGCCAACGTATCCCACGGACACATGCTGCACCAAACACTGCCCACGAAAAATACCGATACCACCACCAACGGCCACCATAAATTCCATACAAAAAAAGTCGCCAGATTGCGCTCCGGCAATGGGGACCCAAACAATCCCGCATAGACCACCCCGAGAAAGATGACTACCGATAAGACTCTTATCGTAACCAAGGGCCAGGGCGTACCATTCAACCAACGGACCCATCCGCCAATCACGGGTGCCGCTGACAAATCATAGGTTTCCATGGGGCGCTCGGTCGGGGGCCGTGCCCACATGCCCCACAACAGGATCCCCACCATGAGGATCACGCTGGACCAAACATACGTTAATGGCAATCCTGGATGTTGATGTCCCCCCCCTGCCCCATGGCCGCCATGTTCCGCCGCAGCATGATCTCCTCCATGGGCATCGGTTCCATGCGACCCATGCGTCGCCGAGTGGTCCTGTCCCGTATGGCCTGAAAGGATCGGTTCCGAATGGGGTGCATCCATCGTTGCTGCGTGATCATGTCCATGCGTTGCCGGTGCCGGAGGGACAGCCAGAACGGGTGAGGCACCATGGTCGTGTTGTTCCCCCGGAGGAACCGGAGGAACCGGAGCGGGTGAGACGGCGCCATGCTCGTGCGACATCCCTGCCGGTGGGGAACCCTGGGCTGGTGCAGCGGTGCCATGATCGTGCGACATCCCTGCCGGTGGGGAACCCTGTTCGTGTTGTTCCCCGGGCAAAGGATCGGCGGTTTGAGCCTCGGCACGGGTGATTGTTACGCTCCAGAACAAAAGCAGAATCAACACCAGGAACAATTCAGGGAATGAATTGCGAAACAGGTTGGTCTTCATACGGTTCTCTGGGAGGCTAACGTTGAAGGATCAATGATTGGCAAACACTTTGGGCGCTTCGTCCCGGGTAAAGGAAAACACCTGATAGGGTTCGGGTTTTTGACCGGGAACCTCCATTCCTGGAGATCCCGTGGGCATTCCCGGGGCGGCAATTCCTTGGATCGGGGGGTGTTCCGCCAGCATTCGACGGACATCGGCGGCGGGGACATGTCCCTCCACCAGATAATCTCCAATCACCGCGGTATGACAGGATTCCATTGCGGGTGGAACGCCCTGTTGACGCTTGATTGCCGTCATATCTTCCACTGGACGCACCTGGACACGAAATCCATTTTGTTCCATGTGTTTCACCCATTCGCCACAGCAGCCGCACGAGGGGGATTTGTAGACCAGGAGATCGGTGGCTCCCGCTGGTGTTGCCGACATGAACCACCAGGCGGCAATCAGGAGCAGGCCAAGTCCGAGCAACGAAATAATGATTTTCTTTCTGAGACTGTCCATGAACGCCCTCCCATTATCGTGCGCGAATGGAGAATTCCTTGATTTGGGAATAGATGGCAGGAATGACGATCAAGGTCAACAGGGTTGAGGAGATCATCCCCCCGACCATGGGAGCGGCGATGCGGCGCATGACTTCGGAACCGGTACCGGTACTCCACATGATGGGCAGCAAGCCTGCCATGATTGCGACGACGGTCATCATCTTGGGCCGAACCCGTTCCACCGCCCCCTCCATGATCGCTTCGTACAGGTCAGCGCGGGTCAGCAGGGATCCCGTCTTTTGGCGAAGGGCCTCCCGTTCTTTCAGGGCATGATCGAGATAGATCAACATCACCACTCCCGTTTCCGCCGCCACCCCCGCCAGGGCGATGAATCCCACCGCGACCGCCACGCTCATGTTGAAATGCAACCAATCCATCAACCAGATGCCACCGACAAGCGCGAACGGCAGCGAAAGCATGACGATCCATGTTTCCGTCAATCTGCCGAAGTTCAAATATAAGAGGAGGAAAATAATGAACAGTGTCAGAGGAACGACAATCTTGAGCCGTTCCTTGGCCCGTTCCATGTATTCAAACTGACCGCTCCATTGGAGAAAGGTTCCACCAGGCATTTGTACCTGTTCCTGCACCGCCTTGCGGGCATCGGCCACATATCCACCAATATCCCGGTCGCGAATGTCTACAAAAATGTAGACCGACAACAGGGCATTTTCGGTACGGATGGCAGCGGGTCCTTTTTCCAGGCGGATTGTGGCCAGTTGTCCCAGGGGAATATGGGTTCCACTTTCGACCGGTACCAACACCTTGCGGGCGATGGCTTCGGGGTCGGAACGAAAATCACGGGGATAGCGTACATTCACGCTGAATCGTTCCCGTCCCTCCACCGTGGTCGTGACGTTTTCACCCCCCAGGGCGGTGAGAATCACCTCCTGGATTTCACCGATGGTCAACCCATAGCGGGCGATCACCTCCCGGTCTGGATCGATGGTCAGATAATACCCCCCACCCACCCGTTCGGCATAGGCACTGGTCGTACCGGGAACCGTTTTGATCACGGTTTCGATCCGTTGGGCCAAAGATTCCAATTCTTCCAGGTTTTTGCCAAACACCTTGATGCCGATGGGGGTGCGAATGCCGGTGGACAACATGTCGATACGCGCCTTGAGTGGCATGGTCCAGGCATTGCTCATCCCCGGCATCTGCAGGGCGGCATCCATGTCGGCGATCAGGCGATCCATCGTCATCCCCGAACGCCATTGTTCCTTGGGTTTGAGATTGATGATCGTCTCGAACATTTCGATAGGCGCAGGATCGGTCGCGGTGTTGGCGCGTCCCGCCTTGCCGAAGACCGATTCCACCTCGGGAAAACTTTTGATGATCTTATCCTGGGTCTGCAACAATTCTTCCGCCTTGGCGATGGAAAGGCCGGGAAGGGTGACCGGCATGAACAACAACGTCCCCTCGTCCAGACTGGGCATGAATTCACTGCCCAGGCGCGATGCCGGGATCACACTGATCCCCAGCACCACCATGGCCAACAGGATGAAGCTCTTCTTGAAGCGCAGAACCAGGCGGATCACTGGCCGGTACAACCAGATCAACACTCGGTTGATGGGGTTTTTGTGTTCCGGCAGGATACGACCGCGCACGAACAACAGCATCAACACCGGCACCAGGGTGATTGATAAAAACGCCGCGCCACCCATGGCAAACGTTTTGGTGAATGCCAGAGGTTTGAACAGGCGACCCTCTTGGGCCTCCAGGGTGAACACCGGCAAAAAGGAGACGGTGATGATCAACAAACTGAAGAACAGGGCGGGTCCCACCTCCACCGCTGCTTCCATCAACACTTGATGGCGTAGTTTTTCGGGAGGTGCCCGTTCCAGGTGTTTGTGGGCGTTTTCAATCATGACGATGGCGGCATCCACCATGGCCCCCACGGCAATGGCGATTCCACCCAGACTCATGATGTTGGAGGTCATCCCCAGGGATTGCATCAGGATTGCCGCAATCAATACCCCCACCGGCAGCATGAAAATGGCCACCAAGGCGCTGCGGACATGCAGCAGAAACACGACACAGACCGCCGCGACGATCAAGCTCTCCTCGATCAGGGTATGTTTCAGGGTTTCCACGGCCCGCAGGATCAGTTGAGAACGATCATACACCGCTTCAATCCGCACATCCTCGCCCAGGCTGCCAGCGACCTCGGCAAGCTTTTCCTTGACGTTTTCGATCACCGCCAGGGCGTTTTGCCCGAAACGTTGAACGACGATGCCGCTGACCACTTCTCCTTCACCGTTCAGTTCCGCCAATCCCCGGCGTTCATCGGGTCCCAACATCACCTGGGCCACATCGCGCAAACGGACCGGAACCCCCTTTTCTTCCTTGAGCACGATTTTTTCAATATCCTCGACCCCTTTCAGATAACCGCGGCCGCGCACGATATATTCGGTTTCGGCCATTTCCACCACCCGTCCCCCCACGTCCCGCGATTTCATGGCAATCGCCTGGGTGATCCGGGGCAGGGAAATATGGTAGGTCTGCAACTGCTGGGGATCGACGATCACCTGGTATTGCTGGACGTATCCGCCGACACTCGCCACCTCGGCCACCCCTTCCGCCTTGGCGAGGTGATAGCGCAAATACCAATCCTGCAAGGTGCGCAATTCCGCCAGGGAGCGGTTTTTTGCCAGGACGACATATTGATAAACCCAGCCCACTCCCGTGGCATCGGGTCCCAGGGTGGGCGTCACCCCGGGCGGCAACCGTTTGGCGGCAAAGTTGAGGTATTCCAATACCCGGCTGCGCGCCCAATAAATATCGGTACCATCCTCGAAAATAATGTAAACAAATGACGCACCGAAAAATGAAAACCCCCGTACCAGTTTGGAACGGGGTACCGACAGCATGGCGGTCGTCAGGGGATAGGTGACCTGATCTTCCACCACCTGGGGTGCCTGACCTGGAAATTCGGTATAGAGAATGACCTGGACATCGGAAAGATCGGGTATGGCATCCAGGGGAATGCGCATCACGGCATACATGCCGCTGCCGACAATGAACAACGCACCGAGAATGACCAATAGGACGTTGCGGCATGACCAACGAATGATCCAGGCAATCAAGACCTGACTCCACTGACAGGGTTGCGATATATAATATATGTAATTATATTATTGATGATCAGTGCATATCGCTGATGATTGCACTCAGTGTTTTCTATTGTTTTCCATGACGATCAGTGGGAAAAGTGTCCCAGGGCGGACCGTAGATTGGCCTCGGCATCGATCAGGAAATTGGCCCGCACCACGACGTTCTCCCCTTCCCGAAGTCCTTCGATGATTTCAATATAGCCATCTCCCTTTCCTCCTGCCTTGACCGGTCGCGGTTCAAACAATCCTTCCCCGCGGTCTACCAGGACCACTTGGCGGGAACCGCTGTCCAGAACGGCGGAATCGGGTACGGTCAGCACTTTATCGGCCGAGTCGGAAGTGGCAAGATTCACTGTGGCATACAGGGCCGGACGTAACAGATTGTCGGGATTGGCCAGTTCAATGCGGACTTGAACCGTCCGGGTTTCGGTGGACAGGGTGGGATAGATGAAGGAAACCTTTCCGGAAAAGGTTTTCCCGGGCATGGCCCTCAGGGTCACTTCAGCGGACTGTCCTTCCCGAACCGATCCGATATCCTGCTCGAACACATCCGCCACCACCCAAACGGTCGATAAATCGACCATGCGATACAGCATTTCTCCCGGCATCGCCCGCATTCCCTGAATGGCCACCTTCTCAAGGATGATCCCGTTCATCGGGGAATGGACGCTCAAGGTGCGCCGAATCTCGCACGACGTGCGCAACCGTTTGATCTGGTCCTCGGAAATATCCCAGTTGCGCAGACGGATCAGGGCACTTTCTGCCAGTTCATCCGCTGTGGCCCGGGTTTCCGCATCGGCCCCCGCCAACGATTTCCTGGCCTTGATGGCAGCCACATATTCCTGTTGTGCCAAAACCAGTGCGGGACTGTAGATTTCCATCAAGGATTGCCCCCGGCGCACCGCCTGGCCGGTGGCGTTGGCATGGAGCTTTTCGATCCATCCTTCATATTTCAACGTCACCACCTGAAGTTTGCGTTCATCCACCTGCACCGTCCCCACCGCCCGCGTCGATTTCTTTAGAGAACGCAAGGTGGCCACTTCGGTCTTGACCCCCATTTTCTGGACCTTGTCCATGCTGATACGAACCGTTCCATCCTCTTTGGGGGCTTCGTCTTCATAGACCGGGATGTAGTCCATTCCCATGCTGTCCTTCTTCGGCGTTGGCGAAGTGTCGGGCAATCCCATGGGGTTTCGATAATAGATGATTTTCCGTGCTTCCTTTTTGTCGCTCCCTCCGGTTGGGTTTTGTTGATGGGTACTCTGGGTCGCGGGGACGGTTGTTTCATGGCCCGAATGGTCGGAGGTGGTTTCAGCCATCGCCGTGGAAACGGAAAGACTGGCAACCATCATGGCCATCACGGTCAATCCAAATACATTATTCTTCACACCTGTCATAAATCACCCCCGGCCAACCGTTCGATGTCCGTTTCGGTCTCCCCAAACTTCATCGAGGGAGAATCAACCTTGAATAATTATTTGGGAACTTCATTTTCATAGACCGGGATATAATCCATTCCCATGCTGTCTTTTTTCGGAGTGGGCGAAGTATCGGGCAATCCCATTGGATCCTTGTAGTACAAAATTTTGCGTCCCGTGGTTGTGTCATTTCCACCGCCAGTGGCAGCCTGTGTCGCGGCAGCCCCATGACCCGAATGGTCGGGGGCGGTCCCGGCTTCAGCCACGGACAATGATGCGCCAACAACCATCATTCCCATCATGGTCAAGCAAATGCTCTTCTTTTTCATCCCTTTCATAGATCATCTCCGATTAATCGTTCAATTTCCGCCAGTCGAACCTGCCCTTCAAATTGTGCCTTCAGCAGATCGATCTGAAACTTTTTCAACCTTTGAATGGTATCCAGTACCGCAACGGCTTCGGTGGCACCGGTCTGATAGCCTTTCAGTGCCGATTGCAACGCCAGGCGTCCCTGGGGCAACAAGGTATCGGTGGTGATTCGTTCGACCTCGCGTGCTTCCTCCAGACTCAACATGGTTTCCCGCAGTGAGGATTCGATGCGCCGTTGTTCGGAGGCCAACGATTCCCGCATGGCCCCGGTTTTGGCGGCGGTTTCCCGTTCCCGCGCCTGGCGTTTCCACCATTGGATCGGAAGGTTGAATTCCACCATGGCCTCATAGCCGTTGGGTTCTCCGTCATCACGCCGTTGCACCAATCCGACCCCCAGATTGACATCAGGATACCAGGCCAGATCGGCCAGGCGCTGGTCTCCCACGGCGGCGGTCAGTCGGGACTGAACCATGGCCAGAACCGGATTGTTCTTCCGGGCGATGGATAACAGGGTGTCGTAGTTGAGTGTCTCAGGGGTGGGCAACGGTCGCAGATGCGGATGTTCCACGATGGGCGCATCGGGCTGGCGGTTGACCAGGGCATTTAATCGCGAACGGATTCGATGGCGTTCCTTGCCCAACCGGACCAGTTCGACATCCAGGGAACCCCGTTCCGCTTCGGCGGAGGTGATTTCCGACTGCACGCTCATCCCCTGGGCATAACGAAACTGGGCGAACCGGACCAGGGTACGCATGACTTCGATCAATTCATCCGTCTGGTCCATGGATAAATGGACCCGATGGTAATCGGCATAGGCGGTTTTGATGCGCAACGCAATCTCCGCGCCCACATCGGCAAATCGCCCTTGGGCCTCTCCGTGTTCCGCTTCTGCGATATGACGTTCCGCCTCCCGTTTACCCCACCAGGGTAATTCCTGTTTCAGCGAATATTTCATGACCCCCACCCGTTCCGGCAATCCGGAATTGGTTTTGGAAATGTCATCCAGGGTCCATTGAAACATGGGGTCGGGAAATTGGCCCGCTCCCTGAGCGCGGGCCATCGCCGCTTCCGCCTCCATGCTGGCCGCGGCCCGTTCCGGGTTCATCTTCAAGGCCAGTTCCAAAAATTCCTCGACCGAAGCGCCGACGGGATGGAGATCTCCGTCCTGGCCCGCCGCTGTTGCTACGCCGGAGCAGAATAAAACGCCTGCTGCTGCAACAGAAAAAATCATCGAATGGTTCCAATGATTGGACCAGCGTTTCCTTGTCAGTCCCAATAGATTCATGGTCTTTACCAATTCTGGAAATTATTTTTGCGCCGGTAGACGGGCACTGATTCGTTTGGGCAACCCTTCGACGGTGATGACCGCTGCCCCCTTGTCGCTGCCGGCAAGGGTCACCTTGCCCGAAAGCAGATTGTCTTCGACCGCCTGCAAGGCGACCTCTTCTTTCTTGCCTCCCACAAGGAAAACCACCTTGGCCGATGCGCTCTTAACCGCCACCGGATGGTTCCCATGGTCGGTCACATAAAGATCGACCTTGTCAGCGGTGGTCACCAATTCCAGACGGCTGCCGTCCGCTTCGACCATCCTTCCGCCATGTTTGGGGGTTAACACCCCATCCGCCATCACAGATAAGGGAAATAACAATCCTGCAATTATCCATGAAGTGATGCTCATTTTTCTCATCGACATGAACTCCCATAACGAAAATGTCATGAATCACGAGTACAGTATACAAACCATAAATCACATAAACATGTCCTGTTTGTCACAAAAATGTGTCAAACGATTTTTTTCTTACGTTAACATGACATCCTTGGATTGCGGATGCTCATTCAAGAGGGTTGCTTTTTTTCCAATCAGCAAAAACACCACCGGCGTGACCACCGTATCGAGCAGGGTTGAGGAGAACAGTCCGCCAAAGATCACGACTGCCACCGGATGCAGGATCTCCTTGCCAGCCGCCTCGGCATCGATGATCAGGGGAATCAGGGCCAATGCTGCGACCAGGGCGGTCATCAAAACCGGGGTTAGCCGTTCCAGGGAACCTCGGACCACCATCTCCGGCCCGAAGGGTTCCCCCTCTTCGCGCACCAGATGCAGATAATGCGACACCTTGAGGATTCCGTTTCTGGCGGCGATGCCGGTCAGGGTGATCAAACCGACCAGGCTGGCAACCGATAATGGCGTTTTCGTCAACCACAGGGCGGCAACGCTTCCCACCAGGGCCATGGGAATGTTGGTCATGATGATCAGGGACAACACCGCAGAATGGAAATGACTGTAGAGGACGATGAACATGCCGCTCAGGGAGATGAGGGAAAGGAGTGCGATGGCCCGGGTCGCCTCCTGCTGACTGCGAAACTGCCCTTCAAACGTGATGCGATAGCCTGAGGGGAGGGGCACATGATCAAGGCGTTCCTGGATGTCGCCGACCACGGCAGACATGTCTCGTCCCTGGGTATTGGCAAGGACCACGATGCGCCGTTGCATGTCATCCCGGTTGATGACGTTGGGACCGGTGGTTTCCACCACTTCAGCCACGAGTTCGAGGGGGATCTTGCCGGTGGGGGTATCGATGAGGATCTGGTGGAAATCGCCTGTTCCGGCGCGCCACTCTTCCGCCAGACGCAGCACGACATCATAGGTCCGTTGTCCATCCAGCACCTGGGAGACCACCTGACCGTTGAGGGCCGATTGGAGGATATCGGTCAACTGGTTGAGCGACAGGCCGTATTTGAGGGCTTCGTGGCGGTCGAGACGGATCTGGAGTTGTGGGATCAAGACCTGTTTTTCCACCTGAAGATCGGTGACGCCCGCCACCTCGGCCATGAGCCGCCGGACCTCTTCGGCCTTGGCACGCAGCAGGTCGAGATCATCGCCAAAGATTTTGACTGCGATTTCCGCCCGTACTCCCGACAGGAGGTGATCCAAACGATGGGAAATGGGCTGGCCGACATTGACCGACACCCCCGGAATCAGTGCCAGATTGTGACGCAATTCTCCCAGTATGGTGTCCCGGTTGCGGTCGGAGGGTTTGAGATCGACATCGATTTCAGAAAAATGGACCCCTTCGGCATGTTCATCCAACTCGGCGCGACCGGTACGGCGACCGGTGGAAAGGACCTCGGGGGTTTGCCGCAGCAATCCTTCCGCCAGGGTTCCGATGCGGTTGGATTCTTCCAGGGAGGTTCCCGGGGTCATGACGACACTGATGGTCACGGTCCCCTCGTTGAAGGGGGGGAGAAAGGTGCGTCCGAGCCATGGAACCGACAGCATTGCCGCCGCGACCATGAGGGCGGTCGTGCCGATCAAAAAACGCGGATGGCCAAATGACCAGTAGAGGAGATGCCGATCCCAAGCCTTGAGGTGGCGCACCAGCCAGGAATCCCCATGGCTCATGACCTTGATCCGTGGCAGAAGGAAATAGCAAAGGACCGGGGTCAACGTCAGGGAGACCAGTAACGATGCCAGGATGGAGACGATGTAGGAAATGCCCAGGGGGGTGAACAATCGCCCTTCGATTCCCGACAAAGCGAATACCGGCATGAATACCAGCATGACGATGACGGTGGCGTAGACGATGGAATTCCGGACCTCCCGGGAGGCGCGCCATACGACCTCCAGGGTGGGACGGGGCTGGGCCAGCAAGGTATTTTCCCGCAGTCGCCGAAAGACGTTTTCGACATCGACCACCGCATCATCGACCAGTTCCCCAATCGCCACCGCCAGGCCCCCCAGGGTCATGGTGTTGATGGAAAGGCCGAACCATTGAAAGATCAATCCGGTCACCACCAGCGACAGGGGAATGGCGGTCAGGCTGATAAAGGTGGTACGTACATTCATGAGAAACAAAAACAGGATGATTGCCACCAGGATGGCGCCGTCGCGCAAGGCTTCCTCGACGTTGGCGATGGCCCGTTCAATGAAATCGGCCTGTTTGAACAGGATGGGATCGATCTTGACATCTCCGGGGAGGGTTCGACCGATGGCGGCCAGTGCCTGTTCGATCCGCCGGGTCAGGACCACGGTATCGGCACCGGGTTGTTTTTGCACCGCCAGGATGACCGCCGCCTTGCCATCGATGCTGGCATCGCCCCGTTTCACCCCGGCACCGAACCGGACATCCGCCACCTGCCCCAGAGTGACCGCTTCCCCCTGGTGGACCGCCACGACGGTGTGTTTGAGGTCTTCCATGTCGGTCGTCTGGCCCAGGTTGCGGATTAAAAATTCCCGTCCCTGCTGCGAAAGAAAACCACCGGTGGAATTTTTCGCAAAGCCGTTCAACGCCCGTTCCAAATCTTCGAAGGAGAGTCCCAGGGCGGTCATGCGGGTCGGATCGACCAGCACCTGATATTGTTTGACCTCGCCCCCGATGGGAATGACCTGGGCGACCCCCGCAAGGCTCATCAATTGCGGCCGCAAGGTCCAGTCGGCCAGGGTTCGCAACGTCATGGGCGGGGTCGTCCCGTGTTCGCTGCGCAGGCCGATCAACATGATTTCACCCATGATGGAACTGACCGGACCCATGACCGGAACCACTTCGCGTGGCAGGGAATCGGCGACGGTGGACAGTTTTTCCGCTACCAGTTGCCTGTTGCGATAAATATCTGTTCCCCATGAAAATTCGACGAATACGATGGACAATCCAACCCCGGAATTGCTCCGCAGACGGCTCACTCCGGGCATGCCGTTCATGGCCGATTCGATTCGCATCGTGACCAGGGATTCCACCTCTTCGGGGGCCAATCCCGGGGCTTCGGTCATGATGGTGACGGTGGGGCGGTTGAGGTCGGGAAATATATCGACCGGCAGTCCGACGACGACCCATCCCCCATAAACCAGCAGCAGACAGGCCGCCGCCACGACGAACAAACGTTGGCGCAGGGAAAAACGGATGATGGCTTCGAACATGGTCGTTCACCTCATCGCGTTGAGTTGATTGTATCCCTGGATCACCACTTTTTCCGCCACGCCGACCCCTTCGAGGATTTCGACCCATTCCGCACTTTTCTGTCCCAGGCGCACCGGGCGTCCTTCGAACTGTTCGGGGGCGGTCTTGACCCAGACCATGGGCACCCCTCCAGGGTCAAGCACCGCCTGGCGGGGAATGGCGATGGCAAACGTGGTGGTTCCGGTATGGGCATACACATCCACCGGCATTCCCGGTTTGAGTTGCCCGCCGTGTTCACTTAAGGAAAATTGCAGGTGCAATCCTTGATTTTCCGGATTGACCTTGGGACTGATTCCGGTCAAAACCAGGGGAAAATATTGTCCTGAGAGTTGACGAGTCGATGCGGTGCCACCCTGGATGCGCTGTGCCATGGAAAAATCGTACAGGACCGCTTCAACCCATAGATGAGCGGGATCAATGAGTTCCGCCAGAACATCCCCTTCTGTCACGACGTCGCCGGGTATGATGTGAACATCGGTCAGTTGGCCATCCATGGGGGCCAAAACCATTTCCCGGCCGAAGGATGTGTCGGAAATCGCCCCCTTGAACAGGGAGAGCCGCTGCCCCGTCTTTTCGACGATGGACAGAATGGGATCCAGCACCGCCAGGGTTTGCCCTTGTTTGACCTTTTGCCCTGAACGGGGCGGCGGGAAACTGGGGTCGTAACCGATGCGTGAGGCAACCTGGGGGTGGATGCGGGCATGAAACGCTGGATCGGGAATCACCCGTCCCACGAGGCGGAGGGTCTGGTTGACCTCACGGCTCGCGGCGGGCAGGGTGCGCAGGTCGAGCAGGAACTGGCTTGATTTCGGCAACGAAACGATCCGCCCTCCCGCACCTCCCGGGGCGACCATGGAGGCTTGGGGTGCCCGGGGGGGACCATGGTCTTCGCCACCATGGCCCCGGGCCTGGCCTGCGACGATGGCCAGCATGGCCCCGATCATCAACGCCACCTGGTTCTTCTTTCGTCGATGCCGCAACAGCCAACCTCCCGCCATGATCACCGCGATGATCACTCCCCCTCCAACCCATGATCGATCCAAGGCCGACCCCACATCAAAGACCATTCCCGTTGCTGAAGCCGCGGTGGGTGGAGGTGGTGCCGGATGGGATGGCAAAGCGACCAGGATCAGATCGGCCCCTTGAGGGCTGGCGACGGTAATGGTCAGGTCAACCGCGGTATCGGAGGCTATTGACCGGTTCAAAAGGTAGACCCCTGGAGTGGGTGTGGGGGTGCCGGTTCCGGTCCAGGGCGGGGTTGCGGACATTTCGATGTCGATGGTTGCCTGGGCGATGGGGGCGTTGCTCATGGCATCGGACAGGTGGATCCAGGCCGATTCACCCGTGGCAGGGGTGATCACCACTTCAAACAGATCTCCCTGGGCACCGGTGCCCAAACCGGAGGCGATGATCGCGGTCGGCCGGACCTGAGGTGCCCCATGGTCTTCGCCGCCGTGTCCCCACGCCGGTTCAATGGCTGATCCGGCCCATCCCAAAAGAAACAGGATCATGATTGCGAATGGCATTGCGTTGTTTCCCGTCGTTGATCAAGATTGAAACGACCCCGGGTTGCAGTATCGTCGTTGGGTGTCACGATTGAATGGCATGATTGTCACAAAATAATGTCATAATGGAAAAGGTCCATGAGCAAAACACCATGCATACTGGTTGTGGAAGATAATCGGGAAATCAGGGAACTGGTGGTCCGTTATCTGGATGAACATGGTATGGCGGCTACCGGTGTTGCCAATGGTCGGGCCATGCGTGGTGCCATGGAGAAGGGGGGCGTTGATCTGGTGGTGTTGGATGTCATGCTTCCGGAAGCGGATGGCCTGACATTGTGCCGCAAATTGCGCGAACATTCCACGATTCCCATCATCATGTTGACGGCTCTGGGGGAACACAGCGACCGGGTGGTGGGTTTGGAAATGGGGGCGGATGATTATGTCACCAAACCGTTCGATCCCCGCGAACTCCTGGCCCGGATCAAGGCGGTCCTGCGCCGTTGTGACCGCAACGAAGGCCGGACCCCTCTGGATCTGGGGAATACCATTCATTTTGCGGGATGGACCCTGCATCGGCAACGACGGGAACTGGTCGATGCCCAGGGGTTGGTGGAACCTTTGAGTTCGGGGGAGTTTGACCTTCTGCTGGCCTTCATCAGTCACCCCCGACAGGTGTTGAGTCGCGAACGGTTGTTGGATCTGGCCCATGGCAAGGGGGCACAGCAATATGATCGCAGCATCGATACCCAGATCATGCGTTTGCGCCGCAAAATCGAACCCGATCCCCGGGAGCCTCAATTGATCAAAACCGTCTGGGGTGATGGCTACATGTTCACGCCTGAGGTCAGCGCCACATGAATCCTCGTTTTTCCATCAATCTGGCGGGACGGATCGTATTCATTCTGCTCATCGGCCTGACTTTTTCCCATATTTTGAGCATTCTGGTCTTTACGAGCGAAAAACTTGAACCGGCCGTTCTGGGGAGTGAATCGGAGGTGGTGGGACGGATGGCCGTTGTGGTGCGAACACTGGTCAGCATTCCCCACGAGCTTCATGAACCGATTGTGTCAGCGTTGGAACGCAATGGTCTGCATGTGAACATTCTGGCACCTTCCGCGCCCCGATGGGAACCTGAGGGGGCGTCTGAGGATCCATCGTTGCACCGACATTTGGAAAAAAAAATCGAACTGACCGGAGCGCGGGTCGTCGCGTTTCATGCCAACGATTCCGATTGGAACCATCGGCATGGATGGTTGCACCGGGTTTTGTTTTCGCTTGAAATGTCGATCATCCGGCTGATGCACGAGATGGTCAAGGAACGGGAACTGCGCGCCTGGATTGACTTGCCCAATGGTGAAAGAATTTTGCTGGAATCGTTGCTGACGGACAATCATGTGCCGTTGTTTCGGCATGCGACCCTGTCGGTCATCATCATGACCGGGGCAATCATTGTGTTTTCCCTGGTCATCGCCCGTGCCATGACCCGGCCCCTGCGGCGCATCGTCGAAGCGGCCGATACCGTGGGACAGGATCTTCAGGCGGCACCGCTGCCGGAAACGGGACCGGCGGAGGTGGTGGCGGTGGCGCGCGCCTTCAACCGGATGAATCACAGGATACGCACGTTTGTCGAAGATCGTCTGGGGATGATCGCCGCCATTTCCCACGATTTGCGCACCCCGCTGACCAAGTTGAAGCTGTTGGCGGAATATGTCGGGGATGAAACCACCCGGAAACGGATGGTGGGGACTCTGGATGAAATGGAATCGATGCTGGCTGCGACCCTTTCTTTTGCCCGCGATACCGTGGTCACGGAACCCCGGCAGCGGGTCAACCTGACCAGCCTGGTCGGGGCCATCTGTACCGATCTGGTCGATGCGGGGCAACAGGTGGTTTTTGTCGAGGGTGACCGGTTGATCGGTCATTGTCGTCCCCTGGCGCTGAAACGGGCGGTGACCAATTTGATCGACAATGCGGTGCAATATGGCGGTGCGGCGCAGGTCACTCTTTTTTGTGAACAACAACAACGGTTCGTCATCCTCATTCACGATCCCGGTCCCGGCATTCCGGTCGCGCAATGGGACAACGTATTCAAGCCGTTCCTGCGTCTGGAACCGGCCCGGGAATCGGGGATGGGCAATGTCGGCCTGGGTCTTGCCATCGCCGCCGCGATCATCCGCGACCACAACGGCACCATCCGCTTCGCCCATCCCGAAGAAGGTGGGTTTATCACCCGGGTCGAACTGCCGGTGGCGGAATGAACATACGGTGGACGGCAGGTGGAATGATGGGGTAGAATAGCGGAAAGTTGTTGGTACTTAAGGAGCACACCGTCATGGCAGGCATCACCTTCGATACCCTGAAATATACCAAACGCCTCAAGGAAGTCGGCATTCCCGAACTCCAGGCGGAAGTCCAGGTTGAAATATTGGCCGAAGTCCTGGCGGAACGTCTGGCCTCCAAAAATGATCTCTCCCTGGTGGAGATGGGGCTGAGACAGACGATCAAGGAGGTTGAAACGGGACTCAGGCAGAATATCAAAGAGGTTGAAACGGGACTCAGGCAGAATATCAAAGACGTTGAGACGGAACTCAAGCAGAATATCAAAGACGTCGAGACGGGACTCAAACAGGGGATTAAGGAACTTGAAGTTAAAATGAACCAGGGGTTCAAAGAGGTTGACATCAAGTTTGAAACCCTCAGAACGGATCTGTCCCGAACCGACGCCAAGGTCGAAACCCTCAGAACAGAACTGTCCAAAACCGACGCCAAGGTCGAAATCCTCAGAACGGAACTGTCCCGGACCGATGCCAGGATCGTGGCCACCAAGGTGGATACCATCAAATGGACCGCGGGGATGTTTGTTGCCCAGACCGCGTTGATCATCGGCGCCATGTTTGCCATGATGAAGTTGACACAACCCTCCCCGCCCGCCATCCAATACATCGCCCCCCCGGCCAAGGAGTTGCGCACCCCCGCTCCGCCAACCGCTCCCGTACCGTAAAAACCCTGGCACTCGATGCACCGTGATATCATGACGACCACGCCGCTTCACATCCTTCATCTCGCGGATCTTCATTTTGGCCCCCAGACTCGTTTTCAAGGCGTTCCACCCCGGGAAGTGGCGGAAAAACTGGCGGCTGGGGTGTTGGCGCATGCCAAACCCCATCTGGTCATCGTCACGGGTGATTTTGTCCATCGTTCGGTTCCCGGGGAATACGAACAGGCCAAGGCGTTTCTCGAACAGTTGGAAAAGAGTCTGGAAATTGAACGAAAACAATTCGTTTTGATGCCCGGCAACCACGATTGCAACTGGGGTCGTTGTCGATCCATTGAAGAGCAACTCAAGGATGAAGAACGATTTTCAGAAGAAGCTTTCAAGGCGGCCATCAAGATAGAAAAATTTTTTTATTATCAGAAGTTCGTCTCCGAATTCATGGGAACATCGCAAAAAGAAATCTGTAAATTCAATGATCCCGTCGGCTCCCTGTTGTTGGAATTCGAGGATCTTGGCGTTTCAATCGCCACCTTTAATTCCAATGACGCCGAATCACATCGGGAAAGCGACCATCAGGGCGCATTGGGCAGGGATCAGGTCCAAATGGTCATGGATTATTGGAGATCATCCACTTCAATACCTCTGCGCATCGTCGCCATGCATCACAATCCCACGGGAACCATGGAAACATGGTTGCCCAACCTCGCACAACAAGGTTGTGTTGCGTTGATGTTGCATGGGCATCAACATGAAAGTAAGGTCATGGTGATTCCTTGGAACCAGAACGGGATGACCCATGTCCTGGCTGCGGGCAGCATGGGGGTGGAAATCAAGGAACGTGGCGAGGACAATCCCAACTCCTGCCGTCTCATCACCATCGATGGCAACCAACTGATTGCCAAGACCCTGGTTTATGCCCCCAAAGGTCAGGCTTCTGGACAACTGGAACCGGGCAGTTGGGTATTGGCCAATGACGTGACTCCCTATCAACAAACACTTCATTTCGCCGACCCAGATTCACCGCACGTTCCACCACATGAAATCGAGGTGATTTCTCCCAAAGGGTTTTTGCGCATCTACCGTAACCAACTGACCAATCTGTTTGATCGATGGGATTTGCGCCATACCGGTCCCGCCGCTGCGGGTCCCGCCAAAGGACAGATCGTGGATGCGACCCTGGAGCAAATGTATGTTCCGTTGCGGTTGGGTGAAGGATTTAATCCAGAAAAACTGGATCAGGGCCAATACCTTGAACCGGACCAGGTGATTGGACTTAGCGAACCTTTGGTAATTCGTGGCGTGGCGGGATCGGGCAAGACGACCTGGATGCGCTGGACCTTCAGGCAACTGTTGCGATGCGACAATGTGATTCCCATTTTTGTGGAACTGCGCGCTTTGGCACGCTATTGGGATCATACCGATGCCGCAAACCATAACCTGGAAGATTACTTGACTGCCTGGCTCAAGGAACATGGCCTGGAGACATGGAGTGAATCATTTTTTGGACAGATCGCCAAGCCTCAGGGTATGACACCGGTTTTGCTGGTGGATGGTTGGGATGAATTGGGCGAGATTGGGAATGATTTTCGCGCCAAACTGTTGACGTTTCTCCGCAATCACCCCGCGATGAAGGTGGTGGTGAGCAGCCGCCCCTATGGTGAGGGTCGTCCCAATGGCAGCGATGATAAGTTCAAGGTGTGGGATGTCCAACCCCTGAACGATGGGGAAATCGGACAATTGGCCGATCATTTTTTCATGCATATTCATGGAGCGGATCAGGTTGCGGGACAAAAAGCGGTCAAAGAGTTCATGGAACGGTTGTCCCACACGCCGGAAGCCCATGCCCTTGCCCGTACCGCCCTCCTCCTCACCATGATGCTGCTGATCAGCCGTACCAGTCCCCTGCCCGACCGGCGACACAAACTTTATCAGGTGACCTTGGAAAACCTGTTGTCGGCCCTTCCCGATCGTAGAGAGCAGGAGGGTGTTCGGGGAGAACAACATCGTTGGCGTCCCGATTCCGGTGATGAACGTTTTCGTGTGGTCGCCGCCTTGGCCCATGGCATTCAACAGAAGGGTTACAAGCAATCTAAACGGGGTAGCCTGGTGCAATCATGGGAAGAGATGGCGAATCATCTGCCAATTGCATGGAATCAATCACAAAAAGATGGTTTCCTCTCCTGGCTCGTCGGTCCCGCCGGAGTATTGGTGGATCGCAGCGATGAAAAACTTTCATTTATCCATTTAAGCTTTCAGGAATTTTTGACGGCATGGCATTTGAAAGAGACCTTAGAAGGAGATGAGGGTCGTATTGCTCTTTGCGATAAACGTAAAGGTTATGTTCACTGGTGGGAAACATTGCGTCTTTGGGCGGCATTGACCCATCCAGATCGATTGCGCGGTGTGTTTGATGTTTTGTGCAATGACGATCAATCAGGACTCTGGCTTGGGGGAACCTTTCTGGCGGATGGGTTATTGGACGAAAAGAATGTCACACATTGGGCACAACGTAGCGCCCCCCTCCTGGCTCAAATATCGACGAATCATGTTGACAACTGCCTTGCCGCATGGCGGGCCAGTCGGCAGCAGAAGTACAAGGATATCCTTCAGAAAATCTGGCATGAGGCAGGAAAGAGCCATAAGAACTGGCTGGATTGTTTACGCCTGCTTTCTCGACTGGACTCGGTTGGATTGCCTCCCTGGGATGGCCATCATGCCCCTGGTCTTGGATTGTTTTTGAGTGCATTGAATCAAACCCCCTCGGAAGACAAAATGGTCGCAGCGGGTCGCCTGCTCAACGGTGTTCTACCTTATTGGCCAGGATGGAGTGAATGTTTATTGTTGCAAATATGGCCAGGAAATCGTCGCTCATGGGGATTGACCGGACAAAACCTCCTTTTTATTTATGACGAAGCAGAATTTAACCTCACTGCTCCAATCGTTGGCCAGTTATATTCAGAACAGGAAAAAATAGCAATGAACGTCCAGGCGCGCGACTTGGCGCGCGACTTGGCGCGCGACTTGGCGCGCGACTT
>PEAN01000078.1 GCA_002753735.1 Magnetococcales bacterium DCbin4
TGGCGGGTCCTGAAACAGGCGATTCCCGTCTCTGCCGAACAGGTCAAACGATTCACCTCCATCATGATGCACCCCAACAACCGTCCCGTCCAACCGATCAACGCCCGGCCGGTGTTACGCTGATTGGACCATCGTCACCCATGTGGAACAAACTGTTCCACAAGGCTGCAAATATTTTTGCCATCCACCGGTTTGGCCAAAAACCCGTTGGCCCCCGCCTTGGCCCCCATACGGGCATTTTCGCTGCGATGATCGGCCGTCACAATGATGATCTTGCCGGGAAACCCTTTGTCGCGAATACTCTTGACGGTCGCAATGCCATCCAACCCCGGCATGTGAATGTCGATGAAAATCAGATCGGGCTTCCAGGATTCGGCCATGGCAATGGCATCGGCACCCGAATAACACGCCTTGGTCGTATGTTTGTGTGGACACCTTTTCAAAAAGGCCTCCATCAACATGCAGTTTGGAGGCTCATCATCAATCACTAAAATTTTGGCCACTGTTCAGCTCCCTCTTCTTCCATCATGACAGACACGGGATCCAATGCCATTCCCCACCCCTAACCACGGACCCTGGGTGGCGGTTCCTTCAGGAGTTGCTCGATGTTCACCGCATCAATTTGTTCGGGTTTCATGTATTTCCTGGCATACTGCTCATAAACCCCGCTACGCAAAAACAATTCGAACAACTCACGATCAATGTGCTGGTCATTACGCATGAAACTCATTATTTTCAGCGCCTCGCTCAAACTTTTCGCCTTTTTATAAGGGCGATCCACCGCCGTCAACGCCTCGAAAATATCGGCAATGGCCAGAATTCTGGACTGAACGTCCAGATCCTCCCGGCGCAAACCACAAGGATAACCGGTTCCAATCATGGTTTCGTGATGGTTGCTGGCAATCTTCGGCACCCCCGACATCCCCTTGGGAAAGGGCAGTTGCCGCAACATGACCAGGGTGTGGATCACATGCTCGTTGATCTTGAACCGTTCCTCGGTATTCAAGGTGCCCCGGGCGATGCTCAGATTGTACAGCTCGCCATAATGAAACAGATATTCCGGAATCGTCAGCGTGATCCCCAGTTTTTCAGGATCGTAGGACAGGGAGGTCTGCGGCCGCGTCTGCAAATGCTCCGGACGATCCTCCAACAACCGTTCCCTTACCGGAAGGGAGACCGCCCCTTCTTCCTTGGGCAGACGCAATTCCTCCATGAACGACAAACCCAGACGATTGTCGAAATAACGCAACCATTGCCGCTGGCTGATCTGCCGCAACCGTTCGACATCCCCGGGAGAAGTGAATTCACTTCCCACATTGCATTTGGCAATGAAGGCGAATTCATCGCGCAAAACGGCCAATTCCCGGGACAACGCATCCGGATCGGGTTGCCGCCCCGCCAACCGCCCCTCAAGATCGGCGATCATGATATCACGCCACACCACTTCATACCGCATCCGGACTTCGTGGATCCGATTATAGACACACTCCAGTTTCGTCGCCTTGTCCACCACCACTTCCGGAGTGGTCACCTTGCCACAATCATGCAACCAACCCGCCAGATGAAATTCCTTCCATTCCACATTGGACATGGCAAATTGGGCGAAAGGACCATTATCGGCAGCACAGGCCGCCTCCGCCAACATTTTCCCCAACACCGGAACCCGTTCGCAGTGCCCCCCGGTATAGGGGGACTTGGCGTCGATTGCGCTGGCGATCACCTTGATGACCGCATCGAACAACCGTTCCTGGGCCTTGATCAGATTGAGATTGTCCAGGGCAATCGCCCCCTGGGTGGCCAATGCCTCGACAAACCCGATCCATTCGGGATCGAACGGGACGATCTCCCCCGTTTCCGGATGCTTCGGATTGAGCAGTTGCAACACCCCCAAGGGTTTCCCTTCCCGGGGTTTGAGTGCCACCGTCAACATCGATTGGGTACGGTAACCACTCGCCTTGTCAAACCCCAACGTCCCCGAAACATCGAAAGGCCCAACATCGCCGTAGACATCTGCCAGCAACACCGATTCCCCGGTCAGGGCCACATGGGTCGAAACAAACCGGTGGACCTCCGCCCCCGTTTCGGGGTCATACAATGGCAATTGCATGGCCGGAAGCTTGTCATCATTGGAAATATAGGCAAACTTCAGATGATCGTCCTCGGTCCGCAAATAGAGCGTCGCCCGGTCGGCATAGGCAAGTTCCTTGCTGCCAAACAATATTTTTTCCAACAGGCGATCCATGTCCATTTCAGCGGACAGATCCTTGGCGATATCGACCAGTTTTTTCAACTTTCTGCGTTCCACATCCAGGTAATGCTGAAGTTGATCGCGTGTCGTTTTCAGCATCAAATGGTTACGCACCCGCGACAACAGAATCGGAGGGCTGATGGGTTTGGTCACATAATCGACCGCCCCCAGCACCAATCCCCGTTCCTCATCCGCAGCCTCGGTTCGGGCCGTCAGAAAGATCACCGGAATATTTTGGGTCTCGGGATTGGCCTGGAGCTGACGCATGACCTCGAAGCCGTCCATCTCTGGCATCATGACATCCAACAGGATCAGATCGGGCGGTTGTTCCCCGGTTGCGATCCGCAACGCCCGTGTCCCACGGGTCGCCACCTTGACGGTGTATTTGTCCTGCAACAGATTGCCAATCAACGTCAGATTGTCCGGGGTATCGTCCACCACCAGGACCGTCGGGCGGGAAATAACATGGGAAGTCAACATGATCGGGTCTCGTCTTGAAGGACTTGAAGATGTTCATACAATACATGCTTGAGGAATGTTAACACACCCGAAGCCTCAAGAGAAATGAATCAGCAGGTTGCAGCAGGCGGCCATCGCCTCTTCAAAATCGAATTCAGCCAACGCCCGGCGCAATCGTTCCAGGTTTTCCTTGTCAGCGGTTCCGGACCAGGAATCGACATGGGCTTCCCAATGGGCCGTTGCCCGGGCATCATCCGTCGACAACAGACGCAACAATTCTTCCAGGGATTGACGCCCTTCGGGGGATGGGGCCACCGGTTGAGGAGGTTTTTCCTCAACCTTGGGCAACACTTCGTCAATCCGGCGAATGCTCACCGCCAAGGCCTGTTCCAATTGATCGATTTTTTGTTCCAGGGCATCCGATCCCTCCCTGGCGCGCATGGCGGATTCCACCGCCGCCGCCAGACGTTGAACTTCCAGCACCCCCAGCGTACCCGCCACCCCTTTGGTCGTATGGGCAGCCCGTTCCGCCTCCTGCATTTCTCCATTTTTGAGCATACGGCGCAAGGATTGCGCCATCGAGGCTTGATCCAGGGAAAATTTCTGCAACATTTTGCAATAGAGCGTGGCATTGCCCGCCGTACGGTTCAATCCAGCAGCGGTATCCACCCCTTCGATGACCAGGGGTTCATTCCCGGCCGCCGCAGGCGCAACCCTGGGGGGTTCCGGAGGATCCGAAGGTCCCGCTTCAGGCCGGTATCGGGACAGAACCGAATGCATGAGCTCCGGATCGATGGGCTTGGTCAGGTGTCCCTGCATCCCCAGGGCAACACATCGTTCCCGTTCTTCCTCCATGGCATGGGCGGTCATGGCCAGGATCGGCAACCCGGCATACCGGTCATCCCGCCGTATTCGGCGTGTCGCCTCATAGCCATCCATTTGAGGCATTTGCAAATCCATCAACACGGCATGAAAGGCATCCACCCCCTTTCGTTCCAACAGGTCCAGGACCTCCTGACCATGATTGGCAACCGTGACCTGCGCCCCCACCGTTTCCAGGAGTTCAATGGCAATCTGCTGGTTGATTTCGTTGTCCTCGGCCAAAAGGACCCGCAATCCCTGCAAACGGCTTGAACCCATTGCGGCACGCTCCTCCATTCCCCCCTCCTGGATTTTTGGATGTCCAAACAATCCCGCCAGCGTATCAAACAGAATGGAAGCACTGACCGGCTTGACCAAAAAGGTTTCAATACCCACTTCCCGGGCTTCATCCTGACACCCTTCGACATCGAACGCGGTCGCCAACACGACCTTGGGAGCCCCCTGGCGCAACCGGGCGCGGATGCGCCGCGTCGCTTCGATGCCATTGCACTCGGGCATCCGCCAATCCATGACCACCAGGCCATAGGGATCAAGCCCCTCCTCATGGGCCGAGACCACCTTGGCGACCGCCTCCTCCCCGCCACGGGCGGTATCGACCCGCAGGTGTAGACTGACCAACATTTCGGACAATATTTCCAACGCCGCCGGATGGTCATCCACCACCAGAATGCGCAACAGGTGCAACGGTTCGGGCAATGTGCCCGGAGCCATCCGTTCCGGTCCCCGTTCCAACCAGACGGTGAAATGAAAGATCGACCCCTCCCCGGGGGGGGCTTTGACCCAAATGGTTCCCCCCATCATTTCCACCAGCCGCCGGGAGATGGTCAACCCCAATCCCGTCCCGCCATATTTGCGTGTCGTTGAGGAATCGGCCTGGGAAAACGCCTGAAACAAGCGTCCCAATTGCTCCTCGGTCATCCCAATGCCTGAATCCTCCACCGAAAACTGCAACCGAACCTTTGCATCATCCGCTTCAAGCAGACGCACCCGCAACGTGACACTCCCCTCCCGGGTGAATTTGACCGCGTTGCCCCCCAGATTGACCATGATCTGGTTCAGGCGCAACGGATCCCCCATCAATGCGTTCGGGACATCCCGTGCCACATCGAACAACAGCTCCAACCCCTTGTCGGCCACCTTGGGCGCCAATACCGTACTCACCCCTTCCAGAACGGTATCCAGGGAAAAGGAAACCTGTTCCATCGACATTTTGCCCGCTTCGATCTTGGAAAAATCAAGGATATCGTTAATAATCCGCAATAATGTCGTCGCTGCGGAATGGGCTTTCCGGATGTAATCGCGCTGTTTGGGGGTCAATTCGGTTTTCAACGCCAGATAGTTCATGCCGATGATGGCATTCATGGGGGTACGGATTTCATGACTCATGTTGGCCAGGAAATCAGACTTGGCCCGGGTCGCCGCCTCCGCTTTCTGCCGCAACGCTTCGGCGGTCTTGCGCTCCTGTTCAAGATCCAGAAGCATGTTGAGGCTCGCCTTGCGGGTGTGATTCAACGCTTCAAGGTGATCCTTGAGCCTGTTTTCATCCTCCTTCCGATCCGTAATGTCGGTGGCGATGCCACACAGGCCGTACACCTGGCCATGTTCATTCAACATGGGTGCCTTGGTCACCAGAAACGTCCGCTGCCGACCATCCGGAGCAAATCGCATCGGATACTCAAAGGTGATGGCCGCCCCGCGCGCCATCACTTCACGATCCTGTGCTTGCGCAACCGCCGCCTCATCGGGCGTCAACAGATCCTCATCGGTCCGTCCCAAAAGTTCCGCCGCCGGCCGACCCATCACCCGTTCATAATCGGTGTTGACCAGGGTCAAGCGTCCCTGAACATCCTTCATGTAGATCACGCTCTGGATGCTGTCCACCAAAGTCCGCAGTTGGGCCCCTGTGCGCGCCAGTTCCACCGCCCGCTGTGTCACCTCGCCCGTCAAGGTACGGTTGGCATCCGCCATCACCTCCGCCATGTCGTTGAATGCCCGGGTCAGGACGCTCAACTCGTTGTTGCCGGCAACCTCCAGACGGATGTCATACATCCCCCGGGCCAGCGCCTGCGCCCCCCGGGTGAGATGGCGCAACGGTCGGATCACCAAAATATTCTGCCCCAGCACCAAAACGACGGCCGACAGCAGAAAACACAATCCCAATGTCAACCAGAACTTCACGACATCCCGTTTTGGAATCACGCTCCCCGGATCCATGAACGCAATCGAAAACCATTTGATCGGCTCCAACCAGGCAACCGCCACCAGTTGTTCCCGTCCTTCGAACGTCAAGGTCGCAACACCGCGCTCCAACCCGTCCCGCCGAACCCTGATCATCATTTCTTTCAGGGAGTCACGATCCTTTTCCGAGTCCAAAAGCTGAAAGATTCCCGGGGAATCACCATGCCCCCCGTTCACGATGGCATTGCGGGAAATCAACCGTTGATCCTTGAATGCCTGGATGGAACCCCGTTCATCGACCAACATGCCGGAAATCCCCTGGATCTCCGCCTGCACGAACAGGTCAATGAAGGCCGTCAATTCAATCGCGGTTCCAACCACCCCCAAACGATGGCCCGGGTCACCCATGGCATGGTTGATCCAAAGATTGGTGACATTGAGCTTTTCGTTGTGATCGACGTTGAGATTGAAGGGGGCCTCCGATTTGATGCTGGCGAAATACCAGGCATCATCATCAACCTCCGCCTTGAGGGTATTGACAGGGACAAGCCCAACCTCCCGATCTTTTCCTCCCGTGAAGAAAAAATGGCGGGAACGCTCCAACCCCAGGAAAAAACTGTGTGTGGCAAAATTTTCACGAAAGGCAGTCAGTTCACGTAAGGCAAGGCGGGCGGCTTCAGGGTCGTCCTCGTTTTGCGCCCAGTGCCTCAACGTGATGGATTCGGCCATCTGCCGGGCGAGCGCCAACTCCCGTTGCACGGCACCCAATACCTTTTCCTTGTGCCACAACACATGACGTTGCACCAGGATGCCGCCGAGGAATTGAGCTTCCCGCACCAACAGATGATGCATGATCAGCAGGGTGGTGATTCCCAACACCAGAGCCACACCCACGATGAACCCCAACAACCGCCCCCGCAATCCCCAATGCTTCGACCCTTTGATGAATGATTCCCACACACGTTTCATGGCCATGCCATCAATCGACGATTTCATAGGGAGGCTGCCGCCCAAGGTCGGCGCACAAGGCGTTGACCTCTTCCTTGAGCGCGATCATCCGCAGTTCGCGCCCGACCGCAACCGAAGTGAATTGCTCCAATTCCACCATTTTCTCCTGAACCTTGGCCTCGGCGAGACGGCGCCGGGCGACATCCTTGCGCAGTTCAGCCGTCCGCTCCTCCACCAGGGATTCAAGATGTTTCTGATAATCGGCCAGTTCCTCCCGGGCCTTTTGGGCATCTTCAGCCAGACTCAACGCCGCCAGACGCCCCCGGCGCATGTCGGTCTCCGACTGCCGGGCCTGCAACCGTTCCATGCATTGGGATGCCACGAGATTGGCCAGGCGGATGAGAAAACCAAGGATCGCAGTCAAGCGCTGTTCGTCCATCACCGGAACTTCGGCCAGGGCGGTCAAATAGGCATGTTCATCGAACCCCGCCGCCTGTGCCCGGGCACGAAAGAACGCCCAATCGGGAGGTTGAAGAAACAATTGTCCCACGAACATGTTGGCCAGATGGCGGCCATGGACCATGATGGGAGCGGCGGCATCGGACAAACCATTTTTGCAGCGATGGAGGGCATATTCCCTCCCCTCCGCCAAAGCATGCGCCAAACTGGCATCACTTTCGATGCAGCAGGCGCTGGTCATTGCATGGGTACGATGAAATCCGGTACAGACCCGTTGCCAGTTGGAGGCGGCCAGCACCTTGCCATCGAGATCGACGATGGCCGCCGGAACACCCATGGCCATGCTGAACGCTTCAAAAAGCGGCTTCAGGTTCCCCATGTCCAGAAGGGTTTCCAGGGTTTGTTCCCCGGCCGTCGGTCCCTGACACCGGGGAATGGCGGGGTCGGGGAGATCGACCTCCGAAGGAACAGGGGAATCCTCATGGAGGGGATCGAACACGGGCGGACGGCCCAGTTCGAGCAACAACCCGTTCACCTGTTTTTTCAATTCCAGCATGCGCAATTCGCGATCAATGGCCAGGCGATTGAAGCGTGCCGCTTCGGCACCCGACTCCTGGGCCAGTTTGACGGCCAGGCGCAGATCATCCTCACGTTTTCTCGTTGCGATTTCAGCGATATTGCGCCCTTCGAGCATGTCATTATAGGCACGGAGGACTTCGCCCAGTTCATCATCCCGCGTCCAGACGAGGGGCGATTGAATCTGTGCCTCCATGGGACGTTCGATGGCGTTGCGGAATTCCTCCAATGGCCGACCGATCACCACGCGAACCCCGTGAAGGGTTCCCGCAACCAACGTGACCACCAATGCCAGGAGAATGGAACCATTGATTTTGAGATGTTCGAACAGTTCCTCGCGGATGTCATCGTCGTTCACCGTCACCACCAGACGACCAATGGTCCGGGATCCCGATTGTGATGGATGCGACAACGGACGCTCCATGCGAAATTCGGGCGACCGCAACGACCGTTCCAGATCCCCCACCGCCGCCAACACTTCACCGTTGCCGCCATGCACGACAATCGATTGCAGAAACGGCAGATGGGTTTGTTTTTCGAGAATGTCGCGCAGGTGTTGCAGATCGAATTCCCATACCGCCGCTTCCACGGCCGTCCCCTGGGTATTGGCCACCCGGGCCAGGTTTTCCATCAGACGGGCCTGTTCCTTGTGAAAGTAATCCACTTCCAATACGGCAAACACCGCCAGCACCGCCACCACCGTCAGGGGGAGATAGATCAGCAGCAGTTTATGGCTCAACCTGCTCGCCTGAAGCTTTGGCATGGTCACGATTGAATATCCGTAATGGTCTCACAGGGACATGATGAATAAAATTTATCCCAACATCACAATATTTACCAGGAATCATCACCTATAGGTCGGCAGAAAAATGGTTAACAACCATAGACCAATGACATCCAATCAACGAATACACCGTAGACCTTGCCACAATCTCTTAATTATCGTGACATTACTTTGTTAAATTCATAATTAACATTATGATGAAATATTTCATTCTTAGATATTTTGATTGATATATTAGTCGATTAATTATTATTTAAATTTATATATTGACATTTGCCATTGAAAAAGTTATTATTCAAAAGGCACAAAGTCAATTTTTTCATGTATCCGTAACGACTTACCTAATGACCGGAGATGAAAGCATCTCCTGCACCAATAACACGTCTCTTCCACAGGCCAACTGGTCATGACCGATTTTCATCACCCCCCCTCTCTTCGCCAACGCATCGTCGAGGGAACTATTACATACAATGACCCCAACCTTAATATAGTGCATATACAGCTGGATAATTGCCCCTGGGCAGAATTGGCCCGGGTACGAAAGGAAACCCTTCCTCCAGATGTATTTCCAGACGAATGCCGTCCGGGAAATAGGATGAAAGTCTTCTTATTGAGACCATCAAAAAATCGAGATTTCTATCATGCCAATGCTCGTTGGTCCGACGAAACGAAAAATCCATGGTTCACCCATCCACCCCGCAAAGGAGTACAAACCACCGGCACAGCCAAAAGATATGATCAGAGCAGAAACGTGGTATATATACGATTGGACGCCCCCTACCAAGACATTGACGCTGCTCTTCATATCAAAGGGTTGCCTCCTGATCATGACGAAGATATTACCCGGGCAGTGGACATAGGCGACCGGTATCCGGTTGAAATCATTGAGGTATTACCTGACCTTCTTCAAGTAGATGTCTCGGTCAATAGAGCATTGCTTCAATTGGCCAAGGAAGAGCATTCCAGACGCTTCCTGGATCACAGCAAATCCATGGTGGAAATTATAGATCCACAAGCGTGGTATGCTACCATAGCTGGCAAGAGTGAATCCATCAGGATCGGATTGCTGGGACCAAACAACTATTTTAATGAACACATGCGTTTATGGCTCGCATCATGGGGTGTAAACGCCAATATATTAAAAGATATATATCATCTTGAACGAATACTTCATGCATCAAACCGTCCCGAACATCTATTGCTCGCCACAAGTCAATTGCAAAAAGATGCTGTAAAGAATCAGATGTTAACACAATTATTATCAGAATATAATGTTAAGGTTGTATGGCTAATCGATGAAGAGCCTCTATTTTCTCTCATCCCCGGTCCACAACTCACATTGCCCATCCATGTGAGCGATCTGGTTCATGCTCTTCGTGAGGATGGGAATAACGAAACTACTCATATTTTGCCAAAGGCGCATCATTTCCAAGATTTTCAAAGAAGTCGCGTACAAAATTTGGCGTCAGAATTGTTGGCTGAGATATGTCACGATAATTCCCATATTCACGCAGCAATGTGGGTTGCCAAAGACAGACCCGGGGCTTACAGCATACGGGCTTACCATGGTTTGAATGATGATGCTGTTGAACAAGTGCAACCAGTTTTAGGACAAACGTTCTTTCATACCACAATTGAGATGGCTTCCAGCTTTTATATTCCTTCAAGAAGTACAGGTCCTTTGCGATTATTGATTCCTGATGCGGCCAACCATGTTTATTTTCATCCTGTATCATTTAAACCTTCTGGATCATCGGAAGAAAGTATTGAACGAGCAATCGCCTTTTTTGTGGATGCTACCAAACCCGGGTATTACGGAAAAAATGAGATTTCAAAACGTATTGAAAAATATCTCCCACGTATGCAATTATTAGTAGAAATGTTGCTGTTTGCGACCCACAACGAAATGCTTTCGGTTTTGGCTGATGTAGGACGTAACAGCGTGTCCTATCTGCATGAGGTCGCAGTGTTGGCCGATGCCTTGAATCGTCGACTTCAGGGATTGCAGTCATTGTTTAAATTATTCAATACAGACAATTCGGGAAAATTTTCCCAGGAGATGCGAAAACTGACTGATGATACAGATATTTTATTGAAGCTGGCACGATCCGACCTCAGCCAGATTCAGATCTCTCGCACTCCACGATTGCCAGTGCGTGCGACACTGGAGCGTGGAGTTGAGCTGTATGCCTATCGTTTTAATCCAATGGGCGGTGATTTGCAGTTACAAGTTCCAGATCTTCCGCTAACCCTGAGTCTTCCCCCCATGGTATTGGAGCAAGCGTTGCGCAATCTTCTTGATAATTCGGCATATTTTCTTGGATTCCTGCCCAAGGGATCTGGTCGGGTTCAAGTGATGGTCAGCATGAATTTGAATGACCCCTTGACTCCTTTATACGTAGATGTGGTGGACAACGGTCCCGGAGTTCGTGCGGGCATCCGTCAAAATCTGTTCCGGCCACGCCATACCGAAAAGGGTGACGCAGGTACGGGAATGGGACTTTACCTGGCTCGAAACCTGTTACTTGGCTACGGTGGCGATTTGGAATTGATAGAAAGTGTGCGTTGGCAACGGACCTGTTTCCGTATAAAACTTCCAGTAGTTCTCGACAACATGACCCAGGGGACTGTTAGATGAGCAGAGATGAACGGCGTTCACTTCTAATAATTGACGACAATCAAGCTTTCCTTGACAACATCGATTTGGTCATGAATGACAGACTTCGGGTTACGTCTATCCTTTCTAATGAGAAACTAGAGATTATTTGTTCCCGAGCAAAAGAAGCTCATCCTGAGTTTTTCTTGCTGGATGTCAATCTACACCGTTCCTCCAGCAGCCAACAAATTTTGAAACATTTAACCGATGGCAATTACCTTCCTGAAAACTGCCGGATCTGGATGATCAGTAATGTGGCAGGCAATCCTAATACCATAGAAACTTATCAAGAAATCAACTGCAATGTAGAATCTTATCTTTTGCAGAAACCGATCCATCGCGAGCAGCTATTGGCAGTATTATTAAAGGAAGTTATTTATGAATTCCCTTCACTCATGAATAATGATTTTCCTCTTCCGGTACGCATTCTCCATTCTTCGGGCAACGTGTTTTCCAACCCGGCATGGCAATCCAACCCCACAATACCTGACCCTACCCCCAACCAGCAAGAATTTTTTTCCAATAGGAATATGCCTAGACCGAAAGGTTATCAGGGGTGTCCCTTTAATTCCTCTTCAATTGGCTACACCCTGTATCCATTTAAGGTACTCCATGATCAGGAGGAATTTCTTGGAGAAATTGCTGCCCCACACCCTGACTTGCCCCACCCGGATTCACTTAAGGATACCGTACAAATGATATTCAATGCATTGGCTGGTTCCGGATTTATACGGGGACGTTTTTACCGCATTCAACCTATGACCGATAGCCATAAACCTGACGATAACAACATTAATAATTTATTGATATTAGAGCATGTTTCCCAAGGGCATTTGCCTGATCTTGAATCTAAATTACCATTGTATCGTCCACTTCGAGGGGAACTGAAACGCCGCTTGTTTGAGGAATATAATGATGTTTGTTGTGATGCACTTGCATATAAAATTCGCACCAAAGATGACGATCCAAATCAAGATGAGGATATTACCTGGCTGAACAAGAAGATTGGTATTGTTACAGATTCTGGAGGTGACACAAACGGAGAAATCCTTTCCTCATGGTTGGAAGTTCCAGTGTTCAGCAACCCTTTGCCCGATTTTCTGGTCAGTCAACCCAATTGTTCAGTGGACCTGAAGAAAACGGAAAGAGAGATGGTAGGGTTGATGGTATTTGATCGACTCTCACCTCAAAAAGATAACTTTAACAATAATAGCATGTTAGACACAGGTGATCGGGTAGAAGAACCGCACGTGAAGATGGTGGAGGTCTTTCTGAACAGCCTGCTGTTAATGATGGGAGAAACAATACGCAAGGATGTACTTCATGAAGCTCTCGAATTTGAAAAATACATGAAAAATATTGATTGCATGCTGGATAAGAATAGGGAGAGTCGCTATAAAATAATCTTGGAAGGTCTGTGTTCTGCAACAGATGCCATGAGTGCCATCATGGTTACCCATAACGAATATAACCGCACCTTAGAGGTTGAGGCGGTGCATGGAGTTCCGAAAGTGCCTGCTTGCGTCAATACTATGGAGTTTCCCTGTACCGCAACTTACCACCCCATCATTGCCGCATGGAAAGAAAAGCGCCCCTTTGCATACCCGGATTTCCAAAATGATAATGTAAAGACAAAAATTATCGCTCAACTAAAATCTAACCGTGATTCCCACTGGCAAAAATTGTCATCCTCCGATCAACACGAAATGACTGAATGGTTGAATAGTGTAGGTGGAGTTATGGCGATTCCCGTGACAGTTTCCGAGCAGTGCATCGGCGGTATCACTCTCCAGTTCAAATATCCATGGCGTCTAACCCGAACCACGGACCATCGCATCCGTACCGTATTACATCGCGTTCGATGGGTTCTTCAGGATACAGTGCAGAAGAAGCGCGAACAATCGTGGTATATGTTATTAGGACATGATATCAAAGGATGTGCCACCAGAGGATTGGAGGGTGCTAATGAATTAATTGAAAAATATCCAGGGATTGAAAAAGATTACCATTGGCGAAGGACCAAACATAATTTAACTCAAGTATTGGATTTAGGTTTAAACTGGTTGGATTTACTCAGGCCTGCAATGGAAATGAAGTCATCATTTCTTCCCAGACCCGCATTTGAAAATTATATTTATCTTGATGATCGATGCGATGATGAACAGTTTGATGGAGTAAAGAGGGTGTTCGTCAATTGGAGCCAAGATGAATCGGATCCTGTTTGGCAAACAAAATTGACTGGACAAAAGGAAGTTTTTGCCCGTATAGTCCGTGGCGTGTTGGATAATGCTTTCAAATTTGGCCTTCATTATTGTGACTTACCAGAATATTCTGATCTCTATTCTGAAGTTAAGATTACAATCTTTGCTGAAATATTACAAGAAATTGATAACAATGTAACCATGCTTTCTGTGCAGATAACCAATCCTGGAACGCTAAGTGATACGCCTAATAGTCCCCGTGGTACACGTATTGACATGAAAGCAGCTAAAACTCTTATCCAACAGAACGGGGGAAACTTCAGACTCGAGACCGGACCAGATGGTAAAACCGTCATTGCCACATTGGAATGGCCTATTGAAATTTTATAGGAACAGGAACAACAAATGAACACGAAAAATACTGTATTGTTTGTTGATGACAATCTAACTGATGTAAAAATATACGCAGAAAAAATAAAGCATAAAGGATTCAATGTTTACCTATGCCGAAATCTAAGGAATGCTCGTCTCTACATAGATAAAAATTCTGAAAAAATCGCTATTGTTGTTATTGATCTCATGTTTACCAACGGTGACTATGGAGGGCTTGAGCAATATAACGACAAAATAAAGCGTAATTCAATGAATCAAGGACAACTTTTAGGCGCATATCTTGATGAAAAATACGGCAATATTGAATATATTTATTTATCATACACCATTAAGGCATATACAGGGAACAGTGCGAACGAAACCCAATCCAAACGGCTCTTCAGTAAGGATGAGCAGGAACATGTGCTCAATCATATATTCAGCGTTCTTAATAAGCCTCAAGCCATAGTAAATCCTGAACAAGACAGTCCGTCTGTAAATTAATTTAGAGGATTTATATCCATGACTACTCATTTAGTTACTGCCTTATGGCTGTCATGCGCTGTTTTTTTTCTATTTCTAGCTCAGCAAATATTAAAAACTGGAAAAAGAAACTGGTCATCAATAATCCTGTCAGGCGTATCCTTATTCTTTGGATCAACCATTTTATTGGAGCAGCTTATTGATCATGTAATTTGGCATAAGAAAGACTATGCTGAATTTTTACGTATCATATCTAGCAACGGTTCTGGCGTAGATGGATTTTCCTTGGTAATGACCGTTATCGGCCTGATCATGGCATTATTGACCATCATCGTCTTTAATGAAGTTAAAGACGCTGTTGCCCGAGTGGATCAAGCCAGATTGGAGCTTTCCATGGAATATAATAACCAGCGGCAATTACTTTCTTCAATTAAACTTATGAGCCTGAAGCTTCACGCCCAACAAGCAAACCAGTTAGATTTGGAAGAAGCAATTGCTAACCAAACCGATAGACGGAGTTTGCTCTCTGCTTGTCAACAGCTCTATAGAAGTCAAAGTGATGAAAACATTATTGAACCACTTGAGGCAATAAAAGAGATAGTCAACACCACATCAGAAAACATTTCATTGCCTGCGATAGGCAGAAAGTATATAACTGAAATTGCAAATTATTATGAAAATTATCCGAACAGCCACCATCGATCACGGGATATTGTCCGCGTAACAAGATCTTTATTGGATTATATCTAACTCATGACATGTATTTGTTATATTTTCAATCATCGCCCATTCTAGGATGGAATGCTTCTAACGCTCTGGATTCCCGCTGTCATGGGAATTCCGTCTTAAAGCTTCGAAAAGTACTTGCGATTACCGTGAAGGTCACTCTGCCGCAGACAACAAAACATAGTCCGCTTCTTCCCTGAAAAGGCGGGATAACGGGTTGCGGCATGGAGGCGGTTCAGCCAGATGCGATCAGGAAACTGAACCGCTGAAGGCAGAAGATCCAGCGAAGTGTATTACGCCAGACCTCCATTGTTTCCATTTCGTCACATCTTCCGATAAACTCCGGGGAAAGAGATGGTGGGAGAACGATTCGATGAAACCTGAAGGCGGTTACCAGCCGAAGGCCTTTTTACCGGGTGATCTCAACAGAAACAACCCGGGTACGATCCGAGGCGTCGGATCCCGTAAGCTGACAGGGCTTGGACCACCAACTCACTGGCGCGACATCTCTCACTCCATTTCCACCCCAATTGTCTTTCTTCGTCGGAAGTAACGCACCTGTCACCATACCGTAAGTTCCTCCATTAGTGTGAGCAACAACAATGCCATTCCCCACCTATGCCATCTGCGATCTGTTCACATCAGTTCAGGGGGAAGGGGGGATGGTGGGACGACCGTTCGTCTTTCTCAGGTTTTGGGGCTGCCCCCTCTCCTGCCCCTGGTGCGACGAACCACGACACCGCGATCCGGCATTCCGGCGTATGATTGCGCTTGATCCCCTCCTCGATGCCGTCGAACGGCAAACGCCAGGATTGAAGCAGCTCCTGTTGACCGGAGGCGAACCACTTGCAGTCCACCATTTGGATCGATTCGTCTCCCGCCTCAAGGAACGGGGATGGTGGGTCGCCATGGAAACCAGCGGCATCGGTGGCGCCGTACCCGACGCCCTGGACTGGATCACCCTCTCCCCCAAAACCCCGCTGCCCCATTTTCCCGTCGAACGTGCCAGCGAAATCAAATTCATTCTGGGTGCCGAACCCGACCCGGCCCAGGAAACGTTGATTCAATGGTGGCGGGAACGACACCCCGCCCTCTGGCTGCAACCCCGATGGGATGGACCTTCCTTTCCCACCCTCGCCGCCCAACGATGCCTGGAAAAAGTCCTCGCCTCAAACGGCCGCCTGCGGCTGTCGCTGCAAATTCACAAATGGATGGGAATCCCATGAAGATCCCCCGCCTGCTCCTGATCACCGATCGCCACCTCACCCCCAACCTGACCGCCACCATCGCCCAGGCGGTGGCAGGAGGCGTCGATGCCATTCTGCTGCGGGAGAAAGACCTCGATGATCCAGCATTGACCCTCCTGGCCCAAACCATCCAGAACACCATCGCCCCCTCCTCCGCCCAGCTGCTGATTTCCGCCCGCCCCCGGGTCGCCCGCGCCATCGGCGCCGCCGGAGTCCACCTCCCCCGGGACGGCCTCCCCATCCCCGCCGTCCGCGCCCTCCTCGGCCCGTCCCGCATCATCGGTCGCTCCTGCCACGACCTGGCCTCCGCCCGACACGCCTTTGCCGAAGGTGCCGATTTCATCACCCTGTCGCCTCTGTTCCCTACCCGGACCCATCCCGATACCCCCCCCTTGGGTCTGGCATCATTTGCCTCCATGGTCCGCAATTTAAACGGTCCCGTCCTCGCCCTGGGTGGCATCACCGCCGACAATGTCCACCTGGCCATGACCGCCGGCGCTCATGGCATCGCCCTCATCCGTGGAATCATCGACCAGGACAATCCCGCCCGTCATGCAGAAAAAATATCATCATCAATAAAATATTTTATATCAGGATGATAAATTCAAATGGCGTTCCATGCAATTTTATTATTGATTCGTTGCCGTTCTGATATAGAATCCAGACGATTGAATCGTCAGAGATTGATAATCTGGCAATCGTTTGTCCATGGAACACCCGGCACTCTGCAAGGCAAATGCGCCAACCGTGATCGTGATCAAAACGCCAGATGTTGGATAACTCTTGGTAAAACCCTAGAAAATGGACGGAGCCTGGATGATCGATTTATCGGTTGACAATTCCGGTGAAACCTGCACTTTGATTCTGTCTGGCAGCATCACCATCCAGCATGCGACCCAACTCAAGGAAGCCCTTCTGGAAGGAATCAGCGCCGCCAAACGCCTCATGGTCAATTTAAGCGACCTGGAGCGGACCGATCTGGCGGTCATTCAACTCATTTACGCCGCCCATCGCAGCCTCATGGAAAAAGGGAAAACCTTGGAGGTCGAGGGCGCCATCCCCGAAGCCTGGTACGCCACCATCAAGGAAGCGGGCTATTCGGGTTGCATCAATACCAATGATAACTGTGGACTGTGGACTGGAGAGGGGAATTAAATGGGCAAGAAAATCATGACCGTGGACGATTCTTCAAGCGTCCGGCAAATGGTCGGCCTGACACTCAAGGGTGCGGGCTATGATGTGGTGGAGGCGGTCGACGGTCAGGATGCCCTGACCAAACTCAAGGCATCTCCCGTTGACATGGTGGTGACCGACCTCAACATGCCCAACATGGATGGCATCACGCTGATCAAGGAACTCCGGGCTCTGCCCGCATTCAAGTTCATCCCCATCGTCATGCTGACGACCGAATCCCAGGCAGGACGCAAACAGGAAGGCAAGTCGGCAGGCGCCACGGGCTGGATTGTCAAACCGTTCAAACCCCCCCAGCTCCTCGAAGTCATCAAGAAGGTTCTTGGTTAAACCATTCAGGCAAGGGGAACGGGCATGTCGGTGGAAATCGATACCAGTGCATTCACGGAAGAAGCCTATGAGCTGCTGAGTGAACTTGAGGCATCGCTGCTGGAACTCGAAGAGTCTCCCGGCGATCAGGAACTGATTGGACGGGTTTTCCGTGCCATGCACACGATCAAGGGATCGGGTGCCATGTTCGGCTTCGACGAGGTGGCTGAATTCACGCACGAAGTCGAAACGGTGTTCGACATGGCCCGCAACCGGACCATCTCGGTCACCAAACCCCTCATCGACCTGACGCTGGCGGCACGGGATCAGATCCGCTCCATGCTTGATGCGGCCGCGGGAGGGGAACCCGCCAGCAAGGAAAACGCCCAGAAAATCATCCAAGGATTGCGAGCCCTGCTTCCAGGGGCCAATTCCGAGGCCAAGGATGGCGCCAGCGCCGCCAACAGCAAAAGACCCCCGGCCCAGGCTTCGGAAAACGAACCCCACGTCTACCGCATCCGCATCAAGCCCAGTCCCGACCTGTTTGCCAACGGCACCAACCCCCTGCTTTTGCTCAGCGAATTGCGCAACCTGGGGGAAGATTTTCAGGTCATCGCCCAATACGACAAGCTGCCCACACTGGAAAATCTGGATCCGGAACGCTGCTATACCACCTGGGAAGCCTTTCTCACCACCAAGCAAAGTGAAAACGCCATCCGCGATATTTTCATCTTCGTCGAGGATCAGTGTGAACTCAACATTCGCCTGCTCGACCGGGAAGAAGTGCTTGGCAGCGATGTCCAAAAACTGGGCAACATTCTGGTTCAGCGGGGTGACATTCCCGAAGAGGCTCTGGAAAAGGCACTCAAACCGATCGGTGACCGGCTGGTGGAATCGGGGGTCGTCAGTCCCAGTCAGGTCAAGGCGGCGCTGGCGGAACAAAACGCCATCAAGTCCAAACGGGACAAGAAGGTTCAGGCGGAATCGGCCACTTCGGTACGGGTTCCCTCGGAGAAGCTTGATGGCCTGGTCGATCTGGTCGGGGAGCTGGTGACGGTTCAAGCCCGGCTCAATCAAACCGCAAGCACCCGGCAGGATCATGACCTGCAACTCATCGCCGAGGAGGTTGAACGGTTGACGGGAGAGCTGCGGGACAACACCATGAGCATCCGGATGTTGGCCATCGGAACCACCTTCAACAAGTTCAAACGGTTGGTGCGTGATCTTTCCACTGAACTCGGCAAAAAAATTGAACTGACCACCGAAGGGGCGGAAACCGAGTTGGACAAAACGGTGATCGACCAGCTCAACGATCCCCTGGTCCACATTATCCGCAACAGCATCGACCATGGCATTGAAACGCCTGAAGTCCGCATCGCCAAAGGGAAGAATCCAGAAGGATTGATTCATCTGTCGGCCATTCATTCGGGCGCCAACGTGTTGATCCGGGTGGAGGATGATGGCAAGGGTCTGGATCCGGATGCCCTGGTTCGCAAGGCGATTGAAAAGGGCCAGATTCCACCGGATGCGCAACTGACCGACAAGGAAGCCTACCAACTGATCTTCGGTGCCGGGTTCTCGATGGCAGAAAAAATCACCAACGTGTCCGGCCGTGGTGTCGGGATGGACGTGGTGCGCAAATCGATCGATGCCCTGCGTGGCAGCATCGACATCGTCAGCGAACTTGGCAAAGGGACGATCATCACCTTGAAGCTTCCCTTGACCCTGGCGATCATCGAAGGGTTGCTGGTGCGCGTCGCCGATGAACTGTTCGTGCTTCCCCTGGCCGCGGTCGAAGAGTGTGTTGAATTGTCACGTCAGGATGTCACCAACGCCCATGATCGTCACGTCATCAACGTTCGCGATGAGATCGTCCCCTATATCCGCATCCGTGATCGTTTCGGTATCGAAGGGGAATCACCTGAAATCGAACAGATCGTCATTTCCGATGTGGACAGCAAACGGACCGGTTTCGTCGTCGATTCGGTGATCGGGCAGCATCAAACGGTGATCAAAAGCCTGGGGAAGAATTTTGAGCATTCCGAAGAATTTTCCGGAGCGACCATCCTGGGGGATGGGACGGTGGCCCTGATCCTCGACTTGAGCAAGATGGTGCGCTATGTCGAGGTTGAAGAAGAAAATTTGACGGAACCCGCCGCTGCCTGACCGGGGTCTGCTCCGTTGTGGCTTTAAGGGGCAA
>PEAN01000079.1 GCA_002753735.1 Magnetococcales bacterium DCbin4
GATGGGGGGGGGAGGGTGCTGCGACGGGGTTGGACGGCGCTTCCTCAACCGTGATCGCGGTCCCGGACTGAACCGCCGCAGGTTTGGGGATGGCGGTGATCAAGGGTGTGACGGGGGGCGTGTCGGGGGCGGGGACGGGCGGGCGTTCCTTTGTCATCGCGTTTGGTCTATTTGTCGAACCCGCCTCCACCTGTGAACGTCCCGGTTCCTCCAGGGTGATGAAGGCTGGGTGATGGGCAGATGCCGCTTCGGTTGAAATGTCATGTTCCTTTTCCTCCCCTGTTTTTGTAGGACGCGCATGTCTGAAATGGACGACAAGTGCGGCAACCCCATGAAACAAGGCCAGTCCCATGAAAATAACCACCCATTTGTAGTCATGTCGTTCCATGCCGATGATGGCATTGGTCCGGAGAATGGGTGACATGAAAAGAACGTTGATGATGTTGATTGCGGCAATCACCAAGGCCATGACATGCAGGCGACCCGGAAGCAGCAAGGTCAGTATGCCGGGAATGAGCGTCAAATAACCACCCAACACGGGAATGAAAATGATTACCAGGGAAAGCAGCGTAATCAGAATGGAAAAGGCGGTCATCGCTCGAATCCTTGCCCGGAGTGAGTCAGGTTGTACCAGACGGGGTTTGTGTGTCGGGGTAGAATTTGCTATCCTTGAAATTGACTTTCGATACATGGAAATAATAATGGAAAAAAAATCGTACAGCCAATACTTTGGTGCATTATTTAATTCACTTCATGAATGGATCGCCAGGAGGATGACAAGGGGATGTCGTGTCATGATGCGCTTAATCCGGCAGCAGAGCCCACTCGTCACATGGATTTTTGCCAGACCTTGCTTGATGCTTTGCCCGAGGGGTTGTTCGTCCATTCCGATGGCGTGATCCTTTACGCCAATGATATTGCTGCCCGCATCGTCGGAGCCCGGGACCGCAAGGAATTGGTCAATCACCCCCTGACCTCCTTCTTCCCCCCCGATTCGTGGAAGCGGACCCTGGAGTCCATCGTCAGTGACTCCGGGCCAAAAGGCAACGGTTGGCCGGCGGAAATGGAACTGATCCGTACCGACGACCGGAAGGTGACCATCGAATCATTGACCACTCCGGTTTCATTCAATGCCCAAAATGTCCTGTGTACCCTGTTCCGGGACATCTCCCGCAGAAAGGAAAGTGAGGAGCGGATCCGTCATCAGGCCAATTATGACAATCTCACCAAACTTCCCAATCGAACCCTGTTCATGGATCGGCTCAATCGGGAACTGATCCGGGCCAAGCGGACCAAAAGCCGCGTTGCACTCATGTTCATCGATCTGGACCGTTTCAAATGGGTCAACGATACCCTCGGTCATGCGGCGGGTGACGAACTGTTGCGCGAAGTCTCCCGCAGGTTGAAAAATTCCCTGCGCCAATCGGATACGGTGGCCCGGATGGGGGGGGATGAATTCACCGCCATCCTGCCCGACATGGCCCGGGGACCTCATGCCGAACGGGTTGCCGCTGAAATATTGCACCAACTGACGCTTCCATTCATCCTTGAAGGACAGGAAGCGTTTATTTCCGGCTCCCTGGGGATCAGTGTGTTCCCGGATGATGCCACTGAATTGGATGCTCTGCTGAAAAACGCCGATACCGCGATGTATCGTGCCAAGACCGAGGGGCGCAATGCCTATCGGTTTTTCACCCCCGACATGCATGCCGAAGCCCTGGAACGGATGGAGCTGGAAAAAGATTTGCACCGTGCTCTGGAACGCAGGGAACTTCAAATTCATTACCAACCCATCGTCGATCTCAAATCGGGCTCGATCATCGGTGCAGAAAGTTTTCTCCGTTGGATTCATCCCCGGCGCGGAAATATTTCGCCTGCCATTTTTGTCCCCTTGGCCGAGGAAATCGGCATGATCGCCCACTTCACCGAGTGGGCCATCCGAACCGCATGCGCTCAGGCACATTCCTGGCGCGAACAGTTTGCCCTGGAACATTTCTTCATTTCAGTCAACCTTTCCTGCACCCGTTGCCGTGAACTCTCCACCGACGATAAGATTCCGGCCATCCTCCAGGAGACCGGTCTTTCCCCCACGGCACTGGTGCTTGAAATCACCGAAAACATCCTCTCCGAAGATGAACCCCGGGCCATGGCAATGCTCAAACGGTTGGTGGATATCGGGGTTGATCTATGGTTGGATGACTTTGGTACCGGTTCCTCCTCACTCAGCGTCCTGAAACGGTTGCCCGTCAATGGCATCAAGATTGATCGGGCGTTTGTCGCCGACGACCATTCCGATCCTGAAACGGTCGTGCTGGTCGAGGCCATCATGTCCCTGGCGAAAAGCCTGAAAAGAATGGTGATCGGCGAGGGGGTTGAAAATTTGCAACAGGCCCGCTTCTTGATTCAACGGGGTTGCCCCATCGCCCAAGGTTATTTGTTTTCCCGGGCACTCCAACCTGAGGAGTTCGCCAAAATCATTTTAAAGGTGTTCCCGCTGTAGTGACGTTTCATAACCTCCTGCCGTCTGATCTCCCGGGGGAATTACTTAACGTAAGCAAGAATAGACGTGCAGGAATAATATTCTTGACATTTCCCCTGAAATGGTGTTAGCTTTTGGTCCTGCTAAAAAACGATAAACTTCAAACTCTTCGGATTGGTTGACACGCGTGTCCAATATTGTGGTTCTTCTGCTTTTGTTACTGTTGTCTGCATTCTTCTCTGGTTCTGAAATTGCGTTGGTTTCTGTGTCCAGGATTCGTGCTGAGGCGTTGTTGCGTGAGAAACGCCGGGGGGCGAGGGCACTTTATCTACTCAAACAAAACCCCAACCGCATGTTGATCGTGTTGTTGATCGGCAACAATGTGGTCAACATTGCCGCTTCCGCCATCGGTACGGTATTGGCGACCCATTATTTCGGGGAGCTTGGACCGGGTCTCGCTGTTGGTTTCCTGACCTTGCTCATTCTTATTTTCGGCGAAATCACCCCGAAGGCGTTGGCGGTCAATCATGCCACCTCCATCTCTCTGGCCGTGGCTCCGATGATTTTGTTTTTCGGACGGCTGTTCAGTCCGATCATCTGGCTGCTCGAACATTTCACCTCCTGGTTGCAATCCCATTTCACCTTGCAGGCGGAACCGGCGGTGACTGAATCGGAGGTGGTCAGCATGGTCAACCATGGGGCCAGTGAAGGGACCATCGAACATGACGAAAAGGAGATGATCCAACGCATTTTCGCCTTCGATACCCTGAGGGTCGGCGATGTCATGATTCCCCGATCCGAGGTCGTTTCCATGGAGGGATCCCGTACCATTCGCGATGCACTGGGGGACATTCTATCCCATCGTCACAGCCGCATCCCCCTTCATACCGGCGATACCAACGACATTACCATGGTGGTTCATCTGCGGGACATCCTGGCGGCCATTCAGGCGGGTCGTTGGGACGTCAGCCTGATGGACATTGCGCATCCCCCCATGTTTGTACCGGTCAATCAGCGGGTGGATGAACTGTTTGAAAATATTCGCAAGAAAAAAGAACGTACCATTATCGTCGTCGGACCTTTTGGCAACATGCGCGGATTATGTACGTTGGAAGATCTGGTGGAAGAATTGGTGGGTGAAATCTACGACGACAAGGAACGTCCCAAAGAATTTTTCCATCCCACCCCCGATGGCGAATTGTTGGTGGAGGGCAAGGTGGCCATGCGTCGGGTGTTGGAATATTTTGGCGACATCCATCTGGATTGCAAACCCACCGATTCGGTCAATGAATGGATTCTGCGTTCCGTTGAACGCATTCCGGCGGCCAATGAACAGTTTGTCATTGATGATCTGTGGGTGGTGGTCGAACGGGCTTCACTCAATCGGATTCACAATGTGCGCATGGCTTTGCGCAGTGAAGTCACGGGAAAGACCCAACACATTGAATTTCGTTGATCATTGGGAAACCATGGACATCGGGTTGATCGGTCTTGCCACCATGGGGCGCAATCTGGCGCTCAACATGCTGGAAAGGGGGGTATCGGTTGCTGGTTTTGACATCGATCCGGACTGCCGTCATCGTTGCACCCGGGATTCCCGGTTCGCCTCGGCCGCTTTTTCATTGCACGAGTCTCTCGACGCATTCATCGCGACGCTCAATCCGCCCCGCCTCCTGATCCTTCTGATCAAAGCGGGCCAACCGGTCGATCAGATCCTCAGCCAACTGATTCCAAAACTCAACCCTGGCGATGTCATCCTGGATGGAGGCAACAGCCATTTTACCGATACCATCCGTCGTGCCCGGGAACTCTCCCATCATGGCATTCGGTTCCTGGGTGCCGGAATTTCCGGAGGTGCCCAAGGGGCACGCCACGGACCGGCCATCATGTTGGGAGGTCATCCTGTTCCGCACGCCTTGGAACACCTGCTTCAAACCATCAGCGCCCGTTTCGACACCCATCCCTGCCTGGTTCACCTTGATGGTGACGGTGCCGGTCATTTTGTCAAAATGATCCACAACGGCATCGAATACGCCGATATGCAACTCCTGGCGGAATCCCAATTCCTTCTGCAACATCTCATTGGATTGGATTATCCCGGTCAGGCTGCCGTCTTCAATCTGTGGAACCAGGGAGCACTGTCCAGCTACCTGACGGCCACGACCGCCCGGATCCTTGACAAGACCGATCCGGAAACCGGCTTGCCCGCACTGGAGATCATCCACGATGAAGCGGACCACAAAGGAACCGGTCAATGGGCGGCACAAATCGCCCTGGAACTGGGGGTCAGCGCTCCAAACATCATGCAGGCAGTCGATGCCCGGCTGCTCTCCAAAATGCAACCGGAACGGCACCTGCTCCGTCAACCATGGCGTTCCCCCATTCTGGCGAACACCACCGCAGAAGAAAAAGAATGGATGATCCCCGCCCTGGCCGGCGTATTGTTGGCGGCACGCATCACTGCCTTTGCACAGGGGTTTAAAATTTTCGATGCTGCCAGCCAACGGTTCAACTGGCATCTGGACAAGGGGGCGATTGCCGCCTGCTGGCGCCGGGGATGCATCCTTCAGGGAATCCTGCCGGAACGGATTCGTCAAGCCTATGCCACAGAGCCTGATCTGGTCCATCTGTTGTTGGATCCCGTTCTGGGACAACACGTGGCACAAGGGTTTGATCGTGGCCGCAATCTATTGGCCTTTGCGTTGAACCGGAAACTTCCGGTTGCCGGATTGATCACGGCACTCTCTTTTTTCGATGCCCTGCGTCAACATCCCCTGTGGACACGCATCATTGCAGCACAGCGCGATTGCTTCGGTGCGCACGGATTCGTGCGTTCAGATCGAAATCAGCGGGTTTCATGGGACTGGTCCTGACAGGATTCGCCCCCGGAGAACCCCCGGAATGATGAAACGTTCCCTGTCGCATCATTCCGGGGGCATATTGAATCTCATACGTTGAAGATCAACGCCGTTTCCAGGTCTCACTGCTGGCGAAATTTTCCCCTTTGTAGGCCCAGGGTCCCTTCAAGGTACCGTCGGGCGCCGTTTTGAGTATCAGAACAGCAGGGGTCCCTTCGGAAATATAGGCAATGCTGAAAATCCCGCCATCGACCAGGCCAACCCCTTGAACGGTCGATTCATTGTCCTGATACTGGATCGAATAGACTTCCCCCGTCTTGGTGACCATCGCCACCCCTTGATAATCATCCTTGCTGACCGCTTCCTTGCCATGAACGTCGTAGGTTCCGGAAACATCGCCCAAGGTGGAAGCAGCAGCGGGAGCGGATGCCGTGGCTGGAGCAGCCGCTGCCGCACTACCCGAAGCGGGAGCCGTTGTGGCCGGGGCTGCCGGAGCCGCTGCTGCCGGAGCCGCTGCTGCCGGAGCCGCTGCTGCCGGAGGCGCTGCTGCCGGAGCCGCTGCTGCCGGAGCCGCTGCTGCCGGTGGGGCGTTTTCGGCATGAAGACTTACTGTGTATCCAGTCAGCAAAAAGGCCAGAGCAGCTGCCATCATTGTTTGTTTTTTCACTTTTTTCTCCTCAGACCCATATTGAAGTTTACGTTATTGCGGGACACACTCTAGCATAGAAGGGATAAAGTTTGCCAACCCCACCCGGATGAATGGACGATTCATGTTTGTTTTTTCTCGATATCATGAACCCGTATCAGGATGGATTGAGTTCCACGATGACGTTTTTCCGGGAAATCCCCAGATATCCGGCCAGCAGGCGGACCAGGTGAACGATGGAGCGGATGGCCATTTCATGATCTACACGCACCACACACAGTTGGTCGGGTTGGATGGCCTGTTTGACCAGGCGGACATCCTGGCTGAAGAATATTTTCTTGCCCTGGCGAGTGGAAATGGTGAAGTTGATCACGGGAAACCGTTCCAATTCGGCAATTTTTGGATCGGAAACGATGACCACACTGTTTTTTTTGTGGACCGTCCGCCGAGGATGGACCATGACGCTGATGGCCACCCCTTTTTCGGGTTGACGTTGCAAAAGGCGGTGACGAATTTTCTTGAGCGATTCCTGTCCAACACGCCGCACTGTTTCCCGTCCCATTCCCAAATGTGCCCCGATTTCCTCCAGGGTTGCCGATTTCCAGAAATAATGATGGACGATTGTCTGTTCCTTGGGGGACAACCGTTCCATCGCCTGATGCAGACGGGTCTGGATATCCTTCCGGATCAATCGATCTTCGGGGGAGGGGGAACGCGAAGGCAGCAATTCCACCAAAGGGACGGTATCCTGGTCGTGGATGACTGGGGCATCCAGGGATTTGCAGAATATTTTTTCCCCATGGGGATGTCGGATGATGGCTGCTTTGGTATTGAGAAACTGTAACATCCTTCCCCGGATATAATGGTAGGCGAAGGAGGAGAATCGGATGGATTGTGCCAGATCGAATTTTTGGACACTCTGCATCAACCCCATGCATCCTTCCTGGATGAGATCGTCGCGCAGGTCGGAAAGGAATTTGTTTGCCAGGTGGGTCACCAGGGGGATGAAGAAGGTGACAATGGCCTCCATGGCTTGGGAATCATCCGCGGTTTGACAACGCTGGACCCATTGTCTGACCATCGCATCACGTTCAACCAGCTTGGCCGCCTCGTTCATCAAATTCTGTCCTGCCCTCGAGATGTCATCGGGCCAATGCTGTCACGATCCATGGTGTCCGGCAAGCAACCCTTTGAGTCGTTTCAATCCTTCAAGGGCACCGGTCTGGAGGGCGATATGGTGATTTCCATGGACGCGGACATCCCTGGGGTTGATGCGAATGAGGCTGGCATCGGCACGTCGGGCAACCGACTGGGAAAAATGGCGGACGGTCGCCACCGCCTCACCGGCCCCCAGTTCAATGATCACAAGTCGTGCCCCTTTGAGGGTTTCCAGCCAGGAGGCTCTGCGTTTCCCTTGTGCCCGTGATGGAAGTTCGTTCCATGATCCATCGCCGAACATCAAAATATTGGGACGGGCCAACCGGTGACAATGAGGGCATCCGGGAAGGGGGGCGGAAGCGAGGAAATGGGTTTCATCCACATCGACGACGACCTCTTTGGCATCCCACACCGTTTCGTTGCAGGGGCCGCAGCATTGCATCCGGTGGATGGAGCCGTGACACTCCTCGATCCGGTCGGGGTCGAATCCCGCCTTTTGGAACTGACCATCGACATTGGAGGTGAAGACAAACCAGCCCAAGGGCATGGCTTCGCCCCACTGTTTCAAGAGGTGGAACCCTTCATGGGGAACGGTACGGCGATAAAGATTGAGTCGATGGCCATAGAATCCCCAGGCCAGGGAGGGATGATCGACGAATCCCCGGGGATTGGCCATGTCCACAAAGGAAAGTCCCCGTTGTTTCATGGGGGGGTAGGCGCGCCAGAATCCATCGTCACCACGAAAATCGGGCAAGCCGGAATCGACTCCCATGCCCGCGCCCGCGGTAATCATGAGGGCATCGGCCCGGGACAGAACCCGGGCTGCCTTGTCCCAGACGTTGGATTCGTGCGACATCGCGATTCACACTGATCAAGAAAAAACAGGATCCTGGGCAATTCCCAGTGATTCCCAAGAGATCGAAACCTGTTTTTTCTGGATCTTCCATTTGATGATACAGGAATCTCAACACAAAACCGGCATGAAGGCAAGGACGATCTGGTGGAGCAGCGGATCAAAGCAGGGTATTGATCCGCTGCCGCAACCAGGAAGATTCTTGATGCACGACCTGCAATCGGCACGGCAATGGGGTAATGGTCTCAAGCCAGGGAACCCATCCATTGTGCAAGGTTCGGGCGACATGAGGGTCGGAAAGAATCAAATCGGCATTCCATTGGCCTGCCATTTGGCTCAGTTGGGTTCCAGGGTGACCTGTGATGATGGAACAGTCGGCAGCACGAATTCCCAAACGAAGGGCATATTGCCGCAACCGTTGGAGCAGATTGGTTTCGATCCGGGAAAACCGTTCTTCGGGAGAAAGGTTGTGGGGCACATTGTCGAGGGCATCAAGGTGATCATGCAAGGTCACCAGGCGCAATTGCGCCCGGTGTTTCTCTGCCAGGGCCGAAGCGGCATTTCCAACCCGCTCCCCGGATGAAAAAAGATCGATGACGGCAATGATCCGACGTAGACTTTTCATGACCGCTCCTCAAGCTGCCACATGCATGTCGGGAAGTTCGTGATGGAGTACACCCGCGCACTCCCGGAAGACGGGGACCGAACACGTATGACACAGGTTTGGGGTCAATCGGGAAAAAGTGGCTTGGATGGCCTCTTTTTTTGAGCTGAAGATTTGATCTTCCCCCAATATTTTTAAATAGCCTCCTTGAATCAGCAGCTTTTTCGGCCGGGTTTTAAGTCGGACCAAAGCGAGTCCGCCGCCCGCTGCACGATGTTTTTCTGCGACGGTTGCCAGGAATTCGGCCCCTGCCAAATCGATGAAATTGATACCTGAAGCGATCAAAATCAGTTGGGTATGGGGTGGCGCCAGGAGTTCGAGCTGCTCCTGTATGGCGGGAATGGCGGCGAAAAAGAGGGAACCATCGATCCGGATCACACGGACATGGGGACATTCAGGCAGTTTGCCGGCGCTGGTGAAGCGTCGGCGGGGATGGGCGGGGTCGGGAACGCGGGCAATGACCTGGGGGTGGGAGGTTCGGGCCAGATAGACCCCGAGGGACAACATGACACCGAGCAGGATGGCAATTTCCAGGTTGAACAGCAGGGTGGCCAGAAAGGTGAAACCCATGATCACCGTTTCCGAATGGCTGGAACGAATGGTTTGCTGAATGTGGTGGAGATCAATGAGTCCCCAGGCCACCAGCAGCAGCACCCCCGCCATGGCGGCATGGGGAATGATCCCCACCCAGGGGGCGACCAGGGTAACCAGTCCGATCAGGATCAGACCCGAACCCGCAGCGGCCAGGGGGGTCCTGGCTCCCGATTCGTAGTTCAATCCACTGCGGTTGAATGATCCCGTTGCGACGTAGGAGGAAAAAAAACTGCCGACCAGATTGGACAACCCCTGGGCGATGAACTCCTGATTGGCATGGATCGTCTGTCCACTGCGCAACGCCATGGCGCGTGCGATGGAAATGGCCTCGGTCAACGCCAGAAGGGTGACGGCGACGACTCCGGGGGCCAGGGTGCGGAGGGTGGTCAGGGAAAAATCGGGTACCGACAAGGGGGGCAATGACCCCGACAGGGCACCGATACGGGAAATGCCGGAGGCACCGTTCATCATCCAGTCCAGGACATACGACAACAAGGTTCCGGCTGCCAGGGCGATGATCATGTAGGGAACCTGAGGGATCCATCTGCGGCACAGGATTCCTGCAATCAGCGTGGCCATGCTGACTGCAAGTATGGGGATCCCGGTTTCGTCCAGGTGTTGGATGATGTTGGACAGGATGGTGAAAAATTCACCCCCTTTGGCGATGGACAGACCGAAGAAATGATCCAGTTGATGGGTGGCGATCAAGATCGCCGCCCCTGAGGTGAATCCGATCACCACGGAATGGGAAATGAAGTTGACCAGTGTTCCCATTCGGACCAATCCAAGGATGAGTTGGGTCAACCCTACCAGAAAGGTCAAGGTCAAGGCCAATTGGACATAGGCGGCACTGCCGGGTTCAGCCTGGACACTCAACAGGGAATACAACACGATGGAGGCGGCGGTGGTCGGTCCCGAAACCAGATGCCAGGATGAGCCGAAAAAGGCGGCGATGATGGCGGGGACCATCCCGGCATAAAGGCCGTAGATCGGTGGCATGCCGGCGATGGTGGCAAAGGCGACCCCCTGGGGGATGACGACGATGGCACCGGTCAGGGCGGCGAGAAGATCGGCCTTGAGGGTGGTAGGCGTGACACGGTGCCACCATTGCAGGGGGGGACACAGGGTACGCCAGGAAAAATTGGCTGTGGAACGACCCGAGTCGGACATGTGGTTATTTCTCCCGGAACGATGGATGATCATACCGGAAGCATATCCGAAGCTTGGTTAGACGAGGGTGATTAAGGCGTTAATTGTCCGTTAAACTGAAAAAAATTTCTACTCGGGTACCCGTTCCCCGTTCACTTGCAATCTTGAGGGTCCAGCCATACTGGTCACAGATCCGTTTGACCAGGGAAAGCCCGATGCCGGTCCCCTGAATATGGGAAAAGACGCGCCATTGGCGTTGAAAGGAAGATTGAATCTGCCGGGGGTCCATGCCGCGCCCACTGTCGATGATGGCCAACGAAGTCTGGTCCTGGATAATCCTGACCTCACCCTGTTCGGTATAGGTGAAGGCATTGCGGATCAGGTTGGCTGCGACAATGTAGAGCAGTCCTCGATCCGTATTGATCCGCCGTTGTGGATCAGTCGATATGGAAAGCGCAATGGGTTTGTCCTTGAGCAGAAGGCGGTGTTTTTCCACCGCTTCGTCGATGACTTCCGCGACACAGACCTCTTCGACCATCCGGAGGGCATGTTGCTGGCGGGACATGAACAACAGTGCATTGCCCATTTCCGTCATGTCATGCGCCGCCCGTTCGATACGCAGAATACGAGTTTTTTGTTTTTCCGGCAGGTGTTCATCGGCAAGGAGAATTTCAGCGGCATTGAGGATCACCGCCAGGGATGTGCGCAGTTCATGGCTCAGGTCGGAGGTGAAGGCCCGTTCCCGTTCCGCCAGGGCATGGATGTACCCCAGATGAAGGTCGAAGGCACGCGCCAGTTCACCCACTTCGTCATGCCCGAAATCATCGGTCCATTGCAGCGTCCAGACATCAGGTCGTCGATTGCGGATACGGTTGGCCAATTCGGTGACGGGGGCGATGATGACCCGCACCAGCCATATGCCACCCAGGGCCGAGACGAAACCGACGATGATCATGCTGACGACAATGAAAATGATGGATCGTTGTTCCCGTTTTTGCTGCAAGGATGTGTCATACAGGAAAAAATAGCGTTCTTCCCGATGATCGACGACAGCGACCCGATAGGCCAGCCGGCCAACGGTCAGGTTATGTCGTCCGGGTGGCAATGTATTCAAATATTTGGGAATGTCATCCTGTGAGGCCCCCTTTGACTGAATATAGCCGTGCAGGACGACGGTATTGGGGGGCAGGGATTGGGGATTGCGTTCCCGGCGTGAAAAAAAATCATCCAGTTCGGCGGTCAGGGTTTCATCGATCAGACGCTGACTGAGGTCATGGGTTGCCAGGAGCTGGAATCCTCCCATCAACAGGCAGACCATCGCCCCGAAGGTGGCGAAGGCCCAGGCAACCCGGATACGAAGATTATACCGCCGGCGCATCGGGCGGAGCCAGGCGATAACCAATACTGCGTTTGGTATGCAACAGGGTGGGTAGCCCGGGCCGGTCAATGGCGGTACGCAGGGTGTGCATGTGAACCCGGAGGGCATTGCTGTCGGGGGGGGCATCACCCCAGACGGTTTGCTCGATGTCGCGCCGCAGGACCACGGCAGGCGAACGTTGCATGAGCAACTCAAGAATGCGCAACGCCATCGCTTGAAACTCCAATCGTTGACCGCCGCGATGCACCTGCAAGGTATCCTGGTTGAACTCCAGGTCGGCCACCCGCAGAATCCGTTGGGTACGCATCCCCTGCGCCCGTTGGGTCAGGGAGCGGATGCGCAATTCCAATTCTTTCAACTCGAAGGGCTTCACCAGATAGTCATCGGTGCCACTGGTGAATCCAGCGATTTTGTCCTCCAGGGTATTGCGCGCCGTCAACATGATCACCGGGGTGTTCTTCGATGCCTCCTGGCGCAGCTTATGGCACAGGGTGATCCCATCCATGCCGGGCAACATCAGGTCCAGAACAATGATGTCATAGGTGTTGACCACCGCCAGATGCAGTCCGGTGATGCCATCCATGGCGCAATCGACAAAATGACCCCGTTCCTCGAAATAGTCACACAGGTTGGCCGCCAGGTCGGCGTGATCTTCAATAAAAAGAATGCGTAATGCCGTTTTCATACCTGCCGTGGCCTCTCGATCATTCAAGGCCATGTTCCCCATGGCCTGTGTAACACCCCCTTTTGACCCAAACATCCCCCCATCCGTTGCCTCCCACGCTTGATTATGCTTTATTAGAATGGACCGTTTTTTCGTTCCAGACAAGGATCAGGGCTTATGAAGTCTTCATGGTTTGAACGATCATCCCTCACCTTTCGTGAGAGTGCCTGGATCCTCTTGGGCATTGACCCCGATGATGTCGGTGTGGACAATGCCAAGCACCCGACCGACCCCTTGCGTCCCGGTCACATCGCCGATTCCACCCCCAGTCGCTACTTCAACGACTATCTCCAACAGCTTCGGCGCATGTATCACGATGTTGCCGTGGGATTGCTGCCCCTCACCCGCGAACCGTGGAACCGGTTTCCCCACTGTTTTGTGCGCACAGGCCACCTGGCCACCTGGTCTCAAACCGTGCGTGACATTCCTACGATTCCCTGGGCACAACATGGCGTCATCCCTGAACCGCTGCCACCGCCGCCTCCAGAATGGATGACGCCACCGCAGGAACATCCACTTCTGCATTCACTGCGCCATCACATGATTCGACGCGCCGCGACCCGGCAACTCCATCCGATGATGAAGGATGAAATGGAACGACTGCTTCAATGGGCGGCATCTCAAGAACAGGCTGCGGCGCTGCCTGCCATGGCCGATGTAAAGAATACGTTGCGTCCTTTGTACAAGGCGTTGCGCAACCTTCCCGTTCTGGAGGCGTGAGGGCGGGATCCCCTTCGGTGATTGCAAGGTGAATGACCGATCCATGGGGGCAATCCCCGGGATTCGAGGTGAAGGCGGGAACCCGATTTTTCCTTTGGGGCGTTTATTTTTCAGCTGTTCTCAATGTTCATCACAGGAGATACATCCATGAGCATACGATTTTCTTCCGCCAACGCCCTTCAGGCCATCGTGGGTGCCGTGGTCAATCAACAGGTGACGGGACGTCCCCGTTCCTATCTTTTGGAAAAGGTTGGCAACGGATTACGCAGCAACGATGCCCTGTTGCCCGAGGATCTCAGTGCTGCGGTGAACAAGGCGGTGGAAACCGGCGTCATCAGTGTCGAAGAAGCCCAAACCTATTTCCCGGGATGGGAACAACATCTGCAAAAGGAATCCACGACGACGTCCTGATGGACTCGGCAGAGGGGTCAGGAAGGGCCACGCTTGCGCAGAAAAAGGTTCCGGCCAGAACGTCCCGCCGCAAGTCGGCAACGGTTGGAGACTTCCTGGAAAATGGCGATGAACGGATTTTCCGGTTTACGTTGAGGGTGCAGGATCCCTTCCGTGTTTTTCTGGACGGGTGGTATGGCAGCTACCGGACCCACCGGTTCGACGATACGCAAGAACGTCTCCTCTAAATGGCACTCATGCTGGCCCGAAACCCGTGTTTGAACCTGTGAGTCATCGACAGGCCACAGTAAAACTAGCAAAAGCGGGACCAATTCATCGATTCCATTCAAAGAGCGCAATCAATTCAACGTGGGACGTTTGCGGGAACAGATCCAGTGGCGTGACGGCCCGCAAAGCGCCTCCATGATGGCGCAAGACCGCGGCATCACGGCTGAAGGTGGCGGGATCACATGAGACGTACACCAAACGTTGCGGTGTGAACTGCCGGATTTGTCGACACCATTCAATCGCCCCCTCGCGCGGCGGATCCAGATTGATTACTTCTGGCACGGGGTATTGTTTTAAGGATTGGACACCTTCGGGTGAGAAAAGATCCACATTCAGGGGTTCGATTCGTTCCAATCCGGCGCGTTGACTGTTCAAGCGCAACCGGTCCAGGGAGGAGCGGTTGCCTTCCATCGCCCACACTTCGCCATGGCGTCGTGCCAGGGGGAGGGTGAAATTGCCAATTCCGGAAAAAAGATCCCATGCCCGGGCGCCATGTCCCGCTGCGGCCATCGCCATGGCGACCAACTGGATGTTGCCTGCGCCGTTGACCTGAATGAAGTCGGCAGGCAGAAACTTCAGCGTCATTCCTTCAAGGAAATATTCCATCCCGCCTGATTGATACAGTGACACCAGGCGATCTTTCCGTCCCTGCTGCACATCGAACCGGGCCAACCCGTGATCACGGGCAAAAGCGAGGCAATGTTCGTGATCCTGTCGGGACAAGGGTTTGATGAGGTGCAGCACCAGGCCCACCCCCCGATCTCCCGCCATGACATCGACCTGAGGCACCTGGGCACGAATGGAGAGGGATCCGACCAGGGAACGCAAGGGTTGCATGAGGTCGTTGAGTTGCGGGCACAACACCGGGCAATGATCCAGATCGACCACCCGATGCGAACCCGCCTGATGAAACCCCAGGATCAATCGATCCCGGACCAGGCGCACCTTGAAACCCGCCTTGCGGCGGTAATTCCAGACGGGAGATATTTCCCCGGTCTGGGCGACCGGGGTCGACGCATCGAAGTGACCGATACGGGTCAGGCTGTCGATCACCACCGATCTTTTGAACGAGCGTTGTTGCGTGATATCAAGATGTTGGAGATGACAACCACCGCAGATGCCGAATCGGGGGCAAAGCGGTGTTGTTCGGTGGGGACCCGGTTGCAGAATGGAGACGATGTCGGCGGTGGCATGGCCACGCCTGCGACCGGTGATCCGGACGCGCACATGGTCACCCGGAACGGCACCCGCGATGAACACCGCCATTTTGTCCCATCGGGCCAGGCCACGTCCGCCGGTGACCAGTTTTTCCACGTTCAGATCGATCAGATCCATGGGTACCGTCAGGAGGTGTTGACAGGCAGGGGAATGATTGAGAAAAAAAAAAGGGTTTCCGCCTGCGCAGGAATCCCTTTTATTTCTGAATCATGTTTCGCCAACAAAGGAAGGACGGGGGATCTTATGCGACGCCCCCGTCGTTCGTATGGGATTGCAGCCGCTTCAGGCCTCAAACGTCATCAAATCTTCCGCCAGGGTGATCTTGCCGGAAAATTGAATCCGGCATTCCTGTTCACGTTCCGAGTCGGCGGCGGGGATGGGGTAGAAATGGGTGGGGATCAGGTGTTTGACGCCTGCTTTGGCGGCTACCAATCCTGCCAGTCCCGCCGACAGGTGTCCCTCCATTTTGTCCGAATCCAGGGTGCAACAATCGAGAATCAGGATGTCGGCGTTACGTGATCCATCGATCAACGTCTGGTCATAGTCGCAATCGCCCGAAAAGACGATGGCAGCGCCCGCTTCTTCGAAACGGTACGCAACACTGTTCAATGATTCCACATGTCTGACCGGGAAGGTTCGAACCACCAGTGAACCCAGGGTTATGGTTTCTTCAACTTCCAGGGCTTCGATGGTGAAATGGTCGGGAAGACGGACCTGGGTCATGACGATCCGATCAAAAAAGTCCCGAAAGCCGGGAGGACCATAGACGGTCAATTTCTTGCGTCGTCCCGTGGCACCGATCCGCAGGCCATGGATCAGCGAAGTCAGATCGCCGACGTGGTCTGGATGGGTATGGGTGATGAATACCGCATCCAGGCTGGTGATTCCCTTTCTGGCACGTACCAGGCGACGCAAGGTCCCTGGGCCGCAATCAATGAGCAGGTTCAGCCCGCCAGCCTCCAGATGGTACCCCGCCGAGTTGCGCGATGGCGATGGAATACCTGTTCCGCTGCCCAGTACAATCCCCTTCATGGTACGTCCTCCATCCCGACTTGAATCTGTAAAACGATACCGCGTCCTTAAAGTCTGGCATCGCCGAATGGTTTCATCTTCGGACAAAAGATGAATCAGGGAAGGGCATGGGACAAGGTAAAAAAATTTTTTCCGCGCAACTTATCCCTTTCACCCCTGAAAAAGCGGCCCGATTCTCCATTTCCTTCAACCGCTCAACCAGGCGGCGCCCCTTACACCGCTTGAATCGCCGAAGCGGGCTTTGAGGATGGGGGTGTCCACCCGGTCGGAAAAGACATACTTTGGCAGGAGCGTGGGCACATTGGCATAGAGACGTTCTACATTCGACAGGCCACCGCCCAGGACAATGGCGTCCGGATCCAGGACGTTGATGACCGCAGCCAATCCCCGGGCCAGGCGATCTTCGTAAAGTTCCATCACCGTTCGGGCTGCCGCATCACCGGTCTCGGCCTGGCGAACGATCTCCCATGCCCTGACCTGGGTTCCGGTGCGTCGTGCATGTGCCCCTTCCAGCCCCGGTCCCGAAAGAAAAGTTTCGATGCAACCATTTTTGCCGCAATAGCAGGGGGGCCCTGGTCGTTCTTCATCCCCGGGCCATGGCAGAGGATTGTGTCCCCACTCACCCGTAATGCGATTGGGGCCCCCAAGAAGTCGTCCCCCGACCACAATGCCGCCGCCCACCCCCGTCCCCAGAATGACCCCAAACACGACATGGCGTCCCCGGGCGGCCCCATCGACCGCTTCCGACAGGGTGAAACAATCGGCATCGTTGGCCAGATGAATGGGAAATCCCAGCAATCGTTCCAGATCACCCTGCAAATCTTCACCGATCAAACAGGTGGAATTGGCATTTTTTACCCGTCCCGTGTGCCGGGAAATGGCACCCGGAAGGCCGATGCCCACCTCCATTCGGTCCCGGGGGTTGGTCCTGCCGAGTTCATGGTGCGCCTGATGGATCAATCCGACCACGGCCTCCAGGGTTTTACGATATTGTCCCCGGGGGGTATCGACCCGTTTGCGATACAAAAAGGTCCCATCCAGCCCCAGGACCGCCACCTCGATTTTCGTCCCTCCAAGATCCACTCCAATACGCATCTTTTTTCTTCCGATCATGATTGCGTCACCGGCGGACTTGATTCATAACAAGTGACGCGGCAGGAAAAACATGTCAGTATTCCCCATTGGTCCATCATGGGTTGCCCCAAGGATCCTCCTCAATCTGTTTGCCACAGGTTCATGAAAACACGCAAAGCCTGGAAAAAATTGGGTCGCAGAATTCCCGCCGGGACCAGGCCGGAACGGGTGGAAACCGTCGGTGAATCCGTTCGGCATTTGTTTTCCTTTCAACAGACCCTCTCCGAAGAAGAATATCTGCTGCGGTTCAAGGATCGGTTTCTGCTTCAGGGTGAGACACTGCGGCAGGGTTGGGCGACCCTGGAACAACGTCTCGCCTCATGGATGACCCGGCTTTCAACCCTCCAGGGCCCCCGGATTGAACAGGATTGGCAGGGATGGGTTGCCGAACATGAACGGCTTTTGGACCAGGGCTTTGAACTGGCAAACCCGTTCGAGCTGCTGGCCCTGCCGCTGCCGCAACCCGACATGTCCTTGTGGCATGAGGCGTTTGAAGCGTGTCGCCTGTGGCGGCTCAACGCCATTCTACAAGACGACAAAGCTTCCGATCCAGCCATCATCCGCCGTTTGGACCACAATCTCAGGCGGGAGGAAGAGGCGCATCCCCATCCGTTTCATTTCATTCCCTATTGGGAATACTACGGTCGCATGTTCAAGGCGCTCGAAACCGCCCGTTTCGACCATGAACTGGAAGATGCCATCCGCATTCGTGAATTTCACCTCATGTTCGGTGCCCGGTTGCAGCAACGCCGGTTCACCCTGTTTCTGGGACCGACCAATTCGGGGAAAACCTACCAGGCATTGCAAAAGCTGGTACGGGCCGCCGATGGCGTTTATCTGGCACCCCTGCGCCTCCTCGCCTTGGAGGTGTCCGAAACGCTCAATGCATGGGGCATCCCCTGCAACATGGTGACCGGTGAAGAACGGATTCCCATCGAAGGGGCACATCATACCGCCAGCACCATCGAAATGCTTCCCCTTGAACACACCTGGGAAATGGCGGTCATCGACGAAGCGCAAATGTTGGGTGATCCGGAACGGGGATGGGCCTGGACCCAGGCGATCCTCGGTGTGCAGGCCAGGGAGGTCTGTGTCGTCGGGGCACCGGAATCGTTGCCCGCCATTGAAAAACTGCTCCGCCTCACCGGGGATCCATGGGAAACCATCGTTCTGGAACGGATGACCCCCCTGAAAGTCCTGTCCCATCCCGTCAAGGAGTTTGCCGAATTGACCCCCGGAACCGCCCTGATCGCCTTTTCCCGAAAACATGTTTTGGGACTGAAGGAAATTTTGGAGCGCAAGACCGGCAAGCTGGCCGCCGTCCTGTATGGCGCCCTGCCGCCCGAAGTCCGGCGCCATCAGGCCCACCTGTTCGCTTCAGGCCAGTGTCCCTTTCTGGTGGCCACCGATGCCATCGGCATGGGGTTGAATCTTCCCATCGAAAAGCTTTTGTTCACCGAAGATGCCAAACATATCGACCGTACCGAAATTCCCCTGACGCCGATGGAGGTCCGTCAGATTGGTGGCAGGGCGGGCCGGTTTGGCAAGAATCAGACGGGTTGGATCGGCACCTTCCGCATTCCCATGAGCCACATCCGCGCTTGTTGGGAGGAACCCCCCCCCGAAATCCAAAAGGCCCATCTGGCCCCCAATCTGCACCATTTGTTGGCCATGGCTGAACTCAATGGTGTCGGTGATCGTTCCCTTGCCCGACTTCTTCTGTTGTTTACCCGTTCGGTCAAGCCCGATCCCCGGGTGTATCAAATGTCGGACCTGGATGAACAGATCACCCTGGCGCGGATTACCGACCGTTTTCATTCGCTCCCTTTGGAAACCCGGTTCACCTTGTCGGCGGCTCCTGTTCCGATCAAATCGGGGGGGGCGGTGGCGGCATTTGAACTCATGGTGACGACCGTTGCCCGAAACAAAAAACTTTCCATAAAACCTTTATTGCCCACGACGGGGCAGGGGGATGGGGAACGATTGTCCGATCTGGAAAATGCGGTGAAGATCGTCAATCTGTATTCATGGCTCCATTTTCGTTTTCCCAAAAATTTTCCCCAGTTGAATGAATCATTGACCATCCGCGAAGCGCTGAACCAGACCATCAATCGTCTGTTGGGACGTTCACCCCCCAAAATTCATGCCTGCCATGAATGTGCTGCACCGCTGCCACGAAACGCCCAGGGCAAATATTGTCCACGTTGCCGGCCACAAGCCTGGCGGCAGCGTTCAGGGCGACGTTTTTCGGGGGTGAACTCGAGCAACAAAAAAAAGAGGTCCAGAGGAACGGTTCAAGACTTTTAGTGCCTTTTTTCTTGGCTCTTCTAGTTAGATGTGGTTGAATTGTGGAACCATTGCAAAACAGTAACTATTTCTACTTTATCACATTCATTAATCAGGGATTGTTGACACTCAAAA
>PEAN01000009.1 GCA_002753735.1 Magnetococcales bacterium DCbin4
AGGGTCAGGGTCGCCGTGAGGGTTTCACCGGAATCGACATCGCTTGCGACGATGTCGGTCAAGGCGACACTGGTGGCATCTTCGGTGTAGGTGGTGGTCAGGGTCGTATTGGTGGCACCGGGGCTGTCATTGACGGGTGTGACGGCCAGGGTGATGGTTCCGGTGACCGCCGTGCCGCCGTTTTCACCGCCATCGGCGATGTTGACCGCGAGGGTGGTATTGGTATCCCAGTTGGCGGTCGGGACAAAGGCGACTGCCGCCAGTGCTACATTCACATTGGATACCGTATCGGTCACGCTCCATATACCCGTGCCGGCGTTGAAGCTGCCGCCGCCGGTGGTGGTGAGGCTGCCCGCACCGGGATTGGCCAGGGTCAGGGTCGCCGTGAGGGTTTCACCGGAATCGACATCGCTTGCGACGATGTCGGTCAAGGCGACACTGGTGGCATCTTCGGTGTAGGAGGTGGTCAGGGTCGTGTTGGTGGCACTGGGGCTGTCATTGACGGGTGTGACCGCCAGGGTGATGGTCCCGGTGACCGCCGTGCTGCTGTTTTCCCCGCCATCGGCAATGTTGACCGCAAGGGTGGTATTGGTATCCCAATTGGCGGTCGGGACAAAAGCAACTGCCGCCAATGCCACATTCACATTGGCCACCGTATCGGTCACACTCCATACGCCCGTGCCGGCATTGAAGCTGCCGCCTCCGGTGGTGCTGAGGCTGCCCGCGCCGGAATTGGCCAGGGTCAGGGTGGCGGTGAGGGTTTCGCTGGTGTCGGCATCGCTGGTCACGATATCGGTCAGGGCGACGCTGGCGGCGTCTTCAGTATGGCTGGTGGTCAGGGTGGTGTTGGTGGCGCTGGGGCTGTCGTTGATCGAGGTGGCGACGACGGTGGTCGTCGCATCGGTCGTGGTGTTTGTGCCATCATTGACTGCGACGGTAAAGGTGGTGGTTTCGGTGGATCCAGGTGCGACCCGGTTGGCGGTGGGGGTGAATACCAGGGCTTGAATGGCGGTTTGCGCCGCAGCCGTGGTGGCGGATGCCAATGAATAGACGTTTCCTGCCGGACCGGTAAACCCGGACGCCGTCAGGGAGGCGGCGGAAAAACTCCCCTTGGCGATGTCATCCAGGGTAATGGTCACCGTGACGTTGTCGGTGTCGGTGATGGTGATGGCGCTGAACGGGGAGACCGTGGCGTTGTCATTGACCGCCTGTCCCGCGTTGAATCCCCCCAGGACCGGGGCCGCTCCCTGCAATTCGTAGGAGCCGATGTCAATGGTGCCGACCGATCGGGTGTGTCCCGCCTGGTCGGTGGTCAATCCCCCTGCATAGGCGGGATTGCCGGCGTTGACCGCCAGGCTGGAGGAGGTCAAGGCATGGGTCTGGGTGGTTCCGCCGTTGTCGGCGAGGGCTTGGACTCCGGGGCTGAGGGGGGCGGCTCCGGTCCCTTTCTGATCTCCGGAAACGCCATGGGTGAAGCCGGTGGAAAAATCACCGTCACCGATCAGGTTGTATCCCAGGGAGACGAAGGCGGTGGCCGCACTGTTGGTTGTGTTGACATCATCGGTAACCGTTCCGGCGCTGCCGGTATAATTGCCGGCAACGATGGTATGCCCGATGTTGATGACGCCGCCTGCCTTATAGATTCCGCCTCCAAATTCAGTACCGGCATTGTCGTATTTGGCAATGTTGGCGGTGATGGTGCTGTTGTTGATCGTGATGGTGCTGCCGGCGCCGGAAACGTAACAACCGCCGCCATTGTTGTTGGCATGGTTGCCGGAGATGGTGCTGTTGGTGAGGGTCAGGGTGCTGTTGAGGGCGTAAATGCCACCTCCGGTCCCAGCCGTATTCCCCGATAGGGTACACCGGGTCATCGTGACGTTTGCGGTATCCATGCGGATTCCTGCGCCAAAGCTTGCCGAACCGTTGGTCAGACTGGTGTCTTCGATGGTGACGGTGCCCCCGGTCACATACATGTTACCGCCGTTGGTGCCAAACCCCTGGGTCAGACTCAAACTTTTCAAGGTTGAGTTGGTCGATCCCGCCTGGACCTCAAAAACGGTGACGGTACCGCCTCCACTGATGGTGACATCTGCCTTGTCATCGCCGCCGATATCTCCGTCGATGGTGAGGTTCTTGTTGATGATGATTTTGGTCGTTACGGTAATGGTCTGTCCATTGAGGCCGTTGTCGAAGGTAATGGTTTCCCCGGCACCCACGTCGGTGACCGCCTGACGCAAAGAACCGGCACCGCTGTCGTTGCTATTGGTGACCACCTGATTGGCAAGCAAGCCTGAATATTCATGGGTGGCGTTTGGATTCAATCCCCAGGAGGTTTCAATCGTTCCCTCATGCCGTTCCAGGTCCCAATCGCCACCCCGATTCGCCGCCCCCGTGGGGTCGATGGATGCTGCGACGTCGGCTCCAGTGATATGGGACAGTTCCTGGATAAAGTCCGCTCCTTCCTGACCCGCACCCGCATTGCAGCCATAGACCAGCAGGTCACCTCCCGGCTCCAGCGCCGCGCCCCATTGGCGCAATAATTCCTTTCCCCCCTCCATGCTCGATAAATTCAAAACATCACTTCCCAGCAACAGTTGGCCTGGTGAACCGTGGGAAATGATCTGAATCGATTCCAACGCATGCATCTCTTCCAGACGTTGGCTGATGTGACCGATGCCATGTTCGTCCCGCTGGATCAGTTCCACTCGGGTTTCGGGGGGAATGGACTGCATCAAGGTTGCAAGATCGGGAACTCCGGCATCGATGAAGACCATCCTCCTGGGGTATTCCGGGGAATGACGCCACAAATCCAGCAATGGTTGCATCTCCCGGTCGCCGACCGGGGGTTCCGCTTGGGAATCGGGTTCATGAATGATCGGCGCTTCCGGTTCCGCTTCTGCTTCCATGGCCAGGGCCAGTCCTGCCACCCATCCCCCATCAAAAAGAAGTCGCGGTTCCAAAGCCAGGGGATGAACGGGCAATGGCTTGCCCCAGGGATGGGATTCATCCAATTCCGGTCGTGCATGTGGGGATTCCCAACGTACCTTGGTTTCAATTTTCATGGAATTTCCCTGGGCTTGCCCATATTTTTGATCAAATATTTCAGGTTTCTTCATGGATTCCAAGCCAGAGCCATGCCAATTGAAGATGGTATGAGGGTTTTTTCCTTCATGTTGTCAAATCCTTGTGGTTCATTGTTTTGCCGAGGGATCGAGTGGGTCTGTCGCGGGTGTTTGGGTCTTCCGTGGGGGGTAAAATGTAAAAAAATATTTAAGAAGTGTAAAAAAATATTTGAAACGGATGATATATAATCGTTGATTCATTTCTGAATGAATCAATTCCAATCAACCAACCTGCTGATAATCCTGAGATCTCTTTCATCGATAAAATAGTGTTATTCCTGCACCGCCATCGGTATTCCTGGCCCATGCTTTGCTGTATCATAGGTAAAGGGGTGGTTGCCATTCGCTTCAATCAAAATATAGGAGGTTGTCATGAACTGGAAAACATGGGTGGGAAGCGCCCTGATCGGGACCGGCTTGTTGGCTGTTGAAACGGCCTGGGCGGTCAATCTGGTTGTGGTTGAGACCAAGGGGGCGGGGTTGAACGCGGGCCAGGTGATCGACAGTCAGGCACCCTTGACCTTGGCCGAGGGAGAAAATGTGACTTTGATTGCCGATACGGGCCGCATCATACACCTTAAAGGTCCCCATCAGGGTGCGCCGTTGGCCGGTGGAGGTGAAACGGTGGGCAGTGTCAAGGAGGCCATGGCCAGTCTGCTCAATTCGGGAGCCAAGGAAAGTGGTGCCCTTGGGGCGACGCGCAGTGCGGATGAAGCGTTCAAGATGGCCAGGGATGGCAAAAAACTACCCGATCCCTGGCTGGTGGATGTGACTCAGAATGGGAATCATTGTTATCGCGAGGGGGAACGCCTGATCTTCTGGCGCCCGGATAGTACGGCCGACAGCAACATTCGGGTCACGGTGGGTAAGGATACCTGGAGGGCACGTACCGATTGGCCCAAGGGCAAGAGTAATCTGTTATTGCCTGCCGATGTTGCGCTTCAGGATGGGGTTGGCATCACCATGGAGATGAACGGCAGGAAAACCGAATCGGTTCTGCATGTCGTTCCCAAGACGGTGGCTTCCGATCCCGCCCGGGTGGCTTGGATGCATGAGAAGGGATGTAAAGATCAGTTCATGGCGTTGTTGAGCAGGATCGACAAGTAGGGAGGGTGAAAAGTAGGGTTTAGAAATCGGTTTGACGGATCAAAGCGGCCCAAATGGGATGCCACAATCGTTCCAGGACGGTACGGGGGGGTACGGTGAACCGTACCGTTCCCGGAATGACGTGATCGATTCCAGACCATGGGGTTACGGGTGTGAGCCAGATGCGGAACCACCCTTGTTCCGGGATCAATCTTCCTTTCTGGTCACGCCGGGTGGCCAGTGGGCCGCCGAACGTTGAGGAGAGTGCTGAATCCTTGATGACATCGATGGCTTGGCGTTCAATGCGTTCAATCTTGAGTGTTCGGCGTGGTTGGTGCCAATCGGTGGGGATGAAGGTGGCCAGGGTATCAAGTTGGATGCGGTCGATTTCTTCTTCGCCGACAAAGGCTTCGATCCGGGCGGGTTGGGAACGCATGATGGCCATCAAGGGTTGTTCGGGGTCGATCCACACGCCGGGGGCAAGTCCTTCTGCAACAAATTTGATGATTCCTGCAAACGGTGCGTGGATGCGCAGCCGATCTTTTTCCCGCAGTAGACCTTCTTCTTTACTCAGAGCCGCGGCCAGTTCACGTTGGAGTACCAGTTGTTTGTCTCCTGGTGAGAAGGGGTCGGACTGATGTCCGAGTTCCCATTTCAGCCTGTTGATTTCGAATTTATTTTGTTCGAGTGACCCGATCAGGTCCGGGGCTTCGAGCAGCAGCAGTTCCTGGTTGGCGGCCACAGGCTGGTTGGGTTGTCCGTTGATTCGAACCAGGACGGAGGGGACCGGGGCGAACAGGGATTGATATCCGCCGGCGCGCGCCATGGCGGGTGCCCGGACCGATGCTTCCCAGGGGATCCAGATCAGGAGCGACAACAGCACCGTTGCTGCCAACAGGGAGGTGATGACGTTTCTGTTCCAATGGAACAGGTGGCGGTGATGCCACCAGGTATTCATTTCCAGGAGGATGGGGCGCACGATGAACCATCCCACCTCGGCCAGCAGCATCAGGATCCCTGCCACCTTGAAGAGCAGGAAATAGACCAGCAGTGCAAAACTGATGAAAAACGTGACCCGATAGATCCAGGTGGCAAAGGCGAACGCCGTTAACAGACGGTTCCAAGGGTATCCTGTTGTGGTGGGGGGAGGGGTGTTCCATCCGAACAACCATTTGCGCATGCGCCATTGTCCCAGGGCAAAGGCGTGTTGTTGCAGGTTGGGGATGCCCAGGGCGTCGGAGAGCAGGAAATAACCGTCGAACCGCATGAACGGGTTGAGGTTGATAACCAGGGTACCGATCCAGGCGACTCCTGCCAGGAGTACCAGGGCACTGCGTCCCGGGCCTTCGGGGAAAAACGGCCACAGCAGGGAGGCGATGGCTGCGATTCCCAGTTCTGTTGCCACGCCGCCGACTCCGATCATCATGCGTTTTCGGCGTGCGCGCAACAGCCAGGCTTCGCTGACATCGGTATAGAGGACTGGCCAGAACAACATGAATGCCACCCCCATGGTGGGGACCCGGCACCCCATTTGTTGGGCGGTGGCGGCGTGTCCCAGTTCGTGGGCGACTCGGGTTCCCATGATGGCGATGGCATACCACAACCATCCCTGGAGGGAAAAAAAGTGGGGAAAGGTGGCCAGGAACAGGTCCCAATGACGCAGGGTATTGACGGCTCCGATCACTCCTGCGATGACCAGGATGATCAGGGTGATGGGGTGTCCGAGGCGTTGCCAGAGCCAGGAGAATCGTTGCAGAAAGGGTTCGGGATTCCACAGTGGAATGCGGAAGAACAGCCATCCCTGCCATAGTTTACGGAGGAACTGATTGGCTTTTTGCTGGCGTTTCCTCAAGGAATCGATGATTTTTGGATCGGTTGCCTGAATCAATTCGTTGTGGATTAAGAATTGGCGAACGGTGGCGATCTGTTCGGGGGTGAGGGTGGGGCCTCCCTGGGATTGGATGTGGGGGATGAGGTCGTTGGGGGGGATATGGGGATGATCGAGGATCATTTTTTCGAGCCAGCCCAGGCGGAAGAAGCGATGGCGGAGGGGATCGTGGAGGGTCCAGGTGGGGGCGCCGTCGGCGAGGGCGGGGCCCGGGAGGGTGTGCAATTCCCATCGCATGGGGTATTGCGGGGGGGTGTTTTGTGGCTCCATGGGATTCATGATCAGACGCCGATGAACTGGCGCAACGCCGATAAAGGGCGACGAAACAGCAGGAAGAACAATGAAGTTCGTTCGCCAAAAAGGCGTGCGGTGCCGCGCAGGCCAATCCGCGGCGGCGTTGCGTTGTCCGTGAGTTTGCCGCGAAGATCAAATGCGACCATCCCCTCCGGGGTCACCAGTGCTTCATAACTGGCATGGACGATTTGTCCGGAACGTGGATGCAGCGGATCGGTGTCCAGAAACAATAAAAATTCCGCCCCTGGTTGCAACGTTACGGCATCATGAATGGAAAGATCCATGGCGACTGCCACCTTGTCGGGGTCGGCGATGATCATGATTTTTTGTCCGACACGGACCGGCTGACCCAACCATTCTTCGGCGGAACTGAACACCGCCAGTCCATCGGTTGAGGCTCGGACATGGCTGCGTTCCAATAATTCTTTGGCATGTTCGAGTTCCACGGTGCGTTCTTCGATGTGGCTGCGCAACAAGGGAAGGCTTGTTTTGAATTCCTGCTGGGAGAATGCCAACTGTTCGGCACGCAAAGCTTCGGTTTCGGCCACCCGCAACGCCTCCATCGCCATGGCATGACGGTTGGCCAGAAAGGTTTGCTCCATGGTCAGCAATTCTTCACCCTCCCGGACTTTGCTGTTGGGTTCGACATGGATCAAGGCCACCACGCCATCCATGGGGGCGGTGACCAGTCGTGGCGCATCGGCGACGATCTGTGCCGGGGCCATGACCGATTGGCGCACCGGCAAGGCCATGAGCAGGGGTATCAAGGCCAATCCCGCCCACATGAAACGATGTTTTGCGCGCTCATGCCACCGTTGGTTTCCCGGGGAACGGTGTTGCGAAAGCGCCGCCAGGGCATGGCCATAACACAACCCCAGGCGGGCGGCGAGATCGCGTTCCTCCCGTCGCCAGGGTTGGACGCGGGCCAACAGCAGCATGCCAACGATTTCTTCCGCGGGGGTGGTCAGCGGGCAGAACATGACTTCAGGCGGAACGCCATGTGCTTGAGGATGACATTCATTGGGGGAGGGTGGTTCGCCGGGGATAAGGGGGTGCAGGGTCGGGACATGGTGACGCATGCAATCGTTCAGGCCCATGACCATGGGGGCGTGCGGGTCGGGTTCCGAGATGCCCGAAACCGCTGCCAGGGATCCGATCCGCCCATGTTCGACCGGGAAGAAAAAGATCATGTCGGTGGGCATGACCGTCTGGGTTCGGTTGACCATCAGAAACATCAATTCTTTATCGGTCTGGACCCGACGGGTTTCCTGTTCCAGGGAAAGCAGGGTCAAGGCTCCGGCCAATTGCCGTCGCAGGAGTGGTTCGTTCACCGCGGCGCTCCGGCGGGGGGGGAGAAGCGGGCATTGCCACTCATCCCTGCCAAAAGTTCGGGATGCTGGCCTTCGAGGTCACCGAGGACGGTGACCGACTGACTGGCGGGATCGATCCGGGCACCGATCATGGTGACTTTTCCCTGATAACTTTTTCCGGTTTCATCGAGGTCGATGGCGAAGGGGGTGCCGGCTTTGAGCCAACGCAACCAGCGCGAGGGGACGATGAGCTGGGCGGCGAGGTCGGAGTCATCGAGGATTTCGAGCAAGGGTTGTCCCGGCGTGACACTTTGGAACGGTTGCGCATGGCGTGCCACCACCCGGCCGACGAACGGGGCCTGAAGGATGCACATGCCCACGGTTGCCCGGCTCCGTTTGACTTCCGCCTCGGTGCGTGCCACCTCGACCGCCGCCAGGCGGGTTTCCAATGCGCTGCCGGATGATAGATTTTGCAACTGTTTCCGGGCTTCCCAGGTATGACGGGTGGCATCGAGTTCCGCCTGGGCTTTTTCCAACTCCGCCTGTTGGATGGAACAATTCATGAAGACCAGTTCCCGTCCTTTGTCAAACCGGTCACCATCATTGACGGTCATGCGTTCGATGGGGCCTGCCAGGCGGCTGGAAAGGACGGTATGTCTTTTGGCGGCCAGAAGCACCCGGACCTGGGTGGCGGGTTCCTCCGCCCCGAGGGCGACCGACGCCGCCAGCAGGGTGCCCACCATGATCCAGCCCGTCCATCCTTTTTGGTATCCGAATTTCATGGAAACGTCCCACGGCGATTGACGACAATCCAATGTTTATCATATTTTAGCATTTTTCAAAGCCGATCACCACCGGACCAACGATTCATGAAGGGAGTTAAGGATATCATGTTGAAGGTCAATGAATATTTTGAGGGAAAAGTCAAATCCATCGGTTTTCAGGCGGGACCCCTCCGGGCCACGGTGGGGGTGATGGTCCCTGGGGAGTATGAATTCGGTACTTCACAGAAAGAGAACATGACCGTGGTCAGCGGTGCCTTGACGGTCAAACTGCCCGGACAGTCGGGATGGCAAACCTTTTCGCCCAATCAATCGTTTGATGTCGCAGCCAATCAAAAGTTTCAACTCAAGGTTGCAACCGATACCGCCTATCTTTGCACCTATGAATAAAAGTTCGGGTTGTGACGATGATTATTACGACGCCGCCGAACGCCATCGGCGCGATGCGGAACTCCTTTTCAAGGCCGGGCGTATGGCCAATGCAGATCATCTCTATGGTTTGGCTGCCGAGTGTCTGTTGAAAGCGTTCTGGGAACGGCATTTTCATGACCATTTTACGCACGGGAAAAAGAATCGAAAATTTCCGCACATGGACGGGAACCGACTTTGGAACGATTTCATGATTTTCATGGATGGTCGCGCCGGGATCATGCTGCCCTGGCGTTTTCTTGAAGGCTGCCCTTACGATGACTGGCACGTTTCACAACGATATTGCAATGAACGTGATATCATGCAAGAACGGGTTGAAGCGCGCCGCAAATGGACCAGACTGGCCTTCAATATGCTCATTGAACACTGCTGATTGGATCCATCATGTCGCGAATACTTTTCAATGAGGCACTCAAAATTGCCATCAAGCAGGTCCGCACGCACATTCATCTCCTGCCCGGGCAGCCGGTCATCGTGCGTGATTTACGGGGGCGCATTTGCATCGCATTGGATGCTTCCGAAGAGGACGAGTCCCTGCGGCAATCCCTGTCGCCCCTGGCGGAATCCCTTTCTTTAGCCCTCGGGGCCTTTGCCTGTCCGAAAAAACATTTGTTCATGTTTCAGGAGGATCTTCCCGATCCCGATTTTTTTTTCCAATCCAATGAACTCATCCCCGTCAGAAAAATCGAAGGCAAAACCATTTATCTGCTCGAACGCCAGGTGACCGGGCAGGATTGGATGCTTCCCTTGCTGGAGCAACACCAACCTCCCGGCCCGCCTCGTTTCACCTTCTTTGGTCTCAAGGGAGGGGTCGGTCGTTCCACCGCCCTGGCGGTGTGGGCTTGGCATCTCGCCCGGAAAAAATACAAGGTATTGGTCGTTGATCTGGACCTGGAATCCCCGGGTGTCAGCTCAATGTTGCTTCCACATGACAGACTGCCCCGGTTTGGCGTCGTCGATTGGTTTGTGGAATCGGCAGTGAATCAAGGGACGTACCTGTTGCCACAAATGGTGGCCAGCAGCACGTTACCCGGGACCAACGAGGGGTGGATCGGGGTCGTCTCTGCCCATGGTTCCAGTGAAACCGATTATCTGGCCAAACTTTCCCGTTGTTATCAAAGTCAGTCCAGCGATTCGGGGGTCATTCCCTGGGCCGAACGGTTGGCGTTGATGTTGACCTCCCTGGAACAACAGGAACGACCCGATGTGGTTTTGCTCGACAGTCGCGCCGGGTTGCATGATATTTCCGCAGTGACGATCACCCGGTTGGGGGCTACCGCTTTTCTTTTCGCCATCAACACCCCGCAGACCTGGATGGGGTATTGCCATCTGTTCAAACATTGGAAACGACACCCCCAATTAAGTAAATTTCGTGATCGCCTGCAACTGGTGGCGGGCATGATCCCCGACCTTGAGGCGGATCTTTATCTGAACGAACTTCGAGATGATTTTTTCAACCTTTTTTCCACAACGCTCTATGAAAAATCATCCAATGAATCTGATCCAGGTTACAATTTTGACTTCAATGATGACGCCGCCCCCCACACGCCATGGAATATTCGCTGGCAAATATCGCTGCAAGGATTTGACCCGGTCAATAAACCCACCCGGGTCGCGCAGTCCATTCTTGATGCTGCGTTCAGTGAATTTTTTGAAAGGACGGAATCCTTGCTGCCCCCCCGACCGTCCCGATCATGAGTGCCGTTCATTTTCCCGCCGCTGACACCCGTCGCCTGATTGTTGCGGCCATTCCGGAATGGTTGAATGCCCAGGATGATCTGGCATCCCGAAAGATGGTCCCTTTTCTGCCCGCCTCTCATGCCCGTGCGCTCCATTTTCGGGTCCCACTGGTTGTTGGCATCCGCGGATCGGGTAAAAGTCTTTGGTGTTCCATTCTGGGAAATATCGAACAGCGGAATAAATTGCTCCGTCAAATCAATGATTTCTCCATCGATCCATCGGTCCAGGTGTACACCGGCTTTGCTGAACAGGGAAACCCCGGGGATTTTCCCGGAAGAGGTGTCCTTGCGGACTTGATGGCAAAATTTCCGTTGCCCGACATTTGGCGTGCCATCATGGCGCATCACGTCCTGGAAACAGAGCAGAAACCGCCATTTTACGGCTGGGAACAACGGGTACGGTGGGTCCGGGAACATCGCGAATCCATTGACAACGCCTTCTATCAGACCGACGAACAGTTGCGCGACAAAAAACAACACCGTCTGGTGTTGTTTGATGCCCTGGACCGTACCGCCGATGATTGGGGCACCATGCAGCGGATGCTTAAAGAACTGTTGATGTTGCTCCTGGAATTCCGCTCTTTTCAGGCCATTCACCCCAAGGCGTTTGTCCGCCCCGATCTGCTGTCCGATCCGGCGGTCACCGCCTTTCCCGACAGTTCCAAACTGATCGCCAACAAGGAATCCCTGCTTTGGCCGCCGCGGGATTTGTACAATCTGTTTTGGCACCTTTTGGCCAACCAGGCCGAGGGTGGGGACCGGTTTCGTGCCGTCTGCGAACGGGAATTCGGTTTACCGTGGCATCAAGAGGAGGGGCTGTGGTTGATTCCCGACGCCTTGCGCATCGAGGAACCGCGGCAACGACAGGTATTGCATGCCATCACCGGGCCGTTCATGGGACGGGATCCCAAAAGGGGGATTCCCTATACCTGGCTGGTCAACCATCTGGCGGACAGTCTGCAACAGATCAGTCCGCGCAGTTTTCTCGCCGCCATGCGCAAAGCTGCGCAAGGGGACCTGTCGGAACCCCGGGTTTATCCCCTTCAGGGGGATGACATTCGCCTGGGCGTTCAGGAAGCCTCCAGAATTCGGGTTGCCGAGGTCGAAGAAGATGTTCCCTGGGTCGCCCAGTTGATGAAACCCTTGGCGGGTCTGATCATCCCCGCATCCTTCAATGAAATCGCCAAACGTTGGCAGGATGATGACAGTTTGGAACGTATCCGCAAGGGATCCGCCCAAGGCAATCGAAGACTTTATCCCCGACGCATGGACTTGGAAGGGGAAGCTGGAGTTGGTCGTGATTTGGAAGAATTGGGTATTTTTCAAAGGTTGAAAAATGATCGCATCAACCTGCCCGATGTCTATCGCATCGGGTTTAACCTGCGGCGAAAAGGGGGTATCCCTGCCCTTGCCGCCGAACGCCCCATCAAGGCGGATGCAGCGGCCGTTCCCGAACCTGCAATCATTCATCCCTGGAGCGGTCTCTCCATTCTCCACCTTTCCGATCTTCACTTTGGTGAACATTGCCGGTTTGCCGAGATGGATCCGGCAGAATTGGGCGAACGGACCGCCAAATCGGTCCAGGAGGTTCTTCCCAAAAATCAACGGCTCGATCTGGTGATCGTCACGGGTGACCTGACCGAGCAGGCCAAACCGAATCAATTTCGACAAGTCCATGCCTTTCTCGATGCCCTGGCGGGGGCGGCGGGGATCAATCGGGATCGGTTCGTCCTCCTGCCCGGCAACCATGATGTTTCTCGGGCCGTCTGCCTGCGGGTCATGTCGGAATTGGAAGAACAGGATATCTTCACCGATGAGGCGTTTTTTCAACGGGTCGAGACGGAAAAATTTAAAAATTTTGAAGATTTCCTTTCCGGTTTCCTTGCCAGTCGGGATCATATCCAATCCTTGGAACGGGGGGGACGCATTTGGAATTTTCCCCGGTTGCGCCTGTCGGTGGCCGCCCTGAATTCGTGTGAACGGATCACCCATCGACCCGACGAGACCCGTGGCCAATTGAGCGCCGAACAGGTGGAATCATTTCTGGCCTCTTGGGGGAAGGGTTCGGATCGACTTAAAATTCTGGCTTTGCATCACAATCCTTCCGGGGTTCCCCAGCAAAGTATTGAGGGTTGGAACACCTATATCGATCAAGAAAAGAGACTTTCCAAAGAACAAATAGAATGCATCCTGGATGATGCTGGGGGGTTTCAGGACAAGGGACGCGTGCAACAATTGGTGCGTCAATGCCATCCTCAACTTTTGTTGTATGGCCATCAACATGCCAGCATGGAGAATGATCTGTGGCGGTGGGATACGGATGGCTACACCTCCCTTCTGGGCGCGGGCAGCCTCGGTATTGTCGAAGAAAAACTGCCGAAAGATTTTCCCAACGCCTGTCAACTGATCGAAATCACTGTTGATGGCAAAATGAAGATTGTCCCCCTGGAATATGACCCCAGGGCCGGTGTCTCCGGCAAGGCCGATCCAGGCAGATTCATTTCCAGGGAAACCGCGAAGCCACTCACCCTTTGCCTGCCTGAAGGTTTGTTCGCGGAAGAACAACCGATTCCGGAACGGACATCTCCCCGTCGGACCTCCTTTCTGGCTGCTTACCGGCAACGTTTTACCAATGCCCGTCCCCGGTGGGATTTGAGTCATACCGGGGTTGCGCTGGCCATGGGGTTCAAACCGGAACAGGCGGCCCTCAACGACATGTACCTCCCTTTGCGTTTGGGCGAAAAGGATGATCCCGACGCCCTTGACCTGGGCGCGGTGTTGTCGCCGGGAGAGGTCGTCAATCTGTCCCAACCGATGATCATTCGTGGTCAGGCGGGGGCGGGCAAGACGACCTGGATTCGTTGGACTTTTCATCAATTGCTGCAACTCAACCATACCTTCCCCATCAGGATCGAACTGCGCAGTCTGGCCCGCTATTGGGAACGCGTGCCGCGGGATCAAAGTTCCGTGGAGGGTTATCTTGAAGATTGGATGAAGAATGAACATCGGATGGGGGGGTGGTATGACGAACTGATGGCGTTCCTTGAACAGCCGGGATCGGTACGACCAGTATTGCTGATCGATGGTTGGGATGAACTGGGCGACCTGGGTCACGATTTTCGGGACAAATTGCGGAAGTTTCTCAATACCCATCCATCGGTGCGCTGTGTCGTCACCAGCCGTCCTTATGGTGCCGGTCGCCCTACCGGGGGGGATGGGTTTGCCGAACGGGTCATCCAACCCTTGAACAAAGGTGAAATTCAGGAGTTGGTGGCCAAATTTTTTCGCCATGCCGTGGACAGCCCCGATACCGCCCACAAAATCAATGAATTTATCGCCGCCCTGGAGCGTTCCGAAAAGGCGGGTGAGATGGCCCGTACCGCCTTGCTTCTCACCCTGATGTTGCTCATCAGCCGGACTGCACCATTGCCGGAAAAACGGGTCGATCTGTTTGAACAATGTGTCAAAACGATGATTGGTACCATTCCGGAAAAAAGAAAGGAACAGGGGGCCAGAAAGCGCGCTGAAGCCTGGGCGCCCGAGGATCCCCATGAGCGCATCCGTGTCACGGCTGAACTGGCCCATGCCATTCAATCCGACGATATTGAAGGAGAAAAACAATCTTTCCGCACTGCCAAACTCCTGGCCCGGGAAAAAATTGTTCAACTGAAATGGGGTGCCGGGTGGACGGTCGATGATAGAATAAAATTCATCAACTGGCTTTTGGACAGCGCCGGCATATTCATGGAGCGGTCGGACAACCAGTTGCAATTCATCCACCTCAGTTTTCAGGAATATTTGACCGCCGCCTACCTGAAGGCCAACACCACCGACACCGACCGTCCCGAACGATTCGTGCAACTTGCGGACAATCCCTCCTGGTGGGAAACCCTGCGCCTTTGGGCCGCGTTGATTGCCAATGAAAATCCCGATAACCTGGAACTGGTGCTGAAGAGGTTGCTGGACTGTGCTAGCAAAAATGGATTGTTCCTGGCGGGGACCATCCTGGCCGATGGGGTGGGACAGGATTTTACTTTTTCCCGTTGGTTGGATGAATTTGTCAAAAAACTTCATGAATTCTGGAGTGATAACACCGATACGGTTCTGCAATTTTGGGCGCGGAGCCGAAAGGAAGAACGACGGCAACTCATGGAAGCCAAGCTGCATCAGGCAGGAAAGAAAGCACAAACCTGGATGGAATGGATCCGTGTTGATTTCTCTGCCACAGAAGTAAAACTGTCTTCCCCACCGCCTCCCGAATCCTCGCCTGAACTGACTCATTGGGTGGTACAAAGTTTTTTTGGTTTCAGCTTGGAAGTCAAAGCTTTGGCTGCCCACAGAATACCTGCCGCTGTTTTTCCCCTTTGGTCTGGATCAATAGCCCCCTGGATTGTGTTATTGCGTCTCTTGCCTGGTCGCCGATCCCGATTGGGGCAGCATCTTCAAGTTTTTGTAAGTTCTGAGAGAAAAGAAGGAAACTTGATATATTTCGGTTTACAGATTGATCATTTGATAGGATCCCCCTTGAACCAGGAAGAGGTAGACTATGTGCGCGACTTGGCAAGTGATTTTGCGAGTGATTTTGCGAGTGACTTGGCGAGCGACTTTGCACGCGACTATGCGCGCGATTTGGCGCGTGCTTTTGCGCGCTCTTTTGCGCGCGCCTTTGCGAGAGATTATGCGCGCGACTTGGCGAGCGACTATTCGAGCACCTTTGCGAGCGACTATGCGAGCGACTTCGCGCGCGACTATGAGCGCAACTATGCGTTCGTATTAATGTTTAGAAGGATGAGAGCCTTGATGGGTCTCTCAAAAATGAACTTAGGAATTAATGAAGACAATATTGATCATGTAACTACTGTCTTTAGTGAATTATTTTTGCCAGCCCGCATCAGCCCCCGTGCTTTTCTCGCCCACGAAACCAAACAACTGCTTCCCCTGACTCCACCCGAATGGCAACCGGAAATGCGCCTGTTCGAGGTTGCCTGTCGGCGTTCCTTTGATCCCAAGGGCGACCCGGAACCATTCAGAGACGCATTGCGGCAGTATGAACAGGAACGGCAAAACGACCATCCCATTTGGCCCCTGTTGGCCAAACTGATTGCACGACATATTAAAAAGGGAGATCAGGAGTTCAAGGAATTGGAACAGATCATTCGCAATCCGGAACAAAGCGGTCTTCCCGCCCCCTATGCCGATGCGGTCCGTTATTGGTGGCGCGGAGATCTTTTGTTGCTCGATGGCAGCGAAATCACCCTGGACCATCTGCTCGGCATCGATCTGCCTTATCTGGAAGAAATGCCCGACGAACTGGATTGGGGTGGGTGATGCAGAGGTTGGGGTTAAGGCGAATATAGGGTATTATTTGGAAGTTATTTTCCCATTTCCCATTTCAGGGGTATGAACCCATGCAAACGCTGACCCGAATCACCTTGGATCCTGATCGGATGGGGGGAAAACCATGTATTCGCGGAATGCGGGTTACAGTGGGAACCATCATTGGTTTGATGGCCTCCGGCGCTTCAGTTGGTGAAGTATTGGAGTGCTATCCTTATCTTGAAGCCGAAGACATCCAGGAAGCTTTGGCCTACGCGGCCTGGAGAACGGAAGAGGTGGAAGTAAACCTGGTTGCCTCATGAAAATTTTGTTGGATATGAATCTGCCGCCATCATGGAAAGAGACGTTACATGAGGCCGGGTTTGAATCAGTTCACTGGTCGGAAATTGGCCTACCCAACGCCTCGGATAAGGCCATCATGTCATGGGCAAAAAAGAACGAGTACATCATTTTCACTCATGATCTTGATTTTGGAACCCTCTTGGCGCTCAGTCATGCCAGTGAACCAAGCGTCTTCCAGGTTCGAACGCAAAACGTCCTCCCAAAACATCTTTCAGGACTGGTCATTTCGGCGTTGAAGCAATTTGAAGGTGTCTTGACCCAAGGGGCCATGGTGACTGTAGACGAGGAACGAATGCGCGCCCGGATCTTGCCCCTTCGCAAATAAAACCTTTCCAAAAGGAACTCAGGATAAAGGGGCAATCTCCCAGACCCTTTTTTCTTTCAATCGTTTTTTTGAATGTCAACACGCCCTAACAGGTATTGGATGAACGCCGTCTGCGCTCGGTCCAATTCACCATCATCAGCGCTCCCAGACCGAGGAGGGCGAAACCGCTGATCAGAGGGATCACGGTGCCATCGTACATTTGACCGATGCCTGTTCCCAGTGACATGGAAATGAATGAGGACAGGGCGCCGACGACGCTGGCGGCCACCCCTGCCTGGTGGCCCATCGGTTCCATGGCCAAGGCCGTGATGTTGCCGAACAGTATGCCCATGCAGAAGAGACAGCCACCACCCCATGCCATCAGTCCGGATAACGGCAATTGAGTCATTCCGTTATGGAACAACAGCAACACGGTCGTCGAAATGACGATCTGAAAGGTGAGGGCGCTACGCACCAACAGTTGCATTCCCCATTTCATGACCAGGCGGGCATTGGTCATCGATGCTGCGCCGACGCATAGGGCCAACAGGGAAAAATAAAGCGGAAACCGTGCCGCCAAGGCGTATTGCTGTTGTAAAATCTGTTGTACCGAAACCAGATAGCCGATGAACGCGCCAAAGATCAATCCCATGGCCAAAGTATAGCCCAGGGTGATTCGATTACAGCAGGTCGTCCACACCATTCCCCGCAGTCGTCCGAAGGAAAAAGGTTTGCGTTTGGAGGGATGAAGGGTTTCGGGCAACCGCAGACCGAACCAGATACATACGATCAGGGCGAGCAGCAGCATCAATCCGAAGAGGATTCGCCAATGGCCGATGGCGAGCACCCCCTGACCCAGCGCCGGGGCGATCACCGGAACCAGGATGAAGACGGTCATCACCATGGAAGTGATTCGGGCCATCTGGCGGCCTGCGAACATGTCCCGAATGAGTGCGGTCGATACCGTGCGTGGACTGGCCGCCCCGATTCCCTGGAGAAAACGCCCCAACAACATGGTGGTGAAATCAACCGCAACCAACGAAATGACACAACCCGCCATGAACAGTGCCAATCCCATGAAGATGGCCCGCTTGCGTCCGATGCTGTCCGACAGGGGACCAAAAAACAATTGACCCACGGAAAACCCGAAAAACAAAAATGAAATGACCATTTGGTTGTCATTGGGGTGGGTTGTCCCGAGGTCGTCGCCGATGGCCTCCAGGGCGGGGAGCATGATATCAATGGAAAGGGCGACCATGGAGATCATCAAGGCCATCAATGGCACGAACTCCATCTGACGAATCCCGGGGATCGTCATTTCCGAGCCAGGAAGCTGTTTCATGGTTCCACGCAATGTTGATATTCAATAAAAATATCAAAAGAAAAAAGGGGGCAATCCTTCAAGCCCCCTTTTTCTTTTCAATATCAATACTCAAATGTCCAGGCTTCCTTCCGCGAAAGGGGCCTTTTCCTGGATGAACAAAAACCGTTCCAAAGGTTTTTTGCCCATGAGCCGGTTGAAGGTGCCATGGGTCAGGTCGCTGTCATCCACAAACACCCGTAACAAGCGCCGCGAAGCGGGATCCATCGTGGTTTCGCGCAACTGTTTGGGATCCATCTCCCCCAACCCCTTGAATCTGGATTGATCAATTTTGGCCTTGCCCGATTTTGCCTTTTTCTTCTGGATTTTGGCAATCAATACCTCTTTTTCCACATCATCCAGGGCATACCAGCTTTCAGCGCCACAGGTCAAACGGTACAATGGGGGTTGGGCCAGATACAGATGGCCATTCTGGATCAACGGCGTCATGAACCGGAAAAAGAAGGTCAACAAAAGGCTTGCGATATGCGCACCATCAACATCGGCGTCGGTCATGATCACAATGCGGCCATAGCGCAACGATCCCAGGTCGAACTGTTTGCCGCAACCCGTACCAATGGCGGTGACAAGACTTTGTATTTCCGTGTTCTTCTCAAATTTTTCCAGGTTGGCCTGCTCGACGTTGAGAATTTTTCCGCGTAACGGCAAAACCGCCTGGTTATAACGGTTGCGCGCCTGTTTGGCCGAACCTCCCGCCGAATCCCCCTCGACGATGAACAATTCCGATTGGGTGTTGTCGCCGACGGTACAATCGGTCAGCTTGCCGGGCAGGGTCAGCCGTGTCGTGGCCGTCTTGCGTTTGACGGCATTCTGATCCTTTCTCCGATTTTGCCGATCCTGGGCCTTGTCCACGATGGCGGTCACCAATCGGGTCGCCTGTTCCACATCCCCATGCAGCCAATGATCCAGATGATCCTTGATGGCGCTCTCCACCTGTCGGGTCACCCAGGCCGACGCCAATCGTTCCTTGGTCTGCCCGGAAAATTCAGGTTCGGAGATGAAAATGGAAATGATGGCCCACATCCCCTCCAGCACATCCTCGGCGATGATGGCAATTCCCTTGGGCAGCAGGCTGCGGGTTTCGGCATATTCTCGGATCCCCCGCAGCAGGGCAGCGCGCAATCCCGCTTCATGGGTCCCCCCCTCCGGGGTGGGAATGGTGTTGCAGTAAGAGAGCATTTTGCCCTTTTCATCATGAGTCCAGGCCATGGCCCATTCCAGACGCAAAGGGTTGGCAGCTTCCGCCTGCTGTTCCACGGTTCCGGAAAACGTTTTGTCGATGATAAAAATTTTTCCCGTCAACCATTGATCGATGTAATCCTTGATGCCACCGGGGAAATGAAATTCATGGATCGCCCCCGTCTCCTCCACGGTCAGGTGAATCCGTACCCCGCGGTTCAGATAGGCCTTGGCACGGCACATCTCCAAAATGCGGTCAACGTTGAAGGTGATCTCGGGAAAAATGGTCGGATCGGGGAAAAATTCGACCCGGGTTCCCCGTTTCCTGGTGGCACCGACCTGGATCAGTCCAGAACTGGCAATCCCTTTGGAAAAAGTTTGACGCCAGCAAAAGCCGTCCCGCTCGACCGTGACTTCGGTCTGTTTGGAGAGGGCGTTGACCACCGAAATGCCGACACCGTTCAATCCACCCGATGTGGTATAAGCCTTGTTGTGAAATTTCCCGCCAGCATGCAGTTTGGTCAGGATGATTTCCAAGGCCGAAGTGTCTGGATAGCGCGGATGGGCATCAACAGGGATCCCCCGGCCATTGTCCTGCACCGATACCGATCCCGATTGGCCCAGCACGACATCAATACGGTTGGCATGGCCCGCGACCACTTCATCGGTGGCATTGTCGAGAATTTCCGCCACCAGGTGGTGCAACGCCTTGAGATCGGTCCCCCCAATGTACATGCCCGGGCGGCGCCGAACCCCTTCAAGCCCCTCAAGCACCTCAATGTGGGACGCATTATAACTCATGATCAGGTCTCAAAAGGGTCAAAAATCGTCAGTGAATTGACGGCCATCCAACACATCATGGTAAAACAGAAAATGTTCAAATGCTACACGGATCAATCGATTTCGTCGATGACGTTGATCTCGCCAATCTCAATCAGGAATTCCAACCATTCCTCATAATCGTCAAGTTCTCTGAGTTTGGCCAATTCGGTAGGCTCAATGTCAAATTTCATGGTGCGGCACCCCTCGGCGTTTGGAATCATTTATATGATGATATTTGTGAGGGGTTATGCAATTAACGTACCTTAAATGAGCAGGTGATGTCGGTGATTTCATGCGCCATCATGGGTTGATTGTGATGAATGTATATTATTATCATGTACAATTAGCATGAGCGTTCAAGCCATTTTTTCGGGTGTGAAATTTATGACGCAGGTCAACATAATCAATATCAAAATGTTACAATCCATTCGCCCATGAAGGAAATATCTGATAACCCATGGCTCATGTGAAAAATCGATTGAAAATCGAACCTCAATGGTGTTCAATGTTCTTAAAAAGGCGTAACGAATTGTAAGTGAATCCTTGTTCCTTTCGGGGGGGAGCTGGGTTGAGTTGAATGTCTTTGGTAAAACAGCTTTCGCAATGGATCATGGCGTTTGGTGTGCTGCTTTTTTCCGGATGCCTGGTGCTGTTGCATTTTCACCAGGAACTGGACCGGCAGCAGATGCTGCAAGTCCAGGCCAATCAAATCCTTGACCTGATTTTTCAATATCGGGCCACGGCAACTCCAGGCAACAGGGAGGGTTCGACCAACCCCTGGTGCATGGCGACGCGCCATTTTGGAACAGGGTCGAAACATTCCTTTATCATCAAGGATTTAAGTCTTCATCCCCTCAATCCTTTGAATTATCCTTCGTCTCAGGAACGCAAACTGTTTGCCGCCCTGGGATCACAAAAGCTCGCGCCGACTTCCGATGGCCACATCACCGTTGAAGGGATCCGCTGGTATGTTCAGGCGCGCCCGGTACACTACGCACCGGAGTGTCTGGGGTGCCATGAAGAAATCAAAGGAGTCCTCGGCAAGGGAAGTTCAGCTTCAGACGGTATAACGTCCGCTCCATCGGTCATGTCCGCTACCCTGGTGTTCCTGGACCTGACATCGTATGGCAGATTTGATTTTCTTCTTTTGGATACAACAACGCTGGTCCTGGCTGGATGGGTGACATTTTCCTGTCTGCTGTTGTGGCTGTTGATCCGAAGGTGGGGGATTTTTTCGCTGACGAGGATGACCCGTGAGATGGAGTCCCTGATCACGGTTCCAGACCATGAACCATCCAGCATGACGGTTCCCGTCGAATTGGAGCGTCTGTACCAGATGTTCCAGAATCTCTCTCATGACCTGCAACATGCACAATCCTCCTTGAACGCGGGACTCAAGGAGTTGGAGGAGGAAGAAAACCGGTTTCGTGCGCTGACACAGTCGGCAACGGATGCCATCATTTCGGCGGATGAAGAAGGTGTGGTCACCTCGTGGAATCGGGGGGCGGAGCGGCTATTCGGCTATCAGGAACAGGAAATCATCGGCAAACCGGTTGCCATGCTGGTTCCCGCCAAATCCCTTTCGGCACACCTGAATGGCTACGCAGCCGCGGTCGTCGCCGGATTCACCCGCCGGCGTGAAGAAACCTTCGAACTTCATGGGGTGCATAAAAATGGCAACATTCTTCCCCTTGAGGCGGCTCTGTCCACCTGGTCGCTCGGTGGGCATCGCCATTTTTGCGCCATCATGCGCGATATCAGCAAACGCAAAAGAAATGCAGAAAAAAGCCATCGCGATTTCATGTCCCGCGTCGCCATCAACAATATTCTTGAAGTGGCACTCAAGCCAATCTCCCTCAATGAAAAACTGACCAAATCGTTGCAGATCCTCCTGGCGGTCCCATGGCTTGCCTTGCAATACAAAGGTTCAATCTTCCTCATGAATTCCAAGACTGGAAAATTGGAGATGATTGTGGAACATGGTCTCGCCGATCAGGTCAAGGCAAGTTGCCGGGAAGTCTCCATGGGATTTTGTTTGTGTGGCCGGGCGGCCTCAACCCAACAATTGGTGTTTTCCTCCACCGTGGATGAACGTCATTCCGTTTTGTTCGAAGGAATGGCCGATCATGGACACTATTGCGTCCCGATCCTGTTGGGGGATCGACTTCTGGGTGTCGTCAATCTTTATCTCCAGGTCGGTCATCTTCGGGATGTCGAAGAAATTCGGTTCTTGGAAACCGTGGCCCAAACCCTGGCCGGCATCATCGACAGAAAAATGACCGAACGCAAGTTGCGCTATCTGTCTCAGGCCCTGGAACAAAGTCCCGTCAGTATCATCATCACCGATACCCAGGGGCAGATCGAATACGTCAATCCAACCTGTTGCCGGGTTTCCGGTTATGAGGCACATGAACTTTTGGGCAAAAATCCCAGAATCTTCAATTCAGGTGAGATGCCCGACAGCATTTACGAAACTTTGTGGAATACCATCCTGGCGGGCGACGTTTGGCATGGAGAACTGCATAACCGTAGGAAAAATGGTGAGTTTTTCTGGGAAGATGCCTCCATTTCCCCCATCCGTTTTGAAAACGGGGTCATCCGTTTCTTTTTGGCCGTCAAGGAAGATATCACGCAACGCAAGCACCTGGAAAAATCCTTGTCGGAATTGTTGAGCACCCTCGATTTCCGGGTGATGGAACGGACACGGGAATTGAACGCCAAGGTCGAAGAACTTGAACATGCACGCAACGAACTGGTGAAAAGTGAAAAAATGGCATCCCTGGGACGGTTGGTTGCAGGGTTCGCCCACGAAATCAATACCCCGATCGGCGTTGCCATCACCGGATTCTCCCTGGTCGGGGAGACCGTGCGTTCCATGGAACACATGTTGCGCCAGGAAGAAGTGCAGGAAGAGGACCTGCAAACGGCAATCGCAACCATTCGTGAAGCTTCCGATCTCGCCCTGACCAACATCTCCCGGGCGGGAGAACTTGTCGCCAGCTTTAAAAGAACTTCGGTCGATCAAAGTTCCGATATTCGGCAACCGTTCGATGTCCGTGAAGTGGTCATGGATGTCGTGCGTTCGCTTCATAATCAACTTAAAAAAACAAATATTGTCATTCACGTCGTCATTGAACCTTCCTTGAAAGTGATGAGTTGGCCAGGAACCTTGGAACAAATCCTGACAAACTTCATCATCAACAGCCTGACTCATGGGTACCAGGAAGAAAACCCCACCGGGAAGATTATTATTTCTGCAACAATTACAAACAACCGGCTGTGTCTGGATTATTCCGACGACGGTCGTGGCATGGAAGAGTCGGTGCGGGGCCTGGTGTTTGAGCCGTTCTTTACGACGACCCGACATCATGGTGGGAGTGGTTTGGGACTCTATCTATGTTACAATATCGTCACCTCCAAATTGAATGGAACCATTACATGTGAAAGTTCACCGGGCCAGGGAACTCAGTTTCACATCACTTTTCCCATTTCGGAATGAATGAATGAAAATCATCCGTAAATCCAATGTCCAACCGGTTGCCGGTGAATCCCCTCCGATGAGGGACCATACCTCCTGGACGATTCTTGTTGTTGACGATGATCCCGATGTATTGGCCATTACCCGGATCAGTTTGAAGGATTTCCGGTTTTCCGGACGCGGGGCGCGTTTGTTGTTTGCCCAAAGTGCCAAGGAGGCGTTGGAGATCTATCGCAATGAACCCGGGATCGCCCTGGCTCTGATCGATGTGGTCATGGAAACCGATGATGCTGGATTGAAATTGGTCCAAACCATCCGGGAAGAGTTCCAGGATCACACCATCCGCCTGATCATCCGTACCGGCCAGCCGGGTCATGCCCCTGAACGATATGTCATCGACAATTATGATATTGATGATTACAAGGAAAAAACAGAACTGACCTCCATCAAGCTGTATACCACGGTCCGTTCCGCGCTCAAATCCTATCGCGATCTGCAATTGATCGAAACCAGCCGCAAAGGTTTGGAGATGGTACTCAATGCCGCGCCGGGAATGTATCTTCATCCTTTGGGAGAAACCTCCAATTTCTTCAGGGAAGCATTGTCTCAGGTGGTCCGTTTGTGTGAGGTGACCTGTCACCATGAGAATCCGGTGTCTCCGATTTCGGGTTTTATCGCTACCCATGATCATTGTGTCCTGACACTGCAATGCCGTCATGGTCAGGTTTCCATGGATGATCTGGCGGTCAAGTCGTTGGGGGAACGGCTGGGAAACAGGGTTGCTGGTGAAGGGATGATGTTGGATGTTGCGGGACAGATTATCCTCCCCTTGATGATTCAGCATAAAATAATCGGGGTGATTTATCTGGAACACGTTGGAACCCTGAGCGAAAATGAGCGTTCCTTGTTGGAAGTGTTTTCCATTCAATGTGCCAATGCCCTGGAAAACATGCGATTGTATGATGCCTTGGAGGGGGCCAACCGTAATGCCATGCGCATGTTGGCGGTCGCGGCTGAATTCAAGGACAGCGAAACCGGGGATCATGTCAAGCGTCTGGCCCGTCAGACGGTCGAAACCGCCTTGGAACTGGGATGTTCAAACGAGGACGCCATGGAAATGGGACAGGCCAGTATGATGCATGACATTGGCAAGATCGGTATCCCGGATGCGATTCTGCTGAAACCGGGCCGCTTGACCGATGATGAGTTCGAGGTGATCAAATCGCATCCGGGGATCGGTGCCGCCATTCTTGCGGAGGATGAACGGTTCAAAGTGGCGCTTCAGGTCGCTTTGTCCCATCATGAACGTTGGGATGGGACGGGTTATCCGATGGGCCTCAAGGGTGAGGAAATTCCCTTGTCAGCCCGGATCGTCGCCGTCGTGGACGTGTTCGACGCCTTGGTGAGTGTTCGCCCCTACAAAAAAGCGTGGAGTGTCGCTCAGGCGTTGGAGGAAATCCAACGGGGATCTGGAAGTCATTTCGATCCCACGGTGGTTGAGGCGTTCCTTAAAACCCACCACAATCGGGGGGAAAAGAAGAGCGGTAACCCGTTTAATGAAATGTGGTCCCGGCGGGCGATGGACCGGAAAAAATAAGTTCATGTGGGGCGTGGTTGATCGATCACGAATTGCATTGAGTCTCATGATGTGCTTATATTGCTTATTGTCATGGACTCTAATAACAGGGATCGATCCATGAGTCACCATTGGCCTACGCCTCTGAAAATATACATCGTTTGGCATTACGAATCTTCCGAAGGTGGGCGGATTGCCCAGGATTTGTTCCGTTTTTTCTTCCGCAACGTTGAAACTGACCGGGAAAAGGGAATCGGCATTCCTGTGTTCTACCGTCGCGGTGAACCTGGAGTGCCCATTCGTCCCATCCATGCCTCCGAAGCAACTTCTGAGGCCATTGTCGTGATTGTCCTGGTGGACGAATTTCTCATTGACGCCTGTCAAGCGGATCAAGACCGTCACTGGTTGCAGTTCATGGGCGAAACCCGCAAATGGGTTGATGAGGATCCGGTCAAACGATTATTGCTTCCCGTTGCGCTTTGTCGCGAGGCACTTCGGGCCGGATTGCCTTCCTTGGAAAAACTCCAAGCCCATCGATGGTTTGATCGATCGGCAGAATACGGAATGGATCGTTTTTCCAAATGCATGCTCCATTTGACGATTGAGTTGACGGCGTCGATGGCTTCGCTTTTGATGTCACAGGCTTCCTCTTTTCCTGAAGATAAGCCAAAAAGAGTTCGGTTGTTTCTGAGCCATGCCAAAATCGACGGCCGCGATGTGACCTTGAATTTCAGGCAGGAGATTCAGCGAACCCGGGGGCTTTGTGACTTCTTTGACGAGCATGACCTTGACATCGGATCTGATTTTGAGTTGGCCCTTGAACATGGGGTTCACAATTCAAATGCGTTGTTGGTCATCCTGACCGACCAGTACTCCCAGCGGGAATGGTGCTGCCGGGAAGTATTGACGGCAAAAAAGAAACATCTTCCCATTCTTCTGGCGTATGCGGTGCACCAGGAAGAGAGGCGAAGTTTTCCCTACCTTGGCAATGTTCCCTCAGTCCCGTTTTTCGCAGCGGATTCTTCCGAGGCGGTGTTGCGGGTATTGCAGCAAATCTTGAAAGAAATATTACGGATGGCGTTTTGGCGATCCAGAACGGAGCCGTTGAATGCATCCCCTGAGGCGCATGATGCGACCTGGTTTTTTCCCAATCCTCCAGAGTTGCTGACTTTGCTGCATGATTGTCATGAAAAAAGCGGTATGTTTCCAAAGAAGATCGTTTATCCCGATCCTCCTTTAAATGTTCATGAAAAAGGGGTGTTGGAGATGGTATTGCCGGGGACATCCCAACTGGTCACCTTGTCGCAATTTCTGGCCGAGGGATGATGATTGGAGAATCTGATGTCAGATCAAAGAGTTTCTCTTGATGGGATCAGGGTTGGGTTATCGATTTCCGACAGCCCCGATTTGATCCGGTTGGGATTGGACAAGGAACATGTCCATGATGCCGTGATCACTCTGGCGACAGCGCTGCTTGCAAAAGGGGGGGAGATCGCCTATGGCGGTGATTTGCGTCCGCAAGGTTTTACCCGAACATTGATCCGTTCAGCCCAGATGTACAATGACACCCGCCAGGCTGGTGATTCTCGGTCTTTCGCCAAAATATTCAGCTATCTGGCTGGGGTGGTCAGACAGAATTGGACCGCATCGGATCGGGTCAAATGTCGTCGGGAATTTGAGGGGGCGGTTGCCATCATTGACGACTTTCCCGCTCCTGGAAATCCAGATCTGGTGGATCCTTGGCCCGCCTCGCTGACTTCGATGAGGGAAAGAATCACCGATGATTGTCGTGCCTATGTGTTCATGGGGGGCCAGGTGACAAATTTCAAAGGGGCCCTACCCGGTATTGCCGAGGAAGCTTTGTTGATGTTGAAAAAAAAGAAACCCATTTATCTGGTGGGAGGCTTTGGTGGTTGTACTTCTGACCTGATCAAGTCGATCTGGGGGTTGAAACCACCGGTCGATCTGGACCGTGAAGCGGCGAAGAATGATTTTCGCTATCTCAAGGCACTCGAACAAATTGCCCTTTATAAGGACCACTTTCCAAATAATGGTCTGACTCTGGAAGAAAATCATGCACTTGCTGCAATGGATGATTCCAATCAGTTCCTTCCCATGATTCTTCGGGGAATTTCCAAAGCGTGTCAGACTAAAAAAAATTATTGAAAGAAAAAAGGGGGCTTAAGGGATTGCCCCCAGGACTTTGATTTTGATTTTAAATAAAAAGGTTTCCATGCTTAAGCTTTTGACCTTGTTTCTAAATTGATCACCATGGGGGCAATCCCTTAAGCCCCCTTTTTTCTTTCAATAATCCCGAACCGGGGAGGCCCCTGGGCAGTTACCAATCATTTTGAATGTCAACAGGCCCGGAATATTCATGGATTGGGCGGGGTGATGACTTCGATGCCTCCCATGAAGGGACGCAACGCCTTGGGCAAGACCACACTGCCATCGGGTTGTTGGCCATTTTCCAAAATGGCGACCAGGGCGCGACCGACAGCGACCCCCGATCCATTCAAAGTATGAACCAGTTCAGTCTTTTTCTCACCCGACCTGCGGAAACGGGCCTTCATGCGTCGGGCCTGAAACGCCTGGGTGTCGGAACACGACGAAATTTCCCGGTAACACCCTTGGCCCGGTAACCAGACTTCCAGATCATAAGTTTTGGCTGCGGAAAATCCCATATCGCCGGTACACAGGCTGATGGTCCGGAACGGCAATTCCAAGCGCCGCAATACTTCCTCGGCATGAAGGGTCAATTGTTCCAACGCCTGGGGACTCTCTTCAGGTCGGGTGATCCAGACCAGCTCCACCTTGTCGAATTGATGTTGGCGGATCAAACCACGGGTATCTTTTCCCGCCGCACCAGCTTCGCGTCGAAAACAACTGGTCCAGGCGGTCATCCGCATCGGCAGTTGCCGTTCTTCAAGAATGCGGTCCGCCACCAGGTTGGTCAGGGGAACTTCGGCGGTTGGAATCAAAAACAGCGGATTGTCCCGGCAGGCAAACAAATCTTCTTCAAATTTGGGAAGCTGCCCCGTTCCAAACAAGGTGCGGTCATTGACCAGCATCGGTGGCATGATTTCAGTATAGCCATGCTCGCCGGTGTGCAGATCCAGCATGAAATTGATCAAAGCCCTGGATAACCGCGCTCCCATCCCTTTAAGTACGGTGAACCGTGCCCCCGCCAGTTGCACCCCCGCTTCAAAATCAAGAATACCCAGGGCTTCGCCAATCTCCCAATGGGGTTTGGGTTTGAAAGGTTCCTGGCCTGCGCTTTTTTCCGTCGGCCAATAGCGCAAAACCACATTGTCCCGCTCATCTTTTCCGTCAGGAACCGATTCCATGGGAATGTTGGGGATGAGTGCAAGGGATGATTCGACGATACGTTCCTGTTCCCGCAGTTGGGTTTCCAAATTTTTCAACTGGGGACCCAAGGTTTTCATCTCTTCAAACAGATCGGAAATATCTTGTTTCGCTGCTTTTCTTCGACCAATTTCATTGGAGATTTCATTGCGACGGGCTTGCAATTTTTCCGTTTCGACCCGAATTTCGCGCAACTTGGCTTCGGAAGCGTGAAACCCCGACAAATCGATTTTGCCCCCACGGCGTTTCAACTGTTCTTCCACCTTCTGGGGGTGTTCGCGAATCAACTTGATATCCAACACGGCCTGACGTTCTCCCTGGTTCATGAATGGGAAAAAATGATCAAGCTGAAAAAAGCAATTCCCGCGCAGACGGGAACCTTGTTTTTCCCTTGATGATTTTTTCGCTCAACCTTCTTCCCCTTCGTCTATTTCCGTTACCTCAGGTGCTTCCGATACTTCAGATACTTCCGATACTTCCGATACTTCAGATACTTCAGATACTTCCGATACTTCTGATTCTTCCGACTCGGCAATCCGGGTCACCGAAGTCACTCGTTCACCTTCGGCCACACTCAAAATCGTCACGCCCGTGGCATTGCGTCCCGTCAGGCGGATGGTATCGACATTGGTGCGCAATACCGTCCCTTTGTCGGTGATCAACATGATCTGGTCTCCCGGCCAGACCGTCAGATTGTCTACCACGGGTCCATTGCGGGTACTCACGCCAATCCCAATCACCCCTTGTGTTCCCCGTCCCTTGGTGGGAAACAACGCTTCTGCCGTTCGTTTGCCAAAACCATTCTCGGTGATCGTCAGGACCTGACAGCCTGAACCCGGCTCCAGGACATTCAATGCGATCACCCGATCCGTCCCTTTCAGGCGCATCCCACGGACGCCACGCGCCACCCGGCCCATGCGTCGTACTTGTATCGTGCGAAAACGAACCGCCTTGCCATCACGGGAAAACAACATGATCCGACCCGGACGTTGAGTATCAGAGACCTCCGCCTCTCCCACCGCTTCTCCCAGCTCTTCGTCGTCGTCGGCATCGTCGATGACTTCCTCTTCTTCCTCTTCGTCGACCCGTTCTTCATCTCCGCCGCCACTACGTTCTTCCGGCAGGATCGGCAGCAAGGCAACGCCGACAAGGTCGTCACCATCACGCAGATCGACCGCACGCAAACCATTCATGCGAATATTGGCATAGGCGGACAAAACCGTTTTTTTGATCAATCCCAAACCGGTGGCAAACAATAATTCCCAATTGCCCCATTCCTCATCGGCGATGGGGGCGGGGAGGATCTGACGAACTTTTTCGTTTTGTTCCAACGACAACAGGTTGACGATGGGCCGACCCCGCGCCGACCGTGACGCCTGGGGAATTTCATAGACCTTCAACTTGAATACCCGTCCGCGATCAGTGAAACAAAGAATGGTGTCATGCGTCGAGGCCACGAACAGTTGCGAAATGAAATCTTCATCCCGCATCCCCGTTGCCGACTTTCCTTTGCCGCCGCGCTTTTGAATCCGATACTCATCGCTGGGCTGGCGCTTGATGTAGCCGGCATGACTGACGGTGACGATCATCTCTTCATCAGCGATCAGATCGGCAGCACACAGGTCAGCCCCCCCATCCACGATTTCAGTGCGACGGGCATCACCAAACATCGTTTTGATTTCGGTGAGTTCGTTCTTGATGACCTCCATCAAAACCGTGTCGGAGGCCAGAATGGAGCGCAACCGGGCGATCTGAGACAAGGTTTCCTCGAACTCCTGGTGGATCTTCTCCTGCTCCAAACCCGTCAAGCGGTGCAGGCGCATGTCGAGGATGGCCTGGGCCTGGGTATCGGTCAGGCGATATCCCCCGGGGACGAATTGGGGTGATGCAACGTCTCCTTCTCCCATGGCGCGGGCCAGCATCACTTCCACCGGTCCACGCTCCCATAATTCTTCCGTCAGCCAGGTCTTGGCAACCGCAGGGTTGGGGGCTTTGCGGATCAGTTCGATGATACGGTCAATATTGGCCAGGGCTACTGCCAGTCCTTCCAAAAGGTGGGAGCGGGCCTGGGCCTTGTTTAATTCAAACTGCGTGCGCCGGGTGACCACCTCGCGACGGTGGTTGACGAATTCATTCAGCGTTCGGGAAAGGTTGAGCAGTTCCGGCTTTCCCTGGACCAGGGCCAGCGTGTTGATGCCGAAACTTGATTGCAGCGCGGTGTGTTTGTACAGCAGGTTCAACAAAAGATCGGGTTGGGTGTCACGTTTCAGTTCAATGACGATGCGCATCCCCTCCCGATCCGATTCATCGCGCAGATCAGAGATGCCGGTGATTTTCTTTTCGCGAACCAGTTCGGCGATCCGTTCCACCAGTCGGGCTTTGTTGACCTGGTAGGGCAACTCCGACACGATGATCGCTTCGCGACCATCCTTTTTTTGTTCGATGCTGGTCCTGGCCCGGACTACGATGGATCCGCGTCCCGTTTCATAGCCACTGCGAATCCCAGCACGGCCATGGATGATGCCACCCGTGGGAAAATCGGGGCCGGGAACAAATTTCATGAGTTCCTGAACACTCAGATGGGGATTGTCGATCAGGGCACAGGTGGCGTCAATGATTTCACTCAGATTGTGGGGCGGAATATTGGTCGCCATCCCAACGGCGATCCCGGAGGAACCATTGATCAACAGGTTGGGAAATTTTGCCGGGAGTATGACCGGTTCCATGAGGGAGCCGTCATAGTTGTTGACAAAATCGACCGTTTCCTTGTCGATGTCGGCAAGCAGTTCTCCCGCCAGTCGGGTCATGCGCACTTCGGTATAACGCATCGCGGCAGCCGAATCGCCATCGACCGAGCCAAAGTTCCCCTGACCATCAACCAGGGGATAGCGCATGGAAAAATGTTGCGCCATGCGCACAATGGTGTCGTACACGGCGACATCGCCATGGGGATGATATTTACCAATGACATCACCGACCACACGCGCCGATTTTTTGTAGGCGCGATTCCAATCGTTGCCCAATTCGTTCATGGCAAAGAGGACTCGGCGATGAACCGGTTTCAAGCCGTCACGGACATCGGGCAACGCCCGGCCCACGATGACGCTCATGGCGTAATCGAGGTAGGAGGTCCGCATTTCGTCTTCGATGTTGACGGGAATCTGTTTGGCGCTGTCGGCGTCGCTCATGAACGGGTCGCTGGTTGCGGGTAGGAACGATCAAAGCCAGGATTGGCCAAGGGCTTGAAACGGATCAAGGCGCTTGATGATCGAAAGTAAGATTCTACCCGATTTCCCGCCGCTTGCCCACCCCTTTCAATCATCAGGAAGAAAATGGGATCCCGCCGCCGCGGAAATCACGGGGAATACGACTCAAGGTTTTGATTCTGTTTTGAGATTTCTTCCCAGGAGAAACAAAAAACAAATGCGGATCAGGTAAACAATCGTCATTCCCATGAATGCGGGAACTAATTTTTTCCTGGCAGCAGGGAATGATACATCCCAGGGAGGTCTCAGGAGGAAAGATTCTTTCCTTCGATGTTGATGAGAATGGAGGTGTGACCGATGCGCATGATGGCACAGTCGGTCAGGGGGATGGAATCGTTGAGGCTGTCGGTTGAATATTGGAACCCACAGCCGAACTCGCCCTCCATTTTTTTGATTCTCCAACCAAACAGACGGCTGTAGCCGATCACCAGATGTTCATGGAACAGTTCGTCATCGCTGACGTGAATGTATTCCTTCTTCCGGTCCTGGCAATCGGTGCCGTTACCGAAGACAATGGTGTGCTTTCCTTTTCCCGGTATGATGATTTGTTTGGGCAGGTTGTCGGTTTTGACGATGATCTCCAGTTGTTCATATCCCCCCAGGAAAATGGCGATATGACGCAACGTCGCATACCACAGTTCACGCATGGCCACTGCGATCTCGGAGGCGATCTCCCCGGGATGCGGGACGAACCGATCATCCAGATGAACCAGGGGGTTGAAACGGGCCATCCGTTGGGACACATGGGCAAACCAGGTTTTGTCCGGGGAAGCGGCATGCAGGGCGTCGGTCTCGACGCGTGGCAGGTGGATTGAAGTGGGGAAGGAAAACAGTGCAGACAAACGTGCCTTGAAATCCCAATGATGGAACAAATGCGGGCTGAAAAAATAGGACAGATGGGACGAGGCGAAGACTCGGGCAACCGCTTGCACGATGGCAATCCAGGATCTGAAGATCCGGTAGTGAATAAACCTGGGTGTCAGCGTGGAAAACATGTTTCAATCCGAGTTTTGTGTGCCCTGATGATTGGTTCGGCAAATGGGGGCCAGGGCTTGAATCATTCTCGCACCCATCATTGAAGGAATTATACTCTGGCTGATTGTCGGTTGTCATCATCCGAATGCATCCCATGGTCGGTTTTTCTTTTCCACCCCGGGCGATCTGCCAGGAACAGGGGGGGAGATTGCGACTCAAGGAGAAATGAATGTCTGAACGAACGGTGATCCCCCTGGTACGGCCAGATTTGACCCGGAAGGATCTGGAGGCGGTTGGACGGCAGATGGTGTCAGCCCCATTCCGGGATGATGCGCTGGTGGATCGTTGGGAATCCATGTGGGCGCAAATCTGGCGGCGTGAGGCGATCCTCTTTGACGATCCGGTGGATGCCGTGGTCGCCCTCAAGGAGGTTCTTGGCTGGCGGGATGGGGTCCGTGTCGCGGCGGGGGCGGGGATGCATCCGGCGTGGCGGGAAGGGTTTGCCGCAGCCTGGATTCGGGTCGTCCATCACGATACGGCACCGCAACAGACGCCGGTCATTTCCTCGGATGGTGGTTTTGCAGCTGTTTTTGTGGAACATTTCCAGGGGATTCCAATCCCGGTTCCGGTGGGCCAGGGGGTGGTCCTGGAAGATCTTTCCTCGATGCCGCTTCCTTTGCCGGGGACGGGTGAAGGGGCGATCCAGTTGATGCTGCTCGATGGCAATGCCATGATCCAGGGGGGGAATGCGGCGTTGATCTTGTGTCGTGAAGGTGCGTTGGCCTCCAGATTCAGGGAATATCGCACCCCCCCCTCGGGGTTGGTGGCCGCTTTGGGGATGTCACAACTGGAACAGCGGGAATGCTTGCTGCAACGGCGTACCCTGCTGGCCTCACGTTATCGGGCCATGCGGTCGGGTGGATGGTTCAAAATCCCTTCCGGCACCTCTGAACGGTGGTGGCATGGATTCCATTTGATGTTCGAGCATGAAGCACAGCGGGATGGATTGATGGCTTTTCTTCGCAAGGGGGGAATCCTGGCGGGTCCGGCATGGCCATTTTCGTTTCCAGAAGTTGAAAATATGGCATGCAGACGGCAACTGGAACGTTTGGGGTTGGCGCTGCCATTGTATGCCAGTCTTACCGATGCGCAACAAAAACGAATCATCAACCGCATCCACCGTTGGGTCGGTCGAAATGTTCAATGATAAAAATAACATGAAGGAAAACTGTCATCCGGAACTTTGACGCAACCCCTCAGCCCGTAAGGGTGAGCTTCAATCGGCTTTTTGCATGGCAACAGGTCTCAAGGTTCCATGGCCGTGGCCATCCACCGTTCCAGGTATTCGACAATCAGGTTGCCATCCCGGGCTTCAAGGGAATGTCCCGACCCGGATTCGACGCGCTCCGCCCGTCGTCCCAGGGCCTGGACCCGGGTGAGATCCTGACTGTCGGAAGAAACAATGGGATCGATGGCGAGCAGGGGACCCGATTCCCGAACGATGGCAAGGTAATGTCCTTTTGGGTGTTCGGAATGGTTGAGCCAGAACAACAGGTTGCCCGGTTCTTCAGGGGTCAGGTCGGCATACAGACCCCGGGAACGGTTCAAGGTTCCCATCCCTGCAAACGGGGCCATCAGCGCCATGGGGGTTTGCGCCATGAAACCGGCCAGTTTCGCCGATTCGGTCCCGCGATGGGGCGAGGCAATGGTGATCAATCCCTGAATGCCCGGGTTCGGGCGCCGGACCATCGCCAGTCGCAAGGCGACGCCACCGGCGGAATGGCCTACGGCATAAAGAAGTGCCCGGGGGCGTTGCTGCGACAACTGGGAAATCATCCCCTCCAGGAGTTCCGCCTGGTATCCCAACGGTGCTTCCGAGGGAAGATCCGCCAGATAATATCTTTTGGGAACGTTGCCAGGGATGGCGTTCAAATGCAGCCGACCATCAACTCCCGCCACAAACGTCCCACCCCGCTGCCATGCGTTGGCTTCCAAAATTCCGGTGATGCCGCTGTCACGCCAGCCGTCGGGATCGCTGACATAACCGTGAACCAGCAACAGTGTGGCCGGCGTCATCCCCGCGGCGCGTCCCTGAGCGGGGAGCACGGTGACCAGAAACGAAACGGTGAGCGTGAACATCATGCGCAGGATCATCATGGCGTATCGGTGCCCGGGAAAAGGATCTGCAGAAGGTTTCACAAACATTACGCCGATGGCGGGTTTCTGGCAACCGGAATGCATTTCGCCCCGGGTCTCGATTCTTTGGGGAATACAAGGCTTGGCCGGGTGGGTAAAAACGGATAAGATGGAAATGATGCTGGATGAGTCAACGTCTTGTTGGAGCCGATGCCTCGATGGATAAATTGCTCAAGGTGGTCATTTTCAGTGGAGGTCGGGGCGCATCCAACATCATCCGGGCATTCCACGAATATGCCAGGATCGACCTGCTCATCCTGGTCAATGCCTATGACGATGGATTATCCACCGGTCGTCTGCGTGCCTTCATCCCCGGCATGTTGGGTCCGTCCGATGTGCGCAAGAACGTCATCAATCTGACCCGAACCCATGACCCTGGCGCTGCCGCTCTGAGAACCATTCTTGAACACCGGTTCCCCGACCTGACCTCCCGTGAACAGGCTTTGGTGTGTCTGAATGCACTCGTCAACCGGGAACGAGACCTCCCCTATCCCCCTTTGGCCGCCCCCTATCAGTCGATCAAGGTGCAACAGATCAACTGGATTTCCGATTATCTCAGATGGTTTCTGGATTATGAACAAATCCAACGGCAACAGGGGGTGCTCTTCGACTATGGCGATACCTCGATCGGTAATCTTCTGTTTTCAGGATGTTTCCTGGCATGTGACCGGGACTTCAACCGCACGACCCGGGTGTTTCAGGACCGGTGCGAAATTTTTGGCCGGGTGCTCAATATCACCGATGGCAGCAATCAGGTCCTCGTCGGTTTCAAGGAAAATGGAACCTTTCTCCATAATGAAGCCGCCATCGTGGGGACCCATGCCGATAACGCAAAAATTGAAGATCTGTTCCTCCTGGCCGATTATCTGACCCCGGGAGAACGGACGCGATTCGATGCCCTTCCCGTTGCCGGGCGGCGGGAATTCCTCGCACAAAGACATATTGTCCCCAACCCCAATCCCGAGGCGGTCCAGGCCCTGGAACAGGCCGACCTGATCATCTACGGCCCCGGAACTCAACATTCCTCCCTGTATCCCTCCTACATGGTGGCGGGGATTCCCGAAGCCGTCGAAGGCAACGAAAAGGCAGAAAAGGTATTCATCGGCAACATCACTGCCGATCATGACATTCCGGCGGCGACCGTGCAGGAATTGATCGAACGGTTTTTCCATTACATGTCGGCCAGGGGGACCCGCATCCCCAATCGTACCCGTTTGATCACCCGCGTGTTTGTCCAGGAATCGGAAAGCGAGCAGATCGAGCGCTCTTCAACCGCCTACCTGCCAATGAACATCAATGATCTGCATATCGATCCCAAAAGGGTGACCATCGGTGATTGGGAGGAATCGGCGGGGCGCCATTCGGGCGATCAGATCATTGCCGAATTGCTGACCCTGTTCAAACAACTCCATGAATTCACACTCCAACCACACCGTTTCCTGGTCTCCATCGTCGTTCCCGCCTTCAACGAGGTTCGGACCATTCGCCGGGTGTTGCAGGAGTTGATTCACCTGGATTTCTCTGCGCTGGGCGTGGGCAAGGAAATCATCGTCGTCGATGGCGGTTCCAGGGATGGGACGCTGAACGAGGCTTTGCAGGAACGGTTCGTCCGTTGTTTCCAGTTGAAGGGCGATCACTTTGGACGGGGCGCCGCATTGCGTCTGGGCGCTTCCAAGGCCAAGGGCAACATCATCGTTTTCTTTCCCGCTGATGGTGAGTATGTTGCCGCCGATATCTTGAAAATCGTCAGACCCATTGTGGAAAACCAGTTCCAGGTGGTGTTCGGCAGTCGGGCGATTAAATGCTTGAATGTTGATCCGGTCATCAAGAAAATCTACGGTGACAGAATATTCATGTACCTTGTCAGCAAATATGGCGGGCTTGTCCTCAGTTTTCTGTCATTGTTGTTGTTCAACCGTTATCTTTCCGATCCCCTCTCCTCGCTCAAGGCGTTCGACGCAAAACTGTTGCATTCCCTGCAACTCGTCTCCAACGGCATGGATCTCGATCTTGAAATCATCGCCCGGGTCCATCAATCCAATACCTACATCCTCGAACTCCCGATCGATTATTCACCCCGTACCCTGGCGGAAGGGAAGAAATCGACCGTTTCCGGCGGTCTTCAAACCTTGTATCGCTTCATCGTCTGTAAACTGTTCCCCCTGAAAATCAGTTCTTGAATCGAATTCGGCCATGCTTCGAATGCGGGTTGCACCATTATTGATTGTCCTTCTGGTCGCAGGTTTGGCGGTCCGCGGTTGGCTGATCATGGAGCCGCTCAACTCCGATCCCATTTCCTATCTCCTGGCCGGGGCTGGACGCTCTTTGAATCCCGATTTCCACCTGAGTTTGCACCACCATTATTTGCGTCCTTTGATGACCTGGATCGTCATGTTGCCAGCCTGGTTTTTCGGTTATTCGCTGACAACGTTTTACAGCGCCGTGTTCATGGGTGCGCTGGTCTCGTGTCTTTCGTGGTGGCTGATTGCGACCGTGTTGTCAGGGACTCGGGCGGCCCTCCTGGTGACGGCCCTGTGGGCAACCAGTTATGCCAGTCTGTCGGCCGATCTGACCCTCGTTCCCGACAACTGGGGCATCAACATGGCCTTGTTGGGACTTGCAGCCATCATCATCGCCATCCGGGCTGGTGATTCCCTTCCGGAATCGGTGCAAACACCCCTCCGGTCCCATCCCAACTTTTTATTCTTCCTGGGTGGGATGTTGCTCTGGGCCGCCTGTGCCGCCAAGGAAACCTTTATAATCTACGTCCTGGTCGCGGGCATGGTGCTCCTGTTGCAACCTGGTCGATGGCGGAGATCGGGGTGGGTGGCTCTGGGACTGGGGGTGGGTGAAGGGGTCGAATGGCTCTGGTTCTGGATGCAACTGGGGGATCCCTTTGCCCGTATTCACTATATGCGTGGCATCAATGCCGTGATCGACGGCGTCAATATCAAATTTGAACCTTTGGATCTTACTTCGTTCATCCTGCGGTTGCCGAAAGTCGTCCATTATACGCAATCGGCGGAATCGACATTGGCCCTGCTGTCATTCCTCGGGGTTTTCCTCTGGTTGCGGCAATGGAAGACCCCCATGGCTAAAATCAAGTTGCTTCTTTATGTCGTGCCACCCGCGTTTGTCATGTTCGCGGTCAAGGGGATTCATCCCATCCAACCTTATTTCGATGTGGTCCTGCGCTACCATGTCCCGTTTCTCCCCTTCATCTATCTGGCCATTGCCGATTTCTTTCTGTGGGCCAGGGAACGGTTGGGGCAAACCCATGGTCAGACCGTCCAACGTGCCGCAACTGCGATCATTGCCGTATCCGTTCTGGCCCTGACGCTTTGGAACCTGATGGCCGCCGCGCATCACCTGCCACTGGTCAAAAAAAACGGATTCGATGCCAACACCCGGGTTCTGGCAGCGGTCAATGCGGATGTCCTGCGATCTGGAACCCCCAAAAAATTATATCTTGGCAGCGGCATGGAGAATATCGGTCCACTGTATTTCTCAGCGGAGGAGGGCTGGACCATGGCCACGGTGACCCATCTGGATGAAGCGCTTCCGAAGTTTCCCGAGGAGGGGTATTTCATCCTTTCCTGGCCGCGCGTCAACTCCGATGGCAATGAACGTCCTTTTGTCTTGACCCGATTGTTTCATGATTATCCTTTGGTGTTCCGTCATCTCAAGGATGAGCTGATGACTGACGTTTATCGGGTCGGTCCGAATAAAATCAATAGAAAATCAACTCCTTTCCCAGGATTGCAGAATAAACCCTGGACCCTGTTCGATGGCAATGGCCAGGGTTTGGGTCCGGTCATGCCAGGCGCCATGGCGTCTGCGGTCATCATTCCCAAGAACGGTGAGATGGTTCAGGAGGTCGCCCCTTCCGGGGAGGCGTCCATGGAGTCGATGCACCTGCCTGCTGGAACCTGGTTGAATCTTCGTTTTCACACCCGGACCACGCAACCTTTTGCCATCCTCAAGGGGTATCTGGAGCATCAGGAGCGGGGACCGGTACCGGATCAATCCGCCCCAGAACCCATGGGGGTCATCTATTTCAAGCGGGTCGCCAATCTGGCGCAGGAAATTTCATGGGCAACCTTCATCGATCAGGACCTCCATCGTTACCGCATCATCATCAAGGGGGAGAAGGGGCCTGTTGAGATCGACCGCCTGGAAATGTTCCTGTTGCAGCCCGATCCCGCCGAACGGGCCGCCCCTTTCCCGAACGCCAAGTAGCGGGTCATGCACATCACCCTGATCAATCCCAACCTGGTCGTGCAGCGTAATGATCCCATGACGACCGGTATTGTCTACATGCCGGTCACCCTGGCATCTTTTGCGGGTGCCTTGCGCCGGGAACATCTTTCGGTCGCATTGATCGATGCCTTCGGTCTGGCGCCGCGTCAAGCCCGGTGTCGGGATAAATTCATGATCCTGGGATTGGATGCCGAACAGGTCGTTGCTCGCATCCCGGAGGATACCTGTGTGGTCTTCATCTTTGCCAATCAGGTGATCAATCATCTGTCGTTGTTGCACATCATCAAAGCAGTCAAGGAACGGTTCGCCACCATGAAGGTGGGAATTCTGGAAAATGCCCAGGCGGTGACCGCCTATGCCTTGAGTCCGGTGGCCGATGAATTGTTTGCCCATGGCGCCGATTTCGCGGTCATCGGCGATTTGGAGGTGGCGGGACTCGGAATGGCGCAATGGTTCCTGGAAGGTCATCGTGACATCGATGCGGTTGACCCGGGTCCGGGCATCCTGACCCCCCGGTTTCGCAATCCGTCCCGGGGTGAAGTCGTCGATATCGATGATCTGGCGCCTCCCGCCTGGGATCTGTTCCCATTGGAACAGTATTGGTCACTCAGATTCGCCCATGGTCCGCAGAGTACGCCACGTTATCTCCCCTTGATCACTTCTCGCGGTTGCCCCTATCCCTGTCGGTTTTGTGTTGCACCGACGACGACCGGGCGCCGTTGGCGTGGACGTGCAGCCAGGCAGGTGGTCGATGACATGGCTCGGGCCATCGACCAATTCCAGGTGCGTGAATTCCACATTGAAGATCTCAATCCCACCATTTCTGATCGACGGATCCGGGAACTCTGTGAAGAAATCATTGGCAGGGGATTGGATCTGACCTGGAAAATCGTCGCCGGCACCAAGGTTGAATCGATCAAGGACGAAACCACGGTCCGCATGATGGCCCGGGCGGGTTGTCGTTACATTTCCATCTCGCCGGAAAGTGGTGCTCCCGAAATGCTCAAGGCGATGAACAAGCCGTTCAAGCTCAATCATGCCTTGGAGATCATCGGCCATATGAACCGGTACGGCATCCGCTCCCAGGCATGTTTTGTCCTTGGTTTCCCGGGAGAAGGGCCCGAAGAACGGCAAAAAACACGGCAACTGGTCCGAACGCTGACCCGGGCGGGGGTCGATGAAATCGCCGTGTTCATCATTACGCCGACCCCGGGTTCGGAACTGTTCTCCCGGGCCGTCGGCTTCACTTCGCTGTCCGACCTGAATTTCACTCCCGTCTGGCGTCCCGATTATGCCGAACTCAGCCGGTTCAGAAAACGGTTGTATCTTTCCTTTCTTTTGTGGAAGACTTTCGATCATCCCTTGAAGATTGTCCGCCAGATCGTCAACTTCCTGCGCAGACGTTTCGAAACCAAGATGGAGATGGTTCCCTACCGGGCTTTGGTTTGGCAATGGATCGGTTGGACCCGGTGTTCCCGGGTGAAGGAATGAGTCCACCCAAGCCCCACCTTTGCGTGTCAACCGGTTAAGGGCTATTATCGTTATTTTTCTTGATCGTTTTGCAGATCGGTCACAACCGCTGGAATGGACATGTCTCACACCCCCCCCGAGTCGGCCCGGTTTGCCTTCACCGAAAGGGTCAACTGCCCTGTATGCGGGCGGTTGGACTTTCAGATCCTTAAAAAATCATCCTATGATGAAACCCTTGGCGAACATGAACTGCGCCGCATGTATTCTGCGTCGAGTGACACCCAATTGTTGGATCAACTGGTACGCTGCAAGGGGTGTGGTCTGGTATACCTCAATCCCAGGATTAAACAGGACATCATCCTGGAGGGGTATCGCAATGCCGAGGATCCGCTGTTCATCGCCCAGAATGAAGCCCGCATTCTGACGTTTCGTCAGTGCCTGGAGGGGATCATGCGGAGGCATGGGGTCTCCCCCGGGACCCATCCGCGTGTCCTGGACATCGGGTGTGCGGGTGGGGCCTTTCCCAAGGCGGCAAGCGATCTGGGCTTTGAGGTTGTGGGGATTGAACCCAGTGCCTGGATGGCGACACGGGCACGGGCGCGTTATGATTTGGACATCCGCGCCGGTACCCTCGAGGAGGTCGATTTCAAGGGGGAACGGTTCGATATCATCACTTTGTGGGATGTCATTGAACACATGGCCGATCCCGCAACAGCCCTGCAACGCATTCGTTCACTCCTGCACCCCCATGGTCTGTTGATCGTCAATTATCCCGACCATGAAAGCCTTGCCCGAAAAGGGTTGCGTTCACGCTGGCCGTTCTTTCTCAGTGTTCACCTGTATTATTTCTCCCCTGCAACCATCACCCGTTTGCTGAATCATCACGGTTTCCAGGTGCGGGAGACGCGTCCCCACTGGCAAAAGCTGCCGTTGGGATACGTCCTCAAACGGGCCTCCGCCCACCTCCCTTTTTTGGGGATGTTTGCGGCAATGTTGGAACACAGGAAAATGGGGATGCGTGCCGTCAGTTATAACATGGGACAGACCCTGGTGGTCGCCAGCCGGGAACACGGATGATGCTCGCGGGTGCCGAGGCGGTCATTTTCGATATGGATGGCGTGTTGTGGCAGTCCGACCGGGTTCATGCCGAAGCCTATGCTCGGGTGCTGACCGAAAATCATTTGCCCGTTGTGGATTACGCAACCCTGGCGGGTCGAAGAACCGACCAGGTATTCCGCCAGATGCTGATGGCACGGGGGCGATTGGGTGATGAGGGGGAGGTCGCACGTTTGACCCGGCAGAAACAGGCACATGCCTTGAGGATGCTTGCCGTTCATCCCCCCATTGATCCCGACGGGGTCGAGGTTGTTCGTACCCTGTCATGTCGGATGAAGGTTGCCCTGGCCAGTTCGGCGAGCAGTGCGGGAGTGGAACTGTTTTTGCGTACCAGTGGACTGGCGCAGGCTTTTTCCGTGGTCCTGAGTGGCGAAGATGTCCGTCAGGCCAAGCCTGATCCGGAAATCTATCTGCTGGCACTTGAAAAATTGGGTGTTGTGGCCGACAGGGCGGTGGTCATCGAGGATTCTTTGAATGGGATCGTGGCGGCCCGGCGGGCGGGAATTGCCGTCATCCTGAAAAAGGATTCGTCCCAACGGGATCTTTCGCAGTTCGGGGAGGTTCATGCGGTGATCGATCATTTGCGTGACCTGTTGTAGTCATTCCACGTTTGTCACATGACCCAGCCGGAGTTCGTGGTTTATGGTTTCCCGCGAGGGCGGAAACCCATTTTCTCTTGAATGAACATCAACACGCCCCAGGGTTCAATGGGTATACATCCGCATCCCGTTTTGTACATTGATGATATCCCGGAGGGGACCCCGTCACGTTCCGATTGGACGATCATCATCCCCGCCGCCGGAACCGGGTCCCGCCTGGGATACCACCAGCCTAAAATTCTTTATCCGCTCCTGGGCCGTCCCATCCTCGACTGGCTTTTGGATGCCCTTCAGGATGTGATGCACCGGGTGGTCCTGGTATTGTCACCCCATGCCCGGACACAGGTGGAACCCCAGTTTTTTTCCCGCATGGGCAGCCAGGGGAGGGTTGTCATCCAAACGGAACCCAGGGGGATGGCGGATGCAGTGTTGCAGGCCGAATCCGAGGTTCGGACACCCCATTGTCTGGTGGTCTGGGGCGATCAGGCGACATTGAGCCGGCGCACGATCCGACGTTGCGCCCTGGCCCATGAACAGACGGGAACGCCAAACCTGACCTTGGCGACGATCATGAAGGAACAGCCCTACATCCATTTCCAGCGTGACGCCAATGGCAAAATCATCCGTGTCCAGCAGGCCCGGGAGGGCGAAATCAAGGAGCGGATCGGCGAAAATGATTGTGGTTTGTTTTTGTTTCATGCCCAGACCCTTTTTTCCACGCTTCATCATTGCAGGGATCATGGCTTGGCCCGTGGTTCCAATACCCGGGAATTCAACCTGTTGCAAACGCTTCCCCTGTTTGAACAAAAGGGGGGGGATGTCGTGACGGTCAGAATCAATGATGAACGGGAAACCATGGGGGTCAATACCCCGGAGGAGGCGAAGATTGTGGAAGAAATCTTGAAAACGATGCGTTCCGCCGGAGTTCCCTCATGAAGGAAACCTCTTCGGGAAAAACGGTTTCCATCGTGATTCCCGCCTACAATGAGGAAGCCTTCATCGGGGAGTTGTTGCGCAAAATCGTTGAGGTCCCTCTGTCCGATATCGGTTTTACCGCCGAAATGATCGTCGTCGATGATGGATCGACCGATGGAACCGCCAACCGGGTGCGTGAATTCGATGGTGTCCGGTTGATTCAACAGCGTAATCAGGGCAAGGGGGCTGCGGTACAGCGTGGAATCGGCGAGGCTACGGGTGATTATGTCCTGGTGCAGGATGCCGATTTGGAATACGACCCCATGGATTATCCGGCGCTGCTTGCGGCACTCGATGGGCGGGAAGATGTGGCGGTCTATGGCAGCCGCATCCTGGGTCAGATCCGGGATCGTGGCATGCGCTGGCCTTTCCCCGGTCGGCACCCGCAACAGGGGGTGGGGCCTTGGGGGATGAATGTGCTGCTGGCACTCCTGACCTGGATCCTGTTCGGCCATTGGATCACCGATCTGCTGACGGCCTACAAGATCTATCCCACCCGTGTGCTGCGGACGCTGACGATCAAAACATGCGGCTTTGAAACCGATCATGAACTTTCGGCAAAATTGTTGCGTCGGGGGATCGTGATTCGGGAAATACCCATCGCCTACCAGCCGCGTGGCGTGGAAGAAGGTAAAAAAATCAGACCGGTTGATGGGTTGATCGCCTTGATGACCTTGTTGCGTTTCCGATGGTTTGACTGATCTGTGAGGTTTCAAGGACTTGATGCCATGGGGTGAACCATGAACGATGTCGAACTGCTGCGCCGGTTTTTGGATGACATGCTGGTGGAACATGGACTTTCGGCCAACACCCTGGAAGCCTATCGCCATGACCTGGAAGGGTTGGCGGACCATCTGCAACGGCGGGGGACGGGATGGATTGCGGCGGGGCGGGATGATCTTGCGCAATGGTTGGAGGTGATGGTCCGGGAACGCCTGGCCCCGGCCTCCATGGCGCGGAAACGTTCCTCCGCCGGACGGATGTTTCGTTGGTTGGCGGCCCGGGAATTGCGCCTGGATGATCCGACCGATCTGCTCGAAGGGCCGAAGCGCGGGCGACGGTTGCCCAAAGTCCTCAGCGAGGCGGATGTCGAAGCCTTGCTCGCGGCACCCGACCGTAACGATGATCTGGGGTTGCGCGATGCCGCCATGTTGGAGACCCTCTACGCCACCGGATTGCGTGTTTCAGAATTGGTGTCGCTGACCACCGATGCCTTGGACGAGGGGTTCGGTTTCCTGCGCGTGGTGGGGAAGGGGGACAAGGAACGGGTCGTCCCGATTGGTGAAATGGCTTTGGCGTCGATTCAACGCTACCAACGGCGCTCCAGACCTGTCCTGTTGGGCAAACGTGCCGTCCCCGATCTGTTCGTCACCCATCGGGGCAAGGGAATGACCCGGCAAAATTTTTGGTACATCATCCGCAGATATGCCCTGCTGGCGGGGATACAAATGGAATTGTCACCCCATTTGCTGCGGCACTCGTTTGCTTCCCATCTGCTCAATCATGGGGCCGATTTGCGGGGGGTACAGATGATGTTGGGACACTCCGATATTTCGACCACCGAAATCTATACCCATGTGGCACGGGAACGGATCAAGGAGGTGCATCAACGATTCCATCCCCGCTGTGGTGGTGGCTGAACGTTGCATTTTGGCAAGCATTACGTCGGCCGGGGCTGCGGGTGGTGCTGCAACGGTTCAAGCTGATGTTTTTTCAGAATTCAGCGCCGCAATTTGATCTTCTGTGGGAGAAGGCATCGGAATCGATGAAACGATTTCGGTTCCGGAATGATCGGAGCGGATGATCCGTAATTCACCTGCCATCAGTATAACCAAGCACGCAGCAGTTCCGGACAGATCGGTTTGATTAATTGGCAAAACAGATTCGGTTTCGATAAACTGTCTTTTTCTGACCTCCGGTTGCCAACAGAGTACACCGCATGATGACGATCCGTTACGCCCAGGAGCGTGGAGGTGCCGATCACGGGTGGCTGAACACCCAACATACCTTCTCCTTCGCCGATTATTACGACCCGAATCATATGGGGTTCCGTACCCTGCGCGTCATCAACGAAGATGTGATCCAGCCAGAAACCGGGTTTGACCTGCATGGGCATCGGGATATGGAGGTGATCTCATTTCTGATCCAGGGCAGCCTGTGGCATCGGGACAGCACCGGTGTGTCATCGGTTTTGCGGGCTGGTCAGGTGCAGTGCATGACCGCCGGTTCCGGCATTCGCCACAGCGAACATAATCCGTCCAAGACGGAACCAACGCACTTTCTACAGATATGGATCCTGCCCAACCGGAAAGGGCTGACCCCGGGATATCAACAAAAAGAATTTCCTGTTGCAGAACGGCAGGGGCGTTTTCGTTTGATGGTTTCTCCGGATGGTGCTGATCAATCCTTGACCATTCATCAGGATGTACGTCTGTTCGGCTTGAACCTGGTTTCTGGAGGGATGGCCGTTTATCCGTTGGATCCGGGTCGTCATGCCTGGGTTCAGGTTGTCTCGGGCGGGGTTGAGATCAATGGCCATCGGGTTTCCGCGGGAGATGGGATCGCCCTGAGCCAGGAACGCGAAGTCCAGGCCGTTGGTCGGAGTCATGGTGAAATCTTGTTGTTCGATCTGGCTTGAGTCTGGTTGGGGATGGCAAGGCCGCCCATCCTGATCAATCGTCTGTCGATTTCCTGAGAAACTGCCATGATGACGCATGAACACGCTTTGCGCGACGTATCCCTTGCACGTCAGCCCGTGTGGTATCTCCCCCATGGTGGGGGTCCCTGTTTTTTCATGGATTGGAATCCACCGGATGCCTGGGATGCGATGAAACGGTTTCTCCAGGGAATTCCAGGCCAATTGCCACAGCGCCCAAAAGCGATTGTCTGTGTATCGGCCCATTGGATCGAAACTTCCTTCGGCATCAGCAGCGGGGAACAGCCGGGGTTGATCTACGATTATTACGGATTTCCGCAACACACGTATCAACTTCGTTATCCCGCATCGGGTGCCCCCTGGTTGGCGGAACGGATGGCGGCTTTGTTGGATCAGGCCGGAATACCGGCGAAGCAACATCCGACCCGCGGATTTGATCATGGGATGTTCATCCCCTTGAAGGTGATCTTTCCAGAAGCGGATGTACCCGTGGTGCAACTCTCTTTGCTGACCGGTCTGGATCCCGAGGCGCATTTCCAGGCGGGCAGGGCGTTGGCACCCTTGCGTGACGAGGGGGTGATGATCATGGGTAGCGGCATGAGTTTTCACAACATGCGTGGCTATGGCGATCCCGGGTTCGGGCCGATTTCGGATGCCTTCGATGCGTGGCTGGCCATCACCGTCGAGGCGGAGGCAACGTTACGCGCGGAACGGCTGTTTCACTGGGAACAGGCCCCCGCAGCACGGTTGTGCCATCCGCCTCGCGCCGAGGAGCATCTATTGCCCCTGATGCTGATTGCCGGTGCCGCCCGGGCAGATCACGGACAATGTGTCTTTACGGATCGCGTCATGGAAACCACCTTGTCGGCATTCCGCTTTGGCTGAATCGGATTTGACCTTTTCTCTGCGTATCGGCCCGATGACCCGGCAAGGTCATGCGCACCGTGATAAGGTAAGGGAATGAATGAGATACATCATTGCTGACGGACATGGCGGGCTGGTCAAGTCATGTTCCGGGTCCGATGTCATTGTTCAATCCGTAGTGATGGATGATTCCAGGGTGAACGAAAACTTGATGAAGGGAAGCTGACGATGGCGGAAGAGGCGTCCAAAGGGTTTGGCCTGCTGTTGTACAATGGGTTCAAGGTGGGTTTGGGGTTGTTGGTTTTTTTGCCGTTTCTGCTGTTTTTGATCCCTTTATGGTTCGTGTACCGGCAGTCGGAAGTATGGGCGGGGCGTCCCGCTCCCAAGGTGCCATGGAAGATGATCCGTCCGGGGCGGGACCGTGCTGGTCACATCGATACTTCGATGGGGTCAGGTGATTCCGACGACAGGGGTGAACGGAAGGTCAGGATCGAATCACCACGCCAGGAGCCCGGGAGGGTCCATGAACCGTTCATGGAAAAACAGATGACCACCGGGGTCGCTTTGGTGACCGGTGGCGGGAATCGCCTTGGCGCCTTGATCTGTCATGATCTGGCTGCGCTGGGATTCGTTGTGGCATTGACCTACCATCGTTCGGAAACCGCCGCTTCCGACCTGGCACGCCAGATCGAGGCAAAAGGGGGAATCGCCCAATCTTTTGTCCTCGACCTCAATAACCCGGTCCATGTCAGCACCCTGGTCGGGGATGTGGAGCGTCGCCTGGGACCGGTGACCCTGTTGGTCAATAATGCCGGTGTCTTCCTTGAAGATACGGTTCATGGGGGGTGGGAGGTGATGCAGCAATTGTTCAGGGTCAACCTGCAAGGCCCTCTGTGGCTTTCCATGGAGGTGGCCCGGGCGATGAAACGATCTGAAGTCCAAGGACAGATCATTTCCATCTGCGATCTTTGGGGGGAACGGCCATTGGCCAAACATGCCGCCTACAGTGCCGCCAAATCGGGTATGATCATGGCGACCCGGGTCTTGGCCCGGGATCTGGCACCCGATATCCGGGTCAATGCCATTGCACCGGGTGCGGTATTGCCTCCCGGGGACAACCATCCCGGGTTCCAGGCCATGCTTGCCCGGACCCCTCTGGCGGGTCAGGCGGGTCCCGATGGGGTGCTTCATGCGTTGCGTTATCTGTTGGGGGCGAGATTCGTTACGGGTGAAGTGTTGCATGTGGATGGGGGGCGCAACCTGGTGTAACGCCCCGGCAGGTGGATCCCTTCGCATGAGAAAGAATCGTTTCATGGTTGAAGGATTCTTGAGGAAAAAGGGGGTGGACTTTGGAATGTTTTGACCTGGGATGCGTCATCCAAGAGGGGGGGAGGTCTATCGTTTACAAAAAATTATATAAATAAAATCAATTAGTTGAGTGGACAAAGATGCTCATGGGGGATGGGGCGGAACAAAACCATGGCATGAAATTTGAGATCTGGAGTGTCAAGATCGTTTTTCTCAGAACAACACCTTCCTGCTTTTCAACTGTCGATACCGGATGAGTTTGTCGCACCGTCTCGATGAAATTGGAATAAAAGAGATCAATATGTCAAATCAAAGCAGTCTATATTATCGAGATATTCAATAAGAAAGGTTGTTTATGGGTGTAAAAAAAATCGTCAAAAAGGTGAATGATTTTCTTGGAAAAAAATGGAAAAAACAAAAGAAAAGAATCAAGGAATTTGAAACCATCTTGAACCGCCTGTCGGAAAAGGAAACCAAGGTATTGATGCGTTTGAATCGGGAAACCGACCCGAGGACAATCAAGGAAATGAAAAAAAAGTTGCGCTTGATCCGTGTCAACAAGGAGGAAGGGATCAAACTTTGTGCGCAGGTGAATGAGGGAAGAAAAAAATAATCTGTGATGAAAACGGATATGATTTTTACAATGATAAACGAAACTACTGTATGAGAGGTGTGTATGAACAGGAAAATATCTTTGCGGAGTTCAGCCTTGGCTGCGATTTGCATGAGTGCTGCCTTGTTGTTGCCCGGCACGGCCCGGGCGCGGGATCAGATCCAGATTGTCGGTTCTTCGACCGTCTATCCCTTTGCCACCATGGTGGCGGAGGAATTTGGCCGTTCCAGCAAATTCAAGGCGCCGGTGATCGAAAGCACTGGGACCGGGGGTGGATTCAAACTGTTTTGTTCAGGTGTCGGTGATCGCTTTGCCGATATTTCCAACGCCTCCCGGCGCATCAAAAAAACCGAGGTCGATACGTGTGCCGCCAATGGCGTCACTGAAATCACCGAAATAAAGGTTGGATATGATGGTATTGTCCTGGCCAATGCACGAAGTGCCAAGCCGATGAGCCTGACACTCAAGGATATCTTCATGGCTCTGGCCCGTCAGGTGCCCGGCAAGGATGGAACGATGGTGGATAATCCCTACCAGACCTGGAAGGAGGTCAATGCCGACCTGCCTGATATGAAAATTCGGGTTCTGGGTCCGCCGCCGACTTCGGGAACCCGGGATGCTTTTGCTGAATTGGCCATGGAGGGGGGGTGCAAGGCAATTCCCGAATTGAAGGAGTTGGTCAAAAAGGACGAAAAACAACTCAAACCGGTTTGTCACGGCATTCGTGAAGATGGGGCCTATGTCGAAGCGGGTGAGAATGACAACCTGATCGTGCAAAAACTGGTCGCCGATCCGCAATCCCTGGGGGTGTTCGGTTATTCCTTCCTGGATCAAAACCAGGATCAGTTGCAGGGCAGCGTTGTGGGTGGCATCACGCCCACCTTTGAAAATATCGCCAGTGGCAGTTATCCCGTGTCGCGTCCCCTGTTCATCTACATCAAGAAGGCCCATCTGGGGATGGTGCCGGGGATCGCTGAATATGTGGCAGAGTTTTCCAGCGAGCGGGCTTGGGGCAGAGATGGCTACCTGGCGGAACGTGGCTTGATTCCCATGCCGGACGAAGAGCGGAAAAAATTTGCCGAAGACGCCAAAACAATGCGCAAATTGGAATTTTGAGTTGAATGTCGGTCTGGCTCAAAGTGTGTTCACGGGGGGCGTATCGCCCCCCTTTTCTTTGCAGAAAAATCAGGATTCCTGAGCGTCGAACTGTTCCTTGAGCTGAAGGATCTCATGTTTCAAGGTCATGAACAACGCCACCAGCCGGGGGTCGAAATGGGATCCCGCATCTTTTTGCAGCAGGGCCAGGGCCCGCTCGACCGGCCAGGGTTCCTTGTACGGTCGTTTCATGGTCAAGGCATCGAACACATCCGCGATGGCAACGATACGGGCCGATTCGGGAATCCCTTCCCCGGTCAGCCCTTGGGGGTACCCGGTACCATCCCATCGTTCATGATGGCTCAAGGCGACTTCGGCGGCCAACATGAACAGGGGTGATTCGTTCCGTTCCAGGATTCTCGCCCCGATGGTGGCGTGGGTCTTGACGAGATCGAATTCTTCCGGGGTCAGTTTGCGGGGGGCCTTGAGTACCGAATCGGGAATCCCGATCTTGCCGGAATCGTGCATGGCCGCCGCCAGTTCGAGTTGTTCCGCATCAGCCACCGACCATTGGGCCGCGCGTGCCAGGATTCGGGCATAGGCCGCCATGCGCCAGATATGAACCCCCGTATCGGTATCATTGTAATGTCCGGCGTCGCCCAGCATGAAAATGGCGGCCCGCTGGCTGGCATCCAGTTCCCGGGTGCGTTGCCTGACCATCTCTTCGCAGGCACGCCGTTGATTGGCCAGCGCCAGATGCGTTCGTACCCTGGCCATGACAATGCTGGGTTGAACCGGTTTGGTGATGTAGTCGACACCACCCGCTTCAAATCCTTTACTTTCATCATGGATTTCCGACATGGCAGTGATGAAGATCACCGGAATTCCCGCCGTTGTTGGATTGGCCTTCAACGCACGGCACACCTCGTAACCATCCATTTCCGGCATCATGATGTCCAGCAGGATCAATGAGGGCGGTTGCGATGCGGCAATTTTCAACGCCATGGCGCCATTGATGGCCGCCTTGACCTTGAATTCCGGGATCAGAATCCCTTTGAGTACATCAAGATTCTCAGGAGTATCATCCACTGCCAGAATGACGTATTTTTCTTCCGTTGCCGCCATCAAGCCCTCCTTTCCGGGTTTGTTGCCATCCAAAGATCAATGGGCAGCGGGATCCGTTTGGATTCTTGCAAGGAGTCCATGCCGTTCAAAAAAGGCATCCAACGTCTTGCCCGCATCCTCAAAATCGTAGCGGCCCACCTGGTGGCGCAGGGGCAGGAGTTCCTTTTCCATGCGTGCATCCTTCGCTGAAGTCAGGAAGGCATCGATGGCATCTTCGGTCTCCGTATCGAATTCGGCGATCATCGTCCGAATTCTCAACAAGGTTTCGAAGGCACGATCCATGGGATTCCCTTCAGTTCCTTCCGGATCAGAATGCACGGTTGTGTTCACGATTGGAAGCACGATTTGCATGGCACCGGCAAAATCGTACGCATCAAGATGTTGCGTCACCCGGGAAAGGGTTTCAGCCAACGGATCGCTTTCGGGGATCGAAGCCCGCAGGATCGCACTCCATTCAGCCGCCTCTGAATCATACTCTTTAATCATATCAAGCAGTTTCTTGAACCCTTCATGACCATCCGTTCGCATCTTGACCGGTGTGACCTCGGTGGGGGATGAGGTTTCGAGTCCTTTGCGGATGGCATGGATGACCGCTGAAAGCGATTGCTGCAACGAGGTCAGAATCGATTCATCCGGGTCGGTTTGTCCTTGTATGAGAAGGGTTTCAAGTTTTCCCGTCTCACTTTGCAGGGATGTGGCACCGACACTGCCCGCAGTACCTTTGAGGGTATGGGCGGTGCGAATGGCCCGTGTCCGGTCCCCTGCGGCAAGGGCACGACGAATTTCATCGACGGCATCCGCTTGATTGGTGGCGAACTTGTCGAGCAGCTTGCGATAGGAGCGCAGATTGCCACCGATGCGGTTCAAACCGGCGGCATGATCGACGCCTTCGATGCCGGGCAACGGTTCGGCCGATTCGGGTTGGGGCGTATCGGGGAAGGAGGGTTCATGGGATGGGATGCGTTCACCCGGTTGGATCCAGCGGGCGAGGGTGGCGAACAGTTCCCGGGGATCGATGGGTTTGGCCACATGGTCGTTCATCCCGGCATCCAGGCATTGTTCCCGGTCTCCCGCCATGGCGTTTGCGGTCATGGCGATGATGGGAAGATGCTGATATTTTTTAAATTTACGAATTTCTTTCGTCGCCGTGAGGCCATCCATGACCGGCATCTGGAGATCCATGAGGACGGCGTCGAAGGCTTCCTGACCCACCTTATCGACCGCGATGCGGCCATTGTTGGCGACGATGACCGTCAAGTGGGCCAGTTCCAGCAATTCTGTCGCAATCTGACGGTTGATTTCATTGTCTTCCACCAACAAAATGCGTGCTCCCCGGATGGCGGACACCTGTTCGATTCCCAAACCGTTGCTTTTGGGTTCGGTGGGATGGGTCGATCCTTCACGGCCCAAAGCTCGAAGTGTCGCATCCAGGAGGGAGGAGGCATTGATCGGTTTGGTCAGGATTCCATCCACTTGCTGTCCCTGCATCATTGACTGCATCTCCTGTGCATCGTAGGCGGTCACGATGACGACCCTCGGAGGCCGCTTCAGGGAAGCGTCGGACTTGATCCTTCTGGTGGCGGTCATTCCGTCCATGATCGGCATTTTCCAATCCATGAATACCATCCGGTAGGGGGTTCCGTTCTGATCATGCCTCTGGATCATTTCCAACGCTTCGGCCCCATTGGTGGCCAGTTCAACATGAAAGGAAAGGCTTTCAATCAGTCGTTGCATGATTTCGCGGGCAATGGCGCTGTCGTCGGCCACCAGTACCGAAAGATGCCGCAGATCGGAATCGAGCATGGGGCTGGCGGGCAGTTCGTGTGCCGACCTTTTGAAGACGGCCGTAAACATGAAGGTACTTCCCTGACCCGGTGTACTCTCCACCTGGATGGTGCCATCCATCATTTCGACCAGCCGTTGACTGATGGTCAATCCCAGACCGGTACCGCCATATTTCCGGGTGGTGGAGGAATCGGCCTGGCTGAAGGATTTGAACAATTTGCCCATCTGTTCTCCGGTCATGCCGATGCCGGTATCGATGACGGAAAAACGGAGTGTGACCTGATCCTGGTATTTCTTTACGGGTTCAACCTTGATGATGATTTCGCCTTGTTCGGTAAACTTGACGGCATTGTTGGCCAGGTTGATCAAAACCTGTCCCAGCCGCAACGCATCGCCCACCAGTGCGTTCGGGGTCTCCGGTTGGACGAATATCAGCAGTTCCAGCCCTTTTTCCCGTGTCTTGACCGTGATCAGGTTGGATAGATGATCCAAAACCTGTTCCAATCTGAACGGAATGGCCTCCATATCCAGTTTGCCCGCCTCGATCTTGGAAAAATCGAGAATGTCGTTGATGATCCCCAGCAGGGAATTGGCAGCGGTATGGATTTTGTAGACATAACCGTGCTGTTTGGGGTTCATCTGGGTCTGCAATGCCAGGTGGCTCAGGCCGATGATCGCATTCATCGGTGTCCGGATTTCGTGACTCATGTTGGCCAGGAAGTCGCTTTTGGCCCGGGTGGCCTCTTCGGCAATCCGGCGTGCGGCATTCAGTGCCGCTTCCGAATAGTTGCGTTCCACCAGGATCGCCAGGGTATTGCCGACCGCCCTGAGAATTTCTTCTTCCCACGGAGCCTGGGGATGTCCCGCATCCACAAAAAGGGTCAGTACCCCAAAAACCTGGTCATGGGCGCAAATGGGAACGATGTAGTGGCCATGATCCACCATCGGTTCGGATTGAATCTCGTGTCGCGCATCCAGATGGTTGGTAAAAAGAATCGTGTTGGTGGCTACGGCCTTTCCGCACAGGCATGCCTCCTTGGGAACGGTTCGGCAGGGGAATGAACTCAGGGGTGTCAGGCCACTTTGGACGACCATTTCCAGGGTGTCACCGGCGTCGTTCATCAGCAGGATGGCCCCCTTGTTTTTAATCGCAAGAAAGGAGATGCCCAGAATGATCTCCAATGCCCGGGTCAGGATCGCCTCAAGGGCATTGCCATGGATTTCAATGGAAAGCAGATCCTTCAGCAGGGTTTGGCTTTCACTGGTGCGGCGCAATCGTTCTTCGGCATTCTTCTGGGCGGTGATGTCGGTGCGGATGGAGATGAACTGGATCGGCGCACCCGCTTCGTTCATGAAGGGGACGACCGTGGCGCTGACCCAGTACAAGGGGCCATTTTTGGTGCGGTTGCAGACCTCGCCGTGCCACACCTCCCCTTTGAGGATCGTGTGCCACAATGTTTTGAAAAATGATTTGGGATGGAGTCCCGATTTCACGATACGATGGTTGCTGCCGATCAACTCTTCCCGCGAGTAGCCGCTGATCTTGCAAAAACGGTCGTTGACATAGATGATATCGCCCTTGGCATCGGTGGCGCTGACAATGGCGTGTTGGTCCAGGGCAAACTTTTGAAAGTTCAATTCATTGATCAGCGCAAGTTGTTTTTGCGCCATGTCGGTGATGGTGTCGTCGTGCGGGATCATGCTCATCGGATGATTGCCTGTTGACAAGATGGAATAGGGTCCAGCCCGTGCGTCTATGCGATTTGGCTTTCCAGCGAAGATGAAAGTTCTTCCCATTCTTCCATGGCGACAGCCAGACGGCTTTCACAACGTCCATGTTCGGCCAGTTGCAGGAGCAGGCGTTCCTTGTTTTCCCTGGCATGCAGGTGCGGATCCGCCAGTTGTTCCCGAATCGTGGCCAACGCCGTTTCCAATTGTTCGATCTCCTGTTCCAGGGCGCTGATCCGTTGGCGCAGATCGCGGGTGGCCAGATCCATCATCCTGCGCCGTTGTGCCGCTTCGCGACGACGATCCTTCGGATTGGATCCGGAACTGGCGTCCACCTCCTGTTCGGTCTCTTTCTGACGGGCGATCTGTTCCAGATAGTCGTTCAAATCGCCATCCCAGGGACGGACTCCGTTCTGGGCGATCAGCCAGAAACGATCACACACCGTTTCCATCAGATCACGGTCATGGGTCACCAGGATCATCGAGCCGGAATAATCGGACAACCCTTCTTCCAACGCGGCACGGGATTCCATGTCCAGATGGTTGGTCGGCTCATCCAGCAACAACAGGTTGGGACCTGCCAGGAACAATCGGGCCAGGGCCAGACGGGCCTTTTCCCCTCCCGAAAGGACCGAAACGGTCTTGAATGCATCCTCTCCGGTGAAAAGGAATCCCCCGAGCAGGGTCCGGATCTTTTCGGTCGTCATCCCCTTTCTGGCGGCGCGTTGGGCCGATTCCATGATGGTTTCGGTGGCGATCAGGGCATCCATGGCATGCTGGGCGAAATGACCGCTCGATACCCGGTCGCCCTGAATGACGGTTCCCTGGTCGGGGGCAAGGGTTTGGTGAATGATCTTGAGCAGCGTTGATTTGCCTGCGCCATTGGGTCCCAGCAGGCCGATCCGGTCGCCCCGTTCCAGTTGCAGGTTGACCTCGGCAAACACGGAGACCGATCCAAAACCTTTGGCGACGCCACGCAGGGTAAGGACCTCACGGGCCGAGGGAGGGGGTTCGGGAAGTCGGACCCGGTCCAGATGGCGCTCTCCCGTGGCGACCTGAACCGGTTCGATCTTTTCCAGCCGTTTGATCCGGCTTTGTACCTGTCTGGCCTTGGTCGCCTTGGCGCGGAATCGGCGGATGAACCGCTCAAGGTGTTCGATTTCCCGTTCCTGTTTTGCAACCAGTTTCCCCTGTTGCAGCAACCGTTCCTGCCGCATCAGCAGATAACGCTCGAAATCGACCGAGTGACGGACGACCGTCTTGCCCTCGATGGCGACCGTGACCCTGGTGGTGCGCTGGATGAATCCCCGATCATGGGAAATGATGATCAGGGTGGTGGGTGAGGATTGGATGAACCGTTCCAGCCAGACGGTCGATTCCAGATCCAGATGGTTGGTCGGTTCGTCCAACAGCAACAGGTCGGCCCGGGAAAACAACAGGCGGGCCAGGGCGATCCGCATGCGCCATCCACCGGAAAAGGTATCCAGGGGGCGTTGTTGCTCCTCGATGGAAAATCCCAGCCCGTGCAGTATGGCACCACAACGGCTTTCGGCGCTGAAGGAACCCAGTACTTCCAGTTGGTGGTCGATCTCCCCCAGTTGTTCCACCAGCTCCCGGGTGGGGGTTTGCTGTTCCAGCAACCTTGCGTTCAACAGGGATCGTTGCCGCCGCAACATCATCAACTCCGGATCCCCCTCCAAGGTTTCTTCAAGGATTGGGCGTTGGGAAGGGGTCAGTTCCTGGGTCAATATCCCGATTTTGATCCCCCCGGACAGGCGGATCCGTCCTTCATCGCATTCCAGGCTGCCGGCGATCATCTTGAACAAGGTGGTTTTACCGCAACCATTGGGGCCGATCAGGGCGACTTTTTCCCCCCGGTTGATGGTCAGGCTGGAAGCGGTGAACAACTGTTTCGAACCAAAGCTTTTTTGGACATCTTCGATGAAGAGCATGAAAAAGGGCCTGTAATGGAACTGCCAATCGTATGGTAGGGTGGGATGGAACGGTAATTCTATGGGAGGGACTGGGGGTGGGCAAGATGAAAATGTACAAAATGATCAAGACCCTGCTTTTCCTGATATTGAGTAGCGGGATCATCGTTTCCTTCACGGTCGTCCTGCTTGTGGGTCAACCCCGCTTGCGGCAACCGGTCGTGTCGTGGATCGCGACCCTTCTGCGGGTGGAGATGGGGCTGGGGGAGGTGTGGGTGCGCTGGCAACCGTTCGGGGTGGTGGTGGATGATCCGTGGGTACGGTTTGAGTCGGGGGTGGAACTGCGGCTCGGGCGGATCGAGGCCAGCCTGGATGGGGGGCTGTTGCGGCGGGGTTCCCTGGCGTTGCTGCGTCTGGAACGGCCGGTATTGCGTTTGAATGAAACCGATGATGGGGCAGGGGGGGGAATGAACGGCTGGGGCTGGCCATTGCGGGTCGATTGGTTGGAGGTGGTGGACGGCGAGGTTTGGCAACCCGCTCTGGCGGGACATCGGGGTTGGCGTTTTCATGACCTTTCCATTCTGGGTCAAAACCTGTCCTTGGAATCGTTTGAATTGCATTTCGCCGCCCGGGCCGAGCCGGGAGGGGGCCTGAACGGGGTGGTCCAATGGTGGCGGGCGGGGGGGGTGCGGCTGGTCGCCCATGCCGATGGGATCCCTTTGGCGTCGATGGCATCATGGGTGGGGCTGAAGGGGATGTCGGGGACGTTGATCGCCGATGTCAAGGCGGGTTACCACACGCATGAGGGGCTGACCATGGAAGGGTCGGGGCATCTGGTCGATGGGGCCTATGGGGGCTGGCAGGGAGATATGAAGGTCAATGCCGTGAGTGTGGGGGGGGGATTACGGGGGAACATCCAGGGTTTGGTCCGACCCGGTCCGCGTCTTCCGTTTCTGCCGCTGACGGGTCATTGGCTTGGGCAAAGGGGGACGGCGGATGAGGCGTGGCGTTTCAGGGGTGGTCTGGAATCGGGATCCCATGGCACCGTGAACTTTTCGGGACGGCAGACCGACACAGGGGTGGCCGCGGTGCTGACGCCCGACATCGATTTGAAACCGTTCTCCATGTTCCTGCCACCCCGACACGGGTTGACCGGGCGTCTCCGGGGATCGGTGACGGTGGCGTGGAAGGATCAGGCACCGGGAGGCGCTTTGGCGTATCGGTTGCGGGTGGATCATGGGGGATGGAGCAACGGTGACCAGGTGATTGAAGGGGTACGGGGGGCAGCCAGGGGCAATGGGGTGGTTATGGGCGATGGGGGACACATGCGCCTGGATCTGGATGTGGCACAGGGGGAATGGCTGCTCGATACCCTCTATGGCAACCTGGCCAGGGAGCAGCCCAGTGCCCGCTTGAAGGTTGACTGGAATCGTTCGGGGGTGCGCCAGGTGACCGGGGGGATCGCTGCCCGTCTGGGACGGTTGCATTCGCTCTCCTGGAAACCCGAAAAAAATTCCATCTCCCTCCAGGGAACCCTGGAACGGGGCGACCTGGGTTGGTTGACGGAACAGTATCTGGGGGCATCCATGGGCAAGGGGGCGGTGCGTATGCAGGGGATCGTATCGGGTTCCCTGACGGGTACGCGCTCCCCGGTCAAAGGGATCGATCTGGCATCACTTGCAGGATGGCTTCAGCTCGAAAAGGGTTTCTTTGCCGGCGGGGGGGTGCAATTGGAGGGGGTTCGTCTGCGGCTGCCATTGGCCGCTGCCGCCGCTCCTGCGTCTGGGGCGGGACGGTTGACGGTTGATTCCCTGAAGGTGGCGGGGGAAACCCTGTCCGGGCTCAGTTTGGCGCCTTCATGGCATGGCGGGGTGATTGTCTTCAAAGGGGGCTGGGAGGGGGCGCTCCTCGGAGGCAGGGTCTTCTTGGAAGAGGGGTCCGTTACCCTCACGGAACCTCGACGGATGCTGGGACGGGGACGCGGTCAGGGATTGCACCTGTTCCCTTTTGCCAACAAGGCGCATGGGATGACGGTGGGATTCGGGTTTCCCCGGATCGAGATCAACGCCAAGGCGTTGATGTTGGATGGCAAGGTGGATGTGGATCTTTTCGGTGGCCAAGCCAGGGCAGAGGGGTTGGCGATGCAATGGGACGGTCCCCTCCCTTCCTGGCAGGCCGATCTTGCATTCTCGGCCCTTGACCTGGAACGTCTGACGGAAGCCACCGGAATCGGCAAAATCAAGGGGACGCTCGCCGGGTCGGTGTCACAGTTGCGCATGGTGGGGTGGCAACCGGTTTCATTTCAGGCCAAACTACATACCGTACCCGGCGAGGCGGATCAGACGATTCATGTCGATGCGATTGAAAATATTCAAATCTTTGGTGGCGGTGCCGTGACCGCCCCCCTGAATCGCGGCATCCTGGCCCTGTTCAAGGAATACGGTTATCGCAATTTGGGCTTTCAGTGTGCATTAAAAAACGATATGTTTGAGCTGACCGGCATCAAAAACGAGAATGGCAAGGCGTGGCTTGTCGATGGGGGGCTGCTGCCTCCCAAGGTGGAGGTCATCAGTCATCAAAGATTCATTCCCTGGAAAGAGATGGTCGCCCGCATTCAACGCATCGGCCAATCCGGGGGAAAACCGGTGATCCGGTAAGGGGCGGGATCAATCAAGGGGCATCACGGGAGGTTTGGCGATGATGGCGTTAAGTGTGGGGAGGAAACTGACCTGGCTGCTGTTGTTCGTTCTGGGTGCCTGTGTCACCGTCAATGTATATTTCCCTGCCCCTGCGGTGGATCAGGCGGCGGAACGCATCGTGCGGGAGGTGTGGAGCGGGATGACCCCTCCGGCACCACCACCGGTCAAACAATCTCCGACGGGAACTCAGCCGGCTGATGGCCATTCGATGCGTTCCAACGGGACATTGCAGGTGGTCAATGCCGTGTTGTCATGGTTGGTGGCCCCTGCGGTGGCGGCCGATCTCAACGTTTCCACCGCCGCCATCCGGGCGGTCAGTGACAGCCTGAAAAGTCGGGCGAGTGGCGCGTTGAAACCATATCTATTCAACGGCCAGGTGGGAATCAATCGGGAAGGTGATCTGGAAATCCGTTCCGAAGAAGGGTTGACCCTGCAACAAAAAGGGGAACTCAGAACCCGGGTCCGGGAAGACAATGCTGATCGGGCGGCACTGTACCGGGAAATTGCGGCCGCCAATGGTCACACGGAGTGGGAAGGTGAAATCCGGGAGCGGTTCGCGTTGAAATGGATCTCTGAAGCCCCTTCGGGTTGGCAGGTCCAGAAACCGGACGGGGCTTGGGTGAAAAAATGAGGTAACTATTCAGCACCCCATTTGCATTGAAATTATTGAGAAAAAAAAGGGGTCTGGGGGATTGCCCCCAGGGTGTTGACTTTGTTTTTGAATTTAAACAAAAAGGTTTCCATGCGCTGCTTTTGACTTTGTTTTTAAAGTCGAAAACAAAATCAGAAGCAAAAATTGGAGCTTTTGATTAAAAGTCAAAACCCTGGGGGCAATCCCTCAAGCCCCCTTTTTTCTTTCAATAGTTCCAATATGGAGGGGGTGCTGAATAGTTACAAAATGAGTTCCTTAACGTGCTTGACAAGGTTTCGACCTGTCCATTAAATATCGGCACCCTGGCTGATGTGATCCAGACGTCGCTTCAATTCCAGAGGGGTCAGGGCGATCCCTCCCAATGAATGCAGGAAAAAGTCGAAATAGTGGTGCAGGGTCTTCAGAAACTGGTCAAGGTCTTTCTCGTTTCGGACATAGGGGGTGCAACCCGGTTTCAAAGTGGGTGAATGAAATGTCAGCGAGAATACGTTCAAACCGCGTTCCCTCAAGGTCAGGGTGAGACGTTTGAGTTCCTCCAGGTGGTACCCTTCGGGAGAGAGACGAATCCGTTCCAACAGGCGAAGGCGGGATAGGATTCCGGGACCATGCATCGACAGGAAGATTGGGTGTGTGGCCAGGCGGTGCAGCCGGTGGGCCCCTGCGCGTGACGTGGCCAGGCTTCCGATGTAATCGCCGGTGGTGGGGAACGAATATAGCTTTCGCCCTGGACCAATCCGTGCAGGGTCGTTGGGCGTGAGGGAGAAATCGGGGCCGCCACCGCCGCGAAAATCAAATGGCGGGGCGGGACTGAGATCGACTTCGTAACCCAGTTGTTCCAGGATGGTGGCGGTATTGGGACCGATACCGTAGCGCCCGGCCTTGTAAATCCGGGGTCGTGTCCCAAGGGTGGTCTCGATTTGAAGTGTGAGGCGTTCGAGTTTTTCCCGTTCCAACGCGATGGGCAGGTTGCCGGGAAAAGAGTTGGTCATGGTAAGATCTTCGGTGAACGGGGGGGAGACCCACGGGTGCAGGTGGGTGCCGATGACTGCGCGGCCTTCGTCGGCCATTTTTTTCAATGGCCGCCACCCGTTTTCCTGACTGGCAACGGGATGGTCGATGACATAGACCGGACGAATGTCGAACCGGTCACAGACCTCCTGGCCGCGGTGGAGTTCCCTCATGGCGTCAACCGATGTGGATTCACGGTCGAACGGGGCCGACCAGTCGAATTCCTCCTCGGTATCGATAACCACCAGAAGCAGGGGTGGGGATGACATGTCGAGCTTCCTATCCGTCGGGGGTGATGGGGCATGTCGATGATGGTGAACCTTGGTCCAGAATTCTTATCGGTCAGAATTTAGAGTTCATTGACCCCGGGATGACAAGGCTGGACAATGCCGGCCGGGGTGGGAATCGTACGTCATTTCGTTTGCATTCGGGTACGGGTTGCCGACATGTTTCCAGGGAACAGGAATTTCAAGAACTTATTTTCGCTGGCGTTGTCCAGGATTGTCGTTATCGGCATGCATCCATGATACGGATTTTCAGACATTTCATCTCCCGTTGGTCCATCATGCTGCTGATTTCTGAAAGCCTGGTGGGGGTAATGGCGGTACATGTCGGGGTTTGGATCCGTTTTGCGGGAGAAGCCCCGGAAAATTACAGTCATGGTCCTGAATTGCTCATGCGGTCTTTGTTCTTCGCTTTGGTGATGGTGATGAGCATGGCTGCGACCGGACGCTATCAACGGGTCTTGGATGATGGATTCAGTGCTGAAATCCTGCGGGTTGGGATCAGTTTCATCATCGGCATGGTGGCTTTGGGTCTGTTGTTCTATGTGTTTCCCGATATTTTCATCGGTCGGGGTACCAATGGTTTGGCCATGGCCTTTGCGTTTGTCCTTTTTTTGGCGATCCGATGGTTTTTCTATCATTATATCATCGATACCGATGTCCTGAAGCGCAGGATCATGATCTTCGGCGATGGTGAGCATGCCCGTTTGGTCTTGAATCTGGTACAATCGACCCCTTTTGGCGTGACGATTGTCGGATGTTGGCCCACTCTGGGGGCGGGAAGAGCGGTTCCAGAGGCGCTGGTTGTGGATGGGGGCGCGGATTTGCTGGATTGGGTGATCAAATATGATATCGATGAGATCGTCCTGGCCATGGATGGGGGCTTTCCGACGATGTATGCCAAGGAAATCCTCGATTGCAAAGGTCGTGGGGTGAAAATCGTCGATTTGCCCGGTTTCTTTGAACGGGAAAAACATATCATCAACATGGATATTATCACTCCTGAGTGGTGGATTCACAACTCGGATGGGCTGGACCAGGGATCGGGCAGGGAAATCTTCAAGAAAATATTTGATATCTTGTTGAGTTTGTTGTTGTTGGCGATCATGTGGCCGGTCATGTTGCTGGCGGCTCTGGCCATTGTGATCGAAAGCGGGGGGCGGGGACCGATCATTTATACCCAGGAGCGGGTTGGATATGGCGGGCGGGTGTTCAAGGTGATGAAGTTTCGCAGCATGCGCACCGATGCCGAAGGTGATGGCGTGGCGCGCTGGGCCAGCCGGAATGATGATCGCATTACCCGGGTGGGAAGGTTTATCCGCAAAACCCGCATCGATGAACTTCCCCAGTTCATCAACGTATTGCGGGGGGAGATGAGCCTGGTGGGGCCGCGGCCTGAACGGCCTGCCTTCGTGAATGTGCTTAAAAGCAAGATTCCCTACTACAGCGAACGGTTGCGGGTGAAACCGGGGATTACCGGGTGGGCGCAGGTGCGTTATGGCTACAGTGCTTCCGAAGAGGACGCCGCTGAAAAATTGAAATATGATCTTTATTATGTTAAAAACCACAGTCTGTTTCTGGATATGTTGGTTCTGATCCATTCGGTCGAAGTCGTCCTTTTTGGTTCCGGGGCGACGGCACCGCTTAACCAAGGAAAGAGAGCATCATGAGTGGGAATGAACTGTACCCGTCGCGGCATTTACGGTATGGTGAGAATTCGGGGCGGTTCATGGCGTTTACTGTCCTGATTCGAACTGTCGGTTGCGTCTTGGGGACGATTCCGTCCATCACACTGAAGCGTTGAATTCATCCTGGTCATGCAACAGGAATCCGGACTTCGCGATTTTTATTTCCAGGTCATCCTTCATTTGCGCGGGATGTGGCGGCACCGTTGGCAAATGGTGTTCACCGCCTGGTTCGTTTGTATTGCCGGCTGGGGAGCGGTTGCGGTCATGGAAGACCAGTATGTCGCCCGGGCGCAGGTACAGATTGACGACCCCAGAGAAAATATTTCTCAGTTCCTCGACAAGGATTCCATCGCCCTGGATGTGACCCGCGAAGCCAAACGTATTCTCAACCGTTTGATGGAACGGGATAATCTCCTCAAGGTGATTCGTGAAACCGATCTGGCGTTCCGGGTCTCCAACGATGCTGAAAAAGAGGAAACCCTCCGGGAATTGCGGGCGCAACTGATGGTCAAGCAGACGGCGAACAACATTTACCAGATCAGTCATCGGCATGCGGATGCCCGGTTGACGCAGCAGGTCGTCGAAGTTTTGTTGAGCAGCCTTCCGCTTGACAATGTCAAGGAATACCGCGAGGACAATGCCCGCACCGCCGAAGAGTTCCTTGGACGGCAGGTCAGTGATTTTGAACAGAAGGTGATCGAGGCGGAACGGCAATTGCGTGAGTTCAAGGCCAAAAACATGCTGGTTCTCCCCGGCAAGGATGGCGGCTATTATGAGCGGATGCATGCCATGATGCAGAAGGTCGAGGAGGACGAGGGGACGCTCAAGGAATTGGAAAAACGTGAGGAGGAGATGTTGCGGCAATTGGCCGACATGTCCAGCAACAATTCTTCCCCGACCGCTGATGTCGATAACCGGATTGCGGAACTCAACACGCAGCTCAATGAACTGTTCGACAAGTACTACATGAAAAATGGCGTCAAGATGCGGCTCTATACGGAAAACCATTCCGAGGTGATGTCGTTGCGCAAGTCCATTGAGTTGTTGCAGCAGCAAAAAGAGGACATGACCGAACGGTTGCGCCAGGAGGCGGAAAATCCTGACCGTTGGGAGTTGGAGTCCAATCCGATCTACCGCCGGCTCAAGACCTCCATCAGTGAGTTGGAAGTGGAAAAGGCTTCGGTGCAGTCGCGATTGTTGGAGACCAAACAAAAACTGTCCAAACTCAAGGAAATGGAAAATTCGCTGCCCAGTATCGAAAACGAGATGCTTCGCCTGCAAAGTTATCTGGACATGGCGAAGAAGAAAATGTTGACCATGCTGGACAAGGAAGATTCCGCCCGTTTTACCGGCGATATTGCCGAAGGGTTGAGCCGTTATGTCCATTTCAAGGTTTTGGAACGTCCGAGTGTTCCCGACCGTCCTGTGGGGCCTGACCGGTTACTGTTTTCTTCGGTGGTCCTGGCGGGTGGATTATCGGCGGGCTTGGCGTTGGGGTTGTTTCTGACGGTGATCCGGCCTGTTTTCGACAGTCCCGCTTCCTTGCGAAAGGTTTTGGGGTTGCCGGTTCTGGGGATGGTTTCCATGGTGGATGAAGGGGTCAGCAATCGTTGGAAAAGCTCCAATTCATTTTTCTTTTTTGTATTGATCTGCATCTTCGTCTGCTTCTTTGCCGTATTGTATGTCGGGGGGAAATTATAGTCTTTCCCTGACGGGTCATCATGTCGGTCTGACAGATGTTTGATGTTTTCACCTCCAGCCTGATCCTGGAATCGGCACCATGTCTGAAGTTCAGATCCGAAAAAAAGTCACCCTCGATTTTGAAAAACTTCGCTCCCGTGGTGTGTTGACGCCCGACTCCGGTCGCAGCGTGGTCGCAGAAGAGTATCGCGTCATCAAACGGCCGTTGTTGCTGGGGGGGTTGGGCAGTGAAGGGGGAAAGAGTGACAAACGCCGGAAGAAAATGATCATGGTGACCAGCGCCTTTCCCAAGGAGGGAAAGACGTTTACCGCCATCAATCTGGCCATGAGTTTGGCGGCAGAGATGGATTCGACGGTGCTTTTGGTCGATGGCGATGTCGCCAAGCCTTCGGTGGCGCGTATTCTTGGGTTCAAGGCCAAGGAGGGATTGATCGATTGCCTGTTGAACAAGGTGGATAATTTTAACGATGTATTGATTCGCACCAACGTTCCCAAATTGATGATTCTCCCTTCGGGACGGCGGCACCATCATGCCACCGAGTTGTTGGCGAGTGAGAACATGCGGCTGCTGCTCAACCAGATCATGGAAGATCCTGATCGGATCGTGGTGTTTGATTCGCCGCCATTGTTGGTGACCACCGAGGCACGGGAACTGGCGCGCAACATGGGACAGATCGTCATGGTGGTGGAGGCGGAGCGGACACCGCAGTTTGCCGTCAAGGATGCCTTGCAGCAGTTGGACAATCTGGAAATCGTGGGTTTGGTATTGAACAAGATCCGTAAACGTTCCAGTGGTGGATATTATTATTATGGCTATGGTGGTTATGGGGGATATGGTGGGTATGGTTCCTATGGTGGATATGGTTCTGAAGAGCCCCAGGGCAAACGGGGATGGTTCAAGCGGTTGTTCGGGTTGTGACCAATGAATGCTCCGATTTTATGTGTCGTGGGGGCGCGCCCCAATTTCATGAAGATGGCGGCGATCCTGCCTGCGCTCAAGGCGCGGCAGGTGGCAACGCGGTTGATTCATACCGGGCAGCATTATGACCCGGCGATGAAGGAGACATTTTTCCAGCAGTTGGGCATTCCCGAGCCGGACATGGATCTGGAGGTGGGGTCGGGGACCCATGCGGTGCAGACGGCCCGGATCATGATGGGGTTCGAGCCTGTCATTGATGCTGAGAAGCCGAGGGCGGTACTGGTGGTTGGGGATGTCAACTCGACCATCGCCTGTGCCTTGGTGGCGGTCAAAAAGGGGGTACCGGTCATTCATGTGGAAGCGGGGTTGCGTAGTGGCGACCGGGGGATGCCGGAGGAGATCAACCGTATTCTGACCGATCAGCTTTCCGATTTCCTTTTTACTACGGAGCGCAGCGCCGAGGACAATCTGGTTGCGGAGGGGATTGATCGCAGGCGGATTCATTTCGTGGGCAATGTCATGATTGACACCCTGTTTCGTCTGCTGCCACTGGCCCCGACTGCGGTCGAAGTCATGGCGGCGGGTGGACATGGGGTTTTGGATGGGGCGGCGTTTGGTTTGGTGACGTTGCATCGTCCTTCCAATGTGGATGATCCTGAGACCTTGAATCTGTTGATGACCTGCCTGGCGCAGCAGAGCAAAAAGCTTCCTTTGGTGTTTCCGGTGCATCCCAGGACGCGGCAGCGATTGCAGGATGGGGGGTTGGATCGTGTGCTGGATCGTGCCAGGGTGATTCTTTTGCCGCCGGTTGGGTATTTGGAAATGTTGGGTTTGATGAAGTCGGCCAAGGTGATTTTGACCGATTCGGGGGGGGTACAGGAGGAATCGACTGCTTTGGGATGTCCGTGTTTGACATTGCGCGAGAATACTGAGCGTCCGGTGACGGTGACCGAGGGAACCAACACGGTTGTGGGGCGGGATCCTGAAAAAATTGCTGCGGTGTTGGACGATATTCTGACCAAAGGTGGCAAGGCGGGTCGGATTCCTGAATTATGGGATGGACATGCGGCGGATCGCATTGCACAACACCTGGCTGCGGTTTGAATGATGATGTGGAACGGGCGTCATGGCCTTTGATGGACATCTCCTTTCCCCTGTCGTCAACGCATTGACCGTTGATGTCGAAGATTATTTCCACGTTGCGTTGTTTGAGGAGCACATCTCCGATGACCGATGGCACTCCATGGAACATCGGGTCGAGGCAAATACCGACCGCATATTGGAATTGCTTGATCAGAAGGGGATATCGGGTACTTTTTTCATCCTTGGCTGGGTTGCGGAGCGCTTTCCTGGTTTGGTGCGACGCATTGTGGATCAGGGACATGAAGTGGCCAGCCATGGGATGCGTCATCGACGGGTGACGACGCAATCCCCGGAGGAGTTTCTTCAGGACGCTTCACAATGTAAACAGATGCTTGAGGATGTGAGTGGTACGGCGGTGCTGGGGTATCGGGCATCGACCTATTCGATTGGCCGGGATAATTTGTGGGCGCTGGATGTGTTGGAGCAGGCGGGTTATCGATACAGCTCCAGTATTTATCCCATTCGCCATGATCTTTATGGTTGGCCTGAAGCGCCACGTTTTCCGTTTCATCCCAGGCAGCAGGCGGGACGGGGGGATGGTTTGTTGGAAATCCCTGTTTCAACTTTGGAATGGTTTGGTCATCGCCTGCCGTGTGGTGGTGGGGGGTATTTTCGGTTTTATCCTTTGTTTTTCTCTCTTTGGGCATTGCGTCATCTCAACCGGAGTGAGGGGAAAAGTGCGGTCTTCTTCCTTCATCCATGGGAGTTGGATCCTGGGCAACCGCGGTTGTCTGGTTTGCCGCTGAAGGTTCGTTTCCGCCACTATTTGAATTTGGCAAGAATGGAAACCCGGTTGGAACGTTTGCTGGTCGAATTTCGTTGGGATCGGATGGACCGGGTGTTTGCGCATTGGCTGGGGAAGGAGGTGGGGGGATGAGTCAAGGCGGCGTGGAGGGAATGACGGTCCGGGTGATGGAATCACGGGATCGGCCTGCATGGGATCGGTTTGTCATGGGGGCGGGGCAGGCGACTTTTTTTCATCGTTCTGGTTGGCAGCGGGTATTGGCGGAGGCTTTTGGTCATCAGACCTGGTATCTCATGGCGGAGATGGATGGGGTGGTTGTGGGGGTATTGCCTTTGGGGCGTATCAGGAGTTGGTTGTTCGGGGATGCTTTGATTTCCACTCCTTTTTGTGTTTATGGGGGGATTGTTGCCGAGGATGGGGCGGTTGCCTTGATGTTGGAGCGGGAGGCGGTTGCTTTGGCGCATCGGTTGGGGGTGGATCATTTGGAGTTGCGTGCTTCGACTGCCATGCATCCGCAGTGGTTGGTCAAGGATCTTTATTGTACTTTCAAAAAGGAGATTTCTTCTGATCCCGAGGTCAATTTGAGTGCCATTCCCCGCAAGCAGCGGGCCGAGGTTCGTCGCGGGATCAACAAGGGGTTGGTGGGGATGGTGGAGCAGGATGTGGCTGCGGCGTGTTATGACATTTATTCGGAGAGTGTCCATCATTTGGGGACTCCGGTTTTCCCTCGCCATTATTTCGCCCTGTTGAAGGATGAGTTCGGCGATGATTGTGATGCTTTGGTGATTCGTCATGAATCGACCCCGGTGGCGGCGGTTTTGAATTTTTATTTTCGCGATCAGGTGTTGCCTTATTATGGCGGAGGGGTTGCTGCGGGACGGGCTTTTGGGGCGACGGCGTATATGTATTGGGATTTGATGAATCGGGCGGCTGGTGATCGGGGGGTCAGGGTTTTTGATTTTGGTCGCAGCAAGGTTGGGAGTGGCTCTTATGATTTCAAGCGGTATTTTGGCTTTGAGCCGCAGGCTTTGCATTATGCTTGTCATTTGGTGCGGGGGCAGGCGATGCCCAATGTCAGTCCGAATAATCCCAAATATCGATTGTTCATCGATTTTTGGAAAAAGCTTCCTTTGGGGGTGACTCGTATGCTTGGACCGATGATTGCCAAAAATCTTGGCTGATCGGGGTATAAAAAATGATCAAGAAAAAAAAGGGGTCTGGGGGATTGCCCCCAGGACTTTGATTTTGACTTTGATTTTGTTTTTGATTTTGGTTTTACTTCCCCCACAGGGGGTTTGGGGGACGAAGTCCCCCATGTTTTGCTTTTGTTTTTTTTCTGGAGGAATCTGTGAGGGATGACATGTTGGAGGGGTCATCCGCATTTTCGATTTGGGTGTTTTAAGCGGAACCCTGGAGGATTTCGTCCCCCAGACCCCCTGTGGGGGATGGAAAAGCAAAAGCAGAACCCTGGAGGACTTCGTCCCCCAGACCCCCTGTGGGGGATGGAAAAACAAAAACAAAAGCAAAAGCAGAACCCTGGAGGACTTCGTCCCCCAGACCCCCTGTGGGGGATGGAAAAACAAAAACAAAAGCAAAAGCAGAACCCTGGAGGACTTCGTCCCCCAGACCCCCTGTGGGGGATGGAAAAACAAAAACAAAAGCAAAAGCAGAACCCTGGAGGACTTCGTCCCCCAGACCCCCTGTGGGGGATGGAAAATCAAAATCAAAATCAAAGTCAAAATCAAAGTCAAAGTCAAAATCAAAGTCAAAGTCCTGGGGGCAATCCCCCAGACCCCTTTTTTTTCTTAATCCTGGGGAATCTCATGGAACGCAGGACAGAGACGCCCCTCCGCGTCGCCCTGGTTCGACAACGCTACACCCCATTCGGCGGAGCCGAACGGTTTGTAGACCGTGTCATGGAAACCCTGGTACGCCAGGAAATAACCGTCACCATCGTCGCACGACGTTGGCGAGGTGACGAAAAAAATGAATCAGCCCCCCGCTGCGATCCATTCCACATCGGACGTCTATGGCGCGACTACGGGTTTGCCCGTTGCGTGCAACAGCAATGGTTGGGCCGCCCGGAATGGGTGGTCCAATCCCATGAACGAATCCCCGGATGCAATCTGTATCGCGCCGGCGACGGAGTCCACGCCCAATGGCTACACAACCGCGCCCGAATACAAAATCCCTGGCAATACCTGGCAACCCGCTTCAATCCCTATCACCGCTATCTGTGTGCCATGGAACGGCGCCTGTTTACCCATCCCTCCCTGCGCGCGGTCATCTGTAATTCAATAATGGTCCGTGACGAAATCATCTCCTGGTTCCAAATCCCCAAGGAAAAACTACACGTTATCTATTCCGGAGTGGATACGGTGACGTTCCACCCCCGCTCCAAAGAAGATCATGAACACCATGTGCGTTCAGAATGGAATATTCCTCCGGATGCAACCCTGTTCTTGTTTGTGGGTTCCGGTTATGAACGAAAAGGATTGCTGCCATTGCTCCAGGCAATGACACAGGTGAAACATGCCTGGTTGCTGGTGGTGGGGCGTGACGCCCAAGAACGAAAATTCAAAAAGATTGCAAACAGATTACAGGTGTCGGACCGCGTCCGGTTTGCCGGCGGCCGCAAAGAGGTCCGCCCCTTCTACGCCGCCGCCGACGCCGTTGTCCTCCCCACCCTGTACGATCCATTCCCAAATGTCGCCCTCGAAACCATGGCCTGTGGCCTGCCATTGGTGACCAGCCATCAATGCGGTGCCTCCGATTTCCTTAAAGAGGGACGCGCCGGATTGCTATGTGACGCCCTGGACGTCGCTACCTTGGCACAACACCTGACCAGCCTCATGGACCCCCAACTGCGATACCGCCTGGGAAACGAAGGCCGAACCCTGGCCGAAACCTTGACCTGGGAGCGGATGGGGGCAAGGCTGGATGCACTCTATCGGCAGGTGTTCAATGCTGACCTGAAATAAATGACGGTACCTTACGAGTCATGGAGGGGATCGGAAAATTTCGCCTTGATTTTCAGGATGTCCGGCAGAATGTCGAAGAAAATTCGTACCAAATGGGGATCAAATGCAGTGCCGGAACACTGGTTGATTTCATCAAGTGCTCGTTCCACCGTCCAAGGTTGTTTATAGGGACGTTTGGAAGTCAAAGCATCGAATACATCGGCCAGACTGCAAATACGTCCCAAGAGGGGGATGGCATCGCGTGCCAATCCATGGGGATAACCATTGCCATCCCACCGCTCATGATGGGTCAGCGCAATCGTGTGGGCTGTGCGCATCAATAAAGAAGGCTCCTGATCAAGCAGTTTTCCGCCAAGGGTGGTGTGCGTTTTCATGATGGCAAACTCCTCGTCGGTTAACTTTCCCGGCTTGAGGAGAATGCTGTCGGGAATGCCGATTTTTCCGACGTCATGCATGGGGGCAGCATGCTGTAACAGTTCCTGCTCGTTGCGTGACAGGCCATAAGCCTGTCCCATCAGGGCGGAATAATGACTCATGCGATGGATGTGCTGTCCGGTTTCGTTGTCCCGGTATTCAGCCGCCTGTCCCAGCCTCCGGATGATCTCCATCCGGGTGCGCAACAGTTCCGACTCCCGGTCCGCCAGGGTCTGGGCGATCCGTGCGGCGCGCAGAATGTAGTGCATGCGATATCCCAACAAACCCCAGTGGATGGGCTTGGTGATGAAATCGGTCGCCCCTGCCTGATAGGCCCTCTCTATGGAGGAAAGATCATCCAGCGAGGTGGCCATTACGATGGGGAGATGCCGGAATTCTTCCTTCCGACGGACGGTTTCGCAAAGTTCAAACCCATCCATCCCAGGCATCACCACATCGGTAATCACCAGGTCGTACCGTTCCTGCTGTAACAAAGTCCAGGCATGAAGGCCACCTTCCGCTTCCTCTACACGGAACCCCGCCTGCCTCAGTGCTTCACTCATGGGCAGCCGATGCAAAAATTCATCATCTACGATCAGTATTCGAGAAACATGCGACTTGTCCATCTGCTGCTCCATAAAAATTCAACATCTTAAGTGGTGTACATCGCAGGCTGGGAGCGATTCAAACCGCTCAAGTCTACGGAACCTCTTCCAGAGAGATGCCATCCGTTATCTTGATCACCTCTTTTACATCCCGACGGTCCTGGTCGAAAGATTGGCCAGTTTGGCCCGTTGCAACCAGGATTGGATACGCGCAATCAGGATTGTGGGATTGGGTGGCTTGTTGATGAAATCATCTCCCCCACATTCCAGGCACCGGGCCCGTTCGAGGTCGCTTTGCGCCGAAGTCAGGAAGATCACGGGGATGAAGTTCGCCTTGGATCCCCCGGCCTTGATCCGCTGGGTCGTCTGATAGCCATCCATGACCGGCATGTGGATGTCCATCAAGACCAGATCGCATGGCTCTTCCTCCATGCGTGCCAAGGCTTCAAGCCCATTTTCAGCCATAAGCGTACGATGCCCATCCTGCTGAAGGAGTTCCTTCAGAAAGAGTCGGATGAGCAGGTCATCATCTACAACCAGAACGGTCGCCATGGCTGGTATTCAATCCAGAAGATGGGCTGATGATGAATGGGGATCCATGGACAAAAACGCTCATCCCGATCCTTCCCGGTATTCGCTCTCTTGCGGCAGGATCAAAAACCGATTCAATGCTTCGGAAGCTTCAGCGAACGTGGTGTGGCACTGACTGAAATGATTCGCTACGATATCAAACCGGGAATGGTTCTCTTCCATGGCGTGTCCCAGTCTGGCCAGACTTACCGCTCCCATGCTCAAACTGGAGGATTTCAAGGAATGGGCCGCGAAACTGACTCCTTGACTGTCTTGTCGTTCAATGGCCAGTTCCAGATCGGATAACAGTTTTTGCGTTTGAGTCATGAAATGATCCATCATCCGATGCGGCAGCATGGGATTGCCTTTTTGCGCCAGATTCTGGATGCAGCTGAGTGTCGACAGATCCAGGATCGGGGAAGAATGTGCGGCATCCGTGTTCACATCTTTCCTCGGATGATCCCGATCTGGTGTCGGCAGCGGCGACCGGTCTTGTGATTCATGTGTTGCGAGGGCGTCACTTGCGGTGGTCTTGGCGATCTGATCACTTTGATCATTCGGATCAATCCAACAACGCAAAACAGGTTCCAGGTCGGTCAGGTTGAGCGGTTTTTGCAAAAAGTCATCCATACCCGCCTCCAGGCACTCCTTACGGCATTCCTGCAAAACATGTGCGGTCAGGGCGATGATGGGGGTATGCCGGTTTGTGTGTTCCAGTTCCCATTGACGCAACTGTTTGGTGGTTTCAAAGCCGTTGAGCACAGGCATTTCGCAATCCAGGAAGATGGCATCGAAGGGGGTGGGGGTGGCACGGTAGATCGAAATGGCATCCTGCCCGTTATTGGCGACTGTCACCTGGAACCCAAACATTTCGAACATCGCTGCCGCCACTTCCTGGTTGAGATGATTGTCTTCGACCAGCAGAATCCGCCTGCCGCGAAAATCACTGTTCGATATGGATTTACGTCGGGTCGGCTGCATGGAGATGGCCTTCCGGTCCCCGGCACGTTGTTTGCCGAACCTGGCGGTGAACCAGAAGGAGGAACCCTGGCCCGGGGTACTCTCCACCTGAAGTTCTCCGTCCATCATGGTTGCCAGTCGCCGACTGATGGCCAACCCCAGACCGGTTCCGCCGAATCTGCGCGATATCGAAGTATCTTCCTGGGAATAATCCTGGAACAACTGTTGTTGGAATTCAGGAGAAATCCCCATCCCCGTATCGGTCACCCGGAAACGGAGCAGGGTATCGATTTCACGTTCTTCCATAACTTCCACCACCACATCAACGGATCCATTTTCGGTAAACTTGATGGCGTTCCCGATCAAGTTGAACAAAATTTGTTTCAAGCGGTGGAAATCTCCCAGCAGGTGGATGGGAACGGAATCAGTTAGTGCACAGTGGAAATCGACTTTCTTACGTCTCGCCTGCGCCATGAACATGTCGTTGAGATCAACGATCACTTCGTCCAGATCAAAACGTAACAGTTCCAGGGACAGACGACCCGCCTGCATCTTGGAAAAGTCGAGGATGTCATTGATGATTCGCAGCAGAATGCGCCCGGAACGTTGGATGGCCTCCGCATAATGGCGTTGTTGGTTGGACAGTGCTGTGTGAAGAAGCAGATCTGCCATCCCCAATACACCATTCATGGGGGTGCGGATTTCGTGGCTCATGGTGGTGAGGAAGGCGGTTTTTGCCCGATTGGCATGTTCTGCTTGTTCTTTGGCCAATTTCAAGTTGGCTTCGATACGCTTGCGCTCGGTGATATTGCGCACGATCGACCACATGGCCTCGGGTTGGTCATTATTGTCGCGCAACAGGAAGGTTCTTATTTCCACAGGAATGCGTGTTCCATCCTTGCGAATCCATTCTTTTTCACAGACCTGGGACTTGCCATGCGGCAGGATTTGTTGCGTGAAGACCTCGTCTTCGATTATGGGCCATGTTTTTTTCCGCCAGGTCGATCCCTGCCGGAGCACGTAACTCTTCATCCGAATAACCCAGGATTTCCTGGAAGGCGGGATTGTAATCGATCAGCTGTCCCGACATGTCGGTCATGACATAGGCATCCAGCATGGTCTCGTACAAACGGCGAAATTTGTGTTCACCTTCCTGTCGCAGTTCACGGGAGAGCAAGTTCAGTTTCAGGTGATGGTTGTGCTGGATTTGACGCCACAGCAACCAACCGATCAAGGTCATAGCCCCCATTGCGGCAAAAGTCAACAGACTGATCCAACGCACCAGATCATCCATGGGGGCCATGATTTCTTCACGGTCGATCCTGGAGACCACATGCCAAGTCGTATCAGCGATGGAATGCGATGCAAACAGAACGGATTGGTTATGATCGTCCATGACCTCCTTGGAGGGGGTCCACACATTATCCTCGAGGATGGTGATATCGTCAGGAATCTTTGTTTTTTCATGAGGGAAATACAGATTGAATGCCGTCTTGTGGTTACTAATATTATTAAGGAGCGGCGTACGGTCGCTGTCATTGCGGACCAGTACCGATTGAGCGCTGAGTGTGGGCATTGGCCATTGCCGAATCAGATCGAACAACGTGTGTTCAACCGGGGTATGCAGCACCAGGAATACCCGAGGTGGTTGTGATTTTGATGACGCCAGTGGCAATACATGGGTGATATGGATGTGCCCCGATACCGACGGGTACAGGTCACTGCGTACAATTTGGCCACCTTCCAATGCGGTTTTGATCCATTGCGCAATATGGTGTCCATCGGAACCGGAATGGCGTCCGCTGTTCATCAATACCTTTCCGGCGTTATCGACGAGCAGTACACCATCATAATATCTGGAGTTGCTCAGGGTGTTCATTCTTTCCGAGATGATCTCTCGATCAATTTCGTTGCCGTCCACCACCATTTTTTCCGCATGCATGACGAAATCGCGGTCATCAGCGATGATTTCAAGGTTGAACCGACGTTCGGCAAGCCAGTCCCGTATTTGATTGGCCTTCAGCTCAGAGATGGCTTGCAGGTTGTTCAGTGCCTTGAGCCTGATCTCTGGTCCGTCCAAATAAATGATACCACAGGCAACCAATGGCGGAATCAGCATCAATACGAAAAACAAGGAGATCTGTTTGGAATAGGCAATAATTCCATCTTTGGCAGTATCCATGAATTATTCCTTGTGTCTGAGGAACATTCCCTGAGATCTACCGACGCTTGAAGGAAACCGGGCAGGCTGATTGTTCACCCCTGCATCGCGACGGGTCATGAAATCAACCAGGATCCTGAATTTTGGATCGCGTCAACAATGAGAATTTCGCTTTGAACTGATCATCTTTATCCTTGCAGGCTTGACACCGATTTGATTGTCGGCGCGCCATGCAATTTGCATTGCCTTCCTTTCGCAGGCGGTTTGGCCAATTTCAACGTATATCAAAGCGTGGTCATCGATCTCAAAATTCATTGTCAGGAGTTGTTTCCAAATCGATGGATTGCTACCCATCAACATCCTGAGGCCGGATTTGCATCAATGATGAAGCATCAGTAGAACCCGAAACGGTTCAAAATACAGTCACAATCGCTTCATCTACCCTGATTCTGAGAATCCTAAACCCTTGTAATCAATATGTATCATTTTACCATCCCCCCCCTCTTGCATTATTTCTTTGTATTCATCAAACCGCGATCTATCACAACGCTAAAGTTATTATTATTTCCAGTTGGCTGTTTATCCATGATTTAGAGTTAGTTGCTGTTTGTGGATGCCAGAAGTGAGGACAATACACGTTGACACGATTATTGTAAACAGATTTTTTGAGTGTCAGTTCAGACGCATCCTCTCCATTGATGGGTACTACAGCTGAATTGAATTATAAAAAATAGACACATTGTTTCTGGATTGCGTTTACGTGTGCGAAAAGATGGTCAATTCATTTATCATTGAAAGATAATATTAAGATGGTCATTGAATTTCTATAATCATCTATTCAATTCAAGCCCAAGTATATCTGAAATTTTTTCCAGGGTGGAAACTGCACTGAGAAATGCCAGACTGTCCACCTGTTGTTCCAACGTCGCCAAAAAGGGTCGTGCCTCGGAGAGGGTTCTGAGTTGGGGAATCAAAAGGGTCATGCTGTCCAAAGAGGCCATTTTTCTGCTACGCAACAATTGAGCAGTTGTCTTTATTAACAAAGAGAGCTTTTCCCGATCAACTTCAGGTTGATCGGAGGTCGTCGCGGAAGGTTCAACCGCCCGGGGAAGATTGCTGATGCTGTTCAAGACCTCGGTCAGGGCACGGTCAAAGTCGTTCAAGCATCCATCCTGCGCCGATCCATATTCTTTCAGTTCCTGTTCCAGCGCCGAGGCGGTTTCAAAAACACGAATGGCCGAAATATTGCCCGCAATGCCGCGAATGGTATGGAGCAGGGTCAGAGCCTTGCCGATGGACTCCCGGGTCGCCTCCGCAATCAGTTTTCGCACCTGTGCGACTGAAACCGCATGATCCCGGTAGAATTCCTCCAACAATGATCGGAACAATCGATGGTTTCCCCGGATGCGATGGATCGCCCCGACCGTATCGATTCCTGCCAACGTTTCGGTAATTCCCCAGGCATTGCCAAGGGGTTCCTGCTTGGGGACGGAAGGGGGAACGACTTCAGCGGTAACCCTGGTTTTAACCCATTGTTTGAGTAGTTGATAGAAGGTCAAACTGTCGATGGGCTTGGTCAGATGACCATTCATTCCCGCATCCAGGCATTTGTCCATGACCCCCGACAGGGCATGCGCCGTCATGGCGATGATGGGAACATGCTCAAACGCCGGGATCTGCCGCAGATTCCGGGTGGCACTGTAGCCATCCATCTCCGGCATCTCCAGATCCATCAGAATCAGGTCATGGACCCCATCGGGATCAATCGTCTTGGCCATGTTGACAACCTGGGATCCATCGTTTGCCAAAGTGACCCGGATTCCAACCGCTTCCAGCATTTCCCGGGCGACCTGGCGGTTGATGGCATTGTCATCCACCAGCAAGACACGGGTACCGGCAAAATAACGGGCGATCTCTTCGTCCGGCACCGGAGGGGATCGTTTGATCGTATCCGCACTGACCGTTTCGCCCAGCAACATCAAAATGGCATGGAACAGCTCTCCCAGATGAAGCGGTTTTTCCACCACCCGGCACAGGGACAAGGGGCGTTGATGACACAGGCGCAGGGTCGAAGCGGTATCTTTCTCGGAAAACCGGCTCAGGATCAACCAGGGAACGGAACTGTGATCCAGAACCGTCAGGGGATGCGCCCGTTCCAGTACTCCCTTGACTTCCAGAACCGATTGATCAATCACCAGTAGATCAAGTTGTCCCCTGGGATGTTGGCCATCGAGCATTCGCTTGACTTCGTCGATGTTGCTCATCCCGATGGCTGTGAATCCAAGCCAGGAGAGAAAATAATCAAGAGCGTGTTCCAGTGTGTTCTGGTGGCAGAAAAGGCCGATTCTTTTGTTGCTCTGATCCTTGGACAACCGGATACACGAAGGATCCGCCCGATGATCATGCTTGAAACGGCAGGTAAAGAACATTTTCGTTCCTCGTCCCTCCGTACTTTCCGCATGCAAGGCCCCCCCCATCATTTCCGCCAGATTTTTGCTGATGGCCAAGCCCAGTCCCGATCCACCGAATTTGCGGGTGATGCTTGCGTCGGCCTGGGTGAACGGGGCGAAAATTTTGTCCATCTGTTCCCGGTTCATGCCGATGCCGCTGTCCTGGATGCAAAATTGCAGCTCAATCCAGTCATTCGACGTTGCCAGGGTTTCAACCCGCAGGATGATTTCTCCCTGGGCGGTAAACTTGATGGCGTTGCCAACCAGGTTGATCAAGACCTGTTCCAGCCGCAGTGGATCGCCGATCAGGGCCAGACGGCATTCGGATCCGATCTCCAAAATCAGGTCGATGTTTTTCTTGGATACCTGCTCGCTGAACAGATCGATGATGTAATCCAGGGTGTCGATCAGGCGGAATGCCGTCGCTTCCAAACTCATCCGCCCCGCTTCGATTTTGGAAATGTCCAGAATGTCGTTGATGATCCGCAGCAGAGAAATTGAGGCCCGGGAAATTTTTCTCAAATAATCGTGTGCCTGCTCCACCGGTTTTCTCAAGGCCAGATCCGACAATCCCATGATGGCATTCATGGGGGTTCGAAGCTCATGGCTCATGCGGGCAAGGAAATCAGACTTGGCTTCATTGGCGGCATCTGCCTTGATCCGTTTTTCGGTTTCGGTGATGTTGTAGATGGCCATCGCCGTTTGCGTGGCCAGGGCGGACAATACCAATAATTCATGTCCTTCGAATAAACCATCACCCCGCTTGTTGAGCACCATCATGACCCCGACCGTTTCATCATAGATCTTGAGGGGAGCGCTGATGACCGAGCGGGTGATGAACCCGGTTTTCTGATCGACCTTGCTGTTGAAGAAATTGACCGAATAGGCGTCGTCAATGATAATCCCGCGTCCTTCGCGAAAGGTGGCGCCAACAATCCCCTCGTTGACAGGGATGTGCATGCCCGTGATGTCGTGTTCACCGGCGCAGGCATGACAGACCAGTTCTTTTTCGTTCGGGTCGAGCAACCACAAGGATGCGGCCTCGGATTGGAGGTATTTGCGAATATTGACCACACTGACCCGAATGGCACTGGCCAGATCGGGTGCCTTGGCCAGGGCACTGCTGGTCCCCGCCAGCAGATCGACCATCATGAATTGATACAGATACATGCCAAACGCTGCATGACGATCATGGAGCCGCATGGCGATGATCGGACCATCGACCCGGACGATGATGCAGGGAAACCGCATGCCATAGGGATCTGGTACCAGCGTCAGCAGGACTTCCTGCGCGATGAGATCGTTTCCGTACTCCTGTTCCGCCTGGATGGCAACCCCTACCAGGCTGACATCCACCGTCATCCCTTCGATTTTGCGCTGGTCAGAAAAGGTCAGGACGACGCGGGTTTGATATTCCTCGCGCAACCATGAACGGGTCCGGGTGTTTTTTTGATTGTTTGCTGAAGAATCGGACATGGAAGGACAGGTACCCTGGCATGTTTTGGAACGGGTTGTCGAGACATGATCCCAATCGGACGGCATTGTACGCATCGATCTGGTGTTTGGGCCGGTGTTTGGGCCGGTGTTTGGGGAATTCCGGATCGGTGATCCCCCCGATTGCTTCAAAGTGGAGACCGTGATACAACCTCGGAGATATCCATGTCGTCATCGGACTGTCAATGACAGTCTACCGCGATGATGGCCTTCAGGGAAACCTTATTGTGATCGGATGGTTCCATGACAGCATCTTCCACGCTTGAGGGAAAACCCTTGCGACTGTTCAATAGTTTGAGCCGGAAAATTGAGGAGTTCCATCCGCTGGATCCCAGCCAGACCCGGATCTACAGTTGCGGACCGACGGTATACAACGATGCCCATATCGGTAACCTGCGTGCCTATGTATTCACCGATACCCTGCGCCGTACCCTCAACTGGAAGGGGCGGGCGGTGCAGCATGTCATCAATATCACGGATGTCGGCCATATGACCTCCGACCAGGATGAAGGGGAGGACAAGATGGAACTGGCCTCCCAGAAGATGGCGCGGGACATATGGCAGATTGCTGATCATTTCACGCGGGCATTCAAGAATGATCTCCTCCGGTTGAACATTCTTCGACCCACCTTGTGGAGTACTGCGACCGATCACATCCATGACATGATCGCCTTTGCCAGGGTGTTGGAACGGGCTGGGGCGACCTATGAATTGGAGTCGGGACTTTATTTTGATACCACCCGGGTTCCGGACTACGGGATTTTGTCCCTGACCCCGCAAGAGGGACAGACCGAAGGGGCGCGTGTGGAGCGGGTCGAAGGGAAACGTAATCCCAGCGATTTCGCCATCTGGCGCAAGTCGTCCGCTACGGCCCAAAGGCAGATGGAATGGTGGTCGCCCTGGGGACCCGGCGCGCCAGGGTGGCACCTGGAATGCTCGGTGATGAGCATGAAATATCTGGGGACCCGTTTCGACATCCATACCGGTGGCATCGATCATCGCGAAATTCATCATTGCAACGAAATTGCCCAGAATCAGGCATACACCCAGCAATCCCACTCCGGTGCCAACTGGTGGATGCACAATAATTTTCTGATTGATCGCACGGGCAAGATGTCCAAGTCCAAAGGGGAATTCCTGACCTTGTCCTCTCTGGTGGCCAGGGGGATTCACCCCCTTGCATTCCGCCTCTTCGCCCTTTCTACGCACTATCGCTCGGAGCTTGAGTTTTCCATCGACACCCTGGCAGGACAGTTGATTCGCCTGAAACGTTTGGTGGGTGCGGTGTCGGCATTACGGCGGAAGGTTGAACCCGCTGCCTGGATGCGGGTGCCTGCTGAAATCGGGTTTTCCTCGGGGGCATCGTTTTCCTGGCCGCGCTCCATCCTGGAACGGGATCTTCCCGCCGCAGGGCAGACACTTCTTGATCATTTCGAGCGGGAATTGATCGAAGACTTGATGATTCCCCGTGCCCTTCCCCTGTTGGATGAAACGTTGAATCATGCGACGCTCCCGCCGGAAGCCAAATTGCGAATCCTTGCCAGCATGGATCTGGTCCTTGGTCTGAAACTGTTGACCCTCCAACGTTCCGACCTGTCGTTGCGCCCGGAGCGCGCCGAATTGTCTGTCACCGAGGTGGAGACGCTGATGACCCAACGGCAACAGGCGCGCCGTGCCAAGGATTTTGCGACCGCCGACCAGGTACGTAACCGATTGAACGCCGCCGGGGTTGAACTGATGGATGGTCAGGAACCTGCCTGGGAATGGCGTCCCATCCTGGAATGACTCACCCCGCATTCGTGAATTGGGCCGGGAAATGTTTTGTATCGCTTTTCAAGGTACGCAATTGGGGGTAAACTGAAAAAGGAGCGTCACAATCGAACACGGCGTCCTATGCGACGGACGGTGTTGGGGGGGTGGCCTTCAGGAAAAAGACAATAAATAATTTGATTTGGGTGATGTTTTCGAAATTTTTGTTTTTCAGGCCAGGCATCCGAATTCCGGCTTGTCGCTGAACAGAATGGAATCAATACCAATATCATGGGGGCGATCCCTTGATCCCCCTTTTTCTGATCATGATGAACGGTAACAGGTCCCAGCCAAAACCTAAGGAGAAATGACACATGTTTTTGTTCAGGCTTTTGATGACAGCGGTCCTGACCTTCATGGTCGGCATCCTGGGGGGGTCCGATGTCTACGCCAAGGCAGAGGAAAATCAGGTTGAAAAACTTTGGCTGCACGCCGTGGAAGGTAACCCGGTCGGGGTCAAGAAGGCCCTGGACCAAGGGGCGGATGTCAATGCGCCGAGCAAGAGTGGCATGACGCCGTTGATGTGGGCCGTTCAGGAGGGGCATGACGAAATTGCGGGCTACCTGCTGAAGAAAGGGGCTGATGTCAATGCCTTCCACCTTCGGGGTGGGTGTAGTGCCTTGATTCTGGCGGCGGAGTGGCTTCGCCCCACCATGGTCGATCTTTTGATCGATAACGGTGCCGATATCAATTTCAAGACCAAGCGGCAATGGACGGCCATTCTCAAGACCGCTGATCTCAAGATCAAGGATGCGGAAGAAGGCAAAAAGCAGATGCTGATTGCCCAGACCTTGCTGTCCAAAGGGGCGGATGTCAAGGCGGTCAACAGTGAAGGACGGACGCCACTGATCTTGGCTGCCAATCGCGGCAATGTCGAGATGGTTCAATTTCTCCTCAAACAGGGGGCGGAAGTCGATGCCAAGGATACCCAGGGGTATACCGCTTTGATGATGGCGGCGCTGGCGGGACAGGACAAGGTGATTACCATCCTTTTGGACAACAAGGCCAATCCCGAGACCAAGCACGCGTGTGGTTGTACCGCTTTGATGTTTGCCGCCGAGAAAGGGCATGACAAGGCAGTGCAGGCATTGATCGACAAGGGGGCGGATGTCAATGCCAAGGGTGAGGATGGAATGACTGCACTGATGTTGGCGTCCAAAAACGGCCATATCGATGCCGTTGCCACCTTGATTGCTGCCAAGGCATTGGTCAATGAGATGAACAAGGAAGGGGCGACGGCTCGCTTGTTGGCAACCGAGTCTGGACACGATGAGGTGCAGATGTTGCTCAAGGAGGCGGGGGGCCGCTGTCTGTAATGCTGTATGGTTCACGTTTGAAGCAATTTCCTTTTCTTTTGCAGGAAGGGCGAATCACTCGAAGATTGGTCATCATCGTTCAAGGTTGAATGTCGATACGCCCTGTCTTTACCGGGAAAGGAATGCTCTTTCCAAATCCATCCGGCGGAGGATTCCGCCGGATGTCAAGGAATGGCTCATGGGCTTTTGGTGTTTCAGTCGAGTGATCTTGATTCTGGTCGCGGTCTTTTTTTTTCAAGGTCCGCTCCATGCCAGTGACTCAATGATTCCATCCAAGGGTTCCACCACCCACCATGAAAAGTTGCAGGCACTCAACGGACCCTTTGCAACGGGTCAGGAAGTGACGCGTGCCTGTCTGGGGTGTCATACCGAAGCGGCTGCCATCATCCGCAAAACGCTTCACTGGACCTGGGAATATGAACATGCTTCCTTGAACAAGGTCTTCGGCAAGAAACATGTGTTCAATACCTTTTGTGGCTCGGTGGTCAGCAACATGCGTTCATGCACCTCCTGCCACATCGGTTATGGATGGCAGGATCCGGAAAACACCCGGGTCCAGGACGATCAGGTCGATTGCCTCGTCTGTCATGAGCAGACGGGAACCTATAAAAAATACAATTTTGGGCTCGCCGAATTGAAGTTCAAGGACAAGGTCCTGAAAAAGCCCGATTATGTTGCTGTTGCCAAGAGTGTTGGCCGTCCTGGCCGGGCCAATTGTGGTTCCTGTCATTTTTACGGTGGTTCGGGGGATGGTGCCAAACATGGGGATTTGGACTCTTCTCTGATCAAACCGGTTCGTGCGTTGGATGTCCACATGCAGGAGAACGGGCTGAATTTCACCTGTGTCACCTGCCACAATGCCCCCGACCATCAGATTTCCGGCTCACGTTATGACATGAAGGCGCAGGATCCCCTGGGGATCGACCGTCCTGGCCGGACCGATGGTTCCCGGACCTCGTGTGCCTCCTGTCATGGTAACGAACCCCATCATACCATCGTCAAACTCAATGACCATGTGGACCGGGTCGCCTGTCAGACCTGTCATGTCCCGGCCATGGCCCGTGGCGGTGTCGAAACCATGGTTTTTTGGGATTGGCGAACCGCCGGGCAAAACAAGGGCAACACCGAGGTTCCCGGGATTCTTCAACGGGAAGGCCATCTCCCGGAAAAAATCAGTTTCCGCCACAGTCGGACCCATGGAACATTGCTGTGGGGGGCGAATCTGGTTCCACGGTATGCCTGGTTCAATGGCAAGGTTGACTTCCTCTCCTTGAATGAAAAATTGGCGCCAACGGGTCCGGTGGGGATCAACCGGATTTTTGGCAGTGTTGCTGATTCTTCCGCGCGTATCTGGCCCTTCAAAAAAATGTGGGCCATGCTTCCTTATGATCCGGTCAATCAAACCCTGGTGACCAATCATACGATCCAGGATGGTCCAGAGGATAAAGAGGCCCTTGAACAGTCTGGTGATCTGAAACGTTCGGTGGCGGCGGGCATGAAAGCGGCGGGTTTTCCATTCAGTGGCGAGATCGGGTTCAGGGAAGGGGTGATGTATTTTCCGCTGACCCATATGGTGGCCCCCCGGGAGCAATCCCTGACCTGTCGTGAATGTCACCGCAACGGGGGTCGCATGGATGGGGTCGAAGGGGTTTATATGCCGGGCCGACAAAATAATCCAGCATTGCATGCCATCGGCAAGGGGTGTGTCTTGTTGACACTGATCGGCATTTCGGTGCATGCGACATTGCGCATCGTGATGCGGCCAAGGAGACGGTTGCGGACATGACGCATCATCCTGAACTGTTCTTTACCCGCTTTGAACGTTTCTGGCATTGGGGTCAGGCGGCATTGATCCTGGCGCTGATCGTGACCGGTTTTCATGTCACGGGTTTGCTGCATTGGCTCGATTACGAATTGTCGGCCAGTTGGCATCGCATTTTCGCCACCATTTTGATTGCATTATGGTCTTTTACCATCTTCTGGCATTTGATCACTGGTGAATGGCGGCAATATATCCCTTCCACTGAAAAAATGTTGGAAGTGGTCCACTATTATTCCAAGGGCATGTTCGACCCCCATTTGTCGCATCCGTTTAAGAAGACCCGGCGCAGGAAACACAATCCACTACAGCGGATCGCCTATCTGATTTTGACAGTCATGATTTACCCGACCTTGTTGGTGACGGGGGTGCTGTTTGCCGAATATAATCGTTGGCATCTGGTGGGGATTCCCAGTGCATGGTTGTTTGGCGTGGCGGGGGTTCATGTCGCCATGGCCTATGCGATGGTATGTTTCTTCCTTTTGCATGTCTACATGGCGTTTACCGGCAGACCGGCCACTGCGGCGATCAAGGCGATGATTACCGGATTTGTGGAAGTCGAGGACACGGAACTGGATACCAGTCGCGACTATCAGTTGTTGGTGGTGGAGGATGATCCGGTGATTGCCCTGATGATTCAGGGGTGGCTTGATGGCGAGGAGGTCCGGGAAGGGGAATCGATTCTGCCGATTAAATTCGTCATTACGCATGTGGAGTTGTTGCAGGAGGCGGAAAAAGTGTTGAAGCATGGGGGGATTGACCTGATCCTGCTGGATCTTTCCCTGCCCGACAGTGATGGATTGGAGACGTTCCTCAAGGTCAGGGGGCATGCGGTGGATGTCCCCATCCTGGTGATCAACGAACTGGAAAACGAGGAGTTGCAATCCAGGGTCGTCCATGAAGGTGCCCAGGATTTCCTGGTTCGGAAAAACCTCAGCCGTCGTATTTTGTTACGGGCATTTCGTTTTGCCCTGGAGCGGCATTATCGCCTGATGCAGGGGCGATAGGACATGATCAAGAAAAGAAGGGCATGGGTGGTTACTCCCAGGGTTGTTTCCTTGATTTGGTATAAAACCGGGAGGAAATCCCCTAAACCCTGGAAGGGGGTTCTCATCAATACCGCTGAACCCGTTAGGATTTATTGAATTTTGGAAATGGATATACTGTCTCCTGATTTCTGATTCGGTACGAGGCATTTGACGATTTTGACGACGATATTGACCGGTAGGCCACAACCATCCAGGTTGCAGGGTTCCTGAAGCATGTGAACCAACTGTTGGACAGCGTGAATCGAGATTCAGGAGATGATAATGGATAACCCTACCGCAAGCGCCATAGAGGCACAAGCCCGCAAATTGAGTCCGTTGGCACGGCTGGAACTTGTAGACGCCATTCTGAGCAGCCTGGACGAACCGGATCGGGAAATCGATCAACTGTGGTCCCAGGAGTCCGAGGAGCGTCTGGCGGCCTATCGGCGGGGAGAGATGAAGGCGATCCCCCTGAATGACGTTTTGGCCAAATATAGATGATCCGCTTCCTTGAAGTCGCCCAGCAGGAACTTGATGAAGCGGTGGCGTTCCACGAAGGGCAGGTCATCGGTCTTGGCCGGTCGTTCCTGGATGAGGTATTGGCGGCTCTGGAACTGATGCACGCTACCCGGCGGCTTGGCACCCACTCAGCGCTGGCACCCGGCGTTGCCGTCTGCGGCGTTTTCCCTACGGGCTGATCTTTCATGAGGATGGATCGGACATTTTGATCGTCGCTGTGGCGCATATGCACCGCCGTCCAGAATACTGGCGCGACCGTTTGCAATGATGATTTGAATGATCCTCAAGGAATTCACCCTGGAAAACTTCAAACCTTTGCCTGCATGCAACTGGGTGGAAATCCGGTGACGCCATACTGATTTCTTATATGGCTATAAACCTAATCGGTATGGTGTCACCGGATTTTGTCCGGAACCCTGAAATTCATTCGGCGCTTGCGTCGTATTGAGATCGGCATCAGAGAAGGATCATATCAGGATGGGATATATCACATTGTAACATATGGATTCTTATCATTCATGGAAGCGCATGATTCGAATTTTTTTCCATTCATATTGAAACTATTCCTCATCCTATGTCACTCAAGGTTGGTTGGTAGGAATTAACGAGTTAATCGACATCTCTTTCTCCAAGAGGTTACACAAATGATCAGTCTGCAAAAAATCGCCGTGATTATTACGGTAGTATTGTTGGCAGCGCCTCATGCGCTACACGCGGACGGAGACCGCTCGGCGAAGAGAACGATTCTTTTCAATGACGGTTCGGCACTCAAAATACAGGATGGCGTTCCTGAATTGTTAGTGCAAAGCCCTGGCGGGAGGTGGTACAAAACCTATGATCGGAAATCGTCACTTCCGTTTGGCAATGCACCCCCTGGAACTTATTCTTACACACGTCCACCTGTCCCGAGGTGGCACTGTGACCAAGATAAAAACTGCAATTACTACTAACCCGTAGGAAATTCCAGGGACAGTGTATCGATTTGATCAGCCTTCGATGAAATGTATATCCTGTCCCCTGAATTCCCCCTCTGTCCCCTGAATTCCCCAGTTTGGTATTATGTCCCTGAATTCCCAAATTTGGTATTGTGTCCCTGAATTCACCCTATATATGAAATCAGTATGGTGTCACCGGAATTCCGGAATTCAATAAAAGAAATCAGAATGGTGTTACCGGAATTCAGGAATTGTGGTGTCACCGGAATTGTGGCATCTCTGGATTTATGTCAAAGTGACGTTCTCGGCAATCGTTGTGCATTCGGCAACAATCGCGTCCAAGACTCGGCTAATTTTATTTACATCATAGGCACCGCTGACAACAGAACCTACGCTTTGCTTCAAAAACGCCTTTGTGTAGACATCCTTTGACTCCAGGGCCCCTTGATAGACTCCCAGGTCTTTCTTTAAGTTTGTCCAAATCACATGAGCAGAAGAGTTTCCGTTGAACTTAAGGTCCAGATAGCATTCGATAGCTGCAGCGCGTCCGTTGATGTCCGTGCTACTGAGACCCTCAGGACCTTTAGCAGGAAAACTACGAAACTCGACCATCTCAGGTAACGTCATCGCCCGCATGTTTGGCGGTAGCGATAGCCCTGAAACTTTTTGGAAAGCGTCGACACCTTCGGCATCATTGTCAAATAGAAAAACGATTTGATTGTGAACGTCAATATTGGCGAGACCCTCAGCAAATTTACGGAGGCTGCCCGCACCTGAAAAAGGGTGGCTTTTGATGTCAATGTAACGAAAGAAGTCAGCAATCTCTGGCCGAAGAATGGAAAATGCATGTTTTAGTATGTGGACATCCGAACTACCTTCGGTCCCGATGAGGAAAGTCTGTCCGCGACGAGCATTTGGGTTGAATTGGTCCTCACTTGCCCAGCCATTTTCCACAAGCGGTCCGTACTGCCATACCACCTCAGAATCCAAATTCTCGGGATTTTTAGCCAAGATCCGTAACAGATAGTAGGAATCAAAGATGCGAATCAGACTTCCAAAGTAGCTTCGCTCGGAGTATGTTTGCCAGTAACCAAAATTATCCCATAGAACGGGAATACGGCTGGTTATCCCCTTGTCAGAGAACCTCCCCTGAACTAGGTCATTATCCCTGCCATCGATCGAGCTGTAGAAGGTGTCGTCGAGGCTTTTAACGGCATGAGTTGTCACGAAATCACAGAATTCCTCAAAGCCCATAAGCGTCTTTGGTTCAGTACCGTCATCGGCTGACTCTGCCATCACTTCACGTTTATATTGAAGGACTCTTTGATATGCGATTTCTGCATTTTTCAGGGTGAAACCCATCATTTCAAGCCTGGGCAAGACTTCCTTGAGAGGCTTTGCAAAGGCCATCTCCAAAGGAGCCGGGTCCTCGTTGGTTTTGACAAAATAATCATAATTTATCTGATCAGAACGGCGGCGTTGGCGATCTTTCTCTTGGAACAACGCCCCGTGATCATTGCCCATATGGTTCTTGCTGTAATCGAGAGCAAGCCCGCTGATGTCAAGTGTGATTTCAGTTCCCATGGGTGTGTTTTATTATAGTTTCCAAATCTTGGGACACCTTTTCGGAAATCTGAGAATCCGGGGACACCTTTCCGATTTCTCAAATGGCGATAAATCTAATTGGTAAAATATCATCGGATTATGTTACCAAATTACGGTAGGATTACAGATCTCAAATCACTGCCCATAAATTGACATTCCAGAGCCATAAGCGAATTCCGGGGACACAATACAAAACTTCCCCTCCCTGAACCCAGAATCATTCATCTAAAATTTCAACCAAGGATTCACCTT